>CBINGZ010000050.1:0-39089 GCA_966250335.1 uncultured bacterium | reverse complement strand
GGATGGCGAAGGCGCGGCGGCTGACCTCGGCGACGAGAATGAGGGGAAGGATCGACGCAATTCCCAATCCCTTTTCCACAACGGCGGAACTGCGGTTCAGTGTGACGCAATCGGGCGCGGTCTCGATTCGGGTGTTCGATCCTCTCGGTCGCCGGGTAGCGGTTCCCTTGGAGGAGACCTGGATGGAGCCGGGGAGATACGCGATCGATTTCGAGTCGGGGGATCTGAGGCCCGGAACCTATATCGTGGAGCTGACGGTCGATCGGGAACGGAGCATCGAAAAGATCGTCATCCTGAACCGGTGATCGGTAGTGTCTCAGTTTGATATTGTCCGAGGGTCGGGCGGGAACCTTGGGAGCGTTTCGACCGCACTTCAGGTCGATATCTAACAATTTGGTAAGCATAGCTCCGCCGAGATTCGTCATTTTGCGACCGGTCACAGCTCATGGAGAAGCGATGTCCGAACAGATCCGCCTGATGTTCTCCGAGATCTCGGAGAGCTACGATATTGGAAACGACGTCCTGTCGCTCGGGGTACACAGACTCTGGAAACGGAAACTCGTCCGCGACGCGCGGGCGCCCCGCGACGGGAGGGTGCTCGACCTGGCGACCGGCACCGGCGATATCGCCCTTCTCTTCGCCGATGCCGTCGGCCCGAAAGGGTCGGTGGTCGGCGTCGATTTCTGCGCGGATATGATCGAGCAGGCGCGGGCGCGGGCCAAGAACCACCGTCCCAATCTCACCTTCGATGTCGGCGACGCGATGAACCTCCGCTATGCGGACAACTCGTTCGATGTCGCCTCGATCTCCTTCGGCATCCGGAACGTCGATGATCCGGTGAAGGCGCTGCGGGAGATGAAGCGGGTGGTGCGGCCGGGGGGACGCGCGATCGTTCTCGAGTTCGGCCAGCCGGCGGGGCTCTTCGGGGCGGTCTACAGGTTCTATTCGAATACGATTATTCCGATGGTCGGCGGGCTCCTCAGCGGCAAGCGGGACGCCTACGACTATCTCACGAAATCGGCCGCCCGCTTCCCCTCCGGAGCCGCCTTCGACGCTCTGATGCGTCAGGCGGGCTTCAGGACCACGAAGTGGGAACCGCTCTTCGGCGGGATCGCCTTCCTCTACATCGGAGAGGTGGAATGAGCGAGGGGGGGGGCGGGGAATCTCATATCGTGGAGCGACCGTCGATCACGGTGGGGCTGGCGGGGGGATCGGGGGGGATCTATGCCCTTCGGCTGTTGAATATCCTCCCGCGATACTACAGACGGGTCGACGTGGTGATGTCCGATGCGGCCCGGCAGGTGCTGGAGCAGGAATGCGGCGTGAGCCCTCCGACGGAGGGCTCGTGGAGGCTGGAGGGAGCGGACGACAGGCTCGCCGATCGTCTCACGGTCTGGAACAACCGGAACTACAACGCGCCGTTCGCCTCCGGCTCCAACTGCGCCGCGCAGATGATCATCGTCCCATGCTCGATGAGCACCGTCGCCTCGATCGCGCACGGCATCGACCAGAACCTGATGCATCACGCGGCCGGGGTGACGATCAAGGAGCGGAAGCGGCTGATCCTCGTCCCGCGCGAGACGCCTCTTTCCGCGATCCATCTGCGGAACATGCTGACCCTGGCCGAGGCGGGTGTCACGATCCTGCCGGCGATGCCGGGGTTCTACGGCGGACAGAAGACGTTCGACGACCTGATAGACTTCGTGCTGCAGAAGATCCTGAATCATCTGGAGATCGATCTGCGGCTGAGCAGGCGGTGGGGAGAGTAGAACCACATATATCAATTCTCGATAGATTTCGATAGAGAAGCATGCAATCCGATCACCAGACCAAACTGATCAACCGCGTCCGTGCCCGGCTGGAGCGGGGGGAGCGGATCTCGACGGAGGACTGCCGCGACCTGTTCGGCGTGCGCGACCTGACGTCCCTGGCCCGCCTTGCCCGGATTCCCCGCGAACGGAAGTTCGGACGCCGCGCCTTCTTCAGGGCGCTCGATCCCGTATCGTATGCCGATGCCTCCTCCGGCTCGGCCGTGATGCGCGAAGGGGCCGTGGGGCTTGCGGTCGGGTGCGCGTCGGAGGATGAACCGTTGCAGGTGTGGGAGGAGCGTTTCCGCGCTCTGGCGCGCTCGGCGACGCCGGCGGTCCCGTTCATCTCCGCCGGGTTCGTTGCCCGTCTTGCGGAGCGTGAATCGACCCCGGTCGGGAAGGTCCTGTCGACGCTTCGTGCAGCTTCTCCCTTTTTCCTGAACGGGAACGAGGCGGAGCTGTTCGATCCGGCCCTCCGCTCGGCGTCGGCGCCGCGGGCGATGGGGGCGCAGGAATGGCTTGCGGTCCATCGCGCGGCGCATATCCTCGGGATCGGCTCCGGCGCCTCGATGGTCTATACGGTGGAGGATCACCCGGAGGCGTACGCAGCCCATCTCGACGCGATACGATCGCTCCAGGACGAGACCGGGGGCTTCCTCCAGTTCGTCCCGATGGCCGTCCACAACATGAACGTGCGGGAGTTCTACCTCTCGTCGCCGACGGCATCGCAGACGTTTCGCGCGGTCGCGATCGCCCGCATCTTTCTGGACAACATCGCGCACATAGCCGTCCCCCCCGCGCTGGTGACGGCGGAGATCGCCTACGTTGCCCTGAGCTACGGCGCCGACACGATCGATCCGACCATATCGGTCGGCGATCCTCTCTTCAGCGAGCGCCCCGCGACCGGAGGAACGGAACTGACCGTGATGACCCCGACCCCCGCGCGCCCTCCCCTCCCGACGGTGAAGGGGATCCGGGAGAGGATCGACGAGGCGCGCTGGAACGGCGTGCCGCTCGACGCCTTCTTCGAACAGAGGGCGACCGCTGAAATCGCCGACATCACCTGACCGGAGACACGAGACTCATTCCGAACAGGAGCCATGAACATGCCAGATATATCGAATTCAGATATCCCGTTCACGAACGGGCACGACTCCACCGATGATCTGTCGCACCCGGAGCATTCCGGGGAGGAGACGCCGCGCCCGCACGCATCGGGCGCGCATCCGCGTCCCCGCAGGAAGATCCGGGTCGTCGCCGCCGACTTCCTCAACTCGCTTCCTCTGACCATCGAAATGGCGGAGGACGATATGTTCGAGTTCGAGTACGTCGTCCCGAGCGAAGGGGCCAGAAGGATGATGGAGAAGGAGGCGGAGATCGCCCTGCTCCCGGTGGCCGCCGTGGCCGAGATCGGCGGGCTGGAGATCGTTCCCGGTCCCTGCATCGGCGCCAACGGCAGGGTCGAGTCGGTCGTGATCGTCAGCGAGTCCCCGATCGACTCGATCGAACGCCTCTACGTCGACGACGCCAGCCGCACCTCCGTCGTGCTGGCGAAGATCTTCCTCGATTCGGTGGGGAAGGGGGATCTCCCCTTCATTCGTCTGTCGGGACACAAGATCCCGGAGCACGTGGGGGGAACCGACGCCGGCCTGCTGATCGCCGATATCGCGTTCCAGAAGTCGAAGCGCTTCAAATACCGTCATGACCTCGCCGACGCCTGGAAGCGACTGACCGGCGAGCCGTTCGTCTTCGCCGTCTGGGCGGCGCAGCCCGGCGTCCTCACCCCCGATCTGGTGGAGCGGATCAACAGGCGGTTCTGGGACGGCATCGCGCGGAAGCATCAGATCATCGACGCATGGTCGGCCGAGCACGGCAGCCCGCGCGCCGAGGTGGCCGATTATCTCGACGAGCGAATCCAGTTCAACCTGAACAAGCCGGCCTGGTACGGCATGCAGGAGTTCTTCAGGATCGCCGGCAACCAGCGTCTGCTCCCCGACGCCCGGGTGGAGTTCGCGCCGATGGGGGCGAGAACCGGGCCCGGCACGTTCGGCGCCTTCGTCCCGGAGGTCGTCCCCTACAGCCGCAGCTACGGTGTGGATCGGATCCTCAGCCGCGCCGACTCCGGCAGGCGGATCTCCGTCCACGACGCCGACAGGCTCTACGAGGAGGCGGACCTGGCCGAGCTCGGGGAGGTCGCTCATACTATCCGAACGCGAATGAATCCCGGCGGGCGCGTCTCCTATATCGTCGCCCGCAACATCAACTACACCAACGTCTGCAACGTCGACTGCGGCTTCTGCAACTTCTACAGAAGCGACGACCCGCGCAGAAAAGGGTTCGACGAAGGATATATCCTGACGCGAGAAGAGATCCGTCACAAGATGGATGAGCTGGCGGATGCCGACGGCGTTCAGGTGCTGCTGCAGGGAGGGGTCAACCCGAACCTGCCGCTGGAATATTACACGAGCCTCTTCCGCTGGATGAAGAGCGAGTGGCCCCAGATCCAGCTCAACAACCTCTCGGCCGACGAGATCCTGGGGCTCTGCCCGAACAAGACCCCCGACGAGATCGAGGCCGTGCTGCGCGCGCTGCGCGAGGCGGGGCTCGATACGCTCGCGGGGGCGGGGGCCGAGATCCTGGTGGACAGGGTGCGGCGGCGCGTCTCCTACAAGAAAAGTCGTTCCGCGATCTGGCTGGAGGTGATGCGGCAGGTCGGAAAGCTCGGCATGAAGGCGTCGGTCACGATGCTCTACGGCATGGGGGAGACGACGCGCGACAAGTTCGCCCACATGTCGAAGATCCGGCAGCTTCAGGACGAGGCGAACCCTTTCATGGTCTTCATCACCTGGCCCTACCAGAAGGGGGAGGACCAGAAGATGAAGAGCTACGACCAGTCCGGGGCAACCTATCTCCGCATCCAGGCGATCAGCCGGATCTTCTTCGACAACATCCGGCATATCATGTGCTCGTGGGTCACGCAGGGACCGGATATCGGGCAGGCGGCCCTCTACTACGGCGCCGACGATTTCGGGTCGGTGATGTTCGAGGAGAACGTCGTCTCCGCCTCCGGCACCACCTACCGGATGAACTCCGGCTCGATGGAGCACAACATCCGCGACGCGGGGTTCATACCGTTCAGGCGGAAGGGAGATTTCAGCGACTGGGACCCGGAGGAACATCGTCTTCTGATCTCGCGGCGGGTCGTCGCGGAGCTGGAGCCGGGAATGATCTGATCCCTGCGGAGGGATTCCCTCCGCAGGGAACCCGTTCCCGCCCGGCATGGTTGCGTGATGAGCGGATCATGCCGGCGGGGGGCCGACATCGAAAAGAGCATCGAAACAACACTCATTAACGAGGTGGATATCAATGGCAGGCGCAAAGCAGGGCGATACGGTGAAGGTGCATTATACCGGACGGTTCACGGACGGCACGGTCTTCGACTCCTCGGTCGACGGCTCTCCGCTCGAGTTCACGATCGGCGCGGAGCACGTCATCCCGGGCTTCGAGAAGGCAGTGGTGGGGATGAACCCCGGTGACCAGAAGACGGAGGTGATCTCCGCCGACGACGCCTACGGGCAGCGTGACGAGGAACTTGTGCAGGTCGTGGACAGAAACGAGATCCCCCCGGATTTCGAGCCCGAGGTGGGACAGCAGCTCCAGGTGCAGGCCGACGAGCATGTCATTCCGGTCGTCATCATCGACGTCACCGACTCCACCGTCACCCTGGACGCCAACCACCCGCTCGCCGGCCAGGATCTCGTCTTCGAGATCGAGCTCGTTGCGATCAATTAACGAGCAGGGCCGCAATTGAAGGACGCGGCTTGTGTCGTGTCGGGATGTTGATATGTGCGCTGCAATGTGAGGATCAACGACCCCCGCACCCTCTTCCGGCCCTGTAGGGGCGAACCGGATGTAGCAGCGGCATTTCCCCATAATAATCTTTAGCGACGCAGGTGCGTGCCGGTCTTCCCTTCTGCGGAAACGAAGACCGGTACGCACCTGCGTCGCGTAAAGACATTTGTATCGTGCCGGGCTACATGCCGGTGCTCCCTGCGGGAGCCGATATCGGTGGTTGTTCCTCATTTCTCGACTCGGTCGTCTCCGTTTCGGTCGTCTCCGTTTCGGTCGTCTTCGTTTCGGTCGTCTTCGTTTCGGTCGTCTTCGTTTCGGTCGTCTTCGTTCTCACCACTTCTGCTTCGATCTCACTCATATCTGCACAATGCGCTCCCGTTACGTTTCCGGGAGATGGATGTCGATGATGTTGAACGCCGATGTCGCCGACCTTCGGCGGGTGTGGAAGAGAATATGAGATCGCGGAGAACGATTATGAACATCCGAGCCGTCACCATCGCCGCAGCAATACTTCTGTTTGCCTTTATTCCGGCACGGGCGCAGGAGACCTGGCACGATTACGTCAATCCCGGGATCAAACTGGGATACACGTTCGGAGAGGGGGGCGGCTTCACCTGGGGGGTGGAGCTCAGCTACACCCTTACCGATCTGGAATATTCCTCCCACGGGGTTGTCCTCGATCTCGATTTCACCCCCACGTTCACCAAACTGCACGTCGGCGGCCAGATATCGTACCTGTTCGTCGGGGGGGAGATCGGCCCGACCCTCCTCTTCGACAGAACGAAGGGGACCCATCATTTCGGTGTGACCGCCACACCGTTCGTGGGAGCCCTCCTGATGCCCTATGTCAGCGGCACGTACCTGGTGGATCGCGACCCGATCTTTGAGGCCGGCGCCTACGGCAAGCTGCCGATGCCGACCGCAGGAGGGCTCTTCCTCGATTTCCATTAGAACGAAATCGATATGATTCCGGGCGCCGTCATGCTCTTCGTCGAAAGGGAAGAATGGTATGTCTCAGTCGTCTTCGTTCCGCCGCCACATGCTTCCGTTACGTCCCCTGAAGATGGATGTCGATGAGGCGGAACGTGGGGGCCGCCGGCCTGCGGCGGACATATACGAACGAGCATCCATACAAGTATCGTCGAACGATTATGAGTATCCGGGCAATCGTCATCGCAACTGCCGTAGTCGTGGTCGTCGCCTTCATCCCGGCTCATGCGCAGTCGGACTGGTATAGATGCGTCAGCCCCGGAGTCAAGCTGGGATACACGTTCGGGGAGGGAGGCGGCTTCACATGGGGACTGGAATTCAGCTTCACCTTCATCAACGACGAGCTCTCCTCCAAGGGGTTCGTTCTCGATCTCGATTACACTCCCACCTTCACCAAACTCCATCTCGGCGCGCAGGGATCGTACAGGCTCGTCGGGGCGGATATCGGCCCGACCTATCTCTTCGACAGAACGAAGAAGACGCATCATTACGGCCTCACCGCTACCCCGTTCGCCGGGGCCATTCTGATCCCCTATGCAAGCGGAACGTTCCTGACGGATCACAGCCCGATCTTCGAAGCCGGCACATATATCAAGCTCCCGCTGCCGACCGAGGGGATGGAGTTCATCTATATTAATTAGATCGTATTGTTGATTCAAGGGAGGGATAGTGTGGGTTCGCCTCCGGAGCAGGATGGTGAACTTCGCAGGCGATATCGTTCGATGTGACCGTGGTCGCTGATCAATACCGACGCCTGCAAAAGTTTTGTGGAGGAAAACTACCGGTTGATATTTCGACTCCTGTTGCCGCCGTAGATTGCACCCGTTCTCATTCAACGAAGAACGAAGCGGACACAACCAACAGGAGCAACCATGAAGATCGCAATCCTTGGAACCGGCGTCGTCGGCGCCGCGCTCGGAACCCGGCTTGTACAGGGGGGACATCAGGTCATGATGGGATCACGCACGCGGGAGAGCGAGAAGGGGATGGGGTGGGCGGAGTCGGCGGGCGATGGAGCCTCGGTCGGCACATTTGCCGAGGCCGCGGCGTTCGGTGATGTGGTTCTCAACTGCACCAAGGGCTCGGCCTCGCTCGAGGCGCTCGGGCTGGCGGGGGCGGAGAACCTGGAAGGGAAGATCCTCCTCGACATCTCCAACCCGCTCGACTTCTCGCAGGGCTTTCCTCCGTCACTCACCGTCTGCAACACCGATTCCCTGGGCGAACAGATCCAGC
Source organism: uncultured bacterium (assembly GCA_966250335.1). Lineage (GTDB taxonomy): Bacteria > Bacteroidota > Ignavibacteria > OLB7 > OLB7 > OLB7. The sequence goes on along the minus strand of CBINGZ010000050.1, from coordinate 31,206 downwards.
GCGAGTTTCCCGGCGCGAAGGTCGTCAAGACGCTGAACACCATGACCTGCGCCGTCATGGCCGATCCCTCGCTCGTCGCCGGCGATCACAACGTGTTCGTGGGAGGGAACGATGCCGAGGCAAAGGAGAGCGTGAAAGGCTTCCTCGTCGACTGGTTCGGCTGGAAGAGGGAAAACATTATCGATCTGGGAGATATCACCACCGCGCGCGGGACGGAGATGTGGCTTCCGCTCTGGGTGCGGCTCTACGGCGCCGTCGGCTCTCCCGACTTCAACCTTCAGATCAACAGGGCCGCGCCGCGCTGAGGCCCCGTTCCTGCGTATATTTACCGCCGAATTCAGCTCCTTTTCCGGAATCCAACACCGATTCAGATGAGGCACGCATCTCTCCGTCTTCTGCTGACGCTCGCCGTATCGACAGCCGCCGTGGCGCAGCACGGCGGCGGCGGGTCCGTGGGGATCACCGGCGACGCCGCGACCACCGATTCGGCACGGCTTCAGCGGCTCTTCGATGCCGACTGGACCCGGAACATGAACGAATATCCCGAATGGGGTACATGGGTCGGCTGGCATGGGGGACACGGCCGCTGGACCGATAATTCGCAGGCCGCCATGCAGAGCCGCCGGGAGGTTGCGCGGAACACACTCAAAGCTCTCGATGCGATCGATCGAACCGCTCTCAACGACGTCGACCGACTGAGCTACGATCTCTTCCGGCGCGATCTGGAACAGGGGATCGCCGACGAACGCTTCCACGGCGAATACATGGCGCTCAATCAGCTCGGCGGCATCCATCAGTCGGCCCCGAGCCTTCTCCTCGCGATGTCGACAAGCTCGGGCGTCACCTACGACGATATCCTGAGCAGACTTCGCGGGCTTCCGGCCGTCATCGATCAGGATATGGAGCTGATGAAGGAGGGACTGCGGCGCGGCATCACTCCTCCACGGATCGTTCTACGAGATGTTCCCGCGCAGATCGAGGCGCTCCTTGCCGACGACCCGCTCGATTCGCCCCTCCTCATGTCGTTCAGGAAGTTCCCGTCGACCGTCGATTCGGGCCGGCATGAGAAACTGCGCGCCGAGGCGGTCGAAATCTATCGCACGATGCTGCAACCCGCCGTGAAGCGGCTGCACGATTTCGTCGCCGACGTCTATATCCCCGGAGCCCGTGAGACGATCGGCATGAGCGCCATGCCCGACGGGCATGAGTGGTACGCCAGCGCGGTGCGGCGCCAGACGACCACGAACCTCTCCCCGGGGGAGATCCACGAGATCGGGTTGAAGGAGGTCGCCAGAATACGGGGGGAGATGGAGAAGGTGATCGCAACCACCGGTTTCAAGGGCTCCTTCCAGGAGTTCCTCGATTTCCTCCGGACCGATCCGCAATTCTTCCATAAGGACGCCGAAAGCCTGCTTGCGGGCTATCGCGATATATGCAAGCGCGCCGATCCCGAACTGATCCGTCTCTTCGGCAGGCTGCCGAGACTGCCGTACGGGGTGATCCCGATTCCGTCGTATTCCGAGAAATCGCAGACGACCGCCTACTACAACCCCGGTTCACTGGAGGCGGGCCGTCCCGGATATTTCTACGCCAACACCTACAACCTGAAGGCCCGGCCGAAATGGGAGATGGAGGCGCTGGCGCTTCATGAGGCTGTCCCCGGTCATCACCTCCAGATCGCCATAGCGCAGGAGCTTGAAGGTCTCCCCATGTTCAGGCAGGAAGGGGGCTATACCGCCTTCGTGGAAGGGTGGGGGCTCTACTCCGAAAGCCTGGGAACGGAGATGGGATTCTACAAGGACCCCTACTCGAAGTTCGGCCAGCTCACCTACGAGATGTGGCGGGCGGTGCGGCTGGTGGTCGATGTCGGCATCCACGAACTCGGCTGGAGCCGTGATCAGGCAATACGATATTTCAAGGAAAATACCGGGAAGACCGACCACGATATCGAAGTGGAGGTCGACCGCTACATCACCTGGCCCGGCCAGGCGCTCGCCTACAAGATCGGTGAGCTGAAGATCAGGGAACTGCGTGCCTACGCGGAGCGCGAACTCGGCGACGCCTTCGATATCCGTGGCTTCCACGATACGGTTCTCGGCAGCGGCGCGCTGCCGCTGGACGCGCTCGAGGCGAACGTGAGGAACTGGGTGGCGCAGAAACAAAGCGCAGGATCATAACGGAAAAGGGACGTTTTCATGGAAGGGCTCAATACGATAGGACCGCCGACGGCGCGTGTGATTCAGAACGTGCTGACGGCTCACGACGATACAAGAACCGACGACTACTTCTGGCTCAGGGAGAGGAGCGATCCGGAGGTCATCGCCTACCTGGAGGCGGAGAACGCCTACACCGAGGCGGTGATGAACCCGACGCGCGAGATGCGGGAGCGGCTCTACGACGAGATGCTCGGTCGGATCAACCAGACCGATCTCTCGGTGCCGTATCGGAAAAAGAGCTATTACTACTACTCCCGGACCGAGGAGGGGAAGCAGTACTCCATCCACTGCAGGAAGCCCGCCGGTCCCGACGGCGCCTTCGACCCGGAGGCCGCCGAACAGATCATCCTGGATGAGAACGCGCTGGCGGAGGGACATTCCTACTTCAGACTCGCCGCGATGCGTCTCACCCCCGACCAGCGGCTGCTGGCCTACGCGGCCGAGACGAGCGGCGACGAGCGCTTCACACTCCGGATCGTGAACCTGGAGACCGGAGAGCTCTTCCCGGAATCGATCCAGGGCACCTCCGGCAACATCGCCTGGGGGAACGACGGCGCCACCCTCTTCTACATCACGCTCGATGATGCGCGGCGTCCGTTCAAGCTCTTCAGGCACAGACTGGGGGATGACCCGACCGGCGATGAGATGGTCTTCCACGAAGAGGATGAAGCCTACATCCTCTCGGTTCATACATCGCGAAGCGAACGATTTATTCTGCTCGGATCGCACAGCCAGATCACCTCCGAAGTGCGGGTTCTCTCTGCCGACGAGCCGGAGGGGGCCTTCAGGGTCCTTCAGCCGCGCGTGAACGGGGTCGAGTACGGCGCCGCTCATCATGGAGAGTTCTTCTATCTGGTCACCAACGACGATGCCGTCAACTTCCGGCTGGTCCGTACGCCGGTCGACGCTCCGGGGAAGGAGAACTGGGTCGAGATCATCCCGCATCGCGCCGACACGCGCATTCTGGACGTCGACGAGTTCAAGGATGTTCTGATGGTGATGGAACGGCACAGGGGAACCACACGGTTCCGCGTGCTCGGTCTGGAGGATGGGAGCGACTATTACATCGAGCATCCGGAGACGGTCTACACTGTGATACCGGAGCGGAACGTCGAATTCGATACGGAGACGTACAGGTTCCTCTACACCTCGCTGGTCACGCCGATGTCGGTCTACTCGTTCGACTTCAGGACGAGGAACTCGGAGCTGCTGAAGCGTACCGAGGTGCTGGGGGAGTTCGATCCCTCACTCTATCATACCGAGAGATTGTTCGCGAAGGCGCCCGACGGCGTGGAGGTCCCGGTCTCGCTGGTCCATCGGCGCGATATCCGGCTCGACGGCGGGAACCCGGCGCTCCTCTACGGCTACGGCTCCTACGGTCACAGTATCGATCCGATATTTTCCTCCAATATCCTCAGCCTGCTCGACCGCGGGTTCGTCTACGCCATCGCCCATATCCGCGGGGGGGAGGAGATGGGACGCGCCTGGTATGAACAGGGGAAGTTCCTGAACAAGAAGAACACGTTCACCGATTTCATCTCCTCTGCCGAGATGCTGATCGAACGGGGATACACCTCCCCTTCGCGGCTCTCGATCAAGGGGGGAAGCGCCGGAGGACTGCTGATGGGCGCCGTCATCAACATGCGGCCCGATCTCTTCGCGTCGGTCATCGCCAATGTGCCGTTCGTCGATGTGGTCAACACGATGTCCGATCCGTCGCTCCCGCTGACCGTCGGGGAGTACGAGGAGTGGGGGAATCCGGGGGACAAGGTCTTCTACGAGTATATCCGATCGTATTCGCCGTACGACAACGTCGCGGCGCAGGAGTACCCGAACATTCTCGTGACGGCGGGGCTCAACGACCCGCGTGTCTCCTACTGGGAGCCGGCGAAATGGGTGGCGAAGCTTCGTGTGCTCAAGACCGACGACAACCTTCTTCTGCTGAAAACCGACATGGGAGCCGGGCACGGCGGTCCCTCCGGTCGGTACGATTATCTGCGTGACCTGGCGTTCGAATACGCGTTTCTCCTGCTGACGCTCGGCGTGCCGGCCTGACGGAACATCGGTCCCGGAACGGATGACGCCGGGGAACGATTATGCGGATTCGTACGGCAGTTTCCGGATAACGATTCCCGATGCATCTTCCCGTGTCGCTCCGGTTTCCGATTCGATCCTTCGACCAATTCGTGCGCCGACGTCAACGATATGGATGGACGTTCCTCTGCGCCGCGATCCTTGTGATCGCGGCGACGGAGGCGTTTGCGCAGCCCGATAGTTCGGCCGCGCCTCCGCCGTTCCGGTTCGGAGCCTTCGGGGGGATCGGCCCGACATTCCTCTTCTCCTCACTCTCCATCCCCGGTTTCGAGGATTGCACCGACTTCGACGGCGGCGCGGGGAGCAGGCTGGCGTTCGGCGGGTTGTTCGAACTCCCCTCGGCCGCGGGACTCACGCTCCAGGCGCGGCTCGGTCTGCTGCTGGAGAAGGGGGAGCTGACGCGCGAGTTCGACGCGGGGCCGGTGCTGGGGACGGGGGGAGTCGGTCAGGCGCGTGCGATCATCCGCAATGTCCTCTCGGTCACGCGAAGCTCGCTCGATCTCGGGGTCGGGGTGCTCTATCCGGTGTCGGGGCGCTTCGGTCTCCGTCTCGGTCTCGACCTGGCGCGGACGCTCGGCCTCGATGAAACCTACACCCAGGTCGCCGTCGCTCCGGATGATCTCCTCTTCGCGGAAGGGAAGCGGGAGCAGAGGATCATGAGCGGAGAGATCCACGCTCCGGCTCCTCTGAGCCTCGGGGCCACGGCCGGAGCCTCGTATGATGTTCCCATCTCCCGCGCCTCGCTTCTCTCCCCGGAGATCTCCTTCTCTCTGCCGATCACGGGGGAGCTTTCCGATGGATCGCTCCGCTCCGCCTCTCTCACGTTCGGTCTCGCTCTCCGCTTCGGGTTCCCTGCGGAGCGGGCTCCCGACTCCGTGAAGCCTCCCGATCCGATAGTTCCTCCCGACACCCCGATCGTCGGCAATCCGGTCCTGAGACCGGTCATGACCACCGATCCCGATACGGTGCGGGTGACGATACGGGAGAGCGATTCGATCGAATATCTTCCGCTTCTCAATCAGGTCTACTTCGCTCACAACAGCTACGAGCTGGAGGGGCGGTACAAACGTATCGCAACGGGAGAGCGTGAGTATTTCGGCTACGACCAGCTGGTCGGCTCCGCGCTCGACGTTTATCGTCATATCCTCAACATCATCGGCTACCGGATGACCCGCTATCCGGACGCGAAGCTGACCCTTACGGGATACCGCAACGGGCGGGAGAGCGACCGGGAGCTGACGAAACGCCGCGCCGAATCGATCCGCGATTATATCGTCAACGTCTGGGAGATCTCCCCGCGGCGGATCAGCGTGCGGGGCGGGGGGATGCCGCCGAATGCGTCGCGCGAGACGGTGGTCGAGGGGTTCGAGGAGAACTCGCGCGTGGAGATCAGTTCGGATGAGCCGAACATCACCGGCCCGGTGGTTCGTCGCCATACGCGGCGCGACGCCAATCCCCCGGCGATCACCTTCTATCCCAAGGTGGAAACGGAAGCGGGGCTGAAGGAGTGGCTGCTGGAGGTGAAGGAGAGTCGCAGGCCGTGGAAGGCGTTCAGGGGGGGATCGGCCCTTCCCGACTCGATCGTCTGGAACTGGCGCAGCGACTCCGGCGACCTTCCCACGCTCCCGATGCGCCTGGCCTACCGTCTCCTCGTCCGCGACAGCGCCGGGCAGCAGGCGACCATCGTCCCGCGCGACGTCGATGTGCGCTACACATCGCGCCGCGATACCGGTGTCGTTTTCGAGAACGACAGTCTGGTCGAGACCTATTCGCTCCTCCTCTTCAACTTCGACAGCCGGAAGGTGAGCGAGGCGGACAACCATCTTCTGCGGGCGATCTCCTCCAACATCAAGGCGGGGGCCCTCCTCCGGTTCACCGGCTATACCGACTCGCTTGGGGAATCGTCGTATAATCGCGACCTGGCGAACGCGCGCGCGCGCGAAGCGGCGAGGATCTTCCGGACCTACATCCCCCGCAACGTCATGCTGATCGTGAGCGACGAAGGGGGGGAACGACAGCGGTTTCCCTACTCCACGCCGGAGGGACGGGCCCACTGCCGCACGGTGATCATCGAAGTACGAACCCCGATCAAGGAAGAAGGATCGTGAGTCATCGATTACGATATGAAGCGTTCGACCGCGTCGCCGCCGGTTCATCGGCGGCGGGGAGGGCGTTCTATCGTGTCTGGTGGGTGTTTCTCGCGTCGATTCTCTTCATCGTGATCGCGATTCTTCCCGCGACCTCGGTTGCGCAGACGCCGGATGCTCCCCTCTCCGCTCCCGGTTTCATCGAGAACGCCGGCCAGTGGCGCCCGGAGGCGCGTTTCATGTACGAGCGGGGGCCGCTCCGGGTCTGGTTCGGGACGGGGGGGATTCTGTATGATCTGGCGGGGCCGGAAGGGGGACATCTGATCCGTGTGTCGTTCGGGTCGGGCGCCGTCCGTCGGACGGCCGGCGAGGGACGGCTGCCGGGGAACGTGAGCTTCCTCGGTCCGGGGGGCCCACGCGGCTTCACGGCCGGAATCTTCGATGCGGTCCGTATGGAGGAGGTCGCTCCCGGCGTCACGGCGCGTTTCCGTCGCCAGGGGGAGGGACTGAAGTACGATCTGCTGGTAGCTCCCGGAGCCGATCCCGATGCGATACGATTGTCGTACGACGGCGCGACCGGCCTGTCGATCGAACCGGAGGGGGCGCTCAGCGTGCGGACGTCGGTCGGGGTGCTCAGGGAGGAGCCGCCGTACTGCTATCAGGTAAGGAACGGGCGCAGGGTGACCGTCTCATCGCGATATATTCTCGACGATCGGGGACTTGGGTTCCTGGTAGGGGACTACGATCCGACGCTCGAACTGGTGATCGATCCCACGCTCGCCTTCAGCAGCTATCTGGGCGGGGTGGGGGCCGAAGGGGGAAGAGGGACGACGATCGGCGAGGACGGCGACATCTACGTCACCGGCTTCACCCGTTCGGTCGCCGACTTCCCGACCACCGTCGGAGCATACCAGCGTTCGCTGAAGGATCAGCTCACCCAGACCTCCGATCTCTTCGTCTCCCGATTCGATCCTACCGGCAGAACGCTCCGCTACTCGACCTACGTCGGCGGCAGGGGGAGCGACGAGCCCGCCTCGATCGTCGTCAACGCGCGCAACGAAGCGTTCGTCGTGGGGACGACGAGCTCGACCGATTTCCCCGTCACCTCCGGCGCCTACACGACGAGCGCTCCCGGCGGCACCGACGGGTTCCTGCTGACGCTCAACGCCACCGGGACCGCTCTTCTCAACTCCACATATATCGGAGGGAGAGGAGAAGATCATGTGGAGGATATCGGACTCGACCTCAACGGCGCCGTCTACCTGGTCGGCTGGACCCTCTCCATCGATTTCCCGATCACCCCCGGAACCGTCGCCGTGAACCGGATCGGGGGGGCCGACGCGTTCGCGCTCAAGCTCGACGCGGGAAGGGAGCTGGCCTACGGAACATATCTCGGCGGGACCGCCGACGATCGGGCGATCGCGCTGGCGATGGAGCCGGGAGGGGAGATGTTCATCACCGGATCGACCTCCTCCGGCGACTTCATGACCACGCCGGACGCCTATTCCCGGAACCTGAAAGGGGATAAAGACGGCTTCCTCCTCCGACTCCGGCACGACGCGACGAGCCTTCTCTACGGCACCCTCTTCGGCGGCATCGACCGTGACGAGCCGAACGGGATAGCTCTCGACGACGCGGGCCGCGTCCATATCGTCGGCGAGACGGCATCCCCGGACTACCCGCAGTCCCCCTCCTCGATGAACGAGCCGGCCGGGTCGTGGTTCGCGACCAAGTTCGACAGACCCCTGCTCGCGACCATGGTCTACAGCCGATACATCGGCCCCACCGGGCGGGGAGCCGCCATGACGGTCAAGGTCGACAGGGGAGGGAACGCCTGCATCGGCGGCTATACCGAGGCGACGGCGTCACCCCCCTTCCCCAGAACCGCCGATGCCCTCCCCTCGGGGCCGAGGGGGGGGCTCGATCTCGCGTTCGTGCAGCTCGGCCAGGATGGAAGCCTGCGGCACGCGAGCGTGATCGGCGGCAACAGAGACGACATCATGGCCCGGATCAGCGCGGTCAACGCCTCCGGCGATCTCTACGTGACGGGGACCACGGGGTCACGCAATCTTCCGACCACTCCCTTCGCCTTCGACCGTGTGCTCAACGAAACGGGAGTCGACGCGCCGACCGACGCGTTCCTGATGCGGTTCAGGTTCGGCAGCGGACCTGTCGCCGTCGCCCCCCCCTCCCGCAATCTCGACACGCTCCGCTGCGAAAAGAGCCGACGCGATACGTTCTGGGTCTACAACAGGGGGGAAAGCCCTCTGGTGCTGACGTCGCAGATCTTCCGCGTGGGAACGCCTCCGGTCTTCAGGGTGATCGCTCCGGTGAGCACGGGGCCGGTGATCGACCCGCCGCGAACCGTCCCTCCGGGGGATTCGATCCAGTATATCGTGGAGTTCCTTCCAACCTCCGACAGGTCGTACAGCGATACCCTTCTCATCCAGACGGACGATCAGGTTTCCGGGAACCCCCTGAGGGTCGCCTACTATGCGGCAAGGGCGGCCCCGACACTCTCGACCACAGGTGGGACCTTCTCCATGCGTGTCGTCAGGCCGTGTCATGACGCGGGCTTCACGACGAACGTCTTCATCAGGAACTCCGGCGTCGGGTCGGTGACGACCGAGGATATCGTGCTGGCGGGAGGGAGCGCAGGTCCGTTCAGGATCTCCCGGACGCCGCAGTTTCCGGTCACCATCAGGGAGCGCGATTCGGTCGCCGTCGGTCTTGTCGTCTTTCCCGCGGGGACGACGGCGGGCAGAGTCTATCGCGATACGTTGATCGTATCGATCCGCGAATGTTCCGAGCCGTTCACGATTCCGCTGACGGTGACCGTCGACTCGGCCGGCGTGGCGATCGCCGAAAGCGAGATAACCTTTCCACCGGTCGCCTTCTGCGGATCCTCCTCCGATACGACCGTCACGCTGATCAACACCGGCACGGTGGCGCTGACCCTTCTCCCTTCGAATCTTGAAGGCTCGGGTTTCTCCGTGATCGGCGGGCTGCCGATTCTGCTGGGGCCCGGCGAGAGCAGGAAGGTGACGCTCCGCTTCACCCCTCCCGCCCCTGCCGGTCTCCATCAGGCGTTCCTGACATGGGAAGGGCTCCCCTGCAACGTCTTGGCGCTGACCACGCTGCGCGGAGAACGGCTGGAGCGCGGCGGCCTGACCGCCGGAGCGGCCGAGCTCGACTTTCCGAAGATCGCGGCGTGCCGGGAGGTCGACGCCTCGTCGGAAATCGCGCTGACCCTGTTCAATCCGACCTCCGACCCGGCCTCCGTCGCGTCGCCCGTTCTTTCGGGTCCGTTCGCCCAGGTCGATCCCTCGCTTCTCCCGGCCGTGATGGAAGGGGGGGCCTCGCTGGAGATCCGATTGCGATATACGCGCCCGACTCCGGGCTTCGATACCGGCGAGATCGTGATCCCCTATACCATCGCCGGCTGCGATGACGTGCTTCGTATCGTTCTGCGAGGGGGACGTTTCGATCTGGTCGTGGAGCCCTCGGCGCTCCTTCTTCAGCTTCCGGAGCTTGGGCAGTGCATGACCTCGTTCGACACGACGTTCGTTCTCCACAACAAGGGGGGGGAGGTCATGACGCTCGCTTTATTCGAGCGGACGGCGGGTGTCGATCATCTTGCTCCCGCGCTTCCGAGAGATATTCCCGCCGGCGACAGCGTCCTGGTGGCGATCCGCTTCGCCCCGGTGAAGGCGGGGGAGGCGACGGAACGTCTGGTCTATCGTACCGAGCCGTGTGGAGAGAGCGTCGTCGTCGATCTGCGGGGAACGAAACGTGGGGCGGTCATTCTCTTCAGCGAACATGAACTTCTCTTCCCGACCAGATTGAGCTGCGTCGTCGGAGCATCGGAGGCGGTCGCGCTCCTTGCCAACAGCGGCGACAGTCCGGTCCCGACCGGCGTGGCCGAGGCGCGTATCGTGCAGAGTCCCGGCGGGCCGTTCTCCCTCTCCGTCGATCCGGTCGGGAGCACGATCTCCAGCGGCGGATCGCTGGAGATTCCGGTGACGTTCGATCCGGTCGGTCCGGGAACGTTCGGCGCCGTTCTTGAGATCGTTCTGGAGCCGTGCGGCGATACGGTCCGGCTGCCGATCGTCGGGCGGGTCGCCGATCCCGTGCTCACCTCGACCCCCGGCGTCTTCGGAACCGTGCCGGTCGGCGGCAGCACGAGGCTGACGATCACCGTGACCAGCGAGACCCCGGCCGCGATCACCGTCGACAGTCTCCTCGATCTGGGGGATGCGTTCACGATCGTCTCGTCGAATCCTCCCTTCCCGGTCGTTCTCGATTCGGGAGAGTCGTTCGAGGTCGTCGTCGAGTTCGCACCGCTTCAGCCGAAGGAATATTCGATCACCGCGCTGGCCGGGGTGATCGATCCCTGTACGATACGTCTGCCGATCCCGCTGCAGGGCTTCGGCCGCGATTCGGTCCGTGAGGTCCCGATCTTCTGTCTCGCCGCCGACCATAGCCTCCTGGCCGGGGACACCGTGGAGCTGACCGTCACCGCCTCGCCCGACGGCATCGATCCGACGACCGGCGATATCGAGTACATGCTGACGTACGACCGTCATGCGCTCCAGCCGATCGGCGTCGAGCCCGCCGTCGTCGAGATGCTGCCGGCCGACCCCGACGAGCCGGGCGTTCTCAGGCTTCTGGAGAAGGATGCCGGGAGGCTCCGTCCGGCGCAGCTCCGTGTCAGGTTCGTGGCGCTCGCCTCGGGAACCGAGGAGGTGGGGAACGTGAGACTCCGGGAGGTACGTTTCACTTCCGGCGAGGAACCGGGGATCATCTGCGACGACTCCGCGTCGATCCGTATCTCAACGCGATGCGTCATCGGCGGCATGACGAAGGGAAGCTTCCCCAACCGTCTGGAGAACGCTGTTCCGAACCCGGCGAGCGAGGTCGTCGAGATCTCCTACCAGCAGCTCGAAAACGCCAGGGCGACGCTGACGATCTTCGACCAGCTCGGGCGCGAGGTCTCCCGTCCGCTCGATCAGGATCTGACGGGGGGAAGGTACACGGTGCGGATCAATGTGGCCGATCTTCCCGCGGGACGATATCTCTATACCTTGAGCGCGGGACTCTACAGCGAGAGTCGATGGCTGGTCATCATCAGGTGACCGGTCTGTATATCGTTTTATGATTAACTGTTCCCTCCGTGACGGCGGCCGGCCGCGTCGCGACGGGATGTTTCTTCCACATCGTGACAGCAATGGAATTCTCATGCCTCTGGTAACCACGTCCACGACGATCGCCCGCATGTTCCGCGGGGTCACCGAACATTTCGCGGGGAGCAGCAAGCCGGCCTTCCAGCGCAAGGTCGACGGCGCCTACGTCGATACCACCTATTCCGATCTTTACGGCCAGGTGGAGGGGATGGCGCTCGGTCTCCGTTCGCTCGGTCTCTCCAGAGGGGATACGGTCGGCATCATGTCGGAGAACCGGCTGGAGTGGGTCGTGGCCGATTTCGCGTGCGCGTGCAGCGGTATCGTGGACGTTCCGATCTTTCCGATCCTCACCGCCCGTCAGGTCGAATATATCTTCAACGACGCCGGAGTCAAGGCGGTCTTCTGCTCGAATTCCTTCCAGGTCAACAAACTGCTGAAGGTGGTGGCGGAGATCCCCTCGCTCACCCATATCGTGGTGATGCAGGAGGAGATTCTGGGGAAGGGACTGGAGACGCACGGGCGGACCATGATATCGTTCGCCGATCTTCTTGCCGAGGGACGGAAGCTCGCCGCAACCGTGCCGGGCCAGTTGACGAAGCTGATCGACCAGGTGCAGCCGAACGATCTCTGCACCCTGATCTACACCAGCGGCACCACGGGGCATCCGAAAGGGGTGATGCTCTCCCACGCCAACTTCGTTCACAACATCGAAGGGGCGTCGCGTCGGCTGGAAATCACGCAGAACGATATCGTACTCAGTTATCTTCCCCTCTGCCACTCCTTCGAACGGACCGGCGGATACTACACCTGCTTCGCCTGCGGCGCCACCATCGCCTTCGCGACGTCGATCGAAACGGTGGCGGAGAACCTGCTGGAGGTGCGTCCGACCCTGATGACATCGGTGCCGGTTCTGTTCGACAGGATCAAGGGGAGGGTGGAGAAGAGCGTGCAGGCGGGGCCGGAGAAGAAGCGGAAGCTGTTCGAATGGGCGATGCGGACCGGGGTGGAATATTATCGCGCCGAGATGAATGGGGGAGCGGGGATCATGCTCAAGGCGAGGCGGGCGGTGGCGGACAAGCTCGTCTTCACCAAGGTCAGGGCCAGAACCGGCGGACGGCTGAAGTTCTTCGTCTCCGGCGGCGCGGCCCTTCCGACCGACGTCGGCGAGTTCTTCTTCGCCGTGGGGCTGACGGTGATCGAGGGATACGGGATGACCGAGTCCTCCCCGGTCATCTCCGCCAACCCGTACGAGCGGCCGAAGCTTGGAACCGTCGGTCCGCCGCTCGACAACATAGAGGTGAAGATCGCGGAGGATGGGGAGATCCTGACGCGGGGGGGGCATGTGATGCTCGGCTACTACAAGAATCCGGCGGCCACCGCCGAGGCGATCAATCCCGAGGGGTGGCTGCATACCGGCGACGTGGGGCGATTCGACAAGGAGGGCTATCTGATCATCACCGACAGGAAAAAACATCTCTTCGTGTCGTCGGGAGGAAAGAATATCGCTCCGGCGCCGATCGAGGCTCTTCTCCAGCACAGCCCGCTTGTATCGCAGATCGTGCTGATCGGGAACGACCGTCCCTTCATCACCGCGTTGATCGTCCCCGATTTCGACGCGCTGAAGGAGCTGGCCGGATCGCACGGCATCGACGTCGGGAAACTCGACGATCTCTCGTCTCGCGAGGCGATGCTCGATCATGATGCCGTGGTGGTGGCGTACGAAGGGGAGATCAGGCGGCTGCAGCGCGACCTTGCCGCGTATGAGAAAGTGCGCCGGTTCGATCTTCTCGCCGAACCGTTCACCGTCGAAAACGGCATGCTCACCCCGACCCTCAAGGTGAAATGGAAAGTGGTCGAGGAGCGCTACAGGGAAAGGATCGACCGGATGTACGAAGGGGCCGATCCCGACTGATTTCTCGCGCCGCGAGTCGTCGTTCGATTATGAATTCGTAATTCGCAGCGATTTTTCGGCTCCCCGGAACTTTCGTTTCTACGCCTCTGTTGCATTCGTCGACAGCGGCATGTGACGATGGCGGGGAGCGGTGGCGCCTTGGTTCTGCGTTCCGATTTCGAACGTATACCCGACGTTCGGAGCCGGGGGAACGCAGAGCGATACGAGCTGCGGATTCGACATTATTGCGTGTATCTGCACCGAGCATCCCCGTACATCAACTACGGGCCTGGCGACCTTTCACCGTATCCACAACCGAAACCACGTTTCGATCCCACACCGTCCGTCAAATGCTTCCGCGCGACTTATATCGCGATGGGATCAGCATGCTATCTACCTCTTTCAACCCTCATACATCTTTTCTGGAGGACTGGACATGAACAACCGTTCGAATGACCGTGAGCGCGCATGGGGCGAAATGAACGACAGGGGCAACCGTATGGGTAACAGCGACAGGGAGTGGGGGGGCAGTTATGAAGGACGCGGGAATGAAGGACGCGGAAATTATCGCGGCGGAGAGGAATTCGGAAACCGCGGCGGATGGCAGGATCGCGGGCAGGAACAGGATTTCGGCCGTAACCAGGAGCTGCAGAGCGGCCGCTACGGCGGCGGCAACAGCAACCGCTGGGGCGGCACCGACCACGATCGCGGCGGAAACTTCGGCAGTAACTCCGGCGGCGGCAATTATGGCGGCAGCAACTCCGGCGGCAGCTATGGCGGCAATTATGGCGGCGGAAATCTCGGCGGCAGTTATGGTGGTGGCAATTCCGGCGGTGGAAACTCCGGTGGGAGCTACGAGTCGCAGGGAGGAAGCTGGGGCGATCGCTCGCGCGGCGGTGAGTCCGGCTACGGAAGCCAGGGAACCTACGGCGAGTACGGTTCCGGGCGTCGCTCCGGCCAGGGAAGCTACGGCGGCGGATACGGCGAGTCGATGGGAAGCGGCAGCTCCCGGTCCGGATGGAACGACAACGAGCGCGGCGGCTACCGGTTGGGATCGAGCGACAGCGATCGCGGCGGAGAGTACGGCTCGGGACGCCAGTCGGGCGGCTACGGGAACGGCAACGAATATATGGGAAGCTACGACAACAGATCGGGTCGCGAGGATGATTACCGCTCCGGCACCTTCGACCGCGACTCCCAGGGGGGATCGCTCTCCCGCGGCGGAAGCGGGCAGGGATGGGGCTCCGAGTCCGGACGCGGCGGCCGTGAGAACTACGGCGACAACCGCGGCTCCGGCGGCGGCTACGGTCGCAATGAGAATCAGCGCAGCCAGAACCTTCAGGGCGATCGCTGGAACGAACAGGGTAACTACGGCGGTCGGTCCGAATCGGGAAGCTACGGCTACGGCGGCTACGAGGGAAATCGTGGCGGACGCGGCGGCCAGGAAGGGCTCGGCGGCGGCCAGACCGGCGGCGGCCAGACCGGCGGCGGTCAGTGGGGCGGTCGTGAGAACTACGGCGGCCGCGAAGGCCGGCGCGATTCCGGCAACTCCCCCTCCTGGCGGTCGATGAACGACTGGAGCGACAGCGACAACGGGAACAGGAGCCACGGCTACGGCTGGGGCGACCGCTCGAACGATCGGACGAGCCACTGGAGCTCGACCAACCGCGATCTCGACCGCTAGAGTCCCGTAAGGGAACATATCGCTCCATGCGGAAATACCGGTGGAGCAGAAGATTCAACCGCCTTGCGCCGCCGGGCGTTCCGCCCGGCGGCGCACCATATCATACAACGACACGAAGCATTCCATTCACAGGAGAAGAGACCATGCAGCATAATTATAACGAGCGCAACAACGGCGGCTCCCGCCACAACGAGAGGGGCAATGAAGGAAACCGCGGCCAGGGACGCGGCCGATGGAACGAAGGAGAGTGGGAGAACGAAGGAGGACGATTCGGCTCCCAGTCCGGACAGGGAGGGGGCCGCGGGCGTGAGAGCATGGGCGGGTCGTGGGAGACGTCCGGCTACGAAGGTCAGGGTGGCCGTGGCGGTTACGAAGGGAACCGCGGCGGTCGCTGGGGGAACGAAGGGAACCAGGGGGGCCGGGGGTACGAGAACGAGGAGTCGGGCTCCTCGTGGGGAAGCTCGGGCGGGTACCGTCGCGGATGGGACGAGGAAGGCTCGATGAGCCGGGGCTCCCAGGGCGACTGGGGCCAGGGACGTGAGTCGGGCCGCGAGTCGGGCGGTCGCGGCGGCCAGAGCGGCGGCGGTCAGTGGGGCGGCCAGGGCGGTTATGAAGGAGGCCAGAGCGGCCGCTGGGGCGGTCAGGGTAATCTCGGCGGCCAGAGCAACTTCGGCGGAAGCCAGGAAAGCCAGGGCGGTCGTGGCGACTACGGTAACCGCGGCTGGGGCGGCCAGGGGAGCGACCAGAGTGAATACGGCGGCCAGGGGATGTACGGGGGAGAGGGGAACCTCGGAACTCAGGGCGGACACGGCGGTCAGTGGGGCGGCCAGAGCGGTTTCGGCGGCCAGGGTAATCTCGGCGGCCAGGGTGGTTACGGCGGCTCGACCGGTGGTAGCCAGGGCGGTCAGTGGGGCGGCTCGACCGGCGGCAGCCAGAGCAGCTACGGCGGCGGCTCGATGGGCGGTAGCCAGGGCGGTCAGTGGGGCGGCTCGACCGGCGGCAGCCAGGGCGGCTACGGCGGCAGCTCGATGGGCGGCAGCCAGGGCGGTTACGGCGGCGGCTCGATGGGCGGCAGCCAGGGCGGTTACGGCGGTGGTTCGACCGGCGGCAGCCAGGGCGGTTACGGCGGCGGCTCCTCGTGGGACAATCAGGGCGGTTACGGCGGCGGTTCGACCGGCGGCAGCCAGTGGGGCGGCCAGAGCGGTTACGGCGGCGGTTCGACCGGCGGTTCCTCGTGGGGGAGCCAGGGGACGAGCGGAACCATGTCGCAGGGACAGTGGGGCGGCGGCTCCTCGAGCGGCGAGCAGGGTGGTCCGCACTCGGGACGCGGCCCCAAGGGCTACAAGCGCTCCGACGACAGGATCAAGGAGGAGGTCTGCGACCGTCTTACCCAGGATAGCCATATCGACGCCAGCGAGGTGGAGGTCGAGGTGAAAGGTGGGGAAGTGACCCTCACCGGCTCCATCGAGAGCCGCCAGGCGAAGCGTCATGCCGAGGAGATCATCGAGTCTCTTTCGGGGGTGAAGGAAGTCCTCAACCAGCTCCGCATCTCTCCGGAGAGCAACGGGCAGAAGGGAGGCTCCCAGCTTCAGGGACAGGGACAGAACCGTGAAGAATCGAACGGACGTCAGAACGAGGGATCGTCGCAGCAGAACGAGAACCGGGAGAACGGCTCGCAGAGCCAGAGCCTCTCGGCCTCGAGCTCGCAGGGGGAGGGACAGTCCGCGCAGAACAAGGGTCAGGGACAGACCGGCAAGTCGAAGTAATCGACGAGCCGGAACCGGACCGGGGTGTCGTGTAACATTCCGGTCCGGAGAGGAAACGAACGAGCCCGCCTCTGTCAGACAGGGCGGGCTCGTTTCTTATGATCGTCAATCGATATATTTGGCTGAACACGATATTCATGCCTCTTCACGGTCGGCTTCCGTCCGATCTACGCGGCTCTCCGCATCTCATGCATTACCTGCTGCTGCGGCACGATCCGCTCCTCCCTTCTCGGCAGCCGTTCGGAAAGCTCGAACGCTCCGGAGCGGAACGCCTCGGCCAGATCGGGCGCCCGACGGGCGGTACGGATCACCACGGCCATCATCAGATTGTGGTTCCGGTCCAGCGCAGCGGCGATCGCCTCCATCTCCCTCTCGATCCCCCTCAGCTTCGACTCGACGTCGGAAGCGGGGGAGACCCTCAGCTCGTTCACCAGCGACATCCCTTCGCTCCAGAGCTCATCGGTCCGCTGCCGGGCGCGGGCGAGCACGTCCAGGTAACCCTCGAACGAAAACTCGCGTGACGCGACCGGAACGCGACGGATGGCGCGGCACGACACCTTGATCGTCGACCGCATCAGCCGCACGCGGCGTTCCAGTGCTCCGATCCTCTTCCGGATCTCCATTGCGTTGACCCGACTGCCGAGCATCGTCAGCGCCATCGAGTCGGTCGGATAGACTCCCGCTTCCACGTTCTCCTCCACCTCGTCGTAACGTTCCTCCACATCATCCTCCGCTACCATGAATAAGCTGGTGACCGCTTCCGCGACTCTGTAGAACGGTGCGGCCATCCTTGCAAGAAAATCGTATGCAGACGGGCGAAACGGTTCGCCCAGCGCTCTATCACATGTTGAGATATACATAGCATCCTCCTGTGGAATTCATCGCCGGCCGGCCCCCCGCTTGACGGGAATTGAGACGACACGGGCATAACCATACGATCGAGAGCATCCTTCATCATTATCCTCAAAGAGTTCTGCGGGCTCGATCGCTACTTACATAACGACCGGGCGATATCGAAACATTCCCCGACCGGGGATCATCGTGATATCCGTCAACACATTGGTACGACTCGCAAACGCGCTTCCGGTTGAAGCGGCGCCCTCATCGTCACTGAAGAATTCTGAACCCTACCTGCACCGGGAACGAGGTGCCCGGATCGATCACGGGGGCGTCGGTCGATCCGCTCCCCTGATACTCGTAGCGTCCCACCGAGCCGTCATCCCTGTGGAGCACGGCCATCAGCAGCGTGCCGGCGGCGACCGTCTTTTCGAGCGAAACCGGGATGTTGAGATTCGTTCCGATCCCCACGCGCGCCCGGCCGATCGATGTTCCAAGGATAGGATCGCCGTTCCCGTCGGTCTCATGCACCACGATCCAGCCGAGCGTCGCCGCGTCGACCCTGTCGACGGAGACCGCCTGGCTCACGATCCGCTTCGGCGTCGTCACCACGGAGGGGGAGGCGCCGTCGATCGTGAAGGAGCTGCGGACGACCGTGCCGTTCACTTTCACTTCAAAGTCCGTGCCGGGAAATTCGAACGTCCCCTCGACCCCGCGATCGACATGAAGAACGCCCCAGAGCTTCCCCCCGGCGTCGACCGCCTTCGAGGCGAGCGTATCCATCTTCACCATGACGCCGCCGTTGCTTCCCCGGTTGACGTGCGCCCGACCGATCAGGGTGGAGGGCTCTCCGTTCCCTCCGCTCGAGTAGAGCGCCAGCCAGCCATCCTCGGCCGCCGTCACCTGAAGCGTCACCGACCCGCTCGAAGGGGTCTGGCGTGCGGCGGTCACCGAGGGGGTCGCCATGCTGATTGTAAAGGATGCGGTGACCTGGTTCCCGAGGCTGTCGAGCGCCGGCTGATCGGCCGATCCCGCTCCCGTATACTCGTAGGTCCCGACGACTCCGTCATCCGTATGGAGCGTCGCCCAGAGCTTCTGGCCGTTGGTCGGCTCGATCGAAAGGGGAACCGCCACATTGTTGTAGACGCCGATCTGTATCGCGGTGCGTCCTATCTCTCCCGTCATGAGCGGGGCGTTGCTTCCGTTGTCGCGTCGGATCACGAGCCAGCCGGCCGTCCTGGAGGCGACGCGGGTGATGGAGACCCCTCCGTTGTCGGGGGTCACCGAGGAGGAGACCGTGACCTTGTTGTCGAACGAGTCCGGGTCGATCGGATCGGGATCGCAGCCGGCCAGGACGACGGCAAGCAGGGCGAGGATTGCCGTATGGAATGTTCTGAATCGCATGATGTATCTGAGATCTTGGTTCCTTCGGAAGTCTCCTTATGAGACGTATGACCCATAAGGCTTCATTTGGTTGACAAGCGAGGGGATCGTTGTAACAGGCGGTCATGGGGGAGGGGACCTCCTTCTTCCCGGACAGTTCCCCGGATTATCACTAGATTCGCCCCCGACACACGCTTTGTCAACAGGCCGAGGCGATCATGAACGTCAGATTCTTCGACGCGAAACCGCATTACGAGACCGAGCCGGTCCGATCGATGATGTGGGGCGCGCTTCCGTATCCGAACGACGAGATGCTGGATCGTATCCTCCAGCGCTATCACGACGACGAGGGGATGCGCCTCTACGGGGCGATCGACGACGACGACAACCTGCAGGGGCTCATCGGTCTCAGGATAGACGACGATCGGGGAGGGACGCTGCTCCATCTCCACGTCCACGACGGCGCCCAGCGGCAGGGGGTCGGCTCCGCCCTGGTGCGCAAGGCGATCTCCCACATGAAGCTTCAACGGCTCAGCGGGCGCGCCTCGGTCGACCTGCTCCCGTTCTTCGACTCGCTCGGTTTCTCCAACTGGGTGATCGGCGAGAAACCTCCCGGCACGAACTGGTACGGCGTGCGGTGGGGGGACGAGCCGGCTTCCGGAACATGAGGCCGGCGATATTCGTCCTGAACAGACTTCTCCCAACACATACAATCTCAACGACTCGTCATGAGCTACAGAATCGAAAGCGATACGATGGGACAGGTGCAGGTCCCCTCCGATCGCTACTACGGGGCGCAGACGGCGCGCTCGCTCGACAACTTCAAGATCGGCGGCGATCGCTTCCCCCGCGAGATGATCCGCGCCCTGGGCGTGCTGAAGAAGGCGGCATCCCTCACGAACATGGAACTGGGACTTCTCTCGGAGGAGAAGGCCGACCTGATAGCACGCGCCGCCGACGAGGTGATCGACGGCAAGCTGGATGATCATTTCCCCCTCGTCGTCTGGCAGACCGGCAGCGGCACGCAGACCAACATGAACGCCAACGAGGTGATCTCCAACCGCGCCATCGAGATGGCCGGCGGTGAGATGGGGACCAAGAAGCCGATCCACCCGAACGACGACGTCAACAAGGCGCAGAGCTCCAACGACACGTTTCCCACCGCGATGCATATCGCCGCGGCGGAGAGGATCGTGCGCCATCTGACCCCGCGCGTGCAGGGGCTGCGCGAGACGCTCCACCAGAAGAGCGTGGAGTTCATGAACATCGTCAAGATCGGCCGCACCCACCTGATGGACGCCACGCCGCTGACCCTGGGACAGGAGATCTCCGGATGGGTCCAGCAGCTCGACAACGACCTGAAGCGGATCAACGTCGCCCTCGACGGCCTCTACGAGCTGGCACTCGGGGGGACGGCGGTGGGAACCGGGCTGAACACCCATCCCGAGTTCGCCGAGAAGGCCGCCGCCAAGATCGCCTCGCTGACCGGGCTCCCGTTCCGCTCCGCTCCGAACAAGTTCGAGTCGCTGGCCGCGCACGACGCGATCGTCTTCGCCTCCGGCGCCCTGAAGACGCTCGCCTGTTCGCTGATGAAGATCGCCAACGACGTCCGCTGGCTCGCCTCGGGACCGCGCTGCGGGATCGGCGAGATCAGGATTCCGGAGAACGAGCCGGGAAGCTCGATTATGCCGGGGAAGGTCAACCCGACGCAGTCGGAGGCGATGACGATGGTCTGCGCCCAGGTGATCGGCAACGACGCGGCGATCGCCGTCGGCGGGATGAGCGGCAACTTCGAGCTGAACGTCTTCAAGCCGGTGATGATCTTCAACCTTCTGAACTCGGTCAGGCTTCTGGGGGATGCGTGCGAGAGCTTCAACGAGCATTGCGCCGTCGGCATCGAGCCCGATCCCGCCGGAATCCAGCGCCATCTGGAGAATTCGCTGATGCTGGTCACGGCGCTCAACCCGCATATCGGCTACGACAACGCGGCGAAGATCGCCAAGAAGGCCCACAAGGAGGGAACCACCCTCCGCCAGGCCGCAACGGAGCTGGGACTGCTGGACGACGGCCAGTTCAACGACTGGGTCCGTCCGGAGAAGATGATCGGTCCGGAGGCCTGAGTTCCCGAATCCCGCGAAATTTGATCGTATTGCGCCGGCCGCACGATTTCCGTGCGGCCGGCTTTTTTTCGGCGATCTCTTCCGAAGAGATATGTCGGATGGCGATCGTGTCGTCGATCGTAACATCGGATCGGGGTCGGAAGGGAACGTGGAAGGGGGCCGCGGACGTTGTAGTACAGGACACTCTGCCCGCATACTCCGTTCGCTCATGTCGTATCGACTATTCCAGACGGCAGGCTGCGCAACCCGGCGGGACGCCGGGGCGGGAGAATTCAGGAATCGCGTGGACAAGGGGGCACTACAACCCGGAGGGCAACGGATGCGGAATCATAACCCACTCTTTAAGGAATCGAAACGATGGAGCTTTTGAACAACCCGTCACAGGCGGGGAGAAATATATCGGCATTGATGGCACCCACGATTCTCGGCCGCAGGGCTGCGCATCAGGTCGTCACACTCCCGACCAGGACCGCAAACGCTCCCCTGGTCGTTCCGAACCGGAGAACCCCGAATATCGCATTCCTCTCGACCTATCCTCCTCAGCAGTGCGGCATCGCGACATTTACCGAGGATCTTGCCCAGGCGATCGGCTCGGTCGCGGCCGGGGCGGAGATGGGGATTATCGCGGTAGGAGAGGATATCGAGTCGGTCGACTTCCCCGACGAAGTCGTTCACAGAATCAGCAAGCACGACCGCGCCTCCTATCTGGCCGCGGCCCACTATATCAATACATCTTCATACGATTCGGTGTCGGTACAGCACGAGTTCGGCATCTTCGGCGGATCGGAGGGGGGACATCTGCTGGACTTCATCCATGCCGTCCGCAAGCCGGTGGTCACGACGCTCCACACGGTTCTCTCCAATCCATCCGAGGAATATCGTAACAGGACGATCGAGGTGGTGAACGCATCGGACCACGTGATCGTGCTGACGCCGAAGGCGATCGATATCCTGCGGGATGTCTACGGCATCTCCCCCTCCAGGGTCAGCTTCGTGCCGCACGGCATCCCCGACGTGGAGTACGCCGAGGCGGACGAACACAAGGGACGGTTCGGCGCCGAGGGGAAGACGGTCATCATGACCTTCGGTCTCATCGGACCGAGCAAGGGGATCGAGCAGATGATCGAGGCGATGCCGGCGATCACGGCGAATCACCCCGATGTTCTCTACATGGTCGTCGGCGCCACTCATCCCGGCATCGTCCGGCACGAGGGGGAGCGCTACCGCGAGGGTCTCGTCGCCAGGGCGGGCGAGCTCGGGGTCAGCGACAACGTGGTCTTCTACAATCGCTATCTATCGGATGACGAGGTGTGTGATTATCTGAAGGCCTGCGATATCTACGTGACGCCCTATCTATATCGTGATCAGATATCAAGCGGCACGCTCTCCTATGCCGCCGGCATGGGGCGCGCCGTGGTCTCCACCAGATACTGGTATGCCGAGGATCTTCTCGGCGACGGTCGCGGCATGCTCGTCGAGTTCAACTCTCCCGGCGCTCTGGCCGACGCGGTGATCGATCTGATCGAGCGGCCCGAGGAGCGGAACGAGATCGGCCGCCGTGCCTACCGGCATTGCCGCCGCATGACCTGGAAGAACGTCGGATCGGATTACTTATCGTTGTTCCGCGAACTGTGAACGCTATCCCTGCAAGGAACGGACGGGAGAAATCGTCGATGCGGATCGCCATGCTCGCGCCGATCGCATGGAGAACCCCCCCGAGGCAATACGGTCCCTGGGAGCTGGTGACGTCGCTGCTGACCGAGGCGCTGGTCGCCCGCGGCGTCGACGTCACCCTCTTCGCGACGGCGGACTCGATCACCTCCGGCACGCTCCGTGCGGTCAGCGCGGTCGGGTACGAGGAGGACAGGACGGTGGACGCGAAAGTGTGGGAGAGCCTCCATATCTCGGAGGTCTTCGAGAGCGCGGGGGAGTTCGATCTGATCCACAATCAGTTCGACTTCCTCCCGCTCACCTATAGCCGCCTGGTCTCCGTGCCGATGCTGACGACGATCCACGGCTTCTCGTCGTCCAGGATCATGCCGGTCTATCGCAGATACAACGATCGGGTCCATTACGTCTCGATCAGCGACGCCGACAGGTCGCCCGATCTCGATTATATCGCAACGATATATCACGGCATCCGGATGGAGGAGTTCACCTTCCGGGAGAAGCCGGGAGAGTATCTCCTCTTCTTCGGAAGGATTCATCCCGACAAGGGAGCTCGTGAGGCGATAGAAATCGCCCGCCGCGCCGGCCGCCGCCTCGTGATGGCCGGGATCGTGCAGGATGAACGCTACCATGAGACCCAGGTGAAGCCGTATATCGACGGAACGAACGTCGAGTTCGTCGGAAGCGCCGACCCGGAACTGCGCGACGAACTGCTCGGCGGGGCGCTCGCCCTGCTCCACCCGATAGGCTTCAACGAGCCGTTCGGCCTCTCCGTCGTGGAGGCGATGGCGTGCGGAACCCCGGCCGTCGTCTTCAGCAGGGGGAGCATGCCGGAGCTGGTGGAGCCGGGGCGCAACGGCTTCCTGACAGGCTCGGTCGAGGAGGCGGTGGAGGCTCTGAAAGGGATAGAGGAGATCGACAGGGGCGAATGCCGGCGGAGCGTCGAGGAACGGTTCACCGTCGATCGTATGGTAGAGCGATATATCGATGTTTACGAGCGGATCATCTCCGGCGGGGCGGTTCCCGGCAGAACGCTTGCGCCGGAGCCCGAGGAAGAGGAGTTCACGTCCACACAGCGGTAACGAACATGCACGCACCAGTCGTACAGCGATATCACGGCAACCCGATTCTGACCCGTCACGATGTTCCCTATCCGGTCGCCACCGTCCACAACGCGGGGGTGGTGAAGCACGAGGGACGATATATCATGCTCTTCAGATCGCACAGGCAGAACGGGCGGTCGATCATCGGACTGGCGGAGAGCGACGACGGATACGAGTTCCGCGTGGCCTCGGAGCCGTTCATGCTTCCGGCCTCCGGCGGAGTCTTCGGGGAGTACGAGGAGTACGGCGTGGAGGATCTCCGCATCTGCCCCATCGACGGCGAATATCTGCTGACCTACAGCGCCTATTCCCGGCACGGGGTCCGCGTGGCGCTTGCCAGGACGCGCGACTTCGTGGAGGTGGAACGGGTGGCGCTCATCACCGAGGCGGATTACAGAAACGTCGTGATATTTCCTGAAAAGATCGATGGCCGATATGTCAGGCTCGACCGTCCCCATTCGGAGATCGCCCCCTGGTCGATCTGGATCAGCTATTCCCCCGACCTCGTCTACTGGGGGGACTCTCGACTGGTGATGCGTCCGGTGGGATATCACTGGGATGAGATGAAGATCGGCCCCGGCGCCACGCCGATCAGGACCGAGCAGGGATGGCTGCATATCTATCACGGCGTCTTCCCGACGATGGATGGAAGCGTCTACCGTCTCGGCGTCGCGCTGCACGATCTCGCCGATCCCTCCAAGATCATCTCCGTCTGCGACGACTGGATTCTGCAGCCGGAGGACCCGTGGGAGATCACCGGCTACGTCCACAACGTCGTCTTCACCTGCGGGGCGGTTCCGGAGGAGGACGGCACCGTGAAGATCTACTGGGGGGGCGCCGACACCGTCATGTGCGTCGGCACGGCGAAGATCGACGACCTGGTGAAGCTCTGTCTGGAGCGTTCACGACCGCCGCTGTAAGAGGAACGGGAGAGAGGGAATTCGAGCGCCCTCCGGGCGCGTTGTAGTCACAGGCGCCCGCCCGACGGGGAGGCGCGGCATGGCCGGATCGGTGGATACCGGCCGACAGATCGACGAGCAGGAAGAGAAGGATATGACGACACCAAACAACCTCGCCGAGATCTCGGCCAAGAACGGCCTGCCGACGATAAGCTCGGAGTGCCTGGTCGTGACCCGCCGCGCCGAGCGGTTCGAACCTGAGCACAATCGTGTCATAACACGATTTTTTTCGCCGGGCCGCAAGGAACGCTACCGTCATGTGATCGACCGGGTCATGGCGCTGGATGAGGAGATGGTGCGCCGGAAACTGGAGGCGGTCTATCATGAGTTCGCGCATCGTCACCGGCGGTTCACCAAATCGCTGACGCAGCATTACGACATGGTGGCCCCGATCGTGCCGGAGGGGACGCACCTCTCCGAAGAGCGGAAGCTGCTGCTGGGGGCGTACTTCACGCACGAATACTCGGTCAGCGCCGCGGCCATGTTCAACCCCTCGATCGTGGTCCATCCCGATCAGTCGGATCTCCCCGAAGGGGCCTGCCGCTTCATCATCAGCTTCCGGGCAACGGGGGAGGGGCATATCTCCTCGATAGAATTCCGCAGCGGCGTGATCGGGGCAGATCACAGCATCTCGTTCGATCCGGTCAGTCCCTACCTGGAGATCCCCGACGTCGCGGTCGACAGGATCTACGAGCGGCGTCTCTTCGGGCTGAAGATCAGGGAGATGAAGGCGGACAACGAGGTGTCGGCCGCGGTACTTGAAGAACTTCCGGAGAACTTCTCGCTGGCCGAACTGGAGGAGGTGGTGGAACGCTTCAAGCGGGTCCGCATCCTGCCGAAGACGGCGCAGCGCGAGGTGCTCGACACGATGCTCTGGGTGGCGCGTTCCAACTACACTGTCCGCTTTCCCCCCGATCACGGCATCTCCGAACGGGTGATCTTTCCCGTCTCCGAGAACGAAAGCCGGGGGATCGAGGATGCCCGGTTCGTCCGCTTCGTCGACGACGACGGCGACGTCACCTACTATGCCACCTACACGGCGTACAACGGTTTCAGGATCCTGCCGCAGCTGATCGAGACGGAGGACTTCGTCACCTTCAGGGTCCTGACCCTGAACGGCGCGGCGGCGCACGACAAGGGGATGGCGCTCTTCCCCAGAAAGATCGGGGGGCGATACGTCATGCTCGGTCGTCAGGATGGCGAGAACCTGTATCTGATGTCCTCCGACAACCTCCATTTCTGGCAGAGCGCCGAGCTTCTGGCCGGGCCCGCCCAGCCGTGGGAGTTCATCCAGATCGGCAACAACGGTTCTCCGCTGGAGACCGAGGCCGGCTGGCTGGTGATCACCCACGGCGTCGGCCCGATGCGGAAATACTGCCTCGGCTGTCTCCTCCTCGATCTGGAGGATCCTTCGCGCATCATCGGCCGTCTCCGGCTTCCGCTCCTCTGTCCGAACACGGAGGAGCGGGAGGGGTATGTGCCGAACGTCGTCTATTCCTGCGGCGCCATGATCCACCACGGTGAGCTCATCATTCCGTACGCCATGTCGGATTCGGTTTCCGGTATCGCGACGATAGGGCTGGCCGATCTGCTGGAACATATCGTGAGCGCACACTGATTTTTCATATCACGAAACGATGTCTATGTCCGGAACCGAATCGAAGACCAACGGCGCTCCGACCGCCGAACCTCATGCCGATACCCATTCCCCCCGGTCGACCGCCGTCGAACAGCGGCCGATCCAGGGGACGCTGGGGCTTGCGCTCCCGATGCCCGATCTGCGGCACATGCGGACGATGACCGATGACACCGGCATCCTTCAACATGCCCGATATATCGTTCCCGACCGCAACCACGGCTACTGCGTGGACGACAACGCCCGCGCGCTGATCGTCGCCTGCCGGGCCCTGGCGCTGGAGAGGGAGCGTGATCCGGCGGATCTGCTTGCGATCTATCTCGCCTTCATGGTCCATGCGTTCAACGAAGAGAACGGGCGGTTCAGGAACTTCATGTCGTACGACCGGCGGTGGCTTGAGGATGCCGGGAGCGAGGATTCGCACGGGCGTTCCCTCTGGGGGCTCGGGGTCGCCACGCGAACGGCGCCGAACGGCTCGCAGCGGATGCTGGCGACAGAGCTCTTCCGCAGGGGACTTCCGGCTGTCGAAGGGTTCTCCTCGCCGCGGGCCTGGGCCTTCACGCTCCTTGGGATCGACCCCTTCATGGAGTACCACGGCGACGACCCCCATGCCCGTTTCCTCCGGGGAGAACTGGCCGGGCGGCTCATGCGGCTCTTCGACGAAAACTGCGGCGACGACTGGGAGTGGTGCGAGAACATCATGACCTACGCCAACGCCAAGATCCCCGCGTCGCTGATCGTGAGCGGCAGGGCGCTGGGGGATGAGCGGATGCTCGACCGGGGACTCAGATCGCTCAAGTGGCTCCTCCGCGTGCAGACGGCATCCAGAGGCCATGTCTCCCTGATCGGCAACGCCCGCTGGATGACCAGAGGGGGAGAGCGTTCCCGGTTCGATCAGCAGGCGATCGACGCGATGGCGCTGGTGGAGGGATGCGTGGAGGCGTTCAAGGCGACGGGGGAGAGCGAGTGGATGTTCAATTCGCTGGTCGCTCTGCGATGGTTTCTGGGATACAACGATCTGGGGATTCCCCTCTACGACGAGAGCACCGGGGGATGCTGCGACGGGCTTCAGCCGCACGGCGCGAACGCGAACCAGGGGGCGGAGTCGACCCTTGCGTGGCTGATGTCGGTGCTGGCCGTGAGGGAGACGGGGATTGCGAGGCTGTGACCTCAGTCGTCGACGTTGGAGATCTCCAGCAGCGCGCGGAGATTGCAGAGCCGGATCCGCCTGCCGTTGAAATCGACGACATGCTGCTGCTTCAGTTCGGCCAGGGTGCGGATTACCGACTCGGTGCTCGTCCCGATCAGGTTGCCGAGATCCTCGCGGGTCATCTGTACGTTCAGGGTGGTGCCGTCGGAGGTGAGGCCGTAGGTCTCCTTCAGTAGAATCAGCGCTTCGGCCAGACGTTCGCGAACCGGCTTGTGCGCCATCTCCACCAGGCGATCCTCGGCCGCCTTCAGCTCGTTGGAGAGAAGCTCCAGCACCCGCATCGAGAGGCTCATGTTGGAGGTGAGGAGGCTGAAGAACTGACTGCGCGGGATGAAGCAGATATGCGAGTCCTCGATCGGGACCGCATAGGCGGTGTACGGCCCGCCGCCGATCAGCGAGCGGTAGCCGATCACGTCGCCGGTTCTGGCGAGGCGGACGATCTGCTCCCTGCCGTCCCCACCGAGCTTGAAGATCTTCACCTTCCCCTGATGGATGCAGAAGAGGCCGTGCGGAACCTCGCCGACGTTGAAGATCGTCTCCCCCTTGCGGTAGGGGCGACACGATTTCGCGTCCGAGATCTGCGCCAGCTCCTGGCTGCTCAGATCGTTGAAGATGGAGATCTCCCGCGCCGAGCAGTTCGAGCAGTCGTATGAAAGGGTCCGTAGTGTGGCCGGCATAGGGATCGTTCGGGCTGTGTTCTGGACCGAGAGAGACGATGCTTGGCCGGCCGTGTTTTACGGACCGGGCGGACCTGAACGGGGGATCTTCGCTCCTGTCGATTCCACCACGAAAAATAAAAGGAAGGAGGGCGTATGATACCCTCCTTCCTCGTAACGATGTGAGTACGGACTTTGATCCCCTTCTCATCCCGCAAACCGCATCGGCAGCGTGATCCTCTCTTCCGGGCCCGCAGGGCCGCCCCTCCTTAGTGCGTGACCAGGTAGCGGTCGAGCTCCCACTGGGAGACCGCCAGGCGGTAGCTGTCCCATTCGTTCTGCTTCGCCTCGTAGAATTTGGAGAAGGAGAACTCGCCGATGGCGCCGCGGATCACCGGGTTGTCGCGGAGCGCGTCGATCGCCTCCTGAAGGTTGCCGGCCACCGCGCCGATTCCCCGCTCCTTCACTTCCTCCGGGGTCATCTCGAAGATATCGTCCTCGACCGGCTCCGGCGGGTTCATCCCCTTCTCGACGCCGTCCAGCCCTGCGGCCAGGAGCGCGGCGAAGGTGAGGTAGGGGTTCGCAGCCGGATCGGGGCAGCGGATCTCGACGCGGACCGCCTTCTCGCGACCCGGGGTGTAGCGCGGCACACGGATCAGCACCGAGCGGTTCCGCTGTCCCCACGCCACGTTCACCGGGGCTTCATATCCCACCACGAGACGCTTGTAGCTGTTGACCGTCGGGTTCATGATCGCGTTCAGCGCCTTGATATGGTGCATCTGGCCGGCGATGAAGCTCTTGGCGAACGGGCTGAGGGAGTAGAGTCCATCCTTGTCGAACATCATGTTCTTCCCGTCGGTGGTGAAGAGCGACTGATGGACGTGCATTCCCGAGCCGTTGATGCCGGCGATCGGCTTCGGCATGAAGGTGGCGTGCAGGCCGTGGAGCGCCGCGATCGACTTGAGGGCGAAGCGGAGGGTGACGGCGGCGTCGGCGCCGGTAAGGGCGTCGCAGTAGCGGAAGTCGATCTCGTGCTGGCCGATGGCGACCTCGTGGTGGAGCGCCTCCACGTCGATGCCGAACGCCTGAAGAGCGAAGGTCATCTCCTGGCGGATCTCACTGGCGGCGTCGGTCGTCTGATCGAAGTAGCCCGCTTCGTCGTGGGGGAGCGGGGCGAGCTTGCCGCTCTCATCCTTCTTGAAGAGGAAGAACTCGAGCTCGGGGCCGACGTTGAAGACGTAGCCCATCTCCTTGGCGCGGGCGAGCTGGCGCTTCAGGATGCCGCGCGGGTCCCCCTCGAACGGCTCGCCGTCCGGCATGAAGACGTCGCAGATGATCCTGGCGCGGGTTCCGGAGGCGGAGTTCACGGTCCAGGGGATCACCGCGAAGGTCTCCAGATCGAGCTTCAGGAACATATCGCTCTCATGGATGCGCGTGAAGCCCTCGATCGACGAGCCGTCGAACCAGACGTTGTTGTCGATCGCCTCCTCGAGCTTCCAGACCGGAATCGTGACAGCTTTCAGCGTGCCGATGATATCCGTGAACTGAAGGTTGACGAACTGTACGTTCTTCTCCGCCGCCAGACTCAGAACTTCGGTTTTCGTCATCGCCATCGGTGTGTTGCTCCTCTTGAAAGGTTCTGTTGGTGTGATTTGAGACAAGGTTTATAGCGTCGTTTCTCTAAGTTTGCCGCCGTCCGTCCGCCCGTTGTCCGTCTGTCGGGGTCTCCGCCGTCGGCGCCTCCGCCGGGGGCTATCCCTTCCGATGCTCCTTGGCCGGCCGGCCTCCGCCGATGATATCCTCGGCATGACCGAGCGGGATCGCGAGCGATTCCTTGTGGGTGGAGAGGACCAGACTGGTGCGCGTGCCGATCACGCCGGGCCAGCGCTGGATCTCTCCCAGAAGAGTCTCCAGGGTCGCCGTGTTCCGGGTTCTGATCTTGAGGATATGGCTCGCGTCGCCGGTGATCGCATGGCATTCCATGATCTCCTCGCTGGTCGCCGCCTTCTGCAGAAAGCCGGGGTAGTTCATCGAGGAGTCCACACGAACCTGGATGAACGCCGTGATATCGAGCGCCAGGAACCTGGGGTCGATCTGCGCCGAAAATCCGACGATGATCTTCCGCTCCTCCAGCTTCCGCAGCCGCTCGGCCACGGCGGGGGAGGAGAGCTTTACCTGCTCGGCCAGGGTCCCCAGATGGATGCGCCCGTTCTTCTGAAGCACACGCAGGATATCCAGATCTATCGCGTCCAGGTCTGTTGAAAGTCGCATGTGGGTTTCGATTATGAAGTTCGGCGGCAAATATACGGAAGAATTTTAGGCAATCAACCCAACGCACAAAATTTTCTTATGATCGAACGTTACACGCGCCCGGAGATGGGGAAGATCTGGTCGGACGAGAACCGCTTCCGGATCTGGCTGGAGATCGAGACCCTGGCGACCGAGGCACAGGCTGAACTCGGGGTGGTCCCGCGCGAGGCGGCGGAGGCGGTCAGGGCCAGAGGGAACTTCGAGACGGCGAGGATTCTGGAGATCGAGGAGACCACCAAGCACGATGTGATCGCCTTCCTGACGAACGTGGCCGAATACGTCGGCGAGCCTTCCCGCTACGTTCATCTCGGGATGACCTCCTCCGACGTGCTCGATACCTGCCTTGCCGTCCAGCTGAAACAGGCGGGGGAGATCCTTCTGCGCGATCTTGAATCGCTTCGCG
>CBINGZ010000049.1:0-41521 GCA_966250335.1 uncultured bacterium | reverse complement strand
CCGCCTATGCCTGGGGAACCGTCAGGGAGAACTTCGAACGCCCGTCGCTCACTCACTTCCCCTGGGCCGACAGCACGGCACTGGTGACACAGCCGGAAGGAGGACTGGCATGGCACTGGACGAACTCGCCCGATAATATCGATAACCGACAATTCCTGTACCGCTACGGCTGGCACAGGCCTGAAGCTATCGCACACGGCCAGCATCCGTCGATGATGCTGGCGCCCTATCGGAAGGATCAGCCGTTTTCATCGACCGGCATCCTGCACCGTCGCGACGAGGCAACCGGCTCGCTCGGCGCTCGTGCCGGGGGAGGACAAGCCTACTATTATCCGGCGGGGTTGATCAACAATCCTGTCGATCCGGTGACCGCATTCACCAGGGAGACCGACACGGCCGCGGTCGTAGCCCTGGCCGTCTACCGATTACGGTTCGGTGGAGGTCCATGCGCATCACCTGTCCCTCCTCCCTTCCACCACGCACTCGTCACCGATCGCCCCAGACCGAAAGGGGACACGATCGTTCCGATCCCGAACAAGCCGGGTCCGACGCCGACCTTTTTCGGCGCGCCGAACGACTACCTGATCGTCGACTCCTCCGATGTGATCGATCACGTCACACGAACCGGAGTGTTCCAGGCGGACACGGTGCCGGTGACGATCAGGCGACGGATCGGCGGCACCGACGCCCTGATCGCCTGGCTGGACGGTCTCCCGTTCGATTCGGTGCTGGGGAGGCCGGCCGATATCATGGTGATAACCGAGCTTGTGCGGGAAACCGACGGAGCGATTCTCTGGCGTGGCGACACTGTATCGGCACGCGATGTCGAGACGGATACACTGGAGGAAACGGTGTTCGTCCCGGTACATGAAGCGGCCGATGCCGGCACCCTGGTCCACATCCGGCTGCGCCCGGTGTTCACCGAAGGGGTCGCCGAGGAATGCGAAGTCCTGGGAATGTTCCATTTCGCGCCCTGGGAGACATCGGAGGAGCGCTTCGCGAAAAGTCTGCGCCGTCATGAAGGAAGGAGCGTGGAAAACATTGAGCGAATGTCACTGGCGGCGGAGATCATGCCGAACCCGGCACATGAGACGGCGGAACTGCGGGTGAGGGCGCCCGGGCCGACCCCGTTGCGTATCATGATTCATACGACCTACGGAACCGAGGCGGTAACAATGCCGGTTCTCAGCATAGCACGGTCGGGGGAGTATTCCATCCCGCTCGATCTGAGCGGACTTGCGTCGGGGATCTATCTGGTATCGATCATCTCGGACTTCGGCAGGCTCACGGTCAACCTGGCCGTCACGCACGGGCAATAGAACGACACGGATCGTAAGGAATGGAATGAGGCCCCGGAGAGATGATCTCAGCATCTCCGGGGCCTCATCATGTAACCATCCTCATACAAAACCACACTAACGTTCGCCGTATCTTGGTCGGCACAACCGTACCGATCTCACATGGCCGTTGCCCGCCTTTTCAGAACGATTACGCTGCGCCACTTCCGCACGGAGTGGGGGAAGCTCATTCTCTCCATCGTCGGGGTGGCGATCGGCGTGGCCGTGTTCATCGCGGTACACCTGGCGAACACGACGGCGTACTCCGCGTTCCTCTCCTCGCTCGATGCGGTGGCGGGGCGCGCCAACCTTCAGGTCCTTTCCGGAAACGGCCTCGGGTTCGACGAGGGGATCATCACGCGGCTCCGCAGAAGCCCTGCGGTCGAAGCGGCGGCGCCGATCATCGAACAGTACGCCCAGGTGATCGACTCGACCGGCCTGGCCGAAGAGGGACGCGGAACCCCTCTCCTGGTCTTCGGGATCGACTTCTTCGCCGAGGCGAAATTCCGCGACTACACCTTCCCCGGCGACTCGACCCGAAGCGCCGACTCCGGGGAGGGAGGACTCCGGTTCCTGACGGAGCGCAACGCGATCATTATCACCGACAAGCTGGCGAGCCGGTACGGAATCGTACGGGGAGACTCGATCCGGCTGATGGCGGGGGGACGCCGTCTCACGTTTCATGTCGTCAACGTCATCGTCCCGGAGGGGACCGCGGCGGCCCTCGGTGGAAATTTCGCGCTCCTCGATATCGCCTCGGCCCAGGAGGTCTTCGGACGGATCGGCAAGCTGGACAGAATCGACCTCCTGGTCGACGACAAGGATCGCGAAGGGGTCCGCGACTACCTGGCGGCGAACATGCCGGACGGGGTGGTCGTCCAGGAACCGCAGGCGCGCGGCGCCCAGACCTCCAAGATGCTCGACGCGTTCAGCCTGAACCTGACGGCCCTCGCCTTCATCGCGCTCTTCGTGTCGATGTTCATCATCTACAACACGATGCTCACCAACGCGCTCCGTCGGCGGCGCGAGCTGGGGATCATGCGGGCGGTGGGAGCCACCAGAGGGAACATCACCCTCCTCTTCCTCTCGGAAGCGGCGCTGCTGGGGATACTCGGATCGGCGATCGGCATTCCGCTGGGAGTGGTGCTGGCGCAGGCCGCGGTGAAGGAGGTGACGCAGACCGTGACGGCGCTCTACATCCTCACGGTGGCGGATCGCGTAACGATAGATATGACCGTCCTGGCGCTGGGGGGGGCGCTCGGTGTGCTGACCTCGATCATCTCCGCGCTCCCCTCCGCCCTTGAGGCCTCCCGCGCTCACCCGCGCGAGACCTTCTCGGTGCAGACGCTGGAGCGGAAGGTTGCCCTCAGCTACGGCCGCATTCTGGGGGGATGCGCGGCGACCCTGGCCCTGGGATACGGAGCGGCGCTTCTAAGCGAACGGTTCCAGAGCCCGCTCCTCGGATTTCTCAGCGCGGGGCTCGTTCTGATAGGGTTCGCGCTGCTGACGCCGGGGTTCATACGGGGGGCGAACTCGCTCTTCGGACGGCTCATCAGAAAGGTGTTCGGCGTCGAAGGAGATCTTGCCAACGCCTATCTGCTCCAGTCGCTGGGGCGCGCGTCGACGGCGGTGGCGGCGCTGATGACGGCGATCGCGATGCTGGTCGGCGTCTCCACAATGATCGGCTCCTTCCGCGCGACCGTCGACTACTGGCTGGCGCAGACGATCACCGCCGATCTCTACATGACGGTCTCCTCCAACCGGCTCTCCGGCGGCGAGGCGACGCCGCTGCCGGAGGAGGTCGTGAGGTTCTCCGATTCCCTGCCGGAAGCCGCGTTCGTCGACGCGCTCCGGCGGATACGGACCGCGTACCGGGGGCGGACGATCTGGGTGAGCGGAACCCGCTTCTCCCTCCCGAAGGATACGGCGACCCTGAGTTTCAAGGAGGGAGTCTGGGAGGAGGTGATGGCCGAACTGGAGGGGCCCGCCGTGGCGGTCAGCGAAACCTTCGCGCTCAGGTTCGAAAAATCGCTCGGCGATACGATCCACCTCGGGAAGATCCCCGAGGCGCAGGGACTCCGGATCGCGGGGATCTACTACGACTACTCCTCCGACGCCGGGAGCGTGATGATGAGGAAGCCGCGGTTCGCAGCGATCTACGGCGACACCTCCAGCAACAATGTCGTTCTCTATCTCCGCGACCCGTCGACGCTGGAGAAAACGCGGGAGACGATCGAGCGGCGGTTCGGGGGGACCTACAGTCTGGTGATCTACTCCAACAGATCGCTCCGCGAGGAAGCGCTCAAAATCTTCGACCAGACCTTCGCGATCACCTACGCCCTGCAGCTCGTGGCGATCGTGGTGGCGGCGATCGGCGTGGCGAACACGCTCGCGGCGCTCGTGGTGGAACGGAGCAGGGAGATCGGCATCCTGAAGGCGGTCGGCGCCACCGGAGGGCAGCTCCGGAAGATGACCCTGGTGCAGGCGGGGCTGATCGGCGGCGCAAGCCAGATCCTCGGGAGCGTCGCGGGACTGGCGCTGAGCGCGATCCTGATCTACGTCATCAACCGCGTGTCGTTCGGCTGGACGATACAGTTCAGGCTCTCGCCGGAGGTTCTTCTTCTCTCTTCGGTCGCCATGATCGTCACGGCGCTGATCGCCGGGCTCGGTCCGGCCGGGGCTGCGGCGCGCAAACGGGTGGCGGATGTGGTCAAGGCCGAATGATCGGTGCGTTACGTCCGGTAATTGGTCACGGGCCCGATAGTTCGTAAGTTCTTTGTCATTCCAAGTCAGACATTCATCTCGTTAATCGACCCTCATGGATCGGAAAATTCGCGTACTGATTGCAAAGGCGGGGCTGGACGGTCACGACCGCGGCGCAAAGGTGATTGCCGCGGCCCTGCGTGACGCCGGCATGGAAGTCATCTACACGGGCCTGCGCCAGACTCCCGAGATGATCGTGGAAGCGGCGCTGCAGGAGGATGTCGATGTGATCGGCATCAGCCTTCTTTCCGGCGCCCACATGACGATCTTCCCGAAGGTCCTTCAGCTCATGCGGGAAAAGGGGCTGGACGACGTCCTGCTCACCGGCGGCGGCATCATGTCCGACCAGGATATTGCCGAGCTGTCGCGCATGGGAGTAGGGGATCTCTTCACCCCCGGCGCCCCGACCACGGCGATCGTGGAGTATATCAGGAACTGGATCGCCGAGCATCAGAAGGTCTAGCGCACAACCCGCATAATCCGTGTAGCTCCCTTGAACGGACAACTCTCACAGGAAGATCTCGGAATCATCGGGCGGTCGCCGCAGATACGTGAGCTGACGGCCGTGATCCGGCGGATCGCCCCGACCGACATCTCCGTCCTTCTGATCGGCGAGAGCGGCGTCGGCAAGGAGGTCTTCGCCCAGGCGATCCAGAAGCTCAGCCGACGCTCCGGCGCGCGGATGATCGCGATCAATTGCGGGGCGATCCCGGAAACCCTGCTGGAGAGCGAACTCTTCGGCCATGAGAAGGGGGCGTTCACCGGCGCCGTCGAAACCCGCAAGGGGCTCTTCGAGGCGGCCGACGGCGGGACGATCTTCCTCGACGAGATCGGCGAGATGTCGCTTGCCACGCAGGTGAAGCTCCTCCGCGTCCTGGAGACACTGGAGTTCACGCGGGTCGGCAGCACCGAACCGCGCAGGACCGACGTGCGGGTGATCGCCGCCACGAACCGCGATCTCGCCGACGAGGTCCGCAGGGGGAAGTTCCGGCAGGATCTCTACTACAGGCTCCATTCGGCACAGATCCGCATCCCGCCCCTGCGGGAGCGGGAGTCCGATATCCCCCTTCTGATCGCGTACTTCGCCGGCACGATATCCTCCCGCCTCGGCATCCCCTTCCAGGGGATCACCAGAGAGGCGCTCGATATGATGATGTCCTACCCGTGGCCGGGGAACATCCGGGAGCTGCGAAACTTCCTGGAGCTGGTGATCACCGTGGAACGGGGAGGAAAGATCACCGAGGAGATCGCGGCCCGGCATCTGGAGTTCGAGACGCGCCCGCCGGTCGTGGAAAATCCGAATGCGATAGTTCATCTGGCAGGAAAGACCTCCGAACAGGTGGAGCGGGAACTGATCTATCGTGCTCTGATCGATCTGGGGAACGAGGTCTCGTCGCTGAAGCAGATCATCCTCAACTCGCTCGATCGCGTGGAGGCGACGGCGCAGCGCCCGGCGCTCCCGGCCCCGTCGGTCCCCCAGGCTCCGGAGGACCCGTTCGACAGGATCACGGATCTCAACCTTGGAGAACTCGAGCAGAAGGCGATCCAGCTCGCGCTGAAGCGGCACGGCAACAACAGACGCAACGCGGCGCTGGAGCTGGGGATCAGCGAGAGGACGCTCTATCGCAAGCTGATTCAATACAGAATGGAGGAAGGGGATGCGGGGGAAGATCTCGAATAGCCCCTCCCAATCCCGCGGGGTCGGGGACGTCGTACAGGTATCCGAAGCACGATACAGGTGATGAACAGATGACTCGGCGCACGAACGGACGGTTCAGAGGGATGACGCTCTTCACGGCGCTGCTGGCGGCGACCCTCGCCTCCGCCGGGTGCTACTCCTTCAGAGGGGGCTCGGCCCCGGCCGGTCTCAGTACGATATACATTCCCCAGACCGAGGATCAGAGCGGGTTCGGCAGAGCGACGGTGCGGGAGAACATGACGCAGACCCTTGTCCGGAAGTTCCGCGACGACAACACCCTGCGTGTGATCGACGGCTCCGGCTCGGACCCCGACTCCCGGCTGGAGGTCACGATCACCGCCATCCGGAACAACGAGCGGCGAAACGTCTCCGGCGCCGAACTGGAGACCGTCCGCGGTGTGCTGATCCAGGCGCGGGTGACCTTCTTCGACAACATCAAGCGGAGGCCCGTCTTCTCCGACAGGAGCTTCCAGGGGGATGCCCAGTACAGCATCAGCACCGGGCCGGAGGGGGAGAACCGCGCGTTCAACGACGCGCTGGACAAGCTGACCACGGAGATCCTGCTGGCGACCGTCGCCGACTGGTAGAGAGAGACGCCGGTCATATCCCGCCGACGACTTCCGGAAGAGACCGACCTGACGAGGCGAGCCCCGGATGGTCCCCAGATCGATTATGGAAATCTATATCCTGCTCGTCTACATGGCGGCGCTCGCCGTGCTCTTCATCTTCGGTCTGAACGGGCTCCTGATGGTCTATCACTACCTCAGGATACGGCCGCACGATCCGTCGACCGCCGATATCATGGCGGAGATCTCTTCTCTGGACGAGCTTCCCGTCGTCACCATCCAGCTCCCCCTCTTCAACGAGAAGCATGTCGCCGAGCGTCTGGTGGAGGCGGTCTGCCTGCTCGACTACCCGATCGGGAAGCTGGAGATCCAGCTCCTGGACGACTCGACCGACGAGACCCGCCTGATCGTGGAACGGATCGTGAAGCGGAAACGCCGTGAAGGCTTCCGGATCGAACACCTCCACCGGACCAGCCGCGACGGGTTCAAGGCGGGGGCGCTCAAGGCGGGACTGGAGAACGCCTCGGGCGACTACGTGGCGATCTTCGACGCCGATTTCATCCCCGAACCCGATTTCCTTCGTCAGACCCTCCCCCACCTGATCGCCGATCCGAAGATCGGCATGGTGCAGGCCCGCTGGGAACATATCAACGGCGACTACAGCCTTCTCACCCGCATGCAGGCGATGGCGCTCGATGGCCATTTCGCCATGGAGCAGCAGGTCCGCAACCGCGCCAACTTCTTCATCAACTTCAACGGGACGGCCGGGATCTGGCGTCGGGAGTGCATCCTCGACGCCGGCAACTGGCAGAGCGACACGCTGACGGAGGATCTCGATCTCTCCTACCGCGCCCAGCTCCGCGGCTGGCGGCTCCTCTACCTGAACGACGTCACGGTCCCCGCCGAGCTTCCGTCGGAGATCAACGGGCTCAAGTCGCAGCAGTTCAGATGGACGAAAGGGGCGATCGAGACGGCGCGGAAGCATCTGAGGTCGGTCTGGCGATCTCCGCTGCCGATCCGGGTGAAGATTCACGCCACGATGCATCTCACCTCGAACCTGATCTTCCCCTTCATCCTGCTGATCGCGCTGATGAACGTGCCGATGGTCTTCATCAAGACACAGAATCCGGGGCTGGCGACCTATTTCAATCTGATGTCGATCTTCGCGCTGGCGTCGGTCTCCTCCTTCGTCTTCTACCTCTGCGCCCAGCGCGATATCCGCGACGACTGGCGGAACCGCATCCTTCTCTTCCCGATCTTCATGGCCGGCACGATGGGACTGGCGGTGAACAACACGAAGGCGGTGTTCGAGGCGATCTTCAACCGGAAGAGCGCCTTCAATCGCACCCCGAAATACAACATCCGCACGAAGAAGGACAACTGGGCCAGAAGCGCCTACCGCAACTCCCACGTCAGCGCCGCCACGGCGGTGGAGATTCTCCTGGCGGGATATTTTCTCTTCGGCGTGGTGGCCTCGTTCACCTTCTCGGAGCTGGCGGCGATTCCGTTCCAGCTGATGTTCTTCTTCGGGTTCAGCTTCACGGGGCTCCTCTCGATCCGGCATGCGTGGATGCCGAAGGGGAGAAAATAAGCAAGGGTGGGACCGGCCTCCGCCGATCCCACCCTTCACAGACTCACTGTTCTCGACGACCGCGCCGCACCCCTTACTTCTTCGCCGTCACCGGACCGCGCGTTCCGGAGTAGCTGACGAGTTCGCCGTCGATCGATCCGATCAGCACCTTGGTGCTTACCTTCACCGGGATCTTCCGATCGTCGGCGGTCAGGTAGACCACGATACGCCCCTCGTTCTTGAAGAGTCCACCCTCGACGACCATCGGCTCCACGACGATGCAGTCGAACTCTCCCGCCTCCACTTCAACCTTCTCGCGCCCCAGAATCCGGATCTTGAGATCGTGCGTCTTCTTGCCGTAGAAGTTCTGCAGCTGGATCGACTGCCCCTTTTTCATGGAGGAGAGATCGAGCGTGCGGACGTAGTAGAGGGCGCTCAGGATGTCGTGGACGTACGGAGAAACCTTGAAGGTTCCCTCGGTCGTGCGCGCCTGGTTGGCCCGCTGGTCGATGATGGCGGAGAAATCCTTCGAGTATTTCCCCTCGCGCACCGACTGCTCGAAGCGCCACGGGAAGATTCCGTCGACGTCCAGATAGCTCTGGTAGCGGTCGCGCACCGGGAAGACCTTGTCGAACGACGAGGTGGTCTTCACGTCGAACCGGACGTTGTAGCAGGGGCGCCCGCTGACCGTCTCCTGCTTGGAGCCGATCTGCATGACGGCATATCCCGCCGTGATAAATTTATATCCGACTTCAAAGTTCAGCTTCTCGCCGAACCCGAACGCCGTGTTCGGGGCATACCGGAGAGCGCCGTCGGCATAGGCGCTCAGAATCGGGGTCGATTCATTGCCGGCCGACATCAGCCCGAAGGCCGCGCCGCCGGAAAGAAGGGCAACCCCGAAATATCGTGTGATCCGCGACAGACGCCGTGGTGTCGTTCCCTGGAATATTCTCATTGATCGAAATGCTTTCATGGTACAACTCGCTCGCAAACTGTAGATGGTCTGACGCGTTCACTTCATTCCGGTTTGATTCCCCATGATGTCGCAGGGGCCCATAGACGTAACAATCGGCTATGCCGTCGGTTCCTTTCGCCCGAATCTCTTCCGTTCGATGCCGCCGGCCCGTTTATGAGATATAATCCTCCAGACCGGCGTCCCTGCCGACCAGCATTGCGCGGCAGGCGTCGACCACTCTGGAGACGGCTATCCTCCGGACGCAGTTTTCAGGCTGATGTTTCCGTTCGCACTGCGGGCAGAGCGGCTCGTCGGCATGCGGCACAAGAGCCGTGACGTGCGCCCCGATCGGCCCCCACCGTGCCGGCCAGAAGGGAGGCAGCCCGGGGTAGAGTCCCACCACCGGCGTCTCGACCAGCGCGGCCAGATGCGCCGGCCCCGACGAACTCCCCAGAAACCCTCTGGCCCCCCGCAGCAGCTCGCTGAAGGCGTCGAGCGAGAGCCCGGAGACAACCCTCACACGCCCCTTCGTCCCGACGCGACGCGCCGTCGTCTCCGCAAGCGCCTCCTCCCCCGGTCCGGCCGTCAGCACCACGCTCAGGTCGCCGTGATCGGCCAGCAGGCTGTCGATGACGGTCGCATACCCTTCGGAGGGGAACTCCGAGGCGGAACCGCGGCTTCCAGGATGGACGACCATATATTCTCCGACGACCCCGGCATCGGCAAGACGGGCGGCCGCCTGCTGCGCCGCCGTCGTCGAGACCGGGAGTTTCGGCATCCGCACCGGAAGCTCCCCTTCCAGAATCGGGCTCAGCAGGTTGACGCTGTAGCGCGACTCATGCTTCTGTCCGGAGCGCCTGTGCTCGTAGACCCATCGGGTGAAGAGCCCGGAATAGTAGCGGTATCCCGTCCCGATCCGCACGTCGATACGGGCCATGACCGAGGCGACGGCAAGTTTCAGTTCGGGTCTGGCGAAGATGATGGCGTCCGGGCGATACGTCTTCAACAGGCTCATGGCGCTGTTGGATGGAGAGATCGTGAGCACACGATCGACCTCCGCGATCCGTTCGACGATCGGCGCGGTATACGGGTTGACGAGGAATGCGGTCTCCACATTGGGAAGCCGCTCCTTCAGCGCCGCGGCCACCGGCAGGGTCACGATCACGTCTCCGAGTCCGTCGGTCCGGGCGATCAGGATCCGCCGGAGGTCTTCAGTTGGTGTCAGTATCGGCATGAGGGAAGTTAATCAAGATCATGCCGAGATTCCATCGGTTCTCAAGAGAGAACGATCGCGCGGACATTCTTATTTTCAGGGCCTCTTATGGATTCCACAACCACTTCCCTGCGGGCCGCTCTGGTCGGCTACGGCGCCATGGGGCGCGAGATCGAACGGCTTGCCCCCTCCAACAGCGTCGATATCACGGCCAGATTCGACTCCAGAACCCCCTTCGATCCCTCCGGCCCGCATGCGGAGGGGTTCGACGTCGCCATCGAGTTCACCTCCCCCGTGGTCGTCGTCGACAACATTCTGGCGCTTCTGGCCGCCGGGAAACCGGTCGTCGTAGGAACTACCGGATGGCTCGATCGCATTAGTGAGATTGAACGCGCCGTCGCCGAACGTGACGGACGGCTGATCTACGCGAGTAACTTCTCGATCGGCGTGAACATCTTCTTCCGGATCGTCCGCCAGGCGGCCGCCAGGTTCAACGGCGTTCCGATGTACGACGCGGGGGTCCATGAGATCCATCATCTCCGGAAGGCCGATTCGCCGAGCGGCACGGCAATGTCGCTTGCCTCGATCCTTCTGGAGGAACTCGAGCGGAAGACGACCGCTCTGACCGAGACCTCCCACGGCCGGATCGGGGAGGAGGATCTGCACGTGACCAGCAGCCGGATCGGGGCGACGGTCGGGACGCATACCGTCCTTTTCGACTCCGAGGCCGACACGATCGAACTGACGCACCGCGCCAAGAACCGCTCCGGGTTCGCGCTCGGGGCGCTGACGGCCGCCCGATGGATCATGGAGAAGCCGCCGGGACTCTACAGATTCGACGAGATCTTCTGACCGGCTTCCGACACGTGCCGTACCATGACACCGATCGCGGGGAAAACCGGACACGAACGTCGAAGATCGAACTCCGAAACATCATAGAAGCATTCCAATCCCATAGAACCATGAACGCTCCATTTCGAGGCACCGGCACGGCACTGGCGACGCCGTTCAACAGCGACGGATCGATCGACTTCGCGTCGCTCGGACGGCTGATCGATTATCAGGTCGACAACGGAATCGAGGCACTGATCCCGTGCGGCTCCACCGGCGAGAGCGCCACCATGACGCACGACGAGAAGCTGGAGGTGATCCGCTTCACCGTCGAGCGGGTTCGCGGACGCAACGGCCGCCGACCGGCGGTGATCGCCGGCACCGGTTCCAACGTCACCGACGCCAGCGTGACCCTCACGCGTGAGGCGGCGGAGCTCGGGATCGACGGCGCGCTCCTCGTCTCCCCCTACTACAACAAGCCGACCCAGAAGGGGCTGATGGCGCATTTCGGCGCGATCGCGCAGGCCGTGCCGCAGCTTCCCCTCATCATCTACAACGTCCCGGCCCGCACGGCGAGCAATATCACGGCGGAGACGACCGTGGCGCTCGCGCGGACCTATCCCAACATCGTCGCCACGAAGGAGGCGTCGGGGGATCTCGACCAGTGCTCGACCAT
Source organism: uncultured bacterium (assembly GCA_966250335.1). Taxonomy (GTDB): domain Bacteria; phylum Bacteroidota; class Ignavibacteria; order OLB7; family OLB7; genus OLB7. The sequence continues at coordinate 29,911 of CBINGZ010000049.1, read as the reverse complement.
CATCCGCGACGCGCCGGAAGGGTTCTCCCTCTTCAGCGGCGAGGATAGCCTCACGCTCCCGCTGCTGGCGATCGGGGCGCACGGCGTGATCTCGGTGATCGGCAATCAGGCGCCGGGAGAGTTCGGGGAGATGGTGCGGCAGGCGCTTGCCGGCAACTTCGACGAGGCCCGCCGTCTGCATCACAGACTCTTCGAGATGATGCGGCTGAACTTCATCGAGGCCAACCCGGGGCCGGTCAAGGAATCGCTCTTCATGATGGGGATCTTCGCCTCCGCAAACTTCCGGCTCCCCCTTGTTCCCCTGACGGACGAGAACCGGGAGAAGGTCCGCGCCGGGCTGGCGAGACTTGCCCCGGCCTCCACAATCATATCGGAATAATACACATTGGACGCAGTTGAATTCTGGTCGATCTGCTCGGTGAACGGGCTGCATCTCTCGCAGGAGCAGATGGGGCAGTTCGAACGGTACGTCGAGGACCTTGCCTACTGGAACGAGAAGGTGAATCTGATATCGCGGCGCGATGTCGATAATATCTGGCTCCGGCACATGCTCCATTCGGTCTCGATCGCCTTCACGGGGGAGCTGCCGAAGAGCGGGACCGTGCTCGATATCGGCACCGGCGGCGGACTGCCGGGGATACCGCTCAAGATCGTCAACCCGAAACTCGACATCACCCTGCTCGACTCCATCGCCAAGAAGGTGCAGACGGTGGGGATGCTCGCCTCGCACCTGACCAAGCACGGGCTCCGCGCGGTCCGCAACCGCGCCGAGGAGATGCCGAACGACCCGAAGCACAAGGGACCGTACGATCTCGTCGTCTCGCGGGCCACCGCCCCCCTGGTCGATCTCATGAAATGGTCCAGGCCGATATTAAAGCCGGGAGGAAAGATCGTGACGCTGAAGGGAGGAGATCTGACCGAGGAGATACGCCAGGCCCAGACCAAGTTCAGGGAGGCGAAGATCACCGTGATCGACCTGGAGGTGCGCGGCACCGACTGGTTCCGCCAGGAGGAGAAGAAACTGGTCAGGGTCGAGTTCGGCGGGGAGGCTCCCGCTCCCCCACCTGAACCCGCATCGGTTCAGGAGTAAGCGGCCGGAGCGATCGAGCGAACGTGTAGAGAACAGAAAGGCCCCGGTCTCCCTGGAGACCGGGGCCTGCAACTTGAGCACCGTGGACACTCACCCAATCATCGGTTCATCATGGCTCAAGAAGGCGTTTCCCGAAGGCTCGGGAAGAATTACCACTGCGTCTTTGCGACCTTCACCAGCGAGTTCATCGTTGCCTGCTGCGTCGGGGTCAGCACCGAGTTGAGCTCCTGCTGCTGACGGGCGACGATCGGCGCGAGCTGGTTGTTGATCTCCACAATGCGGAGCATCCGGGGAGCAGCCTGGCTGGCCGCCATGTCGTCGCTGTAGTCGGAGCGGGCGGTGATCGACTTGTACTCCGACCAGAGACGGGCACGCTCGGTGTGGAGTGCGCTGACCTCGCGGCTCAGAGCGTCGATCTTCACACGCTGGGTCGGCGTCAGGCTCAGCGTGGAGCTCTGCTGCTGTGCCACGGCCGCGGCGGCGATCGGCTGGCGCGACTCGGCGGCCGGGGAGACACGACGCATGCGCGAGGACTCGGCTGCCGTCTGTGCGAAGCTTGCGGTGACGCCGACGCTGAAGAGTCCGGCGATCAGAAGGGCGCGGGTTACAAATTTCTTCGTCATATTATTTCTCTTCTCCAGAGTTTGGATATGTGTTTGAGAGTCTTTCCATGCCGGGCCTGCGGCAGTTGTTTGCTGTCTTCGGGTTGCGAACCTTGGAACGCCCATACTGACAGGGCTCGTCGCTCCAGGTTTAAGGCCCCCCTTCTCCTCTCTCCCGACGCCCTCCGGCGTCCGTGCCTCCCCCTCTACGGCGTTCAATGACGCGGAGGGGGGAGGAAGGATTAATCGGGTCGGGAAAAGAAGCGACGACGGCATGGAAGGCCTCCTGGAACCATAACGGAAACAGAAGGGAATACGACAGTCAACACCATTGAAGAGCCGACACCGACTATGAGCATCGACACAGCATACGATCACTTCCTGGCCATCGAAGAGGGCCGGAAGAGCCTTGAGGAATCGGCCGTCGCCATCGTCTCCGCGCCGTACGAGCATACGGTCAGCTACGGAGGGGGAACGAAGCTCGGTCCCGAGGCGATCCTGAAGGCCTCCGCGTTCGTGGAGTTCTACGACGACGAGTTCGATCGCGAACTCTGTTTCGACAGAGGGATCGCCACCCTTCCCCCCCTCGATCTCTCCGGCGCCGTCGACCGCGACGCTCTCGACCTGATCGACGCCGAGGTGACCGGGATGATCGAGCAGGGGAAGTTCGTGGTGACGCTGGGAGGGGAGCATACGATCTCGACCGCCCCGATCAACGCGCACCACAGGAAGTATCCGGGGATGAGCCTTCTCCACTTCGACGCCCATTCCGATCTACGCGACAGCTACCAGGGCTCGGGCTACTCGCACGCATGTTTCGCGGCTCGGGTCGCCGAGACGTTCGATCCGGCCCGGATCACGCAGGTCGGCATCAGGGCGCAATGCATCGAGGAGGCGCGGTTCATCAGGGAGAAGGGGGTGAAGACGTTCTACGCGAACGCGATCCGGCGGGAGGTTCACGGCAAGCTGTGGCAGCGGAGCGTGGTCGAGACGCTCGGCGAGGAGGTCTACGTGACGTTCGACGTCGACTACTTCGATCCGTCGATCATGCCCTCCACCGGCACGCCGGAGCCCGACGGGTTTCTCTATTCGGAGACGCTCGACATCTTCCGCGAACTGATCCGGAGCGGCCGCAGGATCATCGGGTTCGACGTGGTGGAGCTCGCCCCGCAGGAGGGAGTAAGCCACCCCGACCTTCTGACCGCACGCCTGATCTACAAGATGCTGAACTACGCGTTTGCGGAGAAGGTACCGGAGTACCCGCGGCTGGCGCGGGGGTAGCGTAATGCGAACGGGCCGGAAGATCGCTTCCGGCCCTCTATCTCGACATGCTCCTCTCCTCTACCGCAACGCCAGCGCCATCTCGATCATCTGCTTCGGGATATCATCCAGGTTCGCCGTGGGCTGGATCGCCTCCTCCAGGGAGATCCGGTTCGGCGGCGCGCTGACGTGGAACGCCCCGAAGAAGGCGCTCCCTTCACCCTTCATGATCGACTGGATCATGTTGTAGCCGAGCCAGTTGGCCCGCAGCACGTCGGTGATCGCCGCCTCCCCTCCCCGCTGGAAATATCCCATGTCGACCGTGCGGATCTCGTGGCTGCTGGAGCGCCGTTCCAGCGCCTCGCTGAGGATCGCACGGACATCGTCGAGCGACTTGTGGTACGCCTCGCTGACGATGATACGGGTGTCGCGGTCGCGGCGCTCGATCATATCGGCGATCCCCTCGAAATCGACCCTCTCCTCCGGGCGGATCACATACTCCACCCCGCTGGCGATCCCTGCATAGAAGGGAAGGAAGGCGGAGTTGCGCCCCATAGAACCGATGATATAGACGCGGCGGTGCGCAGAGGCGGTATCCCTGATCCACTGCATCATCTCCACGCTCCGCTGGATGGCGGAATAGAAACCGATCGAGGTGCAGTAGGTGTTGGCGACATCGTTGTCGATGGAGGCGGCGGCGAAGAGGATGGTGGCGTGGTGTCCGCGCTTCTTCAGATCGGTGTCGAGGGCGAGGGAGGCGTGCATGCTGCCGTTTCCTCCGCAGATGAGGATGGCATCGAAGCCGGCCCTCACGACGTTGTCGGCGACCCGTGTCCGCCAGTCCGGCCTGGACTTCAGTTCCGGCACCCGCACGGTCCCCAGGACGGTGCCGCCGAGGTTGTTGATCCCTGCGGTGTCGATGACCGAGAGGGGACGGTAGCTCTCCTGGATCAGGCCGAGCCATCCGTCGACGATCCCCATCACCTCGACACCGGGGATGGCGTTGATCGCCGAGCGGGCGACCGACCGGATGAACGCGTTCATGCCGGGGCTGTCGCCCCCTCCTGTAAGAATTCCAATCTTCATAGATGCGTGAATAAGGCCCGCGGGGGCGGAATGTCGGGAAGCGGCTCGATTCCGCGAAGATAGCGAGACCGGGGTTCACGCCGTGCATGGACGTTCCGGCATCGGTCGATCGGGACGCTGCGGGGTCGGTGGAGGGGATACGAAACAGGGAATCCGACCATGCCGGATTCCCTGCCCCAGTTGTCGATTTCGCCCGCTCTTACCTGATGGGATAGTATCCCACCTCGGTCACCGTGGCCTGCCCCTCGGGGCCGAGAATCCAGTCGATATACTCCTTGGTGGCGCCGATCGGCTGCTGACGGAGATAGATGTAGAGATCGCGCGCCAGCGGATAGGCGCCCGACATGACGTTCTCCTTGGTGGGGGCCACGCCGACGCCGTTCGCGCCGACGACCTTGACCTCCTTGATCCCCTTGCCGTACGCGCCGCCGCCGTAGCCGATGCCGTTCTCATCCTTCGTCACGGCGTTCACCACGGCAGCCGTTCCCTGCAGGGTCTGGGTCTCGGGGGCGAAATCCCCCTTGGCCAGGACATGCTCCTTGAAGAACTCGTAGGTGCCGGAGCTGTTCTCGCGGCCGTAGAGGATGATCTTGGCGTCGGCGCCCCCCAGATCCTTCCAGTTGGTGACCGCGCCGGAGTAGATTCCCTTGAGCTGATCGACCGTCAGCGAGTCGATCCTGCTGCTCGGATGGACGAAGATCGCCAGGCCGTCCTTCGCCACCGGGATCTCCACGACGTTGCCGCCGTGCTTCTGCTTCACCTGCGCCTTCTCGGTATCCTTCATCGGGCGGGAGGCGTTGCAGATATCGGTGGTGCCGTTGATGAGCGCCGAGATGCCGGTGCCGGAGCCGCCGCCGGTCACCTGCACCTCGACATTCGAGTGCGCGGCGCCGAACTTCTCGGCCCAGCGCTGCGCCAGCAGAATCATGGTGTCCGAGCCTTTCTGCGTGATGACCTCCTTCTTCTTCTCCTGCTTGTCGGCGCCATCCTTGGCGCCGTCGCCGCCGCATCCCGCGACCATGACGGCAAGAGCAAAGGCGAAGGTGAGGTTGATCCAGGAAGACCTGGCCCAGCAGAGGACGGTCCAGAAATGTTTCATGCGTGTTTCCTCGAGATGATTCCCGAATTCGTTTCGAAGGGTTGATATGTTCGAGCGCGAATTTAGCGTCCCGGCCGTCATCGGCGACGGTAAGCCTTTGTTAACACCGACCCGGAATATGCTTCATTTGAAGGAAACCCGCGATTGTGCGCCGCGAGGTGGAGTTCACGCCACTGTTATGATTCGGTAATATGAACGGGGAGCGGATGAGAGACCGCCTCTCCGCTACATCAGCAGCGAACCCGCCTTCCAGAGAGGGAGACCGGTCTCGGCGTCGAAATCGCGCGTGAGCGTCGCTCCTTCCAGTTCCATGATCACGACCTCGCACGCGAAGACGATCGTCCCCACCGCCAGCGTCCCCCCGATCAGCGAGCCGTCGGACCCGGCAAGCGCGGCCCCGAGCCGGGCCAGCGACCGCCCCTTGAACTGCGAGATCGTCCCGGTCATCGAGGCGATCTCCATCCTCTCATCCCTCTCGATCGTGACCGGAAACCCCATGTTCCCTCCGGCGACCGTCAGCACCGCACGGGCGACCGAACCGTTGACCATGACCGTCCCGACCTTGATCCCCTCCTCGTTCGAGATATGGGTGATCGCCTCCAGAAGATCGGCCCCGTTCGGAAGGCGGCCGACGTAGACCCTGCCGTGCGTGTATGATTTCCGCGACGCGCGCGCGCCGCCTGCCGGTGTATCGGTCATATCGTCAAAATCCTCCTGCGGCGAACGTACGCCGGATGAACGAAACGAGTGATGGGGGGATAAGATCGCCTGTCGAACGCCGGCCGTGAGAATGTCACGATCGAAGATTGTGAAGCGGAATGTGTTGACGAGCCGAATCACTACCTTTGCGGCGATAATCGACGGGCCCGACGCCCGTCTCTAGGCACGATGAAGAGACTGATCGATCCATACGGGCGACCGCACACCTATCTCCGTATCTCGGTGACCGACCGCTGCAATCTGCGCTGCACCTACTGCATGCCGCAGCAGGATATGGTCTGGAAACGTCGTGAAGAGATATTGAGCTACGAGGAGATCGTCCGCACGGCCCGCGTGGCGACGGAGCTGGGAATCGACAAGATCCGGATCACCGGCGGCGAACCGCTGGTGCGCGCCGACATCGAACGCCTGCTCGGGAGCCTGCGGGAGCTCCCCGGCCTGAAGACCCTGGCGCTCACCACCAACGCCCTGCTCCTGGAAGCGAAGCTCCCGGCGATCCGCCGCTACGTCGACAGCCTGAACATCTCGCTCGACACCTTCCGCCGCGATCGCTTCCTTGAACTGACCCGGCGCGATTCGCTCGACGCGGTCCTCGGCGGGATTCAGGCGGCGATCGATGCGGGTTATACCAGCACGAAGGTCAACGCGGTCGTGATGAAGGGGGTGAACGACGACGAGCTGCTCGATTTCGTCAGGTTCACCAGAACCCGTCCGCTGGCGGTCAGGTTCATCGAGTTCATGCCGTTCGCCGGGAACGCCTGGTCGTACGACGACTGCACCACGATGGTCGACATGCTGGCCGCGATCGAGCCGGAGTTCGAGCTGACAAGGCTCCCCGATCCCCCCTCGCCGATCAGCCGCGACTACACGGTGATCGACCGCGCCGACGGCGTCCCCCACCTGGGGACGATCGGTTTCATCGCCTCGATGAGCACCCCCTTCTGCGACAGCTGCTCCAGGCTCCGGATCACCGCCGAGGGACGGCTCATGCCGTGTCTCCATTCCCCGCTCGAATTCGATCTCCGTACGATACTTCGGAACGGCGGGAGCGACACGGATATCGCCGGGGTCTTCTTCGATGCGCTCCGCGCGAAACCGCGGGAGCACCCGCCGGCGGAGGAGCTGGCGGGACACGGCTCACGGGTGATGATTCAGATCGGCGGATGACCGACTCCCCTCCCGTGACCCGCTCAGCAGCCGCAGGCCGCTGAAGACCACGATCAGCGACGCCCCCATGTCGGCGAAGACCGCCATCCAGAGGGTGGCCTGACCGGCCAGCGCCAGCAGGAAGAAGACGAGCTTGACGGCGATCGCGAAGGCGATATTCTGTTTCAGCACCCGCATGGTCCGCCGCGAGAGGGAGACGAACTCGGAGAGCTTCATCAGGTTGTCGTCCATCAGCGCCACGTCGGCCGTTTCCAGCGCGATGTCGGTTCCCCCCTTCCCCATCACGAACCCGATGCGGGCGTGCGCCAGAACCGGCACGTCGTTGATCCCATCCCCCACCATCCCCATCGCCCCGTTCCGCCCCTGGATCGTCGAGAGGGCGGAGATCTTATCCTCCGGCAACAGATCGGAATAGACCTCGCCGATGCCGACCGCCCGGCCGATCGCCGCCGCCGTGACGCCGTTGTCGCCGGTGAGAAGCGCCGTGCGGAGCCCCAGATCGTGCAGACGGCCGACCGCCAGGGCCGCGGCGGGACGAACCACGTCGGCAACGCCGATCAGCCCCTCGACGTGGTTCTCGGTCATCACCACAACGGCGGTCTTCCCCTCCATCTCCAGCCTGTTGAGCTTCTCCTCCACCGCCTCGTTGCAGACCCCGGCCTCATGGGCCAGACGATGATTGCCGACAAGGACCGTCCGCCCGTTCACCACGGCGCGCGCCCCGCGACCCGCCACGGCCTCGAACGAGGCGACGACGGCATCCTCATGATCGTGATGCGATCTATGCTCGCGAATGATCGCCGAGGCGATCGGATGTTCCGAACCGGCCTCGACCCCGGCGGCCAGGCAGACGATCTCCGGGACCGGAAGTCCGTTCATCGGGATCACATCGGTGACGGTCGGGCGCCCCTCGGTGAGGGTGCCGGTCTTGTCGAAGGCGATCCCCTTCAGCGAGGCTCCCTGCTCCAGATAGATCCCTCCCTTGATCAGGATGCCGCGCCGCGCCGCCGCCGCCAGCCCGCTGACGATGGTGACGGGGGTGGAGATCACGAGCGCGCAGGGACAGCCGATCACCAGCATCACAAGACCGCGATAGATCCATTCTCCCCAGACGCCGCCGAAGAGGAGCGGCGGCACGACCGCCACCAGCACGGCGACGGCGACGATGGCGGGGGTGTAGTAGCGGGCGAACCTGTCGATGAAGCGTTCGGCGTTCCCCTTCCCCTCGGTCGCCTTCTCCACGAGCCGGGCGATCCGGCTGATGGTGGAGTCGGCCATCGCGTGGGTGACGACGTAGTCGAACGTCCCGCTCTGATTGATGCTCCCGGCGAAGACCGCATCCCCCGGCTCCTTGTCGACCGGGATCGACTCGCCGGTGATCGGGGCCTGGTCGACGGAGGAACGTCCGTGGCGCACCTTTCCGTCCAGAGGGAGCCTGTCGCCCGGCTTGATGCGGATCACCTCGCCGGGGATGATCTCCGCGATCGGGACCTGCTCCCAGCCGAGCCCGCGGAGGACGGAGGCGGAGTCGGGAGTGAGCTTCATGAGCCCGCTGATCGCCGATCGCGCCCTGTCCAGGCTCCGCGCCTCCACCAGCTCGGCGACAGCGAAGAGGAAGACGACCATCGCCCCCTCGGTCCACTCCCCGAGCGCCACGGCGCCGATCACGGCGACCGCCATCAGGAAGTTGATGTTCAGGGTGAAGGTCTTCAGCGACGCCCACGCCTTGCCGGCGATCTCGTACCCTCCGGTCAGGATGGCGACCGCCGCGAGGATCATGATCGGCGCCGCCCCTTCCGGCATGCTCCAGTGGAGGATCTCCGCGGCAACGGCGCAGACCCCGGAGACGACGGTCATGACGGCGCCGACCGGAAACGACGATCTTTTCGCCTCCTCCTCCGGCCGGGCCGACAGAGGTTTCCCGGATCGATCGAGCGGAATCGCCCGCATGCCGATCCCGGAGATGGCGCCGACGATCGGAGAAGTCTCGGAAAATGAATGGGTGACGGTGAGAGTCCGTGCCAGAATATTGAATTCGAGATTCTCGATCCCCTGCTCGCCGGCAAGCCGGTTCCTGATCAGCCGCTCCTCCGTCGGGCAGCACATCTCCTCGATTCTGAATGTCGTGACGTTCATCTCTTCAATGATGGAATCCGTGAGCGACGCCGTGTCAGGCCGCCGCGCCGACGGCGTATCGACGAACGAGAGGGCCCTCTGATGTTTCCGGCTCAGAAGGTCCAGACCAGACCGATGCCGTCGGGGGCGGGAACGATCCGCAGCGAGCTCCCTCCATTCTCTTCAGGATCATGGAGATGCGCCACGCCGTAGCCGCAGGCGGTACCGATCGCGGCCCCCAGGAAGGTGTCGCTCAGCCAGTGTCGATCGGAGTAGATCCTGCCGGCCGCCGTGAGGGTCGCCGCGCCGTAGAGGAGGACGGTCGCCGCCGGATGATCGATCGACGCCGAGAGAGACGAGGCGGCGGCAAAGGCGACGGTCGTATGCCCCGACGGGAACGAGTTGTAGAGGTCCTTGAACGACGGACCGCGGAAGATGTACGCCCCCTCCCCGATGAAGGGACGCTGACGGCCGATCACGACCTTCAGCGTGGTCGTCACCAGGGCCGAGTAGACGAGCGACTGGGCCAGCCTGCGCCCGGCCAGACGAACGTCGGGCGCATCGAAGACAAGCCCCCCCGTGTAGATCCCGACCGCCGCGACCGAGATCGGGAGCGTGGTCCCCAGGCTGTTGCCGGCCGTGGCGAGATGATCCGTCGTCTCGGTGTGCCCCGTCAGAAAGCGTTCCCTGACCCATTCGTCGGCGGGAGAGATCGCAGACACTCCCGCAAGGGCTCCCCCGGCGATCGCCCAGTCGAGGGGATCGAAACGGGCGGGGGAGGAGAAGAGGAGGAACATATCGCCGACGGAAGCGCCGATGTCGCACCATATCGTGTCGAGAGGATGCGGACCGGAGGAGACGCCGGCCGTATCCGCCGCGCCGGTCTCGACGTTCGGGAACGCGCCGAAGGCGGAACCCGCGGACGCGAACGACACGACCAGGAGCAGAAGAAGGCGACGAAAGGATCGGAGAAAGATATCGTTCTGCATCGGAACCGGATTGCTGAAAGGATCGGGGGAGCGTGACTCACCTCCCGCATCGGGACTACTTACGACATGGATGACACGAACGGAACCCCAAAACGAACGCCCTCTCCCGGAATCAGTCGTTCCCCGCTCCCCCCTTCTGAAGCCTTGCCATATAGACCCCTCGCATCGTCACCGCCCCGACCACCACCGCCCCGCCGAGCACCGCATACGACGTCGGGGTCTCCCCCTGCAGGATCGCCACCCAGAAGGGGTTCAGGATCGGCTCCAGGATCGGTATCAGCGCGGACTCGATCGCCGGCACGCGACGCACCCCCCGCACGAAGAGGATATATCCGATTCCGAGCTGACCGACTCCGAGCAGAAGGAGCCAGAGGAGATCCGCCCCGGCGAACGTCTCCGAGGCGAGCGCGGGAATCCCGATGAATGCCGTTACGATATTTCCGAAGAGAACGATCTGCAACGGCGAACCGGCGTGATCGCGGCGCAGGAAGACCACGGTCAGCGCGAAGAAGAAGCCGCTGGTGATCGCCAGCAGGTTCCCGATCGTCCCGTCGGTGGAGAGACGTCCCAGAAAGAAGAAGGTCATCCCGGCCAGCACCACGGCGATCGTCCACCAGTCGACGGCGCGGATCTTCTCCTTCAACAGCCACGGAGTGAGGAGCGCCACCCAGACCGGAGCCGTGTACTGAAGCAGAATCGCGTTCGCGGCGGTGGTCATCTTGGTGGCGGCGACGAAGAGGGAGACGGTGCCGGCGTAGGCGACAGCTCCCATCACGAGATTTCCGGTGAAGCGGATCCGCTCCCCCCGGGCGAACCCCCAGATCACCACGGCCGCGATCGCGCTCCGGGCCCCGGCGGTTGCCAGCGGCCCCAGCGAGACGAGCTTGATCAGCAGGCCGCCGAAGCTCCAGACGACAGCCGCCGAGATCAGCAGCAGCACCCCTCTGGCGTGATCGGACAACGTTCCGGGAGCTGCGCTGTTGGAGCTCACTTCTCTGTCGTTAATGGGAAGACCACGTGGGAGTGCAGATGTCGCTCAGCGGCGGCTGGTGCTCCTCGCCGAATATCTCGAAATGATGATCTCCCGATGCGATATAGAGCACATTGGAGTCGGCGATCATCTTCTGGTAGGTCACGTAACAGTCGAGCGCCCGTTTCATTGCCGCATGGTCCTCCGGCAGCACGCTCATCACGCAGTCGATCTCCTCCGGCCGTGAACGATGCAGCTTGTGGACGCTCGTATCGATCCCCGGAGTGGAGGCGCCGAGCGTGTAGAAGGCAAGCCGTTTGAGATAGTCGGCGCCGCGCGAGCGAAGATCGACGAAAACATGCTTGACCACGGCATGGGTGACGAGATGATCCTGAAACCCGCTGATGCCGTGGACGGGATAGGAGATCAGCAGCTCCGGGCGAAGGCGCTCCACCTCGTCGGCGATCACCCGTTCGATCTCCTGCGGCTCCATCTCCTTCAACTTTCCGTCCGGCAGATCGAGCACCGTCATGCCGGTGAGGCCGAGCGTCTTCTCCACCTCCAGCATCTCCGCGTATCGTACATCTCCCATCTGATCAATGTCGAGGCCCAGGGTGTGCCGCACACTGGTTGCTCCGCCGCGCGTAAGCGTCAGCAGAAAGACCTCATGTCCCTCCCTGAGCTGGGCTGAGATAACGGCGGCGGGACCGAACGATTCGTCGTCCGGATGGGGGAAGATGTAGAGTATGCGCATCGAATGAAGGAATGGATGAAAAAAGGAGATGCGAAGATACGACCCGCACCGGTCAACTCCGCGCATCGGGGAGGGAGCGACCGCGCGGGCCGGGGACGAGCTCCCCGACCGGTGTCGGAACGAATACGAAGGGATCGTGAAAAGGGATCGGCGGCTACTCGGCGATCGATTCGATGCAGGCGGGGGTGTCGTTCGTGGGAGAGTTGACGAGCCGGCTCACCTCGTACGCCTCCATCTCCGTGGCGGGATATGGATCGAGAAGGGAGAGAAGATCCTTCGACCCCGCCTTCGGATCGAGCCAGAGGGCAAGATCGGAGGGGTTGAGGATCACCGGCATCCGGTTGTGGATATCCTCCATCAGCCTGTTCGGCTCCGTGGTGATGATGGCGCAGGTCGCATGCTCCGAGCCGTCGGGCTCATGGCGGAAGCTCCAGAGGCCCGCCAGGGCGAAGACTCCCCCATCCTTCAATCGTATCCTGTAGGGATGTTTTTCCCTCCCCTCCTTCTTCCATTCGTAGAAGCCGTCGGCCAGAAGCGCGCAGCGGGAACTGCGGAAGGCTCCCCGGAAGAACGGTTTTTCCGCCACCCCTTCGGCGCGGGCGTTGATGACCGGGCGCAGGTCGTTCTCCGGCTTGGCCCAGCCGGGGAGATATCCCCACTCCATCACCTCCAGCCGGAGGCCGGGATCGGCGACCAGACCGACCACCGGCTGGCTCGGCGCGATATTATAGTGGCGTGGATGCCGCAGCTCCGCGGGGACGCGAATGCCGATCTCCGCCAGATATGCCTCGATATCGGTAGCGAGTGTGTAACGTCCGCACATTGGATGGGATCTGTTTGGTATACGATACTACGACAACGCCCTGATGATCAGAAGGTTCCGACCCGCCCCATCATCTTCATGTTGTCCATGTTGCGGATCAGGGCGACCACGCGCCCTTCCAGATGGAACGTCTCCTTGTCCTCGACCGGGATCGGCCGGTAGCTCTTGTTCGCCGGCTCCAGAACGATCTTCCCGGCGATGTCGTAGAACCTCTTGACGGTCGCCTCATCCCCCAGCCGCGCCACGACGATCTCGCCGTTACGGACCGAGTCGGTGCGGCGAACCAGGAGGAGATCCCCCTCGATGATCCCCGCCTCGATCATGGAGTCGCCCCGGACACGGAGCAGGAAGGTCTCCTCCGACCCGACGAAGCTGGAATCGAGCATCATCGACCCCTCCAGATTCTCGAAGGCGAGCAGCGGCTGGCCGGCGACCACCGATCCGACGATCGGGACCGGAACGGTCGGGGTGACGTCGTTCAGCCGGATGCCGCGGCTGCGGCCGTCGCGACGGAGTGTGAGCTTCCCCTTGCTCTCCAGCGCCGCCAGATGCTTCCGGACGGCGCTCTGATGGATGCGGAAGTGGTGTGCGATCTCACGCTCGGTCGGCGGCTGAAGCTGCCTTCTGTAGAAGTTCTCGATGAACTTGAGAACAGAGATCTGCCGAGGTGTCAAGGCTTGCATGTTGGTATTGAATTATCGAACCTCTGGAAATCGACCCACGCTGTTGCCGGTCTTCTCTTGAACACCGGCAATGTACGCCGTTCGCAGGCATCTGACAAGAGGGTCCCCGGAGTTCCCGCCGTTTCACGATCTTGCGCCCCTATGCAGCGCATCTTCATCTCGATACTTCTGGCGCCGGCACTCATGATGTCGGCAGGATGCGGCGGCGATCGCGCCCGTATCCACGACGACACCGGCGCGTTCAACGCCTTCGGCGGAGCCTCCCGCTCCGGCGACTATTCCAGATTCGGCGGCGGTATCGTCACCGAACTCCGGCAGATCCCCTTTCCCTCCCTGAAGGGGGGAATCCTCTCCCCGCCCCTTGCCGTGGCGGCGGACAGGTCGGCGATCGTCGCCGAGGGGGGGAAGCTGGCCCTTGTCACCCGCGACTCGCTGCTGTGGGTCTACGACTACCCGCAGGGGGAACGGCCGATTCCGGTCGTCGCGGCCGATTCCTCCGGGATCATCTACTCGGTCTCCACGAACGGCACGATCCGCGCACTCTCCGGAGAGGGAACGCTCGTGTGGGAAGGGAAGCTTCCCGGAGCGGACGACAGCTCCGGGTTCGCGGCGTTCACCGCGCCGGTGGCCCTCCCCTCCGGGTTCGTCGCCGGGACGACCGACGGGTTCGTGGCGCGATACGACGGCGGCGGTAAGGAGCTCTGGCGGATCAGGCGGGGGGGATCGATCGGCTCCCTTCCGGCGGCCGGAGCGGAGGGGGTCGCCGTGACGGTGACGCAGAACGATTTCTCGCAATCCGACACGCTTCTCCTCCTCGACCCCGCCACCGGCGCAACCCGGCGGAGCATGCCGATCCCCGGCGGACGGATCATCATCGGCCCGACGCTCCTGGGAGATCTTCTGGTCGTCGGCGGGGCGGCGCGCTCGGAGAGCGGCGGACGCTCCCCCTTCGTCGTCGCCTTCACGAAGGAGGGGAAGCAGGCGTGGCGGGTTCCTCTCCTCTTCATGCCGCGTGGAATATCGGGAGACGATCAGGGGAACATCTATATCTCGGGATCGGGAACCGGCCGTGAGATCACCGGCGGAGAGATCCTCTCGCTCGACCATGCGGGGAAGGAACGATGGCGGCAGGCGTTCGAGTCGGCGGTTCCGGCCCCCGCCGCGGTCGGCGCCGATTACATCTACTTCGTCGCGCGCCGCGCCGGAACGACGGGGCTCTACACCTATTCCAGGGAAGGGGCGCTGATGGCGTTCCTCTCCATCGACGTGCTGCCGGACGTCCACGCGGAGGTCGCGCTCACATCGTTCGGCGATATTGTCCTGGCGGGGCTCGATTTCCCCGCCCTGCTTGAAGGAAACGATACCAGGTAACGGCGCACGCGCCGTATCTTCCGGGCCCGTGGACGATGCGCCGCGGCGCTCTCATCATTTCATGTATCGGAGGTGCAATGAAACCGGGTACCCTCTACATCCTCCCCATCCTCTTCGCCGTGCTCGCCGGCGGGGCGACCGTGCAGACGGCCCGGGCCCAGGACGAGCTCCCCACCGTCTTCAACGTCACGCGCGACAAGGGGATCCCCACGTCGACCGAGTCGGTGACGGTCACCATGGTCAGGGCGCCGCAGAGCCTGCCGATCGCCGAGGGGAGCGTCAGGCTCTGCTTCGCGGCCGACGGCGGCGAGCCGCAGTGCGTCGACGCGGTGAAGATCGACGACACGACCTACTCCGCCGTCATCCCGCCACAGAGCCCGGAGGCGCTCGTCACCTACTGGGTCACCTCCCGGGATGCCGACCAGACGCCGCGGACCACCCCCGACAAGATCGATCTCTTCAAGTTCTACTATGTGGTGATCGACGACCGAATATCGATTTACGACATTCAGAACACGCCGAACCTGATCGGGACCAGCGGGATGCTCGGGTTCGAGGTGACGGTCGACGGCGTGGTGACGGCCGACACGTCGGATATCATCGCCGATCCCGCCGGCTCCACCCCGCCGCAGCCGATCGTGGTGATCCAGGACGGCAGAAGCATGTTCAGCGGGATCTCGATCCTGGTCCGGAACAGCAACGGCGAGATCATACCGGAGATCGCCGGGCTGAAGCGCGGGGACAAGGTGAGAGTCACCGGAACGATCGAGGAGCCGTGGGGGATCACCGCTCTGGCGGATGCGACGGTGTCGGTTTCGACCGACCCGGCCCCGACCTTCCAGCCGGTCTACCTCCCTTCCGGCAGAATCGCCATGAAGAAGGAGGGCGAATCGAAGGAGGGGGAAGGATGGGAGAGCATGCTGGTGGAATATCAGGATCTGGTGGTGGTCGACGCCCAGGACCCGCACGGCAGCGGCGAGTTCACGGTGGTCGACAGGTACACGGAGGAAGATCCGGCGACCCGCACCACGATCGAGACCGACAACAGCGACGCCGGCTACACCACGGGCGAACCGGGAGAGAACGAGCTGAAGATGCGTGAGGGATGGACCTTCCAGTACGTCCGCGGTATCGTGCTCCAGCACGGCCAGAACTACAGACTGGTTCCGAGGGATCGCGAGGACTACAAGGCGTCGGGAAGCCCGGTCCCCGCCGGGATGTCGGTCTCCAACGCCGTGGTCAATGTGACGCCGAATCCCGGCACGGATCGCATTGCGATCGAACTTGATCTCCGGAGCCCCGGCTCCGTTGCGGTACAGCTCTTCGGGCTCACCGGCGAGCAGGTCGCGGAGAGGAGATTGGACGCCGCGGCCGGACGGCAGAGCGTCACCTTCGAGACCTCCGGTCTGGAGGCGGGCGTCTACATGGTGCGCGCCGTCGGCGACGACGGGATCATCGGAGAACGAACGATCGTGATACGATAGCACGAAGGTCGAACGACGGATCGTTCAGCGCGGCGGCCGGGCTTCATTTCATGCCCGGCCGCCGCGTCACGTTTCCCCCCTCCCCTCGCATTCTTCAGTCACCGGCGGCCGGCCCGCGTTCCGACATATCGGCATCGGAATTATCTTTTCGCGGTGCGGTCGGCGGATCGTCTTTCCTTTGTAACTTCGCGCCCGTCCGTCTGACGCAGCCCCGTTTCAGCGCCCCCACGCACGCATGCCTCGCATCATGTATATCGCATGATGAAGTTCATATACATCTCGTTCCGGAACCACGATCCGCCCGACGGGGGTCGCCGGAACCCGAACGGAACGTCAAGGGAACGCCATGCAGAACGAATCTCTCCCCAAGAGCGTCTGGGCCAGACCATTCGACGACGTGCTCCAGGCCGAGCTCGACTCCATCGACCTGCGCAGATCGAACCGCAGGAATCGCGGCGCCGAGGTCGCGGAGGAACCGACCGACGCCCCTCCCCCGGTCGACGATGTCCACAGACGGGCGCTCGACAGCCGGCTCGTCGGGCTGGCGTTCTCCGGCGGGGGAATCCGCAGCGCCACCTTCAACCTCGGCATCCTGCAGGGCCTCGCGAAGCTCAGACTCCTCCACACCTTCGACTACCTCTCCACCGTCTCCGGCGGCGGATATATCGGAAGCTGGCTTTCCGCCTGGGTCAGCCGATCGTCGTTCGACGACGTGGTCGACCAGCTCGATCCCGCCGGACGCGGGGCGACCGATCCGGCGCGCGAAGAGGAGATCCCGCGGCCGACGGCTTCCATGACCGGCGCGGAGCCGGGCCAGATACGGTTCCTGCGGGAGTACAGCAACTACCTCACGCCGAAGCTGGGATGGTTCGGCGCCGACACATGGACATCGGTCGCGATCTATCTCCGCAACTTCATCCTCAATCTGATCATCCTCGTCACGGCTCTCTGCGCCGTGCTTATTCTCCCTCATGTGGTGGCATGGCTGCTCCACATGAACCATAGATCGGATAACGATCCGACGCTCTACGGCACCATCGCCGCCCTGATCGGAGCGCTCCTCTTCAGCATCTACGCGATCGGACACAACCTGGGGTCGTTCTCCGTGGTGCGGAAAAAGGGCCCCGCGCAGGGGGACGCGAATCCGATGACAAGCCAGGAGAGCGTCCAGAAAAAGATCGTGATACCGCTGTTTCTGGCCTCGATCCTCTACGCCTGCGTCCTCTGGAAACTGGGACCGATGACGGCGCTCGACTACGTGATCATCGGAGCGGTCGGGCACTCGGCCTGCTCGCTGCTGGCGTACCTCATCGCCGCCTACCACCGTATGGGACACGGCTTCGGCGGCGATCCTTCAGCGGGGAACCCGGTTCCCTGGAAGGCGATCCTGATCTCGATGCCGATCGCCGGGGCACTCGGCGGACTGATGCACTGGGGGATCGCCGGGCTCTTCAGGAACTGGAACGAGGCGATCATCCCGATGGACGTGGGGATGATCCCCGGGCATATCGACGCCGCGGCCTGGCCGGTGACGGTCTGGGGGGCTCCGCTCGTGGTCGTCTCCTTCTGTCTGGTCTGGATCCTTCATGTCGGATTCGTGGGACGCGGGCTGCCGGACGAGCTGCGCGAATGGTGGAGCAGACTGACCGCATGGCTCCTGATCTACTCGATCGTCTGGATCCTCTTCTTCGGCATTGCGGTCTACGGGCCGATCGCGATCATCAGCCTCGACGGCTGGATGCACGCCACCCTCACCTGGGGCTGGCTCACGACCACGATCGGCGGCATCATCGTGGGGAAGAGCGCGGCGACGGGAGAGGGTGAAAAGAAGAAGAACTCGAAGCTGGAGCTGGTGGCGAAGATCGGTCCCTACATCTTCATCATCGGCCTGCTGATGATCCTCTCGTTCGCGCTCGATGCGGTCCTGCTGAGCCCGGAGACGCTCCGGCATCACGACAGGCTCCACAACATGGCGTTCGGAAAGATCGCGGTGGAATACTGGGGACTGCACGTCAACGATCTCTTCGCGCAGCCGTGGCGGCTCCTCTTCCTGCCGGCTCTCGCCGCCGTCTCGCTCCTTCTCTCGTGGCGGGTCGATGTGAATCAGTTCTCGATGCATCTCTACTACCGCAACCGCCTGAGCCGCTGCTATCTGGGGGCGTCGAACTGCACCACCCGCGATCCGCAGCCGTTCACCGGGTTCGATCCGTCGGACGATATAGCGCTCTGCGAGCTTGCGCCCCACGGGCACGACACGGGGAAGTCGAGAACGCACAACAGAAAGGAGGGGGACTACGAGTACGACGGTCCCT
Source organism: uncultured bacterium (assembly GCA_966250335.1). Taxonomy (GTDB): domain Bacteria; phylum Bacteroidota; class Ignavibacteria; order OLB7; family OLB7; genus OLB7. Next base: position 11,386 of record CBINGZ010000049.1, on the reverse strand, counting down.
ATCCTCTCATCAACGCCACGCTCAATCTGGTAGGCGGGGACGACCTGGCCTGGCAGCAGCGGAAGGCCGCCTCCTTCGTCTTCTCGCCGAACTTCTGCGGCTACGTCACCCGCGCGGGAACGAAGAGGAAAGCGGCAGGGAAACGGGGGAAGAACGCACTCTGGGATAACGCCTTCCAGCCGACCCACGACTACGCGGCCTCCAGCGGGTTCGTCTCGCTCGGAACGGCGATGTCGATCTCCGGCGCGGCGGCCAGCCCGAACATGGGCTACCATACGTCGCCGCCGCTCGCCTTCCTTCTCACCCTCTTCAACGTCAGGCTGGGATGGTGGCTGGGGAACCCGCGCCATCCCGTCGGCTGGAACCAGTCGAGCCCGCGCCTGGTGCTCCTCTACCTGCTGAGCGAACTCTTCGGCATGACAAATGACGAGAAGCGATATGTCTATCTCTCCGACGGAGGACACTTCGAGAACCTTGGGGTCTACGAACTTGTCCGCCGCCGCTGCCGGTTCATCGTGGCGTGCGACGCCGAGCAGGATGAGGATTTCGCCTTCCCCGGCCTCAGCAACGCCATCGAGAAATGCAGGGCCGATCTGGGGGTCGATATCGAGCTCGATGTGGAGCAGATCAGAAAGGGAGAGAACGGACGGAGCACCTGGCACTGCGCCGTGGGACGGATACGATACGATCTTGTGGACCCGCGCGCACCGGTGGGAACGATCGTCTACCTGAAGGCCTCCCTGACCGGCGACGAACCGACCGACGTCCTCGGCTACGGTTCGGCCAACCCGACCTTCCCGCACCAGTCGACGGCCGACCAGTGGTTCGACGAGATGCAGTTCGAAAGCTACAGGGCGCTGGGAGAACATATCGTGGAAGAGGTCTTCGGCCCCTGCCGCGAGGCGAGCGCCGCCTCCGACGATGGAGACGTCGATCGTGACGGACGGATGGGAAACGGGAAGATGAACGGCGTCGCGAACGCCCCGGAAGAGGGGGTCCCGGTCGGAAGAGGCCCCGTGGAGATCGAGGATCTCTTCGTGAAGGTACGCCAGCGCTGGTATCCGCCGAGCCCGTACGCCAGGGGAGCCTTCACACGGCACACGACGGCGCTCGACGGGATTCACCGAAGGATCAGGGAGGACAAGGCGCTCCGGTTCCTGGACGCCGAGATCTACCCCGAGTGGAACGTCATCAATCCCCCGAAGGCCTCGGCCGGCGCCGCCGCCCGTCAGATGCTCCGGCTCCCCGCGACCGAGGAGGAGCTGCGCGCCGGCTTCTATCTCTGCGCCTCGATGATCCAGCTGATGGAGAGCGTCTACATCGATCTCGACCTGGAGCAGTATCACGACCATCCCGACAACCGCGGCTGGATGAACCTCTTCAAGCAGTGGAGCTGGTCCGGCATGTTCCGCACGGTCTGGACCGTTACCGCCAGCACGTACGGAGCGCGGTTCCAGACCTTCTGCGCGCGGCGCCTCTCGCTGAACGTGGGAGAGGTCTCGATCATGAGCGTGGAGGCGACGAAGGAAGGATCGAGGGACGATATACGACGGGATCTGCTCGATAGAGCTTCGGTCATGCACGGGTCGCACATCCTCAACGACGTCGAATTCGATCTTATCAGGATCTATCTGAAGGAACGGGATGCGGACGCCATCGTCCTCTTCCGGATCACCCCCCAGGGCTTCCCGACATGGGACGAACGAGGGAAGGAGGTGCGGAACGACGACAGGTACGGCGGCGGAGAACTTCGAAGCATCGCCTTCCAGTTCGGGATAGCTCTGCTGCACGAGGACCGGATCGTCTACTTCCGGATCCAGAATCACCTGCGCCGCATGGGGCTGGCCCGCCGCGCTCTGAAGAAGCTGATGATCGCCCGCCGCGGGAAGCTCGGCGCCGTCATGATCACCCCGGAGATGTTCCCGGTCAACAGACAGGAACAGCCGACCGAGGAGGATTGCAGGGCGTTCATCAGGCTGGTGAAATCGACCGGGTACGAGCTGGGATATCACGTCGTCCTGCACCGTCCCCAGATCGAGAGCGCCCCGAAGGCCCGGGCCAGATAACACGCGATACGATATCAACCCTCCCGTCGCAGCGCGATATTCACCTCGCGCTGCGACGGAACGATCACACCATACCACAGGAACCGATATGCCGAATCTTACGGGCGCCGTGGCGCCGCGAAGCAGAACCGCAGGGCTTCCCTACCCCGGTCGGATCGTCAAGAAGAATTTCCAGGGACGCGAGATCGTCAGCGCCCTCCAGCAGCGGCTCAACGAGACCGGCTGCGGGCCGATCGACGTCGACGGCGGCTTCGGCGACGCCACCGAGGACGCCGTCAAGCTCTTCCAGATCCGTTTCGCCGACGCGGACGGCGAGCCGCTGAAGGTGGATGGCCAGGTGGGGCCGATCACCTGGGCCCGGCTCTTCGGCGCGCAGAGCATCCCGATCAGCAACGAGGCGGACCCGCACGCGCCGCTGCTGAAGAAGGCGCTGGAGTTCGCCGCGGGGGATCTGGGGGTGATGGAGAAGCCGCTCGGCTCCAACCGGGGACCGCAGGTCGACAAGTACCTCAAGTCGGTCGGGCTCGATCCGACGAAGGGGAGCTTCGCCTGGTGCGCCGCGTTCGTCTACAACTGCTTCGAGCGCGCTGCGAAGGAGCTGGGGCGTTCCAATCCGGTCTTCAGGACGGCGGGCGTTCTGGCCCACTGGAACAACACGTCGAAGGTCGGCGCGGCCCGGATCACCGCGGCGAAGGCGAAGGATAATCCCTCCCTCGTCAAGCCGGGGCATATCTTCGTGATCGACCACGGCGGCGGCGCCGGACATACGGGAATCGTGGAGCGGGTGGTCGGCGGAAAACTGGTTACGATAGAAGGGAACACCAACGACGGCGGCTCGCGTGAGGGGATCGGCGTCTTCAGACGCGACGGACGGAAGATCGCGCAGATCAACAAGGGGTTCATCGACTACGGCGATCTGTAGCCTGCGAAGAGGGGGATGATCTGATCGAGGATGAAACAACGGGACAATCGTTCTCTCAGTTGCTAGTCCCTGCACGCCTGAAGGCGCGCAAACATTGCCGTTATCAGGATGAACGTCCGTTATGTGTTCTTGCAGCCAGCATGAGGCGGAGTGGTCACCGCCTCATGCTGGGTTACCAATTTCTACCAGAACCCCGTGCACCTGCTTAATTAGGGGAGGAAGTTATCCAACAACGGAGGTGACTTAAGACAACTCGCGGCAATTTCTATGATAGAAAGGCGTGAGGATTTGTCGAATTTCGATATTTTGAGGGGTTGCCATTTTGAGTCACAGCAACCGTGGAAGAACGATAATGACCTTTGATAGCATCGAACCTTTATCCGCGACGATGGAAGACGAGGCCCGGACTCCTGCAATGAATGTCTTCGATCTGCGCAATCGCCTCATTGCCGACTACTCGAGCTTTGTACGAAGCTTCATTCTCATTCAGGACAAGCGCATCAGGGATCATGTGAACAGAGAGCTTGTGGAAGGCGCGTTGTGGCCCGAACCGCTCGTTCAACTGAACCCGGCGTTCGAACCTGGCGAGACGGTCGATGACCTCGTGTCTCAAGGAGTGCTCCATCCAGAATGCGCAAAGATTTTCCGCATCAAAGAAGCTCCTGATGATCCCGGCCGCCCCCTCCCTCTGCATCGGCATCAAGCAGACGCAGTCAAGACTGCGGCACAAGGTTGTGATTATGTTTTGACGACGGGGACTGGTTCGGGCAAGAGTCTGGCATACATCATTCCTGCCGTAAATGGAGTGCTTCAGAACGGTACTGGTCGGGGAGTTCAGGCGATCATCGTCTATCCAATGAATGCGCTGGCCAACAGCCAGATCGGGGAGTTGCACAAATTCATTAATTATGGCTATCCAGACCAACAAGGCCCTGTCACGTTCAGACGGTATACTGGTCAAGAGTCTGATGCTGAGAAAAAAGAGATCAATGCCAATCCGCCAGACATCCTCCTGACCAACTATGTAATGCTCGAACTTATCCTCACACGGCCGTACGAGGCAAAAAATCTTGTACGGGCGGCCCAAGGACTGAAATTTCTCGTTCTGGACGAGCTACATACCTATCGAGGCCGTCAGGGCGCGGATGTTGCAATGCTCATCTGCCGCACCCGTGAAGCACTCGGGGCACAGAACCTTCAATGCGTCGGGACATCAGCCACATTGGCAAGCACCGGAACATGGAGAGAGCAACGGACCGAGGTGAGCACGGCGGCTTCACTGCTTTTCGGATCTAGGGTGGCACCAGAGAACGTGATCGGGGAGAGTCTGCGGAGAATTACAAATGAGGACGACCTTGAAGCACCAGATTTCGTCAACCGTTTGAAAACACGTCTGAACGGGTCTGCTCCGACCGATTTTCCATCGTTCCGAAGCGATCCGCTCGCCGTTTGGATTGAGACGACGCTGGGGGTCAAGCGCGAGACGCCCCATGGGCGTCTCGTTCGCCGAACTCCTGCCAGCATCCGGGGAAACAACGGTCTCGCAATGCAGCTGGCCCAAAGGACGGGTGTCGCCCTAGACATATGCGTCGCTGCGATCCAAGATTCGCTAATTGCAGGATTCCGGCTGTACCAGCCGGACACGAGCCTGCCAGTATTTGCATTTCGCCTTCACCAGTTCATCAGTCGAGGCGACACAGTCTACGCATCTCCTGAACCGGAAGCAATCCGACATATCTCGCTGCATGGTCAGCAGTTTGTTCCTGACGACCGAAGCAGGGTTCTGCTTCCACTCACGTTCTGTCGCCAGTGCGGGCAGGAGTACTATTCCGTCTGGCGGACCGAAGTTCAGAATCGCGGAACGATTCGGTTTACACCAAGGGATTTCACAGACAAAGCCGCCGAGGAAGACGCGGATGCCGGATACGTCTATATCAGTACAGAAAGGCCGTGGCCAGAAGAAGGAGCAGAGGAGTGGACTCGACACTTGCCCGATGACTGGGTCGATGAGGCAGGCCGTGTTCTGCGAAGCAGAAAGCCTTACCTGCCCCAAGCTCTTCGTGTGCAGTCTAATGGAGAACAGAGCGAAGACGGCACACCGGCGTGGTTCGTTCCGGCCCCATTCCGGTTCTGCCTGAATTGTCGGGTGTCTTATGGTTTCCGCCAGCGAAGCGATTTCCAGAAGCTTTCGGCATTAGGCAGTGAGGGCCGTAGTACGGCTACTACCATCCTCTCCTTGTCTGCCATTCGCCATCTTAGGGAGTTCCCTGTACACGAAACCGCCAAGAAGCTGCTGAGCTTCACAGACAACCGTCAGGACGCCTCCCTTCAAGCCGGACATTTCAATGACTTCATTGAGGTAGGCTTACTCCGTTCGGCACTATATCGAGCAGTCAAAAATGCAGAGGATAGCGATGGTTTGTCGCACGACCAGCTGGCCCATAAGGTGTTCGACGCCTTGGCATTACCGTTTGAAGAGTATGCTCAGGATGCAATCCTGCGAGGGCTTGCGCGAGAAGAAACCAATCGAGTGTTGCGGGACGTCCTCGGATATAGACTTTATCGAGACCTCAAGCGCGGCTGGCGCATCATGGCCCCGAATCTGGAGCAGGTTGGGCTCTTGAAAATTGAGTATCCTTACCTTACTGAGGCCTGCCGCGATGCCGAAATATGGGCCACGTGTCACCCTGCTCTGGCACAGGCATCACCGGACGACCGATTCAAGGAGACCTCCGCGCTTCTTGATCTCATGCGCCGCGAGCTTGCAGTGAAGGTCGACTATCTGGCGCAGCCCTTTCAGGAAGGGCTCCTACAGCGGAGCCGTCAACGACTACAACCCCCATGGGGCCTGGACGAGAACGAGCAAGTACAGGATATGATCCATGCCGCTGTCCTCTTCCCGAGACCAAGGCGACAGAATGATTACGGTGGAGACATCTTCCTTTCCCCTCAAAGCGGATACGGCCAGCGCCTACGACGATCGCCCATTGCCCGTGGACAGACTCTAAGGCTCGTAGACACTGAGCAGATTCTAAGGGAGATGCTGGACCGGCTGCGCCAACACGGTCTCATCGAGATGGTACGTGAAGGTCAGGGGAAGGACGACACACCGGGTTACCAGATCAACGCTGCTGCCATGGTGTGGAAGGCTGGTGATGGCACATCCGGTTACCACGATCTCATCCGGCGCCCCACGGAATCGGAACAAGGCACGCAGACGAATGAGTTTTTCGTCGAGTACTACCGTTCCATTGCACAACAGACACTTGGGATCGAAGCGCGCGAACACACGGCGCAGGTTCCCTATGCGCAACGCGAGGACCGTGAGACTCGTTTCCGCGAGGGGCAACTTCCCATCTTGTTTTGTTCTCCGACTATGGAATTGGGGATCGACATTGCCCAGCTCAACGCCGTGAACATGCGCAATGTACCGCCCACACCCGCCAACTACGCTCAGAGAAGCGGTCGAGCCGGACGAGGTGGGCAGCCCGCCTTAGTATTCACCTACTGCTCGGCGGGGAGCCCCCACGACCAGTACTTTTTCAAACGACCGGAAAAGATGGTTGCCGGAGCGGTATCACCGCCACAGGTTGATCTAACCAATGAAGATCTCATCCGTGCGCACGTTCATGCGATTTGGCTAGCCGAGGCGGGACTGGGCCTCGGAACGACGTTGAAAGACCTCTTGGATATCAGCGGCGATGAGCCGTCGATGGCATTACTGGAACAGGTTCGAGACGATGTCCATGCAGATCATCCAAAGCAACAGGCTGAAAGACGCGCCGTGACGGTGCTGACCTCCATTCAGGATCAGCTCGCCCAGTCAGACTGGTACACCCAGGACTGGTTGCATGAGGTGATGTCCCATATCCCGATCAGCTTCGAGCAGGCATGCGGCCGTTGGCGGAGTCTCTATCTTTCCGCATTGCAACAGGCCCAGAAACAGGATCGCGTCATTCGGGACGCGTCTCGACCAGCGACAGATCGTGCACAAGCGGAACAACTTCGCAGAAACGCTGAGGCGCAACTCCGCCTCCTCACGGAAAGTCAGAACCTGATACAATCCGATTTCTACTCCTATCGCTATTTCGCCAGCGAAGGTTTCCTGCCAGGCTACAACTTCCCGCGTTTGCCGCTCTCTGCCTATGTCCCCGGACGACGATTCAGAACCGGGAGAGACGAATTTCTCTCACGTCCTCGCTTCCTCGCAATCTCGGAATTCGGTCCACGCTCAATCATTTATCATGAAGGCTCTCGCTACATTATCAATCAGGTGATCCTACCTGCCCGCGATACGGAGGAACTGCACACCGCAGCGGCCAAGGTCTGTCGGTCATGCAGCTATCTGCATCCCCACGCCGACAGTCAACCCCGCGATCTGTGCGAGCGCTGCGGGACCCAACTTCAAGCGCCGATCCGCCAGCTGTTTCGACTGGAGAATGTCGTGACCAAGCGCCGGGACCAGATCAGTTGCGACGAGGAGGAACGGTTCCGCTTAGGCTACGATATCAAGACCGTCGTCCGATTTGCCGAACGAGGTGGTCAGCCTTCGTACCGTGTCGCCAATGTCCGACATGGCGGCCAGGATGTAGCATCACTTTATTTCGGAAATGCCGCTACTCTCTGGCGAATCAACCTGGGGTGGGCCCGTCGCAAGGATCGTGATCAGCACGGTTTCATCCTTGACATCGAGCGTGGGTATTGGCAACGTCATCAAGCGGACCTTGATGACGACGGCGACCCCATGACACCGAAAACGGCCCGTGTCATTCCTTATGTTGAGGATCGTAAGAACTGTCTTCTCATAGAATTCGCGCACAAGCTCGATGACGGCGAGATGGCCACGCTCCAAGCCGCCATCAAGAATGCCATCCAAGCCTGCTATGAACTGGAAAACAGCGAACTTGCTGCAGAGCCGCTTCCTGATCGCAGGGACCGCCGGAAAATCCTTCTATACGAGTCGGCGGAAGGGGGAGCGGGCGTTCTCCGCCGAGTTGTTGACGATTGTGGTGCAATGCCTCGAATCGCACGGGCCGCGCTGGCACTGTGCCATTTCGATCCGGACTCAGGAAAGGACCTTCGTCGAGCTCCCAATGCTAAGGAGAATTGCGAAGCTGCGTGTTACGACTGCTTGATGTCCTATACGAATCAGACGGATCACGAACTGCTGGACCGCCAGAGAATCAAGGAACTGCTGATGGAATTGGCAACCTCTCATGTCGAGGTATCCCCTGTTCCACAGCCGCGGGCAGCGCATTTGCAAGGCTTGGTAAATCTCACCGCGTCGCAATTGGAGCGCGCCTGGCTGAAGATACTTGAAGATCGCAACCTTCGGCTACCGTCGCATGCACAGATGCTGGTTGAGGAATGTCACACGTGCCCCGACTTCCTCTACAAAGACCGTCAGGTAGCAATCTACGTGGACGGGCCGCCACATGACTATACCGACCGCCAGCAACGTGATCGACAACTGACCACGTGTATGGAGGATGCAGGCTGGACCGTCATTCGCTTCGGCCACTCGGATATCTGGGAAAACATCCTGGACCGATATCCAAACATCTTCGGTGAAAGTGTATGATGTTTGCCATAGGCTCTCTTATCGCAGTTCGCGGCCGCGAATGGGTGGTATTGCCGGAATCCACGGATGAGATCGTCGTGGCTCGTCCTCTCGGGGGCACCGATGATGAAGTCGCTGGATTTCACACAGCTCTGGAAGAGATTCGGCCAGCGTCCTTTGCCCTTCCTGATCCAGAGAAGATAGGCGATTACCGCTCGTGCCGAATGTTGCGAAACGCACTCCGGTTGGGCTTCCGCTCTAGTGCAGGTCCATTCCGATGCTTCGGCAAAATCGCCGTGGAGCCAAGACCCTACCAGCTCGTTCCGTTATTGATGGCCTTGAAACTCGACCCAGTTCGCATGCTCATCGCGGATGACGTCGGAGTCGGGAAAACCATCGAAGCGCTCCTGATTGCGCGTGAATTGCTGGACCGAGGCGAGTGTCAGCGCATGACGGTTCTCTGTCCTCCCCATCTTGCCGAACAATGGCAAGCAGAGCTGGTCGACAAATTCCACATCACGGCTGAGCCGGTCCTGTCAGGAACCGTACGCAGGCTGGAACGTCAGTGCGGGATCGGGCAGTCACTTTACGAAGTGTACCCTTTCACCATCACGTCCATCGACTATATCAAGTCGGACCGGCGAAGGAACGAGTTCGTCCGTACCTGCCCCGAACTGGTCATCGTGGACGAGGCGCATGGCTGCGCCTTCGAGGACCACCAGCATAGCAGCCGACACCAACGATATGAACTCGTTCGGGATCTGGCCGCAGACCCTACGAAACACATAATCCTCGTGACAGCCACTCCACACAGCGGCAAGGAAGCAGCCTTCCGCTCCTTGTTGAGTCTCCTCAATCCGGACTTCAGCCAGTTGCCAATGGATCTGAGCGGTAAGGAGAACGAGACGGCCCGACGCAAGGTAGCCGCTCACTTCATTCAACGCCGCCGAGCGGACATCCGGCATTTTCTTGACCAAGAAACTGTCTTCCCGGAACGGGAGGATAAAGAGGACACGTACAGCCTGACACCCGAGTATAAACGTCTATTTAGCCGGGTCTTGAACTACGCACGGGAAATCGTCCGCGATGAGTCAGAAGGACGACACAAGATGCGCGTGCGATGGTGGTCAGCACTGGCACTACTGCGATCCCTCGCATCAAGCCCGGCAGCTGCCGCCGCCACACTCCGTAGTCGAAGTGCCACGGCAGATACCGACACCGAGGAAGAGGCCGATGAGGTCGGACGTCGCCAAGTACTGGATCAGGACGATGCTAATTCCACTGACGCTAGCGACATCACGCCAGGCGCGAACCCAACACGGGACGAAACCGGTGGTTCAGATCTAAATCGCCGTGAACTTCTCGAACTGGCTCGTGAAGCTGACAAGCTCAAGGGAAAAAGTGATATCAAACTGCAAAAGGCCGCAGATCTCCTGAAGACGCTTATAAAAAATGACTATCGGCCCATTGTCTTCTGTCGCTTCATTCAGACGGCCGACTATGTGGCCGAGCAGCTGCGCGAACTTTTCTCAAATAAGGTGACCGTGGTGGCCGTAACTGGAACGCTCCCACCAGAGGAACGCGAAGCTCGTGTTCTGGAACTGGCGCAATCCGATCCGCGCGTGCTTGTCTGTACTGACTGCTTGAGTGAAGGCATCAACCTTCAGGAGCACTTCGACGCAGTGTTTCATTACGACCTGAGTTGGAATCCGACCCGCCATGAGCAGCGCGAAGGCCGGGTGGACCGATATGGACAACCCAAATCCACTGTCCGCTGCCTGACATACTACGGCATTGACAATCAGATCGACGGCATTGTCCTGGACGTCCTACTGAAGAAGCACCGGAAGATTCGCAGCTCGCTAGGTGTCTCAGTGCCGGTACCTGCGGACAGCAATGCCGTGGTCGAGGCGATTTTTGAAGGGCTTCTTCTGCGCGAGCGATCAGCTCGGTCTGAAGTACATCAACAGCTGATGCTTCCCGAACTTGAAGACTATCTCCGGGAGGACGAAGCCACCCGTCGCTTCCAAGTCGAGTGGGACAATGCCACGGCACGGGAAAAGCGTTCCCGTACCATGTTTGCTCAGGAGGCTTTACAGGCAAATGTTGGGGAGGTCTCCCGAGAGATTACCATCATTCGGGAAGCCATCGGAACGGGTGAGGAGGTTGAAACATTCACCCGCGAGGCTATGATCGAATACGGAGCTGTCATTAAGGACCGATCAGGTGTCGTCTATTTCGATCTAAAGAATCTGCCACAAAGCCTGCGGGAGCAATGCGGAAACATGGAAAAGTTCTGCGCGCGTTTCAAACTGCCCGTTGACGACGGCGTTCTGTACCTCACCAGAACACATCCTATCGTAGAGAATCTGGCAGCTCATACGCTCAACCTGGCTCTGGACGGCGACGACATGGCCATCGCAAGGCGTTGTGGAGTGATCTATACCGAGAAGGTGGCGCGCCGCACCACATTGCTTCTCTTACGCTACCGCTATCATATCGTAACCAATGATGGCTCAGCAGAGAGGCAACTTCTGGCCGAAGACAGTGAGGTCGTCGGCTTCGAGGGTGCGCCCACAGAGGCAACTTGGATTGCCGCCGCTCGAATCCCTGAATTACTCGATGCCGAGCCTAAACGAAACATTGATCGCGAGCGCGCCAGTCATTTCATCCAGCGCGTCGTTGATGACATCGCCGACCTACATCCGGCACTTGAGCAATTTGCCACAGAGCGAGGGCAGCAACTGCTGGATGCCCACCGTCGCGTTCGTTCTGCATCCCTCTGTGCAGCTGCTGACGTTGCGCGAACGCCGTCTGGTTGATGTCGTGCATCGAGCT
>CBINGZ010000048.1:0-41667 GCA_966250335.1 uncultured bacterium | reverse complement strand
TGCCGGAGGTGCCGCTGCCGCTCAGCGTGGCGTTGTGCGTCACGCTGCTGAGTCCACCTGCCGTGGCCCACTGGAGGGTCGCCGACGTGGAGGTGGGAGCCGGCGAGGAAGCGAGCGAGAGAACCTGTCCGGCCGAGCCGTTGGTCGCCGGGAGCGTGTAGGTGATATTGTTCCCCGACTGATCCTGTGCAACAAAGGCGGTGTAGTCCGTCCCCGTCCCGGATGCCTCGTGCAGCCGCAACTGACCGGCCGTTCCACTGTTCGACAGGGTCAGATCGCCGTTGTAGACCTCGGCTCTGCCGATCGCCTGCAGCGCGAGGCCCGTGCCGTCGGTCGAAGCCGTCAGCGCCGTCGCCGTGCTGCCGGAGTTGGTGATCTCGAACGTTCCCGCGCTGCCGGTGCCGGCGTTGATCACCTGGACCGCGGTCGAGATGTTGGCGGCGTTGTCGATCCGAAGATCGGCTGCCGGGCCGACGCCGGTCGACACCGCAAGAAGGGCGGCCCCTTCACCGTTGGTCGAGACATCAATGCCTGCAAGACCGTTCGTCGCGTTGTTGATGACGAACGAACCGGCGTTGCCGGCGCCGGTCGTGGTCACCGCCACGGCGGCGCCGCCTGTGTTGGTCGACAGACCGAGACCGACGGCATAGCTCGACGGGTTGTCGAGGCTGAGCGTGGCGGCGCTCCCCTCGCCGGTATTTCTCGCGACAAGGGCAGGTCCGAAGCCGGTATTGCTCACGTCGAGAGCAGCTCCGTAGCCGGCGCTCGTCGCCTGCAGGGCGACACCGGTGTTATCGGGATCACTAAGCGTGAAGCTCGCTCCCCCTCCGCCCGCATTGTTCGTGTTGGTGAGGGAAAAGAGCGATGAGGCGTCGTCGGCGCTCTGCGAGTAGGGGAGGGTGATCCCCGTGACCGGGGTCGTCCAGGTCATTGTCGCCGAGTCGATCCCGTTCGAGGTCTGGAGCGTCAGCACCTGACCCACCGATCCGACCACGGCCGGCAGGACGTAGTTGCCGCTGTTGCCCACCGATGGGGCGCGGAGACCGACATACTGGGTGCCGGTCCCGCTCGGCTCCTGCCAGCGGATATCACGCCCGTTGTTGTCGCTGTTGGTCAGCGCGATCCGCGAGTTCGACGCGATCACGAACGTTCCGGCGAACGTCTGGTTCGCCGTCCAGGTGTTCGCGTTCCCCAGGTTGACGGCGAGCGGGCTGCCGGAGGTGCCGCTGCCGCTCAGCGTGGCGTTGTGCGTCACGCTGCTGAGTCCGGCCGAGGACCACTCGAGGGTGGCCGAGGCGGCGGTCGGTGTCGGCGAGGATGCGACCACCAGGGCCTGTCCGGCCGTGCCGTTAGTCGCCGGGAGCGTGTAAGTGATATTGTTCCCCGACTGATCCTGTGCAACAAAGGCGGTGTAGTCCGCCCCACCCGCCTCATGCAGACGCAGCTCTCCGGCCGTGCCGGTGTTCGCCAGGGTCAGGTTGCCGTTGCTGACCTGAACGTTGCCGTTCGCCAGAAACGCGAGACCCGTGCCGTTGGTGATCGCGGTCAGCGCGTTCCCGGTGCTCGAGGCGTTGCTGATCTCGAACTGCGCGACGTCACCGGTGCCGGTGTTTGTGATATCGAGAAGGATGCCGGCATCCGACAACGATGCCGACAGGGGAAGGAGCGCCGTGTTGAGCGAGGCCCAGACCAGATTCCCCGCGCCGTCGGTCTGCAGGAACTGGTTGGCGTCGCCGTCGTTCGCCGGGAAGATGAGCGTGTACGGGCTGGAAAGTGTCGGAGCCTCAAGCGTGAGAGGCTTGACAGGAGAACCTCCTCCCGAGAGATAGAGCTTGGTCGCGTAGGTTGCCTTGTACGTCTGGGCATCCATTACGGCAACCCCCATCGACATCAGGATGAGAGCAAGGAGAAGCTGCAGTCTCAATCGTTTCATGATGCGGTGTCGTTAATTGGAAAGAACGGTCTCTATTGTAACCTTACGTTTTTGGCTCTAGACGACGAACGCCGAATCATCCCCACCGCCCCGCTCCTGTTCGCGGCAGAGACGCCCATACGAACCACAACGACGCAACGGGGCACCTGTCGATGCCTCCCCTGCTCGTGAATATGAGAGTTACGTAAGGATATAACGGCCGGGAGGTAGGTATGTCGAAGCGCTCCTCTATCGCTTCGCCGGCCGTTTCAGGAACATGGTGTCCAACTTAAGGTTTCTTTCAACAAACCGGAAATAAAAGGACACAACCCGGTGGGAGGGAGAAGGAGATGGGAGGGTCGAAAGGAACGGCAGGGATCAACGAACTCGGGCGTGCCCCGAATCGATCGGAGCACGCCCGCAGTCATTATCATCTACTATTATTCGGTCAGATCAGTCGGTCACGACGACCGTCTTCTCCACGGTCGTCAGCGATCCGACCCGGAAACGGACATAGTAGTGTCCGCCGGCAAGTCCGCTCAGATCGACCGGCACCTCCTGCCGGGACGCGGTCCCCAGCCTGTCGGTGAGATCGAGCACCATCCGACCGGTGACGTCGTAGACCTCGAGCGCCCGGTTTCCCTCCGCATCCGGCGGAAGCTGAAGGTTCAGGGTCGCCTGGTTGCGCGCCGGGTTCGGGTGGACGCTCAGTCCCAGCGTCTCGCCGCTTCCGATCCTCTCACCTGTCACTCCGTCACTGGAGGCCGGTCCCGAAGGGGCGATCTTCGAGGTCGCCACGGTCACGACCGCCGGGTCGCTCGTCTGCGCGGGGGCACAGGTGCCGGAGACCGCCACCGTGTAGGAGCCCGCCGTCGTCGCCGTCACCGAGTTGATACGGTAGGTCCGGCTCGTCGCCCCGCTGATGTTCGTCCCGTTCTTCTTCCACTGGTAGAGGAGGTTGCTCCCCGTCGCGGTCACCGAGAGGGTCAGAGGCGTTCCGGAGGGGACCGAGCCGCCGACCGGATGCGCCGTGATCGCCGGAGCCGTTCTGACCGTGAGGGTCGCGTTCGTGCTCGTCACCGACGGGGTACACGTTCCGCTTACCACCACCTTGTACGGCGCCGCATCGTTCGTATCGACCACCGGAATGGTGTAGCTGGAGGAGTTCGCTCCAGGGATGGAGTCCGTCCCCTTCCACCACTGATAGCTGAGCGCCGTTCCGGTCGCCGTCACGGAGAAGGTGACGCTGCTGCCGGCGCAGACGGTGCGGCTGAGGGGCTGCACCATGATCGAAGGCTTGGTCAGCACGGTGACGTTGGCAGGGCTGCTGATGACCGGAGTCGCCGAGCAGGAGCTGCCGATCGCCACGGTGTAGAGTCCCGCGTGCGCGCTGGTCGCGTTCGTGATCGGGTAGCTGGAGGAGACTGCCCCGGGGATGTTCACGCCGTTTCTCCGCCACTGGTACGTCAGTCCCTCTCCCGACGCCGCCACGCTGACCGAGCAGGCCGCGCCGGCGCAGACAGCCTGGCTCTGCGGCTGGGAGGTGATCGCGGCGGCGCCGTTGACCGTCAGGAGCGCCCCCTGGCTGGCGGTGCTCGTCGAGCAGGAGTTCGTGAAGTTCGCCCGATATCTGTAGCCGTTCATGGAGGTCGCCGCCGTGAAGCTCAGCGTTGTTCCTGTTCCTCCCACGACGTTGTCCCAGCTCGATCCGCCGTTGGTGCTCACCTGCCATTGCAGTTTGGGAGAGCCGCTTGCCGTTGCCCCCGCGCTGAAGGAAACCGGGGTTCCGTGGCAGACCGTGGCCGGGAGAGGGTTGGTCGTGATCTGCGGCGCGGTGATGACCGTCAGCGTCGCCGACTCGGTGTTGGTCGTGCACGCATTGAAAAACCGTGCACGGTATCTTCGATTGTTATGAAACGAGTTGGCGGGGAACGAGAGTGTCGTATTCGTCTGCCCGTCCATATTGGACCAGTCGGTCCCGTTGTTCGTGCTCTCCTGCCACTGTACCGCTATGTCGCCGGGTCCCGTGGCCGCCGCGGTGAACGTTACGGTCGAGCCCTCGCAGATCTGCTGCGTCGACGGATTGGTCGTAACGGACGGCGGCGTATGCACCGTCAGCATCACCGTGTCGGATATCAGTGTGCTTCCACCGCACGAGTTCGTTACCGTGGCACGGAAGAGATTGCCGTTGTGCGGCATATCGGCGTTGAACTCCAGATCGGGCCCTATCAGCCCCGTGATATCGAGCCATGTGCCGCCGCTGTTGGTCGATATCTGCCATTGTATGGTCGGCTCCGGATTGCCGGTTACGCTGATATGGAACCCGGTGGTCGTGTTCTCGCAACGGGTCTCGTCCTCCGGCTGTTCGGTGATCTCCGACTGGTAGTGGACATGCATCGTCCCGACGTCCGACGTCACGCTCCCGTGCTCATTGGTATAGGCGACCCTGAACTTATGCCCGTTCTGAGCTTTGCTCACGGTGAACGCTATCGAGTTGCTCTGGGCAGCGGCGCCGTTGATAAACGCCCAGGTTCCGCCGCCGTTGGTGCTTACGAACCACTGGGCGGTCGGCGCGGGGTCGCCGGTGGCGGCCGCCGTGAACGATATGGTGCCCCCCTCGCAGGCGGTTCCATCCACCGGATGCAGTGTGATCACCGGCGCCGACTGGGCGAGCGCGCCGTAATGGGCCATCGCCAGCAGGGTGAGAACCGGTAGAAGGAATCGCACTATCCCTCTGCAGGAATCGAGTACGCGATGCATGATGAGAACCTCCTGTATGACTGACTTCTTGTCCTTTCCTTGATCTCTCTTTCCCGGAACGGCCTCCTCGCCGCTCCGCGTTACGGCATCGCGATCCATCCGCCGGTCCCCACCGTCGTGGCGCCGTAGATATAGACCCGGACGCCGAGCTGCGCGGCGGCAAAGTCGCCGTTGCCCACGATCACGCCGTTGACCACGGCGCCGTCGGGATCATCGTTGTAGACATAAAGGATCTGACCGTTCGCGACGCCGACCGACGGAAGCGTGATCACCGGGACGCTGACGGCCGCCATGTTGTCGTCGATACGGACGATCGCCAGATCGGAGGCGACGGTACCGCCGTCGGCGACCGAGCCGAACGGCATGAAGACCCGTCCCGCCGCCACGTTCAGACCGATCCCGCCGACATCGGACTGCGCGTAGACGCCGTTGCCCCCGCCGCCGCTGCCGATGTTCGTCGCCGTGAAGCTGCCGGCATAGCCGCTGCCGATCGTGATCGCCTCGACCACGTTCGAGGAGTTGTTCCCGTTGTTGATCTCGAAGTATCCGGCCCGACCGAGCGCGTTGGTCGACGCCGTGAGAACGTCGGCAACATTCGTAGGAACGGGGGTCGGATCGTTGACGCTGAAGATTCCGGCGCTGCCGACGGAGGCGTTCGTGTTCGTGGCGACGAGCGCCGGCAATGTTCCATCCACAAGGCTCATCACGCCGGCCGCGTTGGTCCCTGCCACCGAGAAGAAGCCGGCAGGTCCCGTCCCCATCGTCGTTGCGAAGAGGGTCGGTCCCGAATTGGAGGGATCGGTCGTCTGGAATATGCCCGCCGGTCCGATGCCGGCCGACGTGGCGACAAGCGCCGGGCTCACGCTCGTCGGTTCGGTCACGGTGAACGATCCGGCCGATCCGGTGCCGTCGGTCGTGACTTCCAGCGCGTTGGCGCTGCTGGCCGAGTTCTGAATGGCGAAGTATGCCGCGCCCGCCGTTCCGGTGGCGATGGAGCTGAGAGCGTTCCCGGTCCCGTCGTTGCGGATATCCATGGCGATGGAGGTGCTGGCGGGATTGGTGATCGTGAAGACCCCCGCGCTGCCGGCGCCGGTCGTGCCGACCTGGAGCGCATGGCCCAGACCGCCGGTCAGGACGTCGACCGCGTTATCGGTGTTCCCCGGGTTGCTGATCTCGAAGAGACCGGCGCGACCGGAGGTGTGGCTGCTGTACCCGTAGAGCGCATTGCCGGTGGAGCTCCCCGCGACCGGCCCGATGATCCCCTGCACGCCGTTGAGGGTCGCGTCCGGAACGATCGCCTCCACCCGCGAGTTCGTCGCGCCGCCGCCGACGCCGACCAGCCCGATCGCATCGATCCGCATCCTCTCGGTGCCGTCGGTCCGGAAGACCAGATCGTAGGCGTTGTTCGACCCCAGGAATTCGGTCGGAGTGGAGGGACTTCCTCCCGTCAGGACGTTGCCGTCGAGGGCCCAGGCGAACTCCTCCGGTCCGGCCCACCGAAGCGTAGCCGTGCCGGCGGTGGGAGCGGGAAGAGCGGCAATCGTCAGCATCTGCCCGTCGGTCCCGTTTGCGGCGGGGAGGGTGTAGGTGATGCTGCCACCCGGCTGCGCCTGTGCCATGAACGCCGTATAGTCGGAGCCGGTGCCGGTGTTGGTATAGGTGAGATGGCTCTGATCTCCCGGGTCGGCGTTCGGCTCATAGAAACGGAGTTCACGCGCCGTGCCGTCGACGTTGCCGAGCCAGAGGTTCACATTACCGAAGTAGGCGATGTCGGCGAAGGCCGAAACGTCGGTCGTCTGGATCCCCTGATCTCCGCTGAAACCGAGCGAGGTTGCACCGATCGTCAGGTTGTTGCCGCCCGGTATCGTGGAGTACCCTCCGACGATGCTGTTGCCGGAGCCGCCGCCGATCGCGCTGAAGGGGGCGCTCATGGTGTTGTTCTGGCCGCCGCCGATCACACCGAAGTTAGCCGCCGCAGTCGCACTGTTGTTCTGGCCGCCGCCGATCGTCCCGTAGTTGCCCGCCACGCTGTTGGCGGTGCCGCCGCCGATCGTCCCGTAGGACTCCGTCACACTGTTGTTTTCGCCGCCGCCGATCGTGGCGCTGGCGCCCAGCGTACCTATGGTGTTGCCGTAACCGCCGCCGATCGTCGCGTTGTGCCTTCCCACGGTGTTGTTTTCGCCGCCGCCGATCGTCCCGTCGCCGGCCGTCACGCTGTTGTTCTGGCCGCCGCCGATCGTGCCGTTGATCTCCGTCACGCTGTTGCCCTGGCCGCCGCCGATCGTCGCGAGAGGGCCGGTCGTGCTGTTGACGTAGCCGCCGCCGATCGTGCCGAAGAGGCCCGCCACACTATTGCTGTGGCCGCCGCCGATCGCGCCGCCGTCGCCCGTCGCGGTCACGTTGTTGCCGCCGCCGCCGCTGATCGTGGCGCTATCGCCCGTCGCGACGTTGCCTCTACCGCCGCCGACCGTGGCGAGGAAGCCCGCGGCACTGTTGCTGCTGCCGCCGCCGACCGTGCCGCCGACACCCGCCACGCTGTTGCTGTTGCCGCCGCCGATCGTACCGCTGACGCCCGCCACGCCGTGGTTGACGCCGCCGCCGATCGTGCCGTTGGCGGCCGTCACGCTATTGTTCTGGCCGCCGCTGACCGTGGCGCTGTTCCCCACCGTACTGTTGCCGCTGCCGCCGCCGATCACGGCATTGCTCCCCACCGCGCTGTTGCCGCTGCCGCCGCTGATCGTACCGTTGATGGCCGAGACCGTGTTCCCCATACCGCCGCCGATCGTCCCTCCCGCCATTCCGCCGATGATGTTGATCTGGCCGTTCTGTCCGCCGCCGCCGATCGTAGCGCCGACCGCGCCGACTCCGACGGAGTTGCCGTTGTAACCGCCGATGATGTTGGGGCTCGTGGCGTTCGGCTCGTAGCGGACCACCCGTCCGTTCCCCGTGGTCGGGGTCATCAGGTATCCGCTCTGGTTCACATGAATTTCAAACGCCTGGTTGTCGTTGGTCCCCAGAAAATCAGTGACCCCGCCGTCGGTACCGGCATTGCCGTACGTCAACCATGCGATATTACTGCCGGCCGTCAGCACGGTATCCCAGAAGGGGACGAGGGAGGTTCCGGTGTTGAGCCTGATCAGATTGGTCGAGGGCTCGAAGATCATCAATCCCTTCGCGGGGTTGAGAATGCTCCCCGGCGACGTGCGCGGCAGAAGGAACCCGGCGTCGAGCGCTGTCAGATCGAGGATGGCGGATCGATCCGGCTGAACCGTGCCGATCCCCATGTGACCGAACCGGTCGGAAACCGGCTGGGGAGACTGCCCGAACAACGCAGGAGCATGGAGAGCAAGCCCCATGCCCGCCAGGAGCATACCTGGAGTAAGACGTATGGCCATAACGCGATTGGTTGAGTGCCCGGGAAGCAGCCCGAGGGGATTGTTGACGTTGAGATGAATCAGCCGGAAGTGATGAGAAGCGCCGGACGGTTCGTTCGATACCTCCTCCGTATCGAACATGCAGACCTCTCCATACCGTGTACCTGGAATAACGGGATGTGAATATAATAATTCGGGTGTAATTGGAGTCCTGCCGGATCTCTGCCGGTCCGCCGCCCCACTACCCCCCCGAAGGAGAGGGTCCCTGAGGGAACTCCCCCGATCCGCCCGACGTTCGTGAGGTTGTCGCCCCGGCAGGAGGACCGGCCCCCGAGCCGGATGGAGAGGAAGCGCCGGATCGACACCCCTTCACGCGGATCGACACGATCCGCATCACCGACCTGCAAGATCTCACACGAGCCGGAAGACCCGACCCCACGAGCGAACGGGACGTCACGACCGTGCCCGATCGGCAGGATCACCATCGATTATTCATTACCAACCGAAGGAGAGAAGCATACGATGAGAGCACTAACCTATCAGGGATCTCACGACGTCAGGGTCGAGACCGTTCCGGACCCGACGATCGTCGAGAGCGACGACATCATCCTCCGCATTACCGCCACCGCCATCTGCGGGTCCGACCTGCATATCTATCGCGGCAAGATGATCGGCATGGAGGATGGCGATATTCTGGGACACGAGTTCATGGGGATCGTCGAGGAGACCGGATCGGGGGTGACACAGCTTCAGCGCGGCGATCGCGTGGTGGTGCCGTTCACCATCTCCTGCGGCGAATGCTTCTTCTGCCGCAAGCAGCTCTATTCCGGGTGCGAGACCACGAACCCCGCCCGCGGCGCCATCATGAACAAGAAGGACCTCCGGCCGGGAGCCGGCATGTTCGGATATACACACCTGTACGGAGGATACGCCGGCGGACAGGCGGAGTATGTCCGCGTCCCGAAGGCGAACGTCGGTCCCCTCAAGCTTCCGACCACGCTGTCGGACGACAAGGTTCTCTTTCTTTCCGATATACTTCCGACGGGATACCAGGCGGCGCTGAACGCCGGTATCGAGCCCGGCTCCACGGTGGCGATCTTCGGCGCGGGACCGGTGGGGTACATGGCGGCCGCCTGCGCCCGTCTGCTCGGCGCCGAACGGATCTTCATGGTCGATCATCACAACTACCGCCTCCGCTTCGCCGCCGAGGCGTACGGCGCCGAGACGATCAACTTCGACGAGAACGATGATCCGGCCCAGACGATCGTCGAGGCGACCGACTACCGCGGCGTGGACGCGACCATCGACGCGATCGGCTTCGAGGCGAAGGGGAGCACCCTGGAGACGATCATGACCGACCTCAAACTGGAGGGCTCCAGCGGCAAGGCGCTCCGCCAGGCGATCGCCGCGACACGACGGGGAGGAACCGTCAGCGTCCCCGGCGTCTACGTCGGCTTCATCCACGGCTTCCTCTTCGGGGACGCGTTCGAAAAAGGGTTGACCTTCAAGATGGGGCAGACTCATGTGCAGCGGTTCATGCCGACCCTCCTGGAACATATCGAACGGGGAGAGCTGAAACCGGAGGTGATCATCACCCACCACCTCCCCCTGGAGCAGGCGGCCAGAGGCTACGAGATCTTCAACGAGAAGGAAGAAGAGTGCAGGAAGGTGGTGCTGACCCCCGACGGCCCCGCCCCGCTCCTCTGACGATAGATGAAGCACGGCCCGCGGCGTCCAACCGTGACGTGACGCCGCGGAGCCGGGCCCCGTGCGATCGTCTGCGACTCCCCCTCCCTCCAAGGAACTCATTCCCCCCGCTCTCCGGTTAAATTTTCTGCCGGGGCCATGAGACGCCCCGCCGGATCACGAACCCCCACGAAGATGAGTTTCTGGAAAGAACATCGTAATAAGATTATCATGGGAGGCGCGGCCGCAACAGCCGCGGTCCTGCTGCGGAAGGATATACCCGAAATCAGGCGCTGGATCTCGGCCCTCTTCCGTCCCTGTCCCCCCGTCGACAGACGCCGCTGGCAGCGGCAACCCTTTCTGGTGATAGGACACCGGGGCGCCGCCGGGTCGATGGTCGAAAACACCCTCCCGAGCTGTGAGGAGGCGATGCGGCAGGGAGCGAACGCCCTGGAGATCGACCTCTGCCTCACAAGCGACAATCGTATCGTGGTGTGGCACGACTGGAACCCGAACGAATGGATACCGCGGGCACGCGAGGCGGGGCTGGAGGAGGATGTCCTTTACAGACCACGTTTCCCCGATTCCGGCACCGGTATGCGTCGCCCTGTCTGCGATCTGACGCTGGAGGAGTTCAGGGAGCATTACGGCTACAGAGAGAAGCACAACACCCCGGAGGAGGTCCGCGCCGCGGCGGAGGCGGTGATCCCCACCCTCGACGAGTTCGTCGCATGGGCCGTGGAACAGCCGTCGCTGGAATGGGTCTTCCTCGATGTGAAGGTGCCGCCGGAACGTCAGGATCTGGCGCTCCCACTCCTCACCCTCGCCGACGAGATCGTCGCCCGGGCCGGCGCCCGCTTCCGGGTCGGCTATCTCTTCTCCCATGAGAAGATCTGCGGGACCGTCTGCAAGGACTACCCCGGAACGGCTCTGGCGTTCGACACCGAGCCGCCGCCGGGGATGGTCCTGCGGGTCGAACGATGCTCCTCGGTCCGTCATGCCGCCCGCTACGGACATTCACTGGCGAGCGTCATCCACCCGAAGGCGACGACCATCGCCCCCTGGATGACGACCCGGCGCCTGGTCCAGCATGAGATACGGCTGCGCGACCGCTTCAACGCGCGGCGCCCGACGGTCCTGATCGAGGCGGTGGTGGTCAGCACCATCAACGAGGAGGATGAGATGGGATGTCTGATCGGCATGGGGGCCGACGGCGTCATCACCGACTGCCCGGGGGTCCTGCTCGGGATAGCGACCGCGATGGGAAGGATGAGTCACGGGGAAACGGGAAAGAATGGGGCGAAACGAACGCTGACGACGAACGGCACGGCGAAGAGGAACGGAACGAGGAGAAGCGAAGTGATGGAGCTCGATTAAACAGATTCTCCCGATGACCGACGAACTCTTCGGCGTCGGCTGTGGTGGCACCGACGCCCTCTCTCCTACGAACACGGGGTGCGACTCCAACAGGTCGCACCCCGTCGTATATCGTCACGATCCGACCGGGAAACGACCGGAGAGCACGGCGAGGCATCCGCCGCCGAGCAGCAGGGCCGCATCGATCAGGGTCGATCCCCCGGAAGGGAATCGGGCCCCTCAGTTTCCATGCTTCGCGATCTGGAATCCGGCATCGGCGCTTCCATGCTTCGCGGCGTGAAGCCGGGCATCGGCGAACGCTCTGCCGCAATGCGAGCAGAAATGCGCGATCGGATGCCGTACCGGAACGCCGCAGGCGGAGCAGACCCGGATCACGGCGCCGCCGCAGCAGGCACAGTATTTGTCGTCATGATATGCCACGGCTCCGCAGTCGGAACAGAAGGCATGCGCTTCGGAGACGTTCTCGCTCACTTCGTTCCATCCCCCTATCAGAGTGCTCAGCATCGGAATATCTTCGCCGGCGTTTCGGCCGGATTGGTATGCGATAGATTATTGAGGATCAAGAGGGCGTCCGACCGGAAGAAACCGGACAGCACGACCATATCATCTCAAGATAATCCGCACCGATTCAATCGCCGGCATCGTTCGATGTAAGTTACGTCTAATCTCGATCCAAGATGATCAACATCTTGATGGTTCCGAATCGCTAACTTCGTTCCCCGGCAGGATGGAACGGGGCCTGCCCCGTCATGAAGTTCTCTTTTCCGCCATGCAGTCACAACTCGTCGACTTTCTGAATCACGGGCTCCTCCCGTTCACGGGGCGCGCCGACGTCATCGAGCGCATCTTCGAATTCTGGCGCGGCAACGCTCACGCGCACGGGCTCCGCACGCTTGTGGTGACCGGAGAGGCGGGGATAGGAAAGAGCAGGGCTCTGGAGGAGGTGATCCCGCGCATCACGCGGGAAGGGGGGGGCGTGGTCCATGCGAAGCTTTATCCCGAATCGAACGCCTCGGTCTCCTCCTCCATTGCGCGCGCACTCCGGCAGACCTACATGCGCCGCGCCATGACCGGCGCCGAACCGGACGGGACCTTCCCCTCGGTGATGGCCGCGCTCCGTCGTGTCGTCCAGCTTCACCCCACCCTGCTCGTGATCGAGGATATCCATCTGCTCGGCGAGACGTCGCTGGGGCAGCTTTCGATCCTTCTCGACACGATCAAGGATGAACCGGTGTCGCTCCTCGCCCTGGCGCGCCCCCTCTCCCCCGAGATTCACAACGCCCTCAAGGAGTCGCTGGTCGAGGAGATCACGCTGACCGGACTGAGCGACGAGAATATCTCCCACGTCATCGGCCACCTCTTCGGCACCCGGCTGGACGACAGGGCGATCCGCCATATCGGCGCCAGCACGCTCGGCAACCCCCTTGCGCTCCGCTCGGCGCTGCGCGGGATCATCAAGGCGGGAGCGATCGTCCGCGATTCCTCCAGCGGCATCTGGCGGGCGGCGATCCCCGACAAGCAGTTCAAGGAGACGCTCCGCAGAAGCGTGGAGCTTCTTTCCGAAGGGATGACCGCCCACCTTACCGACGCCGAACAGGAAACGGCCTGGAACCTTGCGGCGCTCGGCGAAGTCTTCTCCAGACATGCGGCCGAGGTGCTGGCGGGGGAGAACGCTCCCCTGATCGACAGCCTGATGTTCAAGGGGATTCTGGTTGTCTCCGGCGCCGGCGCCGCCCCGCTGAAGCCGACCGACAGGCCCGATATCCCCCTGGCGTTCACCCATACGCTGCTGCACAGACGATGCGTGGAACAGACGAAGGTCGATCCCGACGCGCTCGTCAGGATCATCATCGAGGGGACGCCGGTCTATTCCCTGCTCCCGTTCCAGCTGCTGGCCGAACGGGTCGAGAGGCTGACCGTCGGCACGTCGGAGATCCATCAACTGATCGACCGGATGCTGCAGACGGCGCACTGGATCAACGACACCGCGGGCTGGCCGAACTCGCAGCCGCTCTGGCTCCGCGCCTCCACGATCTTCGAACGGTACAACGGCACGTGGGAGGAGGAGGAGAGACTCGACATAGAGCGTACGCTCATGAAGTACAGAATCTCCCTCCAGTGGCGCAAGGATCACACGCCCGAGTTCCGGAAGATGTCGGAGCAGTATCTGGCGCTCACCGAGAACCCGCGGACGGAGGCCGAGGCGAATCACAGGTTCGTGGCGCTCGTCTATCTGCTGATCAACTCCTTCCGCGGCTCGGACCTGATGGATATGGAGATCCGCCGAAGCATCGATCAACTGGCGGAGCAGTTTCCCGGCATCATCTTCACACGTGAGTACGTCTTCTATCTGGAGCAGCTCGCCCGCTACAGCACGGCGATCATCGACAGGCGGATGCTCACCTCGGTCGAACAGCATCTCAACCTGGTGCTCGCCCACGAGGGACTGGACGACGAGTTCAGACACACCGCCCGTTCCCGGCTCTACCCCTACCTGGTGATGAACTTCGACACCAGGGAACAGATGGAGAAGCGCCTGGCCTGGGTGAACGGCTTCGCGGAGATGCGCCGCTATTCCGACTCCATGGGCGCCCCGCACGAGATGGTGATCAAGTCGATCGCCTTCCTTGCCAACACCTGCATGTTCGACCGCCTGGTGGAGACGCTGGACAACGATGTCATCCCCCGGTTCGAACGGCACGGCTACAATCCCGGCAAGGTGATGAACAAGGCGAACCGTCTGATCGCCTTCTCCGGGTTCGGCATGCCCCCGGAGCAGTACGACGCCGGCATGCGCGCCCTGGCCGCCCAGCTTGAGGCGAGCGACGCCACGCGCTACCGCGACCTGCTGGCGATGTATCTGTTCGAGATCAACTATATCTGCGGCGCCCCCGAGCTCGGTTACAAGGCGCTGCAGGATCTTCTCGTCAGCCGCGCCCGCATGCCCCTCATCCTCTGGACCTTCGAGGCGCTCGTCGTGGGGGATCTCACGCCGCTCCCCCCTCACTTCTCCTACAAGGACGAATCCTCGGCCGCCCTTTCCGAGCTCATCGCAGCCGTCATGGAGAAACGGGATATCGGACCGGCGGTGGAACGGTTCGGCGCGATCGAGGTGCTCCGGATCGACAACCTCATGGACCTGATCGCCGTGGCCCGGCTGACCCTCCTCGCCTGCAACGGGGCCGCCGCCGTCCCCGAGGAGATCCGGAAAACGCTCGGCGGGAAAGGTGTGGAGGCGCTGGAGTGGCTTCTGGAGCGAAGACTCCCCTCATACATGAAGGGGATGCTCGGCTATTTCTCGGGGTTCATGTCGAAAAGCGATGTGTTACTCTGGAGCGAGAGGATCGCGAGGATCGAGGTGGAACGACGGAAGGACTGGGATCAGTCCGAAGAGCGGAGCGAGCCGAAGATATCTCTTACCACGATAGGAACGATCGCCGTCACGATGGAGGACGGCTCGACGACGCCGATCCGCGGCCCCCGGCTGCGGGCGCTGATGGGAATGCTGGTCGCCGCCGTGCTCGATGAACCGGTCGGCTACGACGAGTTCAGCGCCGTCATCTCCGGGATCGAGGATGATCCCGACAAGGCGCGCAAGTCGCTCAACAGCGCCGTCTACAGGCTTCGCGAACTGCTGGGACACGATATCGTTCTCACCGACGGCGAGATCCCCGCCCTCAACACCTCGATCGTCCGGGTCGATCTGCTGGAGGCGCGGGACGCGATGATCGCGGCACATGAGGCGCTGAGCGCCGACGTCCCGGAGGTCGCGTACCGGCAGGTCGTCCGGGCGCTCGATCTTCTGGGAGGAGAGATCCCCTTCCCCAGCCTCTACGATCATTTCTTCGAGGCGGTGCGCGAGCGGGTCGAGAACCGCATCAGGAATCTGATCGTGCGGGTTTCCGGGACGCTGCTGGCCGCCGATCTGGCCGCCAGCGCCGAGGACCTTCTGGCGCGCGGCTTCCGGGCCATGCCGGAGGATGAGGAGATCGCCCTGCTCCTCCGCAACACCCTGATCCGCCTGGGGAAACGGACCGAGGCGGAACGGATCAGGATGCTGGCCGAGGAAGCGACGGTCGACTGAGGCCGAACCATCGCAACGGCGCTCTATGCCCGGCGAACCGCCCGGAACGCCCTGGTGTAGAGCGCCGGCTCGTAGAGATTCCCCGAACGGACATACCGGTTCAGCACCGGCGGCTCCCCGACATCCCCCATGCTGGGGCCGTTCGGCTCGCGGCGGCTGGAGACGAACCGGTGCCGTCCCTCCGCGTCGAGACCGAGATAGATCGCCACATGATCGATCCCGTACTTATCCCTCTTTTTATCCTTCCGTGATATATCGAGATCGAAGAAGAGAAGATCGCCGGGGCTCAGTTCGTCGAAATCGACGATCATGCTCCCCGTGTTCGGGATGATCACCTTCCCGAGCGCCGAGTCGCAGATCTGGTCCGGGTAGCGGGGAAGAGTGTTTCTGAAGATGCTGGGATCGAGCGAAAGCGGGAGCGTGTCGACGAAGCCGTATCCCTCCATGCTGTGCCGGAAACCGAAGACCAGCCTGACGAACCCTGCGGGGTCGACCGAATAGGAACGGTTCGGCTCCGGAGGGTCGATGATGTTCCGTGAGGGATAGAAAGAGCTTACTCCGAGATAATCGTTGAAGTCCGATCCCTCGGAACGATTCCCTCTCCTGTCGGCCGGACCGAAGTCGGCGTCTCCTCTCCGGATCTTTCCGTCGGCCCTCGGAACGCCGGTCACGTAGTCCATCGCGTTCGCCAGGACGTCGGGGACCTCCTTCTCGTTGGCATCGAGCGCGCCGGCCAGCCAGAGGGTGTCGACCACGCCGCCGAACGGAGCGGGAAGCGTTCTCACCCACACCCCGTGCGACACGGAGCCGGATGCTCCCTTCTCGGAGAAGGTCCGCTGCGGACCGTGCGACGTGACGGTATAGGAACCGACGGTGAAGGTCGCGATCCATCTATCCCCGTCCCGTTCCCTCACCTCGATCCGTTCCGGGTTCTGGAGTGCGATATAGTTGTAATCCTTCGCCGGATGTTCAAGCGCGACGGCGGCGATCGGTTGCATGGCGGCAACGGCGAGCGTGTGCGAGTCGTCGTGGCATCCCGAGACGGCCATCGTCACCACCGTTCCCGATGTGATCATGCTCCCCAGGATCTCTCTGAGCTGTTTCGTCATGGCAGGTTCCTCCAGGCATAACGTCGTAGATCATACTCATATTCATCAGACGACAACATCGAAGCGACCGATCCTGGTTCCGGGATCGTGAAGGATTGTGACAAATCCCCGGCAACGCCGAGAGGGAACGAGTCGCCCCGCCCCCTCTCGATTCGGTTGAATGCTCCTTTTACGGCTTGATGCCGATGTTCCCCGGGTTGACCGAGATGCCGGTGCTGCACGAGATGTTGTAGTTGTAGGGAGCCGAGGTGATGGCGTTCGGCTCGATCACCTTGAACGTGAGCTGTCCCTGGCG
The DNA here is from genome assembly GCA_966250335.1 of uncultured bacterium. GTDB lineage: Bacteria > Bacteroidota > Ignavibacteria > OLB7 > OLB7 > OLB7. The sequence goes on along the minus strand of CBINGZ010000048.1, from coordinate 25,070 downwards.
AGTCGGGTGGGTCTGCGTGGCGCTGATCTGAATGTAGAGCGTCTTGGAACCCGCCTCGGTGAAGCTGAGCGTCGAGTAGGTCGGGGCGCCGGGAACGTCGCTCTCGATCCATGCATACTTCACCGTGCACTTGCCGTTGACGGTGATGACCGCCGGGACCATCACGTTCTGCGGGCAGCTGTTGTTGGAGCCGCCGGAACCGAGGGGCGAGCCGAGCGAGACCGACGTCACCTTGGGAAGCTGAATGACGCCGCCGCCGACCCGCTGCGCCGATGCGGTGCCTGCCGAAGCGATGAGGAGTGCGAATGCGCCGAGCGCCGAAACGATTGCGAGCTTGATCTGGCTGTTCATGATGCTGTTCTCCGTTCGTTGGTCGTACACGACCTGGTTGATGAGTGTCTGTTTGTATTGATGAAACCTGGAGGGCCTCTCACCCTCCTCGTTTATTTTGCGATATTTTCCTTGTGCGCGGGCTTTACGTACCGCGATATTCAGTGTCCGTTCTGCTCTTGGTTCCCTCTCCGTTTCCGTTGATCGTCTCTTCGTGGATTCCGGCTCCGCAGCAGGCGCAGAACCGGTCATTCTCTCCCGCAAATGCCCCGCAACTCCAGCATTCCGCCAGACCGCGGATCCATAGGGCTCTCTCTCCTCGTCGCATTCCTTCGATCCTGTCCATCTCTCTCATTCTCCCGGGCGCCGGGTGGTTCGGCGTCCCTGTTCGTTTCAGTCATAAAGTATGCTATCAATATATCGGGGGTGATTATCGGAGTTCGCGGTTGTGATTATCCGATCGGGCACGATCGCTTATCGGAGAAAAAAAGTGCGATCACGCAGATCGCCATGGGGCTGTTATCTTGCCGCCGCCGGAAATAACGGCTCCTCCGATCATCGATTTCGACCGATTGCGGCAATGCAGCAGACACTCGTCAATTTTCTGAATCACGGCCTGCTCCCCTTCGCGGGGCGGGTCGACGAACTGGACCGTATCGAACAATTCTGGCGCGGCACCTCCGATGCCCCCGGCCTGCGCGGCATGCTGATCACAGGGGAATCGGGGATAGGAAAAAGCAGGCTGCTGGAGGAATCGGGGAGGCGACTTTCCGCGACCGGCGGAGCCGTGGTTCACACGAAGCTCTACGCCGACGCCGCCAGCTCGATCGTCCCGCTGGTGGCGCGCGCGCTCGGACGCTCCGGCGCCGCCCAGCAGCTTCTGAAGAGCGAGCCGGAGGAGACGATGGCGGGAGTCACGGCCGCCATCACCCGGATCTGCGGGCTTCGCCCCACCCTCCTCATCGTGGAGGATATCCATGTGCTGGAAGGGGATGCCGTCGCCGAGTTCGCGGCGCTCCTGGAACGCCTCTCCGACGAACCCCTCTCCCTTGTCTGTTCCGCCCGGCCGACCGACATCCGCGCCCGCAGCGTCCTGGAGCTCTACCTTGTCGATGAAATGGAACTGCGCGGGCTGAGAGAACCGGACATGGCCGACATCTGCCGCGCCCTGCTCGGGGACGACGCCGACATGCAGATGGTGGAGGCGCTGGAGCGGAAGACGCTGGGGAACGCGATGGCGCTCCGTTCGGCGCTTCGCGGCGCGATACGTTCAGCCTCCCCCGTCACCGGCAGGGGAGTGCTCGACCGCCGGTCGTTCGCCGACTCGCTGGAACGGAACGTGCGGCTTCTTTCCGAGGGGATGGTGGCGCATCTGACCGAACGGGAGAAACGGGCGGCCGCCTCGCTTGCATCGCTCGGCGAGGTGTTTGCCAGGGAGACGGCGGCAGTGGTCCTGGAGGAGCCGGAGGCGATCCTCAACCTTCTCATCTTCAAGGGCGTTCTCCACACCTCCTCCTCCGCGCCGAACCCGATCTGCGGAGGGACGAGCGAAGCGGCGCCGATCGCCTTCACCCATAATCTTCTCTATCGTTATCTGCTGGATGGGAACGCGGGGGAAGGAGCCGCTCCGAACGCGCTGGCGACGATCATCGCATCCGATCTTCCCGTCTACTCCATCGTCCCCTTCACCGTGCTGACGGAGCGGAGCGCCGACCTGAGCGTCCCCACGGAACTGGCCGATACGCTGATCCGGAAATGCCCGTATATCGCGTCGTCTATCGATCTCGGGATCGACTGGCAGCTCGCACGCACGGTCTGGGGGACGGCAAGAAAGCTCTACGATGCCTACCTGGAGAAATTCGACGACGACGTCCGACAGGAGCTGGGCGCCCGGATGGTTACCGGAGAGATCCAGATGATGCGCCGCAGCACCGACATCGAGCCGCAGATAAAGCTCGCAATGCGACTTCTTGAGCTGACGGCGGGACATCCCAGGATGAGGGAATTACATCTGAGCGCGTTGAAGTCGCTCTACTGGCACGACGCGCGCGACCCGGTCGCCGAGTCGCACGCGCGGCTCGACGACATACGCGAACTGCTGGAACAATATCCCGACCTGAAGTTCACCCGCACCTACGTCCTCCATCTCCGCGAGCTGATCATCGTCTGGTCGGACAAATGGAACAGCGCCGAGACGATCGGGAGAGCCGAACGGGAACTGCGGGAGATCCTCGATTCCCCCAGCGTCGATCAGACATTCAAGGATTTCGCGCTCGATCGGGTCGGCCCCTATCTGCTCCATATCTTCGACAGCGAGGAACAGCTCGAAGCGCGATTGACGCTGCTGGAGGAACTGGAGCGGAAGGGACGGGGGGAGAACATGTACGTCATCTTCTGTCGTCTGCAGCTGATGCAGTCGATCGGCAGACTCGACGACCTTCTCACCTCCTGCGAGGCGGCGGCCCCGAAGTTCAAGGAGCGGGGATTGTGGCGCTACGAGATCACCGGCAGCATGTGGGCCCTCTACGGACGCGTCCTGCTCGGCGACGCGCCGGACGACCTTGTGGCTGCAACCCGCGCCCTGATCGCCCCTCTCGTCCAGAGCTCGGAAGCCCCCTTCGCCGCCGATATCGCGACGAAAATCGCGGAGGCCGCCATCATCCGCGGCGACTACGAGAGCGCGGTGCGGGTGCTGGAGGCTGTTCCGCTGGCTCCGCGCCGTATCCACTCGCTTCTTCTGCGCATGCTGGAGCTTGAGGGGAAATGGGAGGCCCCCATCGAGCCCCTCCCGCAGGACGCGGACCCGGCGGTCATGGCGCTTGCATCGCTCCGCGATGCGGAAGTCGTCGGGGATCGTGATGCGATCTTCTCGGCCGCCCTCACTCTGCTGGCGCGGCCGATCCTCAGGCTCTTCGATCTGGTGACGGTCCGCACGGTGCTTCTGCTGCTGGAACGGCTGAAGGAGGACCCGGCCAATGCAGGCCATATCGCAGATCGATACGAAGACCACCGGGAGGCCGTGCTTCGCGCGCTGGCGTGGCTGGCCGAGCGGCGGCTCCCAGCAGTCGCGGGGCCGCTGCTGACCACCTGCGCCTCCTGGCTGACCAAGGCCGACATTGCCGCGTGGCGTCCCCGCATCACGGCGATGGAGCGGGAGCGGTCGGTCGCGGGGCCGGCGGCGAAGGAGGAGATGATTCGTGTCACGATGTTCGGGACGATCACCATCCAGCTCCCCGGCCAACAGCCCGCCCGGCTGCGCGGCGCTCAGCTCTGCACCCTCCTCGGACTCATGACCGCCGATCATCTCCTGGCTCGACCTCTCTCCCATCGCGAGTTCACCTCCATCGCCATCGGACTCGAACGCGATCCCGACAAGCTCCGCAAGTCGATCAACTTCGCCGTCTTCAGACTCCGCGAGTCCCTCGGCTCCGATGCCGTCGATACCTCCGGCGAGACTCCTCTCCTCCGGCTCGATCTCGTCTCCGTCGATCTCATCGACGCTCACCGTCACCTCAGGACCGCCGTCGACTCCACGCGCGACGGCGCGCTGCTGCGGGCCGTCCCGGAGCTGATCCAGGCGCTCGCCATCAGCCGAGGAGAGGTGCCGTTCCCGACATTGTACGATGAGTTCTTCGAGTCGGCGCGTGAAGATTTCGAGAACGAGCTGAGGAAGGCGGTGGTGCGGCTGTCGCGAGCGCTGCTGCGGGAGGAGGACGCCGAGAGCGCGGAGGAGCTTTTGGAGCGGGGGTTCGAGGCGATGCCGGACGACGAGGAGATCGCGGAGCTGCTGCGGGAGGCGTTGCGGAAGCTGGGGAAGCGGACGGAGGCAACGCGGGTAGGGTTGAAGGTCGCCGAGGCTCTCGACGAATAACCGAGCGCCCCGGATCATGGTCTTGCAGCCCCGCAGGGGCGGACGATGTGTAGCCGCGGCATGCTCATAATAATCTTCAGCGCCGAAGGCGCGTACCATTTTTCTTATTCGGGGTAGGAAGAGACGAACCGTTCAGCAAAACGAAACGGGACGGCTTGTGGCCGTCCCGTCGGTAGGGGCTCTCTCGCGAGCTCTCTCGTTCTCATGTTGTGGTGTCTATGGAGGCTGTTTGTACCGACTGCGATCTCTCAACCCATGGCGTATTTCTGTCGTCGCTGCTCTCTCTTCTCTCTCTCAACGACGCGATATTCAGGGTCGCGGCGTCTCTCCTTTAGTGGTGTATCTCGGAGTCCGGAAGTCTATTCGCATTGTGATCCAGGTTCATTTCCCGCTCTCTCGTTCTCTCTCGACGGCGCCCGTACCTGGGGTCGTGCCGTCTCTCCTTTTCTTCGGTGGTGTCGTTCGGAATCTGTGTTTCCTCATTCCTCTCTCGCACGCTCTCAACGGCTCCGGTACAGGGGGGAGCCGCTTCTCCATACGGTGGTGTCTATCGTGTACAGGACCGTACCGTGGTGCGGCACATCAGGGCGCGATGTGGTGATCGCGCTGCGATCTTTCTATTTCAACGCGTCGTGTGAACGACGCTCTTCATGATCTCATGAGGGAAGAGCCGGCCCGGCGCGGTTTCACGTCGCAATTCATCGGCAGGTCGTCCATCCCTTCCCGTTGGCCTGCCGGGCCGATAATCTTCAAGGGGCATCCTTCAGGGCTATACGATGTTTCGTCCGATCCGGATTGCTCAGCCGGTCGCAACCGGCATCGGATCTCTGTCTCATCTCCACGGAGCACGCTCTCTCCTTCATGCTCCGTTCCGCCGACCCTCACGGGCCGTTCTCTCTCCACCCTTCTCCTTTCGTGGGCGTCCTGCCCTTCCGACCGCGGCGTTCTCGGTATCTCTCCGTCGCGATCATTGTTATGCCTATCAAGATATCCGGACCGATTATCGCATTCCCCAAACCTGATTATCTCTTTCGCGAAATCCTCTTACAGCCGATTTTTTTTCGGAGCGTTCTTCCTCGAAGAGGCTCAATCGCCGCAGACCGCGTTGTAGGAGGCACGGTTCGACTCCACCGCATTCGGCTCGATCACTCTGATCGCTCCCCATCCGGTACGGTTCTTTCTTCCCTCGTTCACCACCCCCTGTATCGACATATATACCCGCCTGGCCCCGTTGCTGCCGTCGAAGGTGAGCGTTCCGGTCATCCCCCCTTCGCCGTCGTCGGTGATCCACTGATAGCGGACGGTGCCGGCCCCGACCGCCTCGATGCGCGCGGTGAAGGTCACATCCCCGGAGCAGGCTCCGTGGTAGTTCGAGGCGGTCACCTGCACACGGGTCACGGCGAACCGGTCGCCGCCGGTCCGGGCGGAACCGGGGTTGTCGCTCATGGCGGTCAGGGTCGTCATCAGAAGGAATGCAAGGCCCAGAGGGCGATACAGGCTGCGTTGTTTCATCTCACTGCTCCATCCATTCTTATTGTCGTTGTTCGTGTGAATCATCACTGCGATCGTTCTCGAATCCGGCCGTGATTCTCCGCGGTCCGTTTCGTTGTGCGTGATATACCATCAAGATATTCGCGGCGATTATGCGCCTCTCCGTTTTCGATTAGCTGAATGCCCCGCGGCGATTGCACCGAAAAAAACCTTGAGGATCGGACGGCACGATATGAACCGGAGGAGTGCGCCCGGGATCGGCGTCGTATCTTTGGCGAATTACCGGGATGGTTCCACGGAGCCCGTCCGGACAGGAGGAGCAACGGTTATGCAGGCGACAGACAGATCCCTTGTCAATTTTCTGAACCACGGGCTGCTTCCGTTCACCGGCCGATCGGCCGAGATCGAACGGATCGAGGAGTTCTGGCGGGGTACCTCCCAGGCTCCGGGGCTGCGCGCGATGCTGGTGACCGGGGAAGCGGGGATAGGAAAAAGCAGGCTCATAGAGGAGGTGACCAGACGGATCGCCGCCGCCGGAGGGGTGGTGGTGCAGCTTCGTCTCTATCCCGACTCGACAACATCGATCATCCCGATGCTTGCCGGCGCGCTGGCCCGCTCCGCCACGGCCCAGCAGCTCCTCCGCTCCGATCCCGACGAGACGATGTCGGCGGTCTCCTCGGCCCTGATCCGCGTCTCCGGCCTCCGCCCCACCCTTCTTGTGATCGAGGATTTCCACCTGCTCGCCTCCGGGACCCTCACCGATTTCGCGATGCTCCTGGACCGCCTGATCGACGAACCTCTCTCCCTGCTTGTGGCGGCCCGCCCGGTCGAACTGACGACCCGGGGTCTGCTGGAACGCTGTCTGGTGGATGAGATGGAACTGGAGGGACTCTCCGACGGCGATGTATCGGAGCTCTGCCGTACCCTCTTCGGGGCCGAATCGGTGGACGGCCAGGTGGTGAAGGTGCTGCGCGAGAAGACGCTCGGCAACACGCTCGCGCTCCGCTCGGCGCTTCGGGGGGCGGTCAAGTCGGGAGCGGTGTCGGTGAATCAGGGGAAGGGAGCGCAGATGCCGGTGGTGGACCAGCGAACGTTCGTCGGCGCGCTGGAACGGAACGTGCGGCTCCTCTCCGAGGGGATGGTCGCTCACCTGAGCGATGCCGAGAAACGGGCGGCCGGCAGCCTGGCATGTCTCGGTGAGGTCTTCGCGCGCGAGTCGGCGGCAATGATGCTGGCGGACGCCGATCCGATGCTCGACATCCTGATCTTCAAGGGAATCCTTCATACCCCTCCCACTCCTCCGGTCCCGCTGCCGGACGCGGAGAGCCGGACCGGCCCCCTGGCGTTCACCCACACGCTGCTCCACCGCTATTTCGTGGAATGCACCGCTGTCGACGTCGACACCCTGGTGCAGGTTCTGGCGGATGAACTTCCCATCTATTCCATCGTCCCCTACCAGCTTGCAGGGGAACACGCGGCCGAGGTCCGGCTGCCGGCCCTGAGCGTGCTCCACGCCATCAACCGCGCCCTCCGGACAACGGTGCTGGTGGACGACTCCCCCGACTGGAAGCTCGGAGCCGGTCTGGTCGATGTGGCCGAGAAACTCTACCGGCACGCGAAGGAGGCGATGACACCCGATGAAGCGCGGATGACCGCCACGCGGCTGATCAGTCATCGCCTCAACACCCAGCGCCGCGACCCCAACGTCGATTATGAATCGCTCGTCCTGCAGTTCGACAAGGCGACGGTCGATCCGCAGGACGACGCATGGGCCGAGCTCCGTCTGACCGCCCTTATCTATCTGCGGCGCTACAGACGGCGAAGGGAGACGAGTCGGGTCTCCGAGCTGTGGGAGGATATGGAGGAACTGCTGCGCCGGTTCCCCGGGCTCGTCCTGATGCGTTCCTATCTCGGCTTCCTGCGCGACACCGTGCGCGAGGCGATCAGCGCGCGCGACCGGGCCACCTGGCGACGGGTGGAGGAACGGTTCAAGGCGATCCTGACCGACGAGAACGCGACCGAGACGGTGCGACGGACGGCGCTCAGAATCCTTTCGCCCGCCATGCTCGTCCTGTTCGATTCGGAGGAGGAGCTGCGGGAACGACTCACGTTCCTGGAGGAACTGGAACGGGAGGAGGATCTGGTCACGTCGGATCTCAGGATCTGGAAGATCGCACTGCTGCTGGAGATCGGGCAGATCGAGAAGATGCTCGACACGATCTCCATCTTCACCCCTCTCTTCCAGGAACGGGGACTGCAGAGCGAGCTGGTGAGCTGCGTCATGCTGGGGACATACGGGAAGGTGCTGATGGGAGCCGACTTCACGGAGGGACTGAACCAGGTCCACGACATCGCAAACCGTCTTCCAAGCCTTATGCGTCCCCGGTTCATGGAGAGCTGTTTTCATCTGTTCGGCGGCGCCGCCCTTCTACGCGCCAACACGGAGGAGCTGGCGACCGCGCACAAGCTGTTCGAGTCGAAGCCGGCCGGCTTGCGTCTGTCGCGCAGGATTCTCTTCGCGCTTGCCACGGGGGACCGCACGGCCCTGCCGGAGATTCTGGCGCAGGTCAACCCGATGCACGAGGGGGCCGACGATCTGCCGGCAATTCTGGCAGCGGCGGTCGATCCGAATCCCGAGACGATCAGCGATGCGCGCCAGCATCTGGAACGACTCTTCGCCGGGTCGATCCTGACGACCGAGGATCTGCTGGTACGTCGTGCCGCGATCGATCTCAGCGAGGTGATCGGAGAATCCGACGCCGGCAGGGAGATGGCGAAGGAGATACGCCCGGCCGTTCGTGAGGTCGTGGAGAAGATGCTGGCATGGCTGGAGGAACGACGCGTCACGATCCCGATGACCGCTCTGCTGGGACGGTACGCCGCCTACTTCACGAAGAACACGCTCACCCCGATGCGGGCCCGTATCGCGGCCGTCGCCAGGGAGCGTGAGAGCGAGCGTCCCGACGCGGGGGAGGAATCTCGCGTTCGCGTCACGATGTTCGGGACGATCACCATCCAGCTCCCCGGCCAACAGCCCGCCCGGCTGCGCGGCGCTCAGCTCTGCACCCTCCTCGGACTCATGACCGCCGATCATCTCCTGGCTCGACCTCTCTCCCATCGCGAGTTCACCTCCATCGCCATCGGACTCGAACGCGATCCCGACAAGCTCCGCAAGTCGATCAACTTCGCCGTCTTCAGACTCCGCGAGTCCCTCGGCTCCGATGCCGTCGATACCTCCGGCGAGACTCCTCTCCTCCGGCTCGATCTCGTCTCCGTCGATCTCATCGACGCTCACCGTCACCTCAGGACCGCCGTCGACTCCACGCGCGACGGCGCGCTGCTGCGGGCCGTCCCGGAGCTGATCCAGGCGCTCGCCATCAGCCGAGGAGAGGTGCCGTTCCCGACATTGTACGATGAGTTCTTCGAGTCGGCGCGTGAAGATTTCGAGAACGAGCTGAGGAAGGCGGTGGTGCGGCTGTCGCGAGCGCTGCTGCGGGAGGAGGACGCCGAGAGCGCGGAGGAGCTTTTGGAGCGGGGGTTCGAGGCGATGCCGGACGACGAGGAGATCGCGGAGCTGCTGCGGGAGGCGTTGCGGAAGCTGGGGAAGCGGACGGAGGCAACGCGGGTAGGGCTGAAGGTCGCCGAGGCTCTCGACGAATAACCGAGCGCCCCGGATCGCACATCATCGCGAAGCGATGTAGACAGTCCTGATCCATTGTCTCCCGAACCTACAGGTTCCTCTCTTCCAATCTCGAAGGAGAACCCGTTGCCGGTCACTACTTCTCCGGCATTCCTTCGGTCGGCTCCACCGGCTCGCCGAACTTCCGGCCGAGATCCCCGAGGTACTCGTCGATCGTGGCCGTATGGCCGAAGATGAAACGGGACATGAATCGGAAAAAGATATTGTAGACCTCCCCCTCCTCGGTGATCGTCAGACGACTTCCCGACGGTATCGGCTCGATGCGATATATCCAGCGCCCTCCGAACGGCAGATTCGTGTCGGCGATCCGGGTGACGAGCCGCGAGGGAGAGAGAGCCTCGACCGCTTCCATTGTCATGGCGCCGTCGCGCCCGGTTTCTCTCCATCGCTTCCTCCCCTCATGATCGGGGAGCATCTCGACGCTCTTCAGACGATGTCGCCATGAAGTGAACTCCGGGATGGCCGTGAGCGCCTCCCAGATCTCCCGTGGGGATCTCCGGAACTCGACGGTCCGCGTTGCCGTGTGTCCCTGCGGCAGCGCCGCGCCGATGATCAGCACCACGATGATGATCGCAACGATCACCCCCGCAATGATCCACAGAACATTCATCTCCTTCTCCCCGGCTGTTTGAGTTGAGGATCCCCTCATCGTTACTCATCGGGCGTCTTCCCGCCTTTCGAGCGTCTGGCCCAGCTTTTCTCCCTGCTTCGGGCGTGTTGAAGCTCGTCGGCCGCGCGGGCCAGAAGTTCAAGTCCGCGAAGCGCCTCCTTCCGCTCGTCGGCGTTCAGCAGGGAGAGCATCCCGTCGACCAGTTCCGGCTCCAGCACCGACTGCGCGTTCCTGATCCGCAGCCCGCTTTCGGTAAGCCGAATCCTGACGCGCCGTGCATCCCCGGTATCCCGTTCGCGCAGCACGTAGCCCAGCGCCGCCAGACGATCGACGGAGGCGGACATGGTAGCGGGTGTCACCCCCATGTGCTTTGCCAGATCGACGAGCCCGACTCCCTCCACCTGATCCAGATGGTCCAGGATTCCGGCCTGATGCGCGCTGACAAGCTCCCGTGTCTCCGGATCCCGCACATGTCGTTGATGGCAGGCATGGAAGATCTTGGGATAGAGCTTCAGAACGGCGTGAACGGCATCCTTCATCGCAAGCTAGATGTTTTGTTTAGACTAAACAAATTAATTCCTTCGACAGTTGACCGTTACAGTGAGAGGACCGAGGGATAACCGACGTCGCGTATGTACGATTCCGACCCACTATCCGGAATCCGTACACCAGGGTCTCACCAAATTACCCCGTTTCATCCGGTTTTCCCCGCTTTTGTGCCTGGCACAATTATGCAGGTGTTAGAACACAGAACGGCAATCATGCCGCTCGACCAGACAAGCAGATAACGAACACGAAATAAACAACGCAAACAGGAACACTCTCATGAAGACGATCTTCTCCATCCTCGCCCTCTCGATCATCGCAGCTTCCGCCGCCGTCGCCCAGTCGGCTTCGGTCACCAGCACCGCCACCATCGTCACGCCGATCACCGCTGCTGCCACCGCTCCGCTCGCCTTCGGTACCATCACCAAGGGCGCCACCGCCACCGTCGAAGCCAGCAACGCCGCCGCCGGCGCCTTCAACTTCAGCGGCGACGAGCTCGACAACATCACCGTCACCATCCCGGCGACGGCAACGATCTCGACGACCTCCGGCGCCGGAGCGAACATGACGGTGAACCTGACGCGGAACGGGGTGCGCTACAGCCCGCTGGGGAACATCCCGTCGAACGGCGCTTCGGTGGTCGACGCATCGAGCGGGACGGTGACGGTGGGACTGAGCATGGACAACCAGGGGAACGCGGTCAACAGCGACGGCCTCGGCCAGGCATACATGTGGATCGGCGGGACGGTGGCCCCGACGGCGGCGCAGCAGCGCGGCAGCTACAGCGGAACCTTCACCGTCAGCGCCGTCTACTCCAACTAAACAGAAGTCTATCCCGGGATAATGGGATATCCCGGGTGCAACCGGCGCGCACCACCAGGCTGAACGGTGCGCGTCGGTTTTTTTTCGAGAACCCCGGCTGGTATCGCCCAAAGCGACACGAACCGGGGTAATTTCGTTTCCATGGTCTCCCCCACTTTCGTCCGCTGGTCGCTTCTGATCGCTCTCCTTCTGGCGGTCGTGCTGGTCCCCTTCGCCCTCATCGGAGAGCCGATCGAGGCGTGGACCGACAGCTTCCTCCGCACCGCAGCGGATCATCCCCTCTCGACGGCCCTGGTTCTGGGAGGACTGCTGATCTCCGATATTCTTCTCCCGATCCCTTCCAGCATCGTCAGCACATCGGCCGGTTACCTCCTCGGGTTTATCGGAGGGACGATCACCTCGTTCCTGGGGATGACGCTTGGAAGCGTATGTGGCTACTGGCTGGGCTCAAGCCCCGGCCACGCGCTGACGCGGCGGCTGGTGGGGAAGGAGGAACTTGAACGGATGCGGCGGCTGCACGAACGGTTCGGAGACCGGGCGATCGTGCTGGCGCGGCCGATCCCGGTCCTTGCCGAGATCTCGACCTTCTTCGCCGGGATCGCCGGGATGCCGTTCCGCAGATTCCTCCTGCTCGCAGCGCTCTCGAACCTCGGAGTCTCCCTCGCCTATGCCGCGGTGGGAGCATACTCCGCGACGGTCGATTCCTTCCTGGTCGCATTTGCCGGGGCGATTCTTCTCCCCGCGATCGGACTCATCGCGGCACGACTCATTGCCGGACGATCCCGCCGGTGAGGATGGAGAAGGCTCACGTACGGCCAGGCGGATGAGACGCCTTCTTTCCGTACGTAAGCCTTCATCACAGGAGTGCTGCACACTCTCCTAACCCGACGCCGACCCGCATGTTTCATTCCGCCGCCGGATCATCCCGCTCTGAACCTTTCACCCCGACCCGTTGTTTCTGATATCCGCGTCACGCTCTCCGGACGCTAGAAAAATCTTTTCAGACGCCGGCACTTCAGCAATGATCTTCCACGTACTCGCGTGCGACTACGACGGCACGCTCGCCCAGGATTCCATTCTTGGGGCTTCCACCGCGGAGGCGCTGGGGCGCGCGGCCCGATCGGGACGGAAGCTGATCATGGTCTCCGGCCGGGAGCTTCCCGACCTGCAGAAGGCATGCGACCGGCTCGATCTGTTCGATGCCGTCGTCCTGGAAAACGGCGGCCTTCTCTACCTCCCGCGCGTCCGCGAGGAACGCCTCCTCTGCGAGCCCGCCAGCCTTCCCCTGGCCGACGAGTTGCGGCGGCGCGGCGTTCAGCCTCTCTCCGTGGGACGGACCATCATCGCCACCTGGGACCCGCACGGCCCCGATGCGCTTGATGCGATACATTCGCTCGGACTGGAACATCAGGTGATCTTCAACAAGGGGGCAGTGATGATCCTTCCCCCCGGCGTGAACAAGGGGACCGGGCTCGAGCACGCCCTGCGCGAACTCGGTTATTCGCGGCACAACACCGTGGCGGTCGGGGATGCCGAGAACGACTATGCGTTGCTGTCGGAGGCGGCATGCGGTGTGGCGGTCTTCAACGCGCTCGACTCCCTGAAGCAGCGGGCGGATATGGTGACGGGGGCCGACCACGGAGCCGGAGTGATCGAACTGATCGACCGCTACCTGCTCAACGACATGCTGCCGATAGCCTCACAACTCGCAAAACGACATAAAATCGTGCTCGGGACGACCGACGACGGAACCGATGTGACGATCCCGGCCAGCCGCTCCGGCCTCCTCATCACCGGCAGTTCCGGCGCGGGGAAGTCGACGGTCACCGGCGTTCTGATCGAACGGCTACTGGACGAGGGACGATCGATGCTCATCATCGATCCGGAGGGGGATTACTCGGCCCTCTCGGAATCACCTGATGTGATACTTCTCGGCGGCGCGTCGGATCAGCCGCTCCCCTCGGCCGAGGAACTCCAGCAGCTCGGTATGCTCCCCGGCGTCAGCGTCATCCTCGATCTTCATGCTCTCACCATGGCGGAGAAGACCCTCTACGGCGTCTCCGTGCTCGGAACCGTCAAGCGACTGCGCGCCGAACACGGCAGACCGCACTGGCTGATCATCGACGAGGCGCATCATATCTTCCCGGCCGAGGGGGCCGTCACATGCGATCTTCTTCCGATAGATTTCGAGGGACTCTGCATGATCACGTTCGACGCGGGTCTCCTCTGTCGACAGGCTCTGGGGATGATCGACACGGTGATCTCCCGCACCCTCCCCGAGCTGCGGACCGCGCTCCGCGAGCTTTCCGACGGCCTCCCGGATGGAAGCCCGACCGACGGCCGCACCGATTCGATCGCGACGATGCGGCGGCTGGACGACGACGAGGCGATGCTCGCGCGGCTGCGGGAATCCCCTCCCTCGCTGGAGCGGTTCCGTCCGGCGGAACGCCGCACGGAGCACCGGAGACATGTCCGGAAATATGCGACGGGGGAGCTGGCGACCGAGAAATCGTTCTTCTTCCGGGGACCGGAGAACCGCCTGAACCTGCGGGCCGCGAACCTGATCCGCTTCTGCGAACTGGCCGCGGGGGTGGACGCGGAGACATGGGAGTACCACCTGCGGCAGGGAGAATACGCGGAATGGATACGGGTCCGGATCGGCAACGCGGACCTTGCCGCAGATATCGATGCGATCGCGAAACGGGTCGACAGCCGGGAGCTGGAGATCGACGAATCACGCCGGGAAGTCTGCGCCGCGATAGGCAGATACTACGCAACCTGAACGATCGAGTCCCAACATACCCTCCGGGTTCCTATATTTCGGGCCGGCCGGACTTCGGCATCCTGTCCTGAACCTATCCCGAACCCCATGCTGCATATCACGAACGGCGACACGACCGTATCCGCAATGAGACTTGCGGGAGTAGAGGGTGAGATACTACCCTGGCGCGATGTTCTTCATGAAGGCCCCGTTCCCGGGGGACTCTCCGTCGACGAGCTTCGATCGATCCGCGCCCGCTTCCTCGCCGACAGAGGCTGGGGGGAGTACGACGAGATAGCGGACGACATGCGGAGACGGGACGATACACTGGCCGCGTTCCGCGACTACAATGAAGTCGTTCTCTGGTTCGAGCACGATCTCTACGATCAGCTTCAGATCATACAGATCCTGGAGAGACTTTCCAGGGTCGACCACGGGACCACGAAGGTCACCATGATCGACTCCACCGACTATCTGGGCCTGGCCGAGCCGGAGCTGCTGCTCGATCTCTACGCCCGACGCAGACCGGTCACCGCCGCCGAGCTGGAACTGGGAGCCGCGGCGTGGGAGGCGTTCGGCACGGATAGTCCCGATGCGATATTCTCATTTCTCTCGGCCGAGACCTCGGCGCTGCCGTTTCTGGCCGATGCGTTCCGCAGACATCTGGAGGAGCTCCCCTCGGTGGCGAACGGTTTATCGCGATCCGAGGAACAGGCGCTTTCGGCGATCGCCGAAGGGCGCTCGGTGCTGGCCGACACCTTCCACACGGCGCACCATGAGCGGGAGGAACGCATCTTCCTGGGAGATAACGTCTTCGCCTGGTACCTGGAGCGCCTGAGCAGTGCGGCCGAACCGCTGCTCCTCTTCAATGACGGTTCGATCATCATCCCTCCTCACGGAGTCCATCCCGACTCCGACTTCTGGACCCGCAGGGTGGCGCTCACGCCGCTCGGGGAGAGGGTGCTGGCGGGAGAAGCGGACCGGGTGGATCGCAATGGAATAAATCACTGGCTGGGAGGCGTTCATCTGCACGCGCCCGGCAACGTCTGGCGGTGGGACGGCGAAGCCGAAGCCCCGCGGATCGGCTGACACCCCGACATACCCGACGGCACGACGACGATATCGATCGTCTCCCAAGGAAGGATACCATTCCCTCGATGAGCACTACTGGCGGAGGAAGGAAACGAACGAAGGCCGGCACACGGCCCGAGCGTCCGCAGGGCACACGCAGGCATCGCTGCTGCATCGTCGCCCTCGGCGCATCGGCCGGCGGGCTGGAGGCGTTCCAGAAATTCTTCACACATACCCCTCCCGATACCGGTTTCGGGTTCGTGGTGGTGTCGCATCTGGACCCCGAGCACTCCAGCATAATGCCGGAGCTTATGGCGAAGTATTCCACGATGCCGGTCCGCGAGATCACCGACAACATGGCGGTGGAGCCGGATCATATCTACATCATCCCGCCGAACACCGAGCTCTCGATCTACGGCGGGGTCCTTCGCCTGGCCGGTCCCTCGAAGCCGAGAGGATATCGGATGCCGATCGATCGGTTCTTCCGCTCGCTTGCCGAGGATCAGGGGAACAACGCGATCTGCGTGGTCCTCTCCGGCAGCGGCTCGGACGGCACGCTCGGCCTTCGCGCCGTCAAGGAGCATGGGGGAGCGGCCGTGGTGCAGGACCCGGAGACCGCGCGATTCCCCGACATGCCCCGGAGCGCCGTCGCGACCGGACTGGCCGACCGTATCCTCCCGGTGGAGGAGATCCCGTCGGCACTGGCCGAGATCACGGCCGGTCTGAGCGAACGGCAGGAGCAGCAGGATTCCGATGCGATCCGCGAGGAGGCCCAGCAGTATCTTGATGAGATATGCCTGCTCCTCCGCAACAGAACCGGACACGACTTCAGCCGCTACAAGCAGGGAACGATGCTGCGGCGCATCAGCAGACGGATGCAGATCGTGGGAGTCCGTACCGTCGCCGATTACCTCCTCCGCATACGGGAGGAACCGAAGGAGATCGAGCATCTCTTCAGAGATCTTCTGATCGGCGTCACCTACTTCTTCCGCGACTCCGAGGCGTTCGACGTCCTGGCCGCCGAGGTTCTCCCCTCCCTGCTGGAAGGGAAGGGAGCGTCCGACCAGGTCCGCATCTGGGTCCCCGGCTGCGCCTCCGGTGAGGAAGCCTATTCCATTGCGATGCTTCTGAAGGAGAGATCCCCGGCGGGCGAGGGACCGCAGTTCCAGATCTTCGCCACCGACATCGACCCGCACGCGCTCGACACGGCCAGGCACGCCCGTTACCCGATGAGCATCGTCGACCAGATCTCGGCGGAGCGGCTGGAGCGGTTCTTCTACCTTCAGGGGGACCAGTATATCCTCTCGCGAGAGATACGGGAGATGTGCGTCTTCTCGCCGCACAACGTCATCAAGGATCCCCCCTTCTCCCGTCTCGATCTCATCTCCTGCCGCAATCTGATGATCTACCTGGAAGGGGAGCTTCAGAAACGGCTCATCCCCCTCTTCCATTACGCGCTCAACCCCGGCGGCTATCTCTTCCTCGGACCTTCCGAAAGCGTCGTAACACGATCCGAACTGTTCCGCGCCGTCGACAAGAAGCACAGGATCTTCCGGCGGAAGGAGACGATCATCCGCTCGCAGGTCAGCTTCCCTCTCGACGAACCGAGACGGGCCCCGAACTACACCTGGGAAAATCCTCCGCGCGCTCCGTTCACACGTGAGCAGAATCTGGGACGGACGATCGAGCGTGTGCTGCTGGAGAACTACGCCCCCGCCAGCGTGATCATCAACGAACAGAGCGAGGCGCTCTATTTCTCCGGACGCACCGGCAGCTATCTGGAGCCGGCAACGGGGATGCCGAGCCACAACCTGCTGAACATGGCGCGGAAGGGGCTCAGGCTGGAGCTTCGCACCGCGATACACAAGGCGGTCACGTCGAACCAGGAGGTGATCCATGAGGATGTGGTGGTGGACGTCCCCGGCGGGATCGCCCGGATCAACCTGATCGTGCGGCCGATGCGTGAGCTGGGGGATGACTGCGGGCTCTTCATGGTCGTGTTCCAGGAGGTCGTCAGGGGACATGAGCAGGGGGAGATCGGGACCGTTTCAAGCGGGGAGGAACCGGGGATCGTGCAGCAGCTCGAGTTCGAACTGCGCACCGTCAAGGAACATCTGCAGACGACGATCGAAGAGCTGGAGACCTCCAACGAAGAGCTGAAATCCTCCAACGAGGAGCTCATATCGATGAACGAGGAACTCCAGTCGGCCAACGAGGAGCTCCAGACCTCCAAGGAGGAGCTCCAGTCGGTCAACGAGGAACTTCAGTCGGTCAACGGCGATCTGGTGGAGAAGATCGAGGAGCTGAACCGCGCCAACAGCGACGTCCAGAACCTGTTCGAGAGCACGGAGATCGCCACGATATTTCTCTCCAACGATCTCCGGATCAAGAAATTCACCCCTGCCGCGGTCGACCTGTTCCATCTGATCGAGGGGGATATCGGCCGCCCGGTGACCGACATCGCCCCACGCTTCAGCAGCGGAGAGCTGACGGCCGACATCCGGGAGGTGCTGCGGACCCTCTCCCGCAGGGAGATGAACGTCCACCGGGCCGAGGGAAACCGGTCGTATATCATGCGGATACTCCCCTACCGCACGGTGGACAACGTGATCGACGGCGTCGTGATCACCTTCAACGACATCACGGAGCAGAAGCGGGCGCAGGAATATCGCGGCAGGCTGGGGGCGATCGTCGAGTCGTCGCGCGATGCCATCGTCAGCATGACGCTGGATGGGATCGTGGAGACCTGGAACAGCGGCGCCGAGCTGATGTACGGGTACACGGCGACGGAGATGATCGGCGGCACCATCAACAGGATCGTCCCGCCGGAACTCATGTCGCAGCGCGAGGATTTCCTGGTGCCGATGCTGCGGGGGGAGCAACTGGAACCGTTCGAGTCGGTCCGCATCCGCAGGGATGGAACACGGGTCGCCGTCTCGGTCACCATGTCTCCGGTCCGCGATCTGGAAGGGAAGATCATCGGCTCCTCCACCATCTCCCGCGATATCAGCGACAGGAAGCGGGCGGAACAGGCGCTGCGGGAGAGCGAGGAACGGTTCAGGGTGATGGCGGACAGCGCTCCCGTCAAGATCTGGATGGCCGACACCGACAAGCTCTGCTACTATTTCAACAGGCGCTGGCTCCGGTTCACCGGACGGACGGTGGAAGAGGAGCTGGGGACCGGCTGGACCGAAGGGGTGCACCCGGACGATCGGAAACGCTGCCTTGATACGTTCGTCACGGCGTTCGACAGGCGCGAGGAGTTCGTCATGGATTTCCGGCTCCGCCGCCACGACGGTGAGTACCGCTGGCTGCTCGATCACGGCGTCCCCCTCTTCACGCCGGACGGCACCTTCACCGGGTATATCGGGTCGTCTCTGGATATCACCGACAGGAAGCTCGCCGAGGAGAAGATCCGCGCAAGCGAGCAGGTCCTGAACGACTTCTTCGAGAACGCCACCGTCGGCCTCCACTGGGTCGCCGACGACGGAACGATCATCCGGGCCAACCGCGCCGAACTGGAGATGCTCGGCTACACGGCAGACGAGTATATCGGGCACAACATCATGGAATTCCACGTGGATCGGGAGGTCGCGGAGGATATCCTGAAGCGCCTTGCCGACGGTGAGGTTCTGAAGGACTACGAAGCTCATCTCCGCTGCCACAACGGATCGGTCCGCGAGGTGATCATCAACACCAGCGCCTACTCGCAGAACGGACGATTCATCCATTCGCGATGCTTCACCCGCGACGTCACCGACCGGAACGCCGCGCTCCGCGGGCTCACCGAGAGCGAGCAGCGGTATCGTACCCTCTTCGAAACCACGCTGGACGGCATCCTGCTGGTGAACGACACGGGGATCTACATCGACGTCAACAGCAGTTTCTGCAATCTTCTGAAGACCTCGAAGGAAGAGTTGATCGGAACCCATTTCAGCCGCTACATCCCCCAGGAGGCGACCGCCGCTGCGGAGAGGGCGTTCGAGGAACTGAAGAGCACCGGATGGTTCAAGGGAGAATTCCCGCTCCTCGACTCCGAGGGGAACCTCGTGGAGCTGGAGTGGGTCTCGCGCGCGAACTTCATGCCGGGATTCCATTACTGCACGGCTCGCGACATAAGCGCCCGGAAGCTGGCCGAGCGCGAACTGTGGGAAAGCCGGGAACGGCTCCGCGTGGCCCTCGATGCCGCCGACATGGGAGCCTGGCGATGGGACCTCAGATCGGATCTCGATACAAGAGACGCGAGCCTCAACAGAATCGTCGGGCTGGAACCGGTGGTGAGCAACCAGCCGGTGGAGGACTACGTCCAGCGGATCCACCCGGACGACCGCATGCGGGTGACCAGAACGCTGCAGGAAGCGCTCGGCAACCGCGCGCTCTATTCATCGGAATATCGGATCGTGCGTCCGGACGGCACCATCCGCTGGGTGCGGGATCGCGGCAGAGTGGTGCTGGACATGCACGGCAGGCCGGAGTTCATGACGGGCGCCGTGGCGGATATCACCGACCGCAAGCTCTCCGAGGAAGCCCTCCGCATCAGCCGCGAACGGCTCGACCTGATCGTGAGCAGCACCGAGATCGGACTCTGGTACTGCGATCTCCCCTTCGACAAGCTGATCTGGAACGACAGATGCAAGGAACACTTCGGGCTCCCCGCGGAGACCGAAGTGTCGATCGACGACTTCTATGCAATACTCCATCCCGACGACAGGGAACGGACACGCATCGCGATAGAACGATCGATCGGTCGACATACGATGTACGACGTCGACTACCGGACAGTGGGAACCGACGGCCGGGTACGATGGATCAGGGCGATAGGAAGCCCCTTCTTCAACGAAGAAGGAACCCCCGTCCGCTTCGACGGCCTGACGATCGACATCACCGAGCAGAAACTGAACGAGGAGACCCTCCAGGCCGCGAAGATGCAACTCTCGCATTACGCCGAGGAGCTGGAACAGCGGGTGGCGGAACGGACCTCGAACCTGCAGGAGACGGTGCGGTCGCTGGAGAGCTTCACCTACAGCATCGCCCACGATCTGCGCGCGCCGCTGCGCGCCGTGCAGGGGTACACGTCGATCCTGCTGGAGGACTACTCCCACGCGTTCGACGACACGGGTCGCGACTTCGCGCGTCGTATCACCGGCGCCGCCGAGCATATGGATCATCTGATCCAGGACCTGCTGGCGTTCGGCAGACTGAGCCATATCGATATCGTCCCGGTCCCGCTCGACCTGAACGAACAGATGGATATGCTGATGATGCAGATGCGGGAGGAGATCCGGGCGAAGGGAGCATCGGTCACGATCGTGCAGCCGCTCCCCACCGTCCTTGCGCATTCCACGGCGCTCGGCCAGGTGGTGACGAACCTGATCTCCAACGCCCTCAAGTTCGTGCCGAAGGGGGTCGTCCCAAGCGTGGTCGTCTCCGCCGAGACGCACGGGAACCGGATGCGGCTCTACGTGGAGGACAACGGGATCGGCATAGACCCGACACATCGCGAACGGATATTCGGCGTGTTCGAGCGGCTCCACGGCAGTTCGGAGTACCCCGGCACCGGCATCGGCCTGGCAATAGTTCGCAAGGGGATGGAACGGATGGGAGGAAAGGCGGGAGTGGAATCGGAGCCGGGGAAGGGGAGCAGGTTCTGGATAGAACTTCCCACAGGGTGAACGAGCCGAGGCTCCAGGAAGGCCCTCATGGAATGTCGCGAAGGATGCGGCGCCTGCTGCATCGCCCCATCGATCTCCTCGCCGATTCCCGGCATGCCGCACGGCAAACCGGCAGGGGTGCGCTGCGCGCAGTTGTCGCCGGAGAATCGCTGCATGATATTCGGCAGGCCCGAACGCCCGGCCGTCTGCATCGGACTGCGACCGACCGAGGAGATGTGCGGGATGAACCGCGAGGAGGCGCTGGCCGGGCTGGAGTGGCTGGAGCGGGAGACACAACCGCGCTGATCGGCGTCCACCGCCTCTATTGAGGCAACACTGCGAGAATATTCGTTTACGCTTTTGGAAGAATCACGAGTTGGAAGGTCAATGAATCACCAAGCCCTGTCGTCCTTTATCTGGTCGGTCGCCGACTTGCTGCGCGGCGACTACAAGCAGTCTGAATACGGCCGTGTCATCCTCCCCTTTACGGTGTTGCGTCGACTGGATTGTGTGCTGGAAACTACCAAACCGGCCGTACTTGCCGAGTTTACGGCCAAGACCAGGGAGGGACTGAACCCTGGTCCGTTCCTGCTGCGCAAGGCCGGTCAGAGCTTCTACAATACCTCACCGCTGGACCTGGTGAAGCTGCTGGGGGACCAGGACCATATCCGCCAGAATCTCTATGCCTATGTCCAGGCGTTCTCGCCGGCCGCGCGCGACATCTTCGAACGCTTCGAATTTTTCACCCAGGTGGAGCGCCTGAGCAAGACCGGCCTCCTCTACCTGGTCACCGAGAAGTTCGCCAATATCGATCTGCACCCGGAGGCGGTCGACAACGCCAGCATGGGGCTGGTGTTCGAGGAGCTGATCCGCAAGTTCGCGGAAATCTCCAACGAGACGGCCGGAGAGCACTTCACCCCGCGCGAAGTCATCCGTCTGATGGTGAACCTGCTGTTCATCGAGGATACCGACGTGGTCACCCCCGGCAACGCCGTGGTACGCACGATCTACGATCCGACGGCAGGCACCGGCGGTATGCTCTCGATTGCCGGCGAGTACCTGCTGGAGCGCAACCCGCAGTCCAGACTGACCATGTACGGCCAGGAACTCAACGACGAGTCCTATGCAATCTGCAAGGCGGATATGCTGATCAAGGGGCAGGATGTGGCCAACATCATCGCCGGGAACACGCTCAGCGACGACGGCCACGGCGGACGCAGGTTCGATTACATGCTCTCCAACCCTCCCTTCGGTGTGGAATGGAAGAAGGTCGAAACGGTCGTGCGCCGGGAGCATGAACAGAAAGGCTTCGACGGCCGCTTCGGTCCCGGCCTGCCGCGCGTGAGCGACGGCTCGATGCTCTTCCTGATGCACCTGCTCTCCAAGATGCGCCCGGCACAGGATGGCGGCAGTCGCTTCGGCATCGTGCTGAACGGTTCCCCCCTCTTCACCGGCGGCGCCGGCAGCGGCGAGAGTGAAATCCGCCGCTACGTGCTGGAGAACGATCTGGTGGAGGCCATCATCGGCCTCCCCACCGACATGTTCTACAACACCGGCATTGCCACCTATGTCTGGATTCTCTCCAACCGCAAGCCCGATGATCGCAAGGGCCATGTGCAGCTCATCGACGCCGGCAGCTTCTGGCAGAAGATGCGCAAGAGCCTGGGAAGCAAGCGCAAGGAGATGAGCGACGCGCATATCGCTCTCGTCACCCGCCTGTTCGGCGATTTCACCGAAGCGGACATGGTCACGGTGCTGGATTCGGCCGGCCGACAGGTGGGCGAACCGAGGCTCGTCACCGGCGCCGACAATCCGCCCACCGCCCCGGAAGAAGGTCGCCTCAAACGTGTGCCGATCGCACGCATCTTCCGCAACCGTGAATTCGGCTACACCACCATCACCGTGGAGCGCCCGCTGCGCGACGAAGCGGGAAACGTGGTGCTGGGCATCAAGGGGAAGCAGAAAGGGAAACCGCAGCCCGACAGCGCTCTGCGCGACACCGAGAACGTGCCGCTTGGGGAGGATATCGACGCCTACTTCCGGCGCGAGGTGCTGCCGCATGCGCCCGATGCCTGGATCGATGAAGAGAAGAGCAAGGTCGGGTATGAGATCCCGTTCAATCGACACTTCTATGTCTTCGAGCCGCCGCGCAGCCTCCATGCCATTGATGAGGAGCTGAAGGCCGTGTCGGCAAATATTATGAGAATGCTGGAGGAGCTGGCGGAATGAGTTTGCCGAGATATGCGGAGTATAAGGATAGCGGTATGGAATGGCTGGGAGAGGTCCCGCGGTACTGGTCATTGAAGCGCATTCGTGTCGTCGCAGAGCTGAATCCGTCAAAGTCTGAAGCTGCACATTTTGACCGCGAAACCGAGGTCTCGTTCTTACCAATGGAGGCAATTGGTGACAACGGCTCTCTAGATCTATCTCGAACGCGCTCTATTCAGGAGGTGGAAACAGGTTATACGTACTTCCGAGACGGTGATGTAACCATAGCCAAAATCACCCCCTGCTTTGAAAATGGCAAAGGCGCTTTAATGAGTGGGCTCCAAGGTGGGATAGGGTTCGGCACAACGGAGCTCATTGTTGCTCGACCGAAAGCTGGCTACACCACCGGACAATACCTGAACTGGATTTTTCGCTCTCCCGGATTTCGAGCACAGGGCGAGGCTAGCATGTATGGTGCTGGTGGACAGAAGCGCATCCCTGATGACTTTGTTCGCAACATAGTGTGGGCATTTCCAACCATTCAAGAGCAAGCCGCGATCGCCACATTCCTCGACCGCGAAACCGCCAAAATCGACGCACTGATTGCCGAGCAGCAACGGCTGATCGCCCTGCTTGCAGAGAAGCGTCAGGCCACCATCTCCCACGCCGTTACGCGAGGCCTCGACCCTGACGCGCCGATGAAGGATTCCGGCGTGGCATGGTTGGGGGAGGTGCCGGCACATTGGAACGTTGGTAAATGTGGTTTCTATCTAAAGGTTCGCTCGGGTTTTGCATTTCCCTCATCGGGTTTCTCTACAGATGACGCTGATATCAGACTCCTGCGTGGCATCAATGTGGGCGTTTCCCGAATTCGATGGGATGAAACCGTCTACTGGAAACGACTCCCAAATGACGGTCTCGACATATATGAAATGCACGAAGGGGACATTGTTATCGGCATGGATAGACCGCTGATCAGCGAAGGCATTCGAGTCGCCAAGATTCAGCCCTCAGACCTGCCTTGCCTGTTACTGCAACGAGTAGCACGGCTGCACACTGGACCACTACTCATCGGCGACTATTTGATGAGATTGCTGTCATCGGAAATGTTTGTTGCCCACTTTTCTCCAGATACGACAGGGGTAAGTGTGCCGCACATCAGTCCTGAGCAACTCGGTGACTTTGTGATTCCAATTCCTCCGGTTATGGAGCAGGAAGAAATCGTCATGTTCATCACACAAGAAGCCACTAAACTCGACGCACTCAAATCCGAATCCGAGCGCGCCATCACTCTCCTCAAAGAACGCCGCAGCGCCCTGATTGCCGCCGCCGTCACCGGCCGGATCGACGTGAGCGACGTCGTGGTGCGATCGACTGAAACAATGGAGGCCGTCATCGCATGAGCGACATCCAGTTGTTCCGCCTGAACGGCGGCATCGCTACCGAACTTGCCGGCAGCGCGGCCCCACTGGAAAAGACGTTGCAGATCCTCATCGAGAGTCAGATGGAGACGCTTCTCGGTGTACGGTTCATTGCCGGCGAGTACACAACCGGCAAAACCCACAAAGGTCGCATCGACTCGCTGGGACTGGATGAGAACGGCTGCCCGGTCATCGTCGAATACAAGCGTCACAGCAACGAGAACGTCATCAACCAGGGTCTCTACTATCTCGACTGGCTGCTGGACCATCAGGCGGAATTCCGCTGGCTGGTCATGGAAAAACAGGGGAAGGATGCGGCGGGGCAGATCGAGTGGGCCGGCACACGGCTTCTGTGCATCGCCGCCGACTTCACCCGTTACGACCAGTACGCCGTGCAGCAGATACCACGGAACATCGAGCTCATCCGCTATAAGCTGTTCGGCGACGATCTGCTGCTGCTGGAACTGGTGAACGCGCAAAGCGTGCCGGACGCCACGACGGTCAGGCCGTCAGCGGGTTCCTCCGAACCAGCGGAGCCTGTGCAGACCAGGCCCACGGGAAGAGACAAATCGCTGACCGAGCAACTGG
>CBINGZ010000047.1:0-43077 GCA_966250335.1 uncultured bacterium | reverse complement strand
CGATCGACAGGAACTCGATATCGACGGAGAGGTAGGAAGCGCCCGGCCTGTATGCGATTGCGATAGATCTGGGGGTTGCGGTGGAATCGATGCAGAGTGTCAGTTCCCTGCATGTGAACAGACCGCCCTCGTGATCCTTGAACTGAAGCGAAATGAGTCGTCCTGTCCGTCCGTCTTCCAGCACCGTATCTCTGCATATCGTATGGTGACTGAGATTAAACAGAGAGTCCTGAAGGAATCCCATCGACTGCATACGCTCGCCGACGGCGTCTTTCGTGGTGTCGGCATCGGCGATCGAGATGATCTTGCGACCGGGGAACACGACGACTCTCGTCTTTCGGTCGGTCGCAACCTCCAGTCCCTCGGTAACCAGACGCATGCCGTCGGCGGTGATCATCATATCGGATGTGGAGATCAACGTATCGGGCCCGCGAGGCGTGAGAATCACCTTGCATGTCCGATACTTCATGACTCTCCGGAACCCGGGCGGCACGGGCCGTTTGAGCGAACCGATACGTTCCCGCATCACTGCCAGACATGTCTCGGTATCGTTGCACCGCACATACGAGCCTCCGCAGAGAAGGCCGACGCTCACGAACAGAAAGAGAAGCGTGGAGGATCTCATCTTGCGCCCTCCTCGGTCGACCGATTACGACCCGGTGCAGATCGCTCTTCCTTCTTCAGGCCGGGATCGGCATATCGCTTGCGAACCTCGTCGCGCACGTCGTTCCATTGATCTTCTCCGATGCCGGCGGAACGGAGCAGCTCCACACGCCGCTTCTGAATCGTTCGAAGTCCCGTCCGCAACTCCTTCCGATCGGCAATCGAGAGCGAATCGGAGTTCAGCGTTCTCAGACTGTCGGTCCGCAGATCGAGCGAATCAAGCTCGCGGACGAACGCCGCCATGTCGCGAACACGCCCGATGATTCTGTCGAGAACTCCAAGATCGGACGCATCAATATCGGAGAGCGAACCGATCGACTGTCCGAACACCGACATGTCGGTTCCGCTCGGCCCGATCTCCACCTTGGCGATATCGAATGTGCCGCCGAACGGTGATGTGACGCCGGGAGGGTTCGAGGTAGCAGGTATCGAGGAGTAGGAAGGCGCTCCGCCGCGTCCCGGGAACGCTCTCTCCCCTCCACCCGATTCGCCGGTCCTTGGGCTGCCGGGGACGTGGGCATATCCTTCCGCGACAGTTCTGATTCCACGCGCCGTTTCCAGGATTGTTCGAACCGGAGTCCCCTGGGCGTTGTACTGCACGTATGCCCCGAAATGATCGCGATCGAACGCGGCAACCGGACGCGATGTAATTGAATCGAAGACGTAGCAGGTCATCTCCGCTTCGAGCGGCTGAATACGAACGTCGTCGACCCAGATGGAATCCCCGCCGAAGTTCGAGATGAAGAGCTTGAGCCCGTTACCCGCGATTGCTCCGTCGAAGTCGGTGAGCATCACCTCGTAGAGGGTCCATTCACCGGTCTGCACGACCTTGGTCGGCGCAGTAGGCGGCGCACTCGGCACGGTGTTCGGAGAGAGCTTGAGCGCAACATCTCCCCCATCTCCCATACGACGTCCCCAGAAACGAACGAAGGTTCCGTCGGTCTCCATCGCCGACGACATCCTGAGTCGGACATTGAGCGGGCCGGCGGTGTCACCCGGCGCGATAGGAAGCGAACGCCTTCCCGCATGCGCGACGCCCCGTACTCCGGCTCTTCCGGAGGTACTGTCCTCGAACGACTCGAACGCAACAGATGTGTAGTCGGCATTGGATGCAGAAAGCAGGGGCGTATGGAAATCTCTCGTGAACTTTACCGCGCTCTTTATACCCAACGGATCTTCGGTCTCCAGCACATGTCCGTGCGGAGAGTAGCGGGTGGCTTTTCCAGCTTCGATCCACTTCTCGCTATCGTTCGCGGCAGGATACAACCAGTTGAAGAGGGTGAAGTCGTCATAGACGCCCGAGCTGTTGTAGCTGACCTCGGAACCGCTGAGGGCAGCGCCGCCGATGATGGAGGTGCTGTAGGCGAACGACGACTCGGGACGCCACCGTCCCTTGAGCCCCGCTTCATAGTCGTTACGATCGCCGAGCGATGTCGTCAGATCGGACGGGGCATATCCGGGGTCGTCGATGGTGATCGCCGAGGCGGCGATGACGCCGGGCATGGTTTCGTGGAGATATTCCTCTGCATCGGGACAGAAGGTGAGGCAGGAGACGATCTGCTCGGGGCAGAGGGTATCACCGCATCGATACACGATCCTTCCGGCACGATCCACATCGAACCAGCCGAGTCCGCCCGAGCGATAGAGCGTCGAGGAGGATGTGGTCGTTGTCGAAGGGAGCGCCTGCCGCGCCACCAGAACCGATCCGGAGTTCACCTCAAGGTGGATACGTCCGGTAAGTGAATCACACTCGGAATTCGATGGATTGATGAACTCCAGATCTAGGGTCGAGATATCACCGACAACGATATTCCCACCAAGAGCGATAAGCTTCGTCGTCAGAAGCTGCGCCAGGCTCCGGCGATCGGCATACTGGGAGGAAACAGCTTCCGTCATGGTTCCGTCCAGAACATCCTGCGGAGTCTCGCCGTAGGTTACGATCCCTCCCAGCGCAGCTCCGGTCTTGTTTCTTCTACCGCTGGAAACCACCTCGAAGAAGACCGCAGTGGGTGATCCCCCACCTGTCACCGTGGAATAATCGTCCGATACCGTATCGAGGGCGACGCTGTCGCCATACACTCCCGTCACGTGGTAGAACCCGCGAGCCGTCACCGGACTGATTCCAACGACGTTGATGAGATCACCGGGTGTCAGCCGCCTGGTCACATCGCAGAGTGATCTTGTCCCATCCGTTCCGAACTTCAGATATTTCGCTCCGCTGTTCGAGGCGAGCGTGATGGTCAGACCATCCCCCGGTGACACGGTCATCCGCGCGTTCGCCGCCATCTGACCGAGCTCCGGGTAGACGTTATGTGCCGGGAACGAGTAGCTGTGATATGTTCCCATATGGTTCGGCCCGGTATACTGAAGGTCGAGACCGTGATGATTGTCGTATGATCGCGATATGAGAGCCGAACCGTTCGCGGGATCGAACGCCACATATTCGGAGGTGCTGTAGGCGCCGTCCATATAGGTTCTGGACCGTTTCGGGATCGCCGGATATCTGACGACCTTCGATGTCACATGGGTAAGCAACCTGTTCTCGAGATATGATCCTCGAGCCGAGCCGGAGTATTGAATATCTGCAAAGAGGAAGGCATTAACAGTAACATCCGCTTCAAGATTGATATCGACCGTGACATCGTCGATACGCGCCGATTCCATCGTCACTTCCATCTCCTTGCCGGGATTGCCGTAGCGCACCTCCTTCCCCACGGAGTCGGCCAGGGGGATCGGTTCTCCCGGCTCGTAGAACTCGTTCTCGACCGACGAACTCATCGACCAGCTATCGGGATCGTCATACAGGCCGCCATATGTACGCGACGAATGGACCTGCCCATGCATGGAGTTGATAACGAATCTATATCCCTGAGTGGCATCGATATTGTCGAAGATCGTCTCCACTCCAAAACCGATATAAGAATCCCCGCCGACCCCCAAACCATATTCAGGTTTCAATGCAAGCTGAAACGTGCTGGTCGCGATGTCGGTACTGTTCGTCGACAAGCCCGATTCGTCATACCGGCGGTCGTAGGGATAATCGCGCGCAGTGAAGAACTCCCTGACCGAAAAGCCGGGATTTGTCCGCCCGACATGAATATTTCTCGCCACGACACGCGAATACCCCACCGATGCGCCCGGAAGCAGAGAGGGGGCTATCGGCTCCTGGAACGCCTTGATATCGTCACCGAACACCATCCGATTCTTGAACGCCGGTTTCGTCGTCCAGGCTCCGAACGCATAGAGAGAATTCTCTTCGCTTCCGATCGACGGTTCATTGGTCGCAACTCCACTGCCAAACCATTCATGCCGCTCTTCGTCGTACCGATCGTAGCTGTACTCGACGCCGTACACGGTTGTGTCGTTCAGCATACCGGGGTCGAGCGTAATAAGTCGCTTGACACGGAGCCCTCCTCCCTTCTTGGGCCGAAGAAGAGGGATCCGGAGATAGGAGTTCGGATAGTCGATATCCTTGCAGTGGTCGGCGGCAGTAAACTGTGTCAGCTCCCCGTTGCCGATAACATCCCAGATCTGTGAGATGGGTGTAAAGCCGATCGG
Source organism: uncultured bacterium (assembly GCA_966250335.1). GTDB lineage: Bacteria > Bacteroidota > Ignavibacteria > OLB7 > OLB7 > OLB7. The sequence goes on along the minus strand of CBINGZ010000047.1, from coordinate 38,856 downwards.
AACCCAATTTCCCGGATCGAGAATCCCTCGTTTCTGGGTGCGGACGAACTCATGACATACCCGCCTCGGAGCAGTGAATTTCCCCTCTCCACCGATCTTCAACCAGAGACCGTACTTGGTCGGCATTCCCACCGCCGAATCGATTCCTATATCGATGAGCTTGGCATATCCATCTATATATTCCGATGTGAGTTCGGGATTGACGATCGTGGCGGAGTCCCCCTTCAAGGCGTACAACAGCTTGAAGTAGACCTTGGAGGGCCGAACGGTGCTGTCCTGAATGAACGTCTTGTGGATCACCGAGCGAAGCTTGAACACATCGGGTCTACTGGTTCTATCGATTCCGATATCTTCGAGATTGATATAGTATTTGCTGTTGTCATCCCCATCTGTGGACTGACAGAACGTGCTCTCACCGATTTTCGCATCCAGAAGGCTGACCATTGCCGTAGCGGGCCGATCCTGGACATAGGCATACTCGTCCTGTTCGTACTGAATTTCCAGATCGGCGCCGGTAGGAAGATGAATTGCCTTGAGCTGCCACGCGGCCGGGTCGAACGAGGCCGGATCGGGATTCTGCGCCACCCACGGATTCAGTTTCTCCTGACGCTCGACCCCGTCCGTACGGTAATATCCCCACCTGTCCATATCGTACATGCTGTAGTCGGGGTTCTGCTCGTCGGCGCTCAGGGATTCGCTGAAATAGGCGATCTCCGGATATTTCGTGCGGACCGAGGCAGGATATGCGGCCGACGTACGATTGGTGTATGAGAAGACATAGGGGTGTATTCTCGCGTTGGCGATTCTTTGGGACTGCATCCAGACTTTCTTCAAGGTCAGGACACCGTCTCTCTCCGGATCTCCCTCGGTCTGGAATGAATTCGGCATGTCATGACGCAGCTCATAGGAGTAGTCGAGAAAAACGGTCGAGAGAAGACTGTCGGGATTTCCGGTGGAATCCTTCACATACAGCTCGATCCTCTCCAGCCGTTCCAGGTTATGCACCGAATGGAGGGCCGCCAACCCGGCTGAAGACCATCCGGCAATCGTCCGTTCATTGTAATCCACAGGATTGAGAGCCGGCAGACCGTCGCGACGAACATCCCACGATCCACGGATGAGGCGTTCGCCGAACGACCTGTTCATCATATTTGTCACGAAGATCGCGATATGTGTCTTCGTCTCGATGCTCTCCAGATAGTAGTTCTCGCGCTCCCCGCCCGAATACCCTGCCAGGTTGTCGGCGCCGTCGGATAGCTCTCCACGCTTGAAGAACAGACCGTCGTATGGCATCCTCCAGGTGTACCATCGAATATCGCGGCCGGTGCGCAGTCCTTTTTCCTGCTTGTCGTCGGTTCCGCCTGTCCGCCTGTAGTTGAACTTGGTGTACCCCCCCAGGTCGTCTGTCGTGGGACCGTCATAGCTCAGATCGACATAGTCCGAGGTAGTGATCTCGGTAAGGAGATAGGATGTGGCGTATGCAGCATCTCTCCTTTCTCCCACTACTGTTGAAGCGAGATCCGCGTCGAGCGGTTTTCTGATAAAGAGCTCATGCTCGACATCATCATTGTCATCGGGTGAAATACCGTATCGCATATCCCGCTCGTTGCGGGCGAAGACGGGAAGTCCGTAGACATAGCGATTTCCGTTCCTGTCGAACACGGCGAATTCTCCGATCCTGTCGGAGAGTCCCGACGGACCGTCCGCCACGAACGATCCGGACAATGGATCGCGGTTATAGGATTTGTATGGGACACCCTGGTCCGTTTTCACCGATTTCTCGGCGAACGTATGGAAATCCACATACAGCGAACGTCCGCTTCTATCCCCCTGATTGAGCGATGAATAGACCGATGAAGGCAGTTCCGCATCATCGACGCTCGCCCTCACAGCCTGGTCGTCCGACGAGAACGATATCATCCCGCCGGGGTCGCCGTAATAGCGGACAAAGAAGCTGTCGTTCGCGGCGGTCGGATAAGGGAATTGGCGTATGAACTGATCCGCGCCTTCGATCCACCCCTCGGCGTCAAGGCTTTTGGTGCCGGCCCCAAGGCTGGCGCCGACCCCCAGACGTGCCCCTACTGTTCCATCGAAACCGGCCTGTGTAATAAGAAAGTCGTTATTGACTGTCCGCGGGAAGAAATGTCCGGGAACGCGACTGTAGAGCCGGAAGGAGCCTGCCGGCCCGTTTCCGGTCACCATGAAGTTGTCCGCATTGCTGAACGGTATCGGGAGATACAGATCGCCGTCACGATAGGAGGACGATCGTTCCCGGCGGTAATCCATCAACCCGCCGGTTCCTGTAGGGATTGAGTCGGTAGATACTATATCAATGGCCTCCCGCGTAATTGCATCGCGTGAATACAGATATCCGTAATAGGTCAGTGATTGCGGAGATATATGCTTCATCTCGACGTAACTTCCCACCCTTCCGTAATTCAGGCCCGATTGAAACCACGGTAACGACACCGTCATCCCCGCCGAGTAGTTCTGAATGGTTCCATCCATCTCCGATAGACCGGTCGCGCGCGGATACGGCTCGAAGTTGTGCAGAAAATTATTGGCGACGACTGCACCCACTACGGAGCCGACCTTGACCAGGGGATCCTCGGGATCGGCCAGTCCGGATTCCCCGACCGCTTTCGACAACGCATCAAAGCCAAGCTGGAAGGAAAATCCGCTATGGTTTTCCGACGGATACTCCGTCCCGTCCCGTTCGGAATACCCAAGCGTCGCAAGTCCCTTGGCCTGAACATTGAGCGACGTAACAAGAGAATAGCCTTTGCGGTTATTATACCTGTACGCCCAGCCCGTGCCTGCAGAGTATTTGTTGCTCAGTATCTCCAGTCCCAGTCCGATCGACTCACTCCCCGTCACCGTCTGCATCGCCGGCACAGCATTGTACTGGGTCATCGTCGCCTTGACGTCGTCAGGATATCCCTTCACATCGCGAACGATCGCTCCCGCATTGAGCGACCAGCCCAGCCCGACCCACGACGGGAGTTCGGCGGTTCGAGGGCCGGTACGGTAGGAGAGCGATATGGGGAAACTGCTGCCGTGAGGCCCCGGCACCGTCAGCAACGGCAGGCCGAAGCTGAAATCGCCCGTAAACTCATCGACATGCGCCCCCGGCGCCACGGGCCCTCCCGTGAAGTCCGGTTGTACCGATCCTCCGGTTTGAGCCTGCGCGCCAAGAACACCCCCCAGCAGAAGCAGAAGAATGAAATACCTGTTGCCCATACGACATCGTGATATGGATATGGATGGTTACTCTACCGTCGAAGCGTCAGCTGCCCTGAATATTCGTTCCCACTCGCTCGGATCTTGAAGATATATGTTCCGTTCTGCGACTTTTCCCCGCTGACGGACTCCCCCTGCCATGTCGCCTCATGCTCTCCCGCCCCCTGGAATCCGTCGACGAGATTGACGATATGCCGTCCAAGGAGGTCGTACACGTCAACGGAAATCTTTCCATCAACTGCAAGAGTGTACGATATGGTGACACGGTCGGAGAAAGGGTTCGGAAACGCACGGACACCGGCAACCGCGCTCGTGGAAACGATGGTCCCCTTCCCTCGAACGAGTTTTATCAGCCCGTTTCCCTTCAGGTTCGTGAACCTCTCCGGACGTTCTCCATCCCCAGGCCATCGCACCACGATCGAATCGACCTTCCGTTCGTCACCCAGACCGAAATGGAGCCGTGAGGGCTGCTGCATCAATATCCCGCGTCCGGCGCCCACCTGTTGTACATCTCCTCTGCCGCCGGCATAGACCGTCACTTCGGCTCCAATCGCATTCGTCTTTCGTGGACCGTTTTCCAGATCGATCGAAGTATGACCGGTTCCGGCCGCGGCCATGACGTTCTTATAGATCCTGAACCGATTTCCATCGAACGTCGATAGATCGAGACGACCGTCGTTGTTCATATCAACCCAGACCGCGTCATGCGCCGCCCGAATTCTTCCCAGACCGAAGCGTGAAGTCTTGTCGACAAATCGACGATTCCCCTCATCGATGTAGAGAAGTCCGTATCTGCAATCGGAGTCGGTGGCTGCAAAGAAATCGGGATCCCCGTCGTTATCGGCATCCCCCCAGGCAACACCGGCCTGTCCGTATACAAACGGAACGGAAGCTTCGGCCTGCCTGTCATTTCCCTGTTTTTCTTCAGATAATCCGGTATAGACGGCAAGCCCTTCCGTGCCCTTCTCTGCCGATGCAACGGCAGGAATTCTTGAAACAACAAGATCGATACCGCCGGCAGCACCCCCCACCACATCGGCTCCCGTTACCTGTCGTGGGAGTCCGCCACTCTCGGCTCGACGGAACGTGACAGATCCGGTATCACCCGATTGCGAGAGAAGGAGCATCGTTTCTCCCGTCGGGCTTCCCATTAACAGGTCCGGTCGGTGATCGCCGTCGTAATCGATCCACTGAGCCGTCCTGCACGTCGCGTTCCGGGGAATGAGTGAATCGAGCAGCGATGTGGCATCACTGAACCTGCTCGTTCTTGTATTCATGAGAAGATGAATCGAAGCCCCGAAACGCCCTGAATCGTCGGCTCCCGCCACAAGCAGATCGATAAAGCCGTCGAGATTCGCATCGGTCATCGCAAACGCAGTCGGATCTTTTACGCCTGAAAATCCCAGACAATGCCGGGTGAATTCGATTTGGCCTTCGTTGTGGTAGAGATGAATACCGCATGTATCCACATGATCATCGAAGCAGAGGATGTCGAGTTTTCCATCGGCATCCATATCGATAAAGGCGTGTGCCCGGGGTGTGCCGGCGATCGCCGTCTGCGACGTCATATCGACAAATTTCTTGCCGTTTCTGTTCAGATAGAGCTTTCCTCCGGCCATGACATCGAGGAAACCGTCTCCGTCAAGATCACTCCAGGAAATCGATCTGTTGCCGTATCCCCCGGCAGCAAGGCCCAGTTCTTCCGACAGATCGGCATAGAGCGGGTCGTGAGCAGGAAGGGTGGGCTCGACAACGGCGGTGATGGCGAACGAATATCGGCCGAATCTCGTCTCTCCGGTCCGATGTTTCAGGATCTGGCATGCGTACGACTCCAGCGGAAGAGCGCACACGGGTCGACGCACCACGGTATCGGACAAAAGAGCGATTCCCTTGTCGACCGACTGGAACGCAACGAAGAACTGCGTCCCCTCGATTACGATATTCCGCGGAAGCTTCAGCGTCCTGCGCTCGATGCCGCGTCGCTCCTTTCCGATCGTTATCGGCGGTATCAGATCATGTTCCAGAGCCGGACCGGCCAGCCCCCATTCGTTGCCGAATATTCTGATCCTTCCCCGGGCCCCGACGCTGTCGCCTCCGATGATCACGGTAATCTCATGCAGTACGACATGCGATGCGATGTCGAATCTGGCCGCCTGCATCGATACGTTGCGGTCGTTGTAGTATACAAGACCGGATTCGTCGCTGTACGTGCGTAATGTGTCGCGTTGAGCATACGTTCGAGCAACGCATATACTCGACAGTAACAGCACTACGAGATATAGTCTGCGACGTAACGGTGCTACATCCATTCTCACCGAAATCTCCTGTTGTAGCTGATGTATCGTCAGGACAATACAAGATCTTCCTTCATGAAATCATGAAGGCAACTTCTCATCCGAGAGATCCGAGTACGCGTCGAACTATGCGCTCATAGCTCAGGCAAAAAAGCCTGCTGAGCCAGATATTGCTGATGACGGTATGTTGTTGAGAACGGTTCGATATGTGACATGAACATCGTCTCTCTTCCAAGAAACGGGTTCACATACGGTGATGCTTTCAGAGAGGGTTTAGAGTTGAAAAAATCTACGACTTACGAATCTGTATCAATCGATGACGTAAAGGTATATCAAAACAATATCCCAAAGCAAGCTATAACTACACTACACGACATTATCACTAAAAAAAGAAAGGCGCCCCGATTTCCGGAACGCCTTTCCATCTTCAACCACATTGCCGACTTCTCTCTACCTCCGCACGCTCACCTTCACGATATCTTCTCCGGTGGAGGCGGATATTCCGATGAAATAGACACCGGATATCACATCCCCCGGTAATTCAAGAGTGATGCGGGAAACTCCGGCCCCGATCCCCTTGTCGACCGGAACGCGGGCGACCACGTTGCCGCCGGCGTCGATGATCGTGGCGTAGCCTCCATCGACCGGAAGGTCGCGGATCAGCAGGTCGACGTTCCGCCCTATTTCGGTCGTGACCGGCTGGGGAGTTATGCCCAGGATCGCCAGGCCGTTCGTCTTCAGAGCCCCCGGTCCGCCGGTGAGGATCCGCTCGCATTCTCCGTTGATCATCGTGATCGAATCGGCGGAGAGATTGAACGCGATCGACGTGAGCTTCAGAATCGACATCATGTCGTCATCCGGCGGCAGCACCGAGACCGTCATCGCCTCCCGGTCGTTGACCGCCATCGTTGTCGTGTCGACCGTCAGCCTGAACCTTCCGATATCCTGCCTCGGCAGCGTGGAGAAGGTCAGGACTCCGAGCGTATCGCCGGCCGCGTAGTGCCGGGTCCGGTCGGTCAGGGCACGTATCGCAAGACGACCTGAGCCCATGTCCGTCACCGTGAAGTTCGCGGCAACGCCGCGCGGGCCTGTGTACATCGCATCCCCGGCATGCTGCAGCGTCAGGTCGATCGCCTTGATCATCGAGCCGGGGAAGCTGTCGAGCGCCGTGACGGCGACGTTGATCGGCGCGCCTCCCTCGATCTGATCGGGGAAATCGAGCGCGAGCGACACCGACGGCTGATAGAACGGTATCCGCACGCTGTGGATCACCTTCGCCTCACCCGACTGATCCCTGTCGGCCACCAGGTCGTTGATCACCAGCGTGCCGGCGATCGACTTCCTCGGATCGAGGACGGCGATCGAGACGCCGGTGGTCGGCGTGCCGGCCAGATTCCTGATCGAGAAATCGGGCTCGACGTTCTTCTCATCCTCGACGAGGATCGATCCGAGGCCCCGGTCGTAGAGCCTGTTGTCGGACGCCGTGCCGTTGATCGCCGATCTGTCGGCCGAGAGTTCGCCGATGAAGATCGGACTCCGCACGTCCGGGACCACCGGGTAGTAGTAGCACTTGGTGCTCCTGTTCCCCGCCAGATCTATCGCTTCCAGACAGATGCTGTCCAGAATGTTGAACGTCAGCGTGTCGATGATCTCCACCTGGAACTTGACGCTCTCCGCCCCCGGCGTGAAGCTGATCGGGGTAACCGGCCTGACCCGCATGTTCGGACTGACCGCCGTCACGTTGACCTGCGAGAGCCCGACGTCGTACTTGTAGAGTGTGTTGTTGATGTAATGAATATCGTTCACCTCCACATCCCCCACCGACCCCACGGTCAGCGGGTCGGGGGTGAAGATGATGTTCGGCGCAAGCGTGTCGGGGATATGCGAGAACCTGAGGGTGAACCGTGTCGCGTGCCCCACGGGGTTGCGGGCCCACTCCAGATCGCGTACCTCCAGCGTGATCTGCGCGTCCTGCGCGTTGTCGATCACGTAGAGCGTCGGAAGCACCGCCTCCTGATCCCCCGGCTTGATCGGGGGGGGGGTGAAGGAGATGTTGTTCCCCAGGTTCGAGATCTCCACCACCTCAAGCAGACCGCGGTCCCATCCGCGCTTGTCGGAGACGGTCACGTCCCAGCTCTCCCTGTTCCCCAGAAGCACGGCTGTCGCCTCCGGGGCAAGAATATCGGGAAGCGTGCAGTACTGGAGATCGATGATCGTATCGTTCCCGACCACATCGACGACGCGGATCGAGGCGCTGGCGTCGAGCATCGTATCCTGCACCTCCATCCTGAACGACGCCCGTTTGTCGAACCGTCGCACCGGAAGCCCGCCGATGTCGAAATTGATCTCGATCGGTTTGAAGTTGATCGGCGTGCCGAGCACCTCGATCGTCTCCAGACCGTGGTCGCCGCTCTCGGTGAACTGGTTGGTCGAATCCCCCACGAAGATATTGAAGACCCTGTTGTTGCACGGGGGACCGAGCGAGCCTGAATTCTCCGACGTCCACTCAGGCTTGTAGATGTCGGGACGGGGACGATACTGAATCGTATCGTACGATATATTTCCGCGGCAGTCGGTGACCGAGAAGATCAACCGCCCCGGCTTGGTGGTATCCCCCACCTCGGCCAGAATCGAGACCGACTCGGTCGTGTCGCAGCGGCGGAACGGATACGGCGACACCATCAGATCGAAGTTGGTATCCTCCAGCACCGCGATCGAGTCGAGCCCCGTATCGTAATCGAACCAGAGATGCCTGTCGGTCACGCCGAAGCTCCAGAAGGCGGTTCTATCGCGACCCGATCCGGTACGACTGATCGTGGGAGGAATGCTGTCCTTCGGCGGCGCCGGGGGAGGGTCGTGGAATCCGATGATGGCGACCTTCGGCTCGCACTCATCGAGGAAGGGAGACTCCTCGATGAACCCCGGTTTCTCCCATGTCAGTTTCAGAATCGCCATGGTGTCGGTCGACGCATGGTTGACGTTCACCACCCAGGTGATCTTCTTCGTCTGCCTGGGGCCGAGCTGCAGCGACTGCGCGGCGGGGGTGGAAGGATCGAGCTTCAGCCGTTCGGTCGAATCGGGAATCGATGCGATCGGCGTCTTCAGCCGTATGATCGGGGCGATGCCGTACTGCGTGCTGGTGTTGGTGATCCACGCCTCCACCTCGAACTGCTCCGGATCGTACGGTCCGTTCTTCTGATCCTGCCGCACGATGCGCTTCGTCCGGATATCGGCGAAGAGCTGCTTGTCGCGGCAGTGGTACATGTCGTTGCTCCCCTTGTTGTTCATGCCGAAGGCGGTGCGGACCGTGCCGCGACCGACGAGATCCTCCCAGCGGAGCCAGGTGGCGCAATCCTTGAACCCCTCGGTGCCGACCGTGATCGGCAGATCCCACGCGACCTCCCGCAGACGCTTCCAGTCGTCGATGGCGAAGATGTTGGGGAGCGTCAGAGGAGCGCCGTTGCGCGAGGTGCCGCGGAGCCTGTGGATCGGGAGGACGGAGTTCAGCGGGTCTTCATAGAGGAAGTTGCCGACGTGATAGAACTCCGGCACCGGCTGGTACGGGTCGTAGAACTTCCGCCCCGGCGTATCCACCTGGAAATAGCCGGAGGGGCTGACGATCGACGTCTGGTCGCCGAACCCTCCGCCGGAAAGAGATGAAGCCCCGCTGTTGTAGGTGTCGAGCATCAGGATGATGCCGAGCTGGGCATAGGAGTAGACCGTCCGCTCGTAGGTGAACTCCAGAAGCATATCCGCCCCGTCGTCGTAGACCGAGGAGGGCTTCTCCGGAACGAAGCGCATCGTGATCCGGAAGCCGAAGACGTTGTTCCACGTCACGGCGATCGTATCGGAGTTGTAGTAGATCTTGTCGTACGGCTTGAAGTCGATCTCGTTCCCCTGGTACTTCGGGCGCGGCAGACCGGGACCGAACGGCTTGGGGACGTTGCAGGCGAACCTGGGAGGCTGCGGCGCCTGATCGACACGGAAGACGACGTGCGACGTGATCAGCGTAAGGGTCTGAAAGAGGAAGCGGGTGTTGTCATGCGCCGCGCCGGTCGTGATCCCGAACTTTCCGGATCGGTCGTCGACCGAAACGTGCGCCATGATATGCTCATTGCCGACACTGACGGTCCCCTGGGCCCGTGCCTCAGGACCAGGGATCGACGTCAGGAACAGGGCAAGAAACATGAGCCCGATGCCGGCACGCCCGCCGAACAGAGTACGGGACCGGATCGAGCGTGAAGTGTGCCTGACGGTGAAGGGGGTAAGAATGCTCATCAGGGGGGGCCCTCACGATTTGATGAGTAGAAGAAGGGAACGCGCAGGAATATCGATCACCGATACGAGGGGTCCGTACCGGTATGTCGGAACATACCGATCGATCTTCCTCCGAAACCGAACCGAAGCGTTTGTTCGGCGGTTCCGAGAGGCATGCCCACATCATGGAGAAGAGACACGGTGCGAACCGTCGGCAGGGGGACTGCCGTCGATCTGCCGGAGGGAGACTCCGGTATGTCCGGTCCGGCCGAACGGCCGGAGAAGCGGGTCGCGGGTATCGGCACAACACCCGCGCGTACGTGAGGTAGGATCAGCTGCTCCCGCGGGCGCCCCCTGTTCCCCAGGGGGCGCACCGTCCGGGCCTTCATCTGTCGTTCGATATTCTACTCGGCCACGACGATCTTTGCCCAGTCCGTTCCGGTCGATCCCGTTACGCGGAGGAAATATACACCGGAAGGAAGGGATTTTGGAACATCGAGAAGCAATCTTCCCGTATTTCCTGTCGGAGCAACGGAATATTCCGCCGTCGAGACCACGCCTCCGTCGGGCGTGACCAGTTCGGCGCGCGTCCCGTCGGCCGGGGCGTCGCGCACGATCACCTCCAGCGAGCTCCCCGAAGAGGCTCCGATCGGCTGCGGGCTGACCCGGAGAATGGAGAGACCGACTCTCTTCCCCGCTCCCGCAATGCTCAGAATCCTGCCGCATTCGCCGTTCGTGTAGGCGAGCGAATCGGCGTTGAGCTTCACGAACATCGGCGGCAGCAGCAGCGTCGAGACGCCTGTATCCTGCGGCGCGCGGTCGCGGACCAGGGTCTGCACCCCGCCGTTCATCCGCTCGGTTCCGGGAACAATCGTTACGCGATACGGCTCGACGTCGGTCGATCTTCCCGCCCTGAAGGCGATCACCGCCAGCGTGTCGCCGATCTCGAACCTCGGGACCGAGCCGGTGATCATGTTGACCGTGAGCTGCTTCACGCCGGTCGGGGTGACGGTGGCTCCGGTCTTCACCGAACGGGAGCCGACGAACTCGATGTTGCCGCCGTACTCGCCGTCGAACGAGATTGCGGAGATCGCCGACGCGGGGATCGTGTCGGCCGCAATCACCGCGACGTCGAACTCGCTCCCCCCTTCGACCACCGCCGGCATCTTCAGCTCCACCGACGCGGTCGGCAGATAGAACGGAAGTCTGCGGACATGGACATCCTCATATTCAGGGGAGAGATTGCCGTCGCCGACCACGTCGCGGATCACGAGCGTGCCGCCGATCGGTTTCAGAGGATCGAGCACCGGGATCGAGACCGTCGTCGACGGAGCGCCGTTCAGGCTCGTCAGCGCGAACGACGGGTCGAGGTTGATCGGGTTCTCGATCGTGATCGAACCGAGGCCGCGGTCGTACATCCGGTTGTCGACGGCAAGACCGGTGATCATCGTCCGCCCCGGGTTCAGCACGCCGGTGAAGATCGGGCTCTTGCCGTCCTGCACCACCGGGTAGTAGTAGCAGCGGGTGCTGATGTTGCCGGCCACGTCGACGGCGGTCAGACAGATGCTGTCGCGGATCGTGGCCGCCAGCGTGTCGAGCACCTCGATGGCGAAGGTCGTGGTCATGTCGCCGACCGCGAACGAGATCGGCCTGGAGGAACTCACACGCATGTTCGGCGTGGTGCGGGCGTTGTCGACCGTGACCGAGGCGAGCCCCAGATCGTACCTGTACTGCTCGTTGTTGCTGGTGAAATGAATGTCGTTCACCTCCACATCGGCGATCTGGCCGGTGCTGGAGGGGTCGATACGGAACGCCGCGTCGAGGAAGTTCGGGGCGAGCGTGTCGGGGTTGCCGAAAAATCGCATCACGACAGTGTCGGCATGCCCCGCCGGAATCTCACCATACCTCGTATCCCTGATCTCCAGCACCAGCTCGGCATCCAGCTTGTCATCCTTCACCGTGAAGAGCCCGCCCAGATCGACGATATAGGCGGTGCCGGGAACGACGGTCCAGGGATGCGTCATCGGATCGGTCCCGCTGTAGAGGATATTGTCGTTCAGGTTGGAGAGGACGACGATATCCTGCAGACCGCGATCCCACTTCACCGAATCGCTCGCCCCCAGCCGCCACGACTTCCCGTCGGGCTCGTCGAACCTGTAGCCCTTCGGCGCCACCGTGTCCGGAATCGTGCAGTAGTTGATCCGGATCGTGTCGGCGTTGCCGGCGAAATCCTGCACGCGGATCACCGCCGCGGCGTCGAACATGATGTCGGTCACCTTCAGACGGAAGCTCGCCTTGCGATCGAACTCCATCACCGGCCTTCCCCCTTCATCGAAATTGATCTCGATCGGATCGAAGTTCGTCAGGCTCACCACCTCGATCGAGCCGACCGCGCCGAACCCGTGATCCCCCCTCTCGGCATCCTGGTTCAGGCTGTCCCCCAGGTAGACATCGTAGAGGGTGGAATGACACGGCGGCGCCGGCTCCGCCAGCGGCTCGGTCTTCAGCTCCCATGTCGGCTTGAAGATATCGGGGCGGGGTCTGTAGTTGAGGCTGTCGATCGAGATGTTGCCGTTGCAGTCGTAGACGGCGAAGACGATACGTCCCATCCTGGCGGTATCCCCCACCTCGGCCATGATATCGACGGTGAGATCGGGATTGCACTTGGGGAACGACTCGGGGAGGGTCGAGAAGAGGAAGTTGTCGTTCTCAAGCACCACGATACGATCGATCCCCTTGTCGTACATGAACTGGAGATGCTTGTCGTACGTGCTGAAGTTCCAGTACGCGGTCCTGCCGCGCCCTGCCCCCGTCAGCTCGATCACCGGCGCGAGCGTGTCGGGCGGCGGAATCGGCGGCGGGTCCTGATAGCCGAGGACCGTGATGAGCGGATTGCACCCATCCTTGAACTGCCGTTCGAAGCTCTTGCCGGTCATCTTGTGATAGAAGACGAGCCGGGCCATCGTGTCGGTCGAGTTCTTGTTCACATGGACCAGCCAGGTCAGCTTCCCGGTGCCGCGGGGCATCAGGTTGATGCTCTGCGTGGCGGGGGTCGAGGGATCGAGCGTGAGCCGCCCCGTCCCGTCGGGGAGCGAGGCGATCGGGGAGGCGATCCGGATGTTCGGTTCGATGCTGTACTGGATGTTCAGGTTGGAGACCCACATCTCCACCTGGAACGTCTCGTAGTCGTACGGCCCGTTCTTCACATCCTGCGTGACCAGGCGCTTGGTTCTGATATCGACGAAAAGGGAGTCGTCGCGACATGTGTACATGTCGTTGGCCCCCTTGTTGTTCATGCCGAACGAGGTGCGGATGACTCCTTTCCCCGACAGACCGTCCCAGCGGGTCAGGGTGGCGGCGTCCTCGAAATTGCGGGTGCCGAGGTCGGCGGGGAAATCCCACCCGATATCCCAGAACTGCTTCCAGTCGCCGAACGCGAACATCGTCGGCTCGGTGAGGGGCGTTCCGTAATGGGTGGCGCCGCTCAGCTTGTGGAGCGGGTAGACCGTGTTCAGCGGCTGCACATACCTGAAGTTCCCGACATGATAGAACTGCGGCAGGGTGTTGGTGGGGGGCCCGGTGAACTTCCGGCTGAAGGTTCCCACCGGGAAATAGCCCTGGTCGCTGACGAAGGAGGAGCGGTCTCCCCATCCGCCGCCGCCGCTGGAGGTCGCCTCGCCGTTGACGGCATCGAGCATCATCAGGATGCCGAGCTCGGCGTTGCCGAACCCGACCTGCTCGTAATCGAACTCCAGAAGCATGTCGGCGCCCCTGTCGTAGATCGAGCGCGGCTTCTCCGGGATGAACCGCATCGTGATGTTGAACCCGGAGATATTCTTCCAGTTCACGGCGAGGGTATCCTTCCCCACCGTCATCACGTCGTACGGCTTGAACTGCACCTCCTGCCCCGCCACGCGCGGCCGCGCGTTCATCCAGGGGATCGGGACGTTGCAGTAGTAGACCGTGGAGTTGCTCCGCTTGACGCGGAAGACGATATGCGAGGTGATCTGGTTGCCGCTCTGAAACAGGAACTTCACGTCGCCGTAGGCGGGCCCGGCAGTGATCCAGAACTTGCCCGATTTCTGCTCGGTGGCGACATGAGCCTTGATGAACTGGTTACCGACCATCTCCTCCGCCTGCCCGTGGGCCGATCCCCAGGCCGCCAGAAGCAGCACGAGAAGGCCCGCGGCGCGGATCGTCAGGTTGCGAAACGAAACATGGCACGGAATAGCGTTCGGCATAGGCGAGCCTCGTACGGTTCCCTTGTATTGCTTGGTTGCTGTCGATCAGATGATACCGAAGTATGAAACGTCCGGCGAGGGGACGACATCACTTCGGATAAGAGAGGGCCGACCTTTCGGATGACGGATCGGCGTGAAACGACGTGTGTCGACACACGAAAATCCTCCGTTCGCTGAACGAGCCCTCTCGGGGGCGACAGGTAACGGGGATGATCGGGTGAATCGACATGGGTGACATGAAGCGCGGCGGCCGCATGGCCGTGCGCCGGGACAGGTTCTGCACGGGAGATGATCGCGACGTGAGCGTTCGCCCCGGCAGGCGGGCCGGGGAGAGGGGCTCCCCGGAGAACGGACTCAGTCGAGAGTGTACCGGCCGCCGATCAGAATCTGGAAGGTGCTGATCTTCATTTCGGGATCGCTCAGCACGCTCGTGAACGGTACGGTCATGAGGAGACGCGGACCGATCTTCAGCTTCTTGTTGACGGGGATCTCCGCCCCTACATAGAACACGCCGTCGAGCGCGAACCCGGCCGCATCGGGCCGCTCCTCTTCCTCGAACACCTTGGAGTACGGGTCGGAGGACTCGCTCTCCGGGTAAAATACCTCCGCAAGACCGAGCTCACTGCTGGAGATCGTCTTGGAGAGGATGTTCTTCGTATACTGCGCGCTCGCTCCGGTCAGGAACCCCGCGCTCGCGCCGACACCGGCATAGAGGCCTTTCGTGAAATAGAACTTGACCGAGGGGAGCACGAAGAAATACGACGCACTGAACCGGCCGACGTTCTCGAAGTCCACATCCGTCCGGATGTTGCCGTTGTTGGTCGTTGCCAGGATGTTTTCGCGCGAGTTGTAGGTGCCGATCAGTCCCCTGGACTGAAAGCCGAGAAGTCCCTCGAAATGGAACGCCCCTCCCAGCGTCTGGTCGTACGCCAGAGCTATCAGCGGGTTGAGCCGGGCCCCCTTCTCGAAATCCCCGCATCCCACCTGAAACCGTCCCCCCATCCAGGCCGACGAGAATCCGACCTCAAGGCCGATACGGGGGGGGTCCTTGAAACCGGGATCGAGCGGGTTGGCGCCGGGGGCCGCCCCCCCTTGCGTGGTCTGCGCGGAAACCGCTCCCGCGGAGAGAAGAGCACATCCGAACGCGAAGGCGAGAGTACGGGACCATGTCATCATAACGTGATCATCCTTTGTACGAAGTCCTGTGAGAATAACGAATCTGCCGACCTGAGCGGCGCACCCTGCATTGCAACTCTTTGAGCGCGGGTACTGTTCATTCAAGAGACATGAGCCCGTGCCCGGACCTGACGCGTGCGAGAATATAAAACTATTCCCGGCCGGGTGCGAGAGAATTACATCAGTCGACGGGGGAATTCGTCGATCACACGGAACATCGTACTATAACAAGATTCTTCAGACCCCTTTCATGTTACATCACGAACGGAATTTCCCGCAGGCCGACCCCGAGCCCGCCCCGGACGCCGATCACCGGATCTACGGCAGCGCCCGCGGCGTCGCCGTCAAGATCCTGACCCGGATCGAACGGAGCGACGCCTATCTCGACAAGGTCCTCAACTACGAGCTGGGGAATTCCGACCTCTCCGACGCCGATAAACGGCTTCTCAACGAGCTGACCACCGGCGTTCTCCGCTGGCGGGGAAAACTCGACTGGATATTAACAGGATTCTACCACGGCGAGTTCTCCAAATGCCTCTCGATCGTGAAGAACGCGATGAGGATCGCCCTCTATCAGATCCTCTTCCTCGACAAGATCCCCTACTCGGCCGCCGTGAACGAGTCGGTGGAGGTGGTGAAACGGCTCAAGGGGGAGAAATCGGCCAGCATCGCCAACGGCGTCCTGCGAAGCATCATCAGGCGGCTGAACTCGATCACCTACCCCGATATCGGCAAGGATACGTCGTACTACCTGGCCGCCGTCCTCTCCCACCCGCAATGGATGGTGCGGCGATGGATCGCACGCTTCGGCGAGGAGGAGACCGAACGGCTCCTGGAGGCGAACAACAGACGCCCCGTGCTCCACCTGCGCGTGAACCCGCTGAAAACCACGCAGACCGAGCTGCACCAGGAGCTGGAGGCCGAAGGGATCACCGTCTCCTCCTCCCCCCTCGTCCCCGGGTTTCTGAGGGCGGGACAGATCACGAACATCGGCGGCAACCGGGCGTTCAGAGCAGGGAAGTTCACGATCCAGGATGAAGGGGCGGGCCTCGCCGCCCGGCTCGCCGGCGCGAAACCGGGGATGCGGATCGTCGACCTCTGCGCGGCGCCCGGAGGAAAAACGACGGCGATGGCGGAGATGATGGAGGGGAAGGGCGAAGTGATCGCCGTCGACAGATACGAGGCGAAGATGGGACTGATCGCCGACGCCGCGGCACGCCTCGGCCTGGAGGAGATCGTCCATCCCCTCTGCGGCGACGCCAGAACGATCGACATCCCCCCCGCCGACGTCGTCCTGGTCGATGCCCCCTGTTCCGGACTCGGCATCCTCGGCAAGAAGCCCGATATCAAGTGGAAACGGAACCCGGAGGACCTGCCGCAGCTCGTCGAGCTTCAACGCGAACTGCTGGAGAACGCTGCCCGCCTGGTGAAGCCGGGAGGTCACCTCGTCTACACCACCTGCACGATCGAGCGGATCGAGAACGAGGAGGTGATCGAGGAGTTTCTGGGGCGGCACCCGGAGTTCACCCTGGAATCTCCGGAAGGGCTGATCCCGGCGGAACTGATCACGCCGGAAGGGTTCATGCAGTCGCTCCCCCACCGTCACGAGATCGACGGCTCGTTCGGAGCGCGGCTGAGGCGAAGGGAAAAGGAATAAGATTTGCGCATTGCCTTCCGACCGTTTCCATCGTAGGTTGCCCCCCATCGACCGACCCGCGACGCGTCGGGACGATCCCTTGCAGCACTATTCTATCTTGTATGACCGTTCGTTCACGTTCCTTCAGGCTCCTTCTGGCGGCGCTGGTCGCCGTCGCGGCAGCCGCATGCGACAGCTCCGAGGACCCGTACCTGCTGAACCCTCCGGCGCCGGACAGCACCCTGATCCGGATGGTGAACCTGGCCGGGAGCGGATCGATCGACGCATCGGTCGGGCCGATCGATTTCGTGACGGCCGTTCCCTCCTTCCATGTCTCCCCCTACAAGTCGCTCGTCCTCACCGAACGGACGACGCTTCAGATGACCCGCGAGGGACGGCTCGACACGTTCGAGAACATCCAGCTTTCGGCCGGAACGAAGATCACCTACTTCGTCCTCCCGAACGACACCAGCAAACCGATACTCCTCACCAAGCAGACCGGGATCATCGACCGCGAATCGCTCCTTTCACGGCGCGCTTCCAGAATCGTGCTGGTCAACGGGATCAGGGAGGGCTCGCTTCTTCTGCGTGAGGGATGCCAGAGCGGAGATACGGTGATCTCCCCGCTCCGCTACGGAACCAGCAGCGAACGGGAGGTTCCGGAAGGGGATATCTCCCTCTATCTCTACGGCGCCGACGACACGACGCTGAACGGCAATCTGATGGCGACCGCGCGCCTCAACCTCACCGCCGGCACCGTCTACTATCTGATGGCGGCGAACCGGGGGACCGACACGGCGATCTACGTCCTCAGCTCCGAGGACGGCGTCATGCGCCCGCTCGACAAGGCGGAGCCGGAGACACGAAGCGAGGCGATGGTCGAAGTGCTCAACGCGGTGGCGGATGGAACGTCGATATCGGCGCATATCGCCGGCGCCTCCTCGGAGATCACGACGGGACTCCCCGCCATGACCCTCTCCCCGGTTCAGACGGTGCAGGCGTGCTACGACCCGAACGGGGACAGCCTGGTGGTGACGGGAGGCTCGGGCGCCTCCACGGTGATGCCTCTCTCCCTTTCGGTCGGGCGCCGGTCGATGATCGTCGTCTACGGCGTGGGGGCGGGGATCCGCTCGCTCCTTCTCGACCGGAGCGCCCAGACTCCCGGCCCGCGCGACGTCCTGATCCGCGGGGTCAACATCTCCTCCGGGACCCGGGGCGCCTCGATCGCTCTTGGCGGAGGAACCGGGGCCGCCGACAGCATCGCGGAACGACCGTTCGGCACCCTTGCCCCCGGCAACGCCAGCCGCTACGTCAGGTTCCTTGCGGACAGCACCTACTCCTTCCTGATGACCGACGCCCAGACCGGCGAATATCTCGACGGCGGGTTCCAGACGCTCCCCTCCGGCGTCTACACCCTCTTCATCATCAACGAAGGGGAACGGAGAACGCTCCGGCTGCTGCGGGACGACATGCCGGGGAGCGGTCTCGTCCCGCTCCAGATCCCCGGGAACTCCGCGCAGACCTTCAATATGATCTCCGACGAACAGGCGACCTTCTCCATCGGATCGGTCACCCTCCCCCCGCTCGCCTACAGCTACGTCCGCTCGACGATCGTGCCGTTCCAGCCGGTGGGGGTTTCGGTCAACGGGAAGGCTTCCACGACGCTCGATGGGACGCAGGGGAGCTATACGATCGGAGCGACAGGCTCGGGCGCCGATCTCCGGATCATCGCGTTCCCGGCGCCGACCACCTCTCCGAAGGGGAGCAAGGCGGCCGTCAGGTTCCTGAACGCCGTCACCGATCCGGCGGGTCAGAGTCTGATCGTGAAGAACGACATCACCACGCTGGCGACGGCCGACTACGGCGTCCCGACCCCGTCGACCGAACTGGACGAGCGGAAATATTCGTTCGTGGTGATCACGCCGGGGGACTCGGCCACCGTGGCCCGCATCGACGGCGTGGAGCTGACGCAGGGACGGAACTATCTGCTGGTGATCGGCCCCCGCCGCACCGGGGAGAGCTCCCCGTCGACATCGCTCAAGTACGGCGTGCTCTGGATGCAGGAGTAGAGCCCGCCGAAAACCGACGGGGCCGGACGATCCGTTCGATCGTCCGGCCCCTGCCGTATCCCGCCTCCCGAAACTGCCTCGCGCGAAGGGAGCATCGGTAATTCGAGAGTTACTGGATATCGATCTGACGCGGCTTCAGCGTCTCCGCCTTCGGAACCGTCACGCGGAGCACGCCGTTGTCGAACCGCGCCGAGATCTTCTCCGCGTCGACCGCCTGCGGGAAGTTGAACGTACGGTGGAATCGTCCGTACGAACGCTCCATCCGGTGGCAGGTGCGATCCTTCTTCTCTCCGTTCTCTCCCTTCGCGTCGTACTCGTAGCGGCGCTCGCCGGTGATCGAGAGAGCCCCGTCCTGGTAGTTGATCTTGACGTTCTCCCTGGTAAGGCCGGGGAGCTCCAGATCGACGACATATCCCTCGGCGTCCTCATGGACATCGACCGTGGGACGCCAGACGGCTGTCGGCGCCTGGGTCGCCTCGTTCTTGTCGGTGGAGGGGAAAAGGGTGTCGAAGAACCGGTTGAACTCCCTCTGAAGATTGTAGCTGTTGGCGAGCGGATGAACCCGAATGTCTGCCATGTCAATTGCCTCCTGACGTCATCATCGTGACGTTGATCTGTTGGTGAAGTGTTCTATCCGTATCCTGGATCATGTCGATCGGCGGAAGCGGTGACCGGGTCCGCCGACCGGTTCGTCAGAGAAATCCTCAACGATTGTGCCAGTCGGTATTTTGCCCGTTTCGGAACGAATTCCGGCGATTCCGGTTGTCATCCTGTCGCATTCGCGCGATATTATTGCAGCCGGTCGGTCAACCTTGCAGTCGGGTCTGCAATTTTTTCATGCGGGGCGGCGACTTTCGGGACGCCCCCGGAGCAGGGCGAACTCAATCATGACAGAGTGGGAATGAATCACGACACTCCCCGATCGAGGGGCGTCATGCGGCGGTCCGGCCGGATCGGCGGCGGCCTTCTGGGGGCGCTTGCCGTCGGGGCCGTGATCTTTCCGTCGAGGGCGTCGGCGCAGGTCGACGCGGGGATACGTGTGGGGGTGAACTTCGCCAACGAGATCTTCGACCCGGAGTTCTTCACCGACACGCGCCGCGGCGTGATCGTGGGGGGCGCGTTCGATTTCACGATCGACAAGGTCTTCCACGTCGTGCTCCAGCCGCAGTACACGCAGAAGGGGGTCGTGGTCCCCGGCGCGCTCGGGGCACGGACAACGGTGAAACTCGACTACATCGAATTCCCCATTCTCCTTCAGGCGACCTACCAGGTGGGCCCGCTGATGGTCTACGCGTTCGCCGGACCGAACGCCGGGGTGCTCGCCTCGGCCGTGTCGGAGACGGTCGAGAACGGGAAGGTGACGACCCGCGACGCCATGAACAAGACCGAGGGACTCGATATCGCCGTCGACTTCGGAGCGGGAGTCGGCTACGAGATGACCCCCACGGCGACGATCGTCGGCGATATCCGCTACTCGTACGGGATCTCGGACGTCACGGTGGCGAAGACCCCCACCGGACAGCCGTACGGCTATTCCAACAATTCGAGAGATATTAAGATCGTGACGGGAGTTATGTTCCGGATCGAGTAACCCGCTCACGCCGGACGCCGAACAGATCATGGCTCCCGCAGGGAGCACCCATCCGTAGCCCGATGAATCTGACGAAGGTCGCCGAGTTTCTCGACCTGTTCCGTGAGTTCGTTCCCTCCTACCTCAGATCGTTCAGGGGGGAACGCTACGCGCACCTGCACCGGAGCGCCACGACCACGGGAAGAGGCAATTACGATATGATCGCGGCCGAACGGGAGCGCGGCGCGATCGACACGACCCGCCTCCTCGCGACCCTTCTTCCCCACGCCGACGGCCCGGAGGCACGGCGCGCGGGCGCCTGGATCCATTACGCGCCGTTGATCTCCGGCGAGGTCAGGGAATGGTTCGAAGGGGCGGGATGGATCAATCCGATGGACTGGGACGATGCGGCCTCGGAGCTGGTCCGCTTCTACGGACGTCTGCTGGGAACGGGCCCGGCCGACCCGGCCGACCCGACGGAGCTTGAAACGGCCTGCCGCGATATGGCGGCCCTCCCCTTCTCCGCAGGCTTTCAGTCGGGGCTTCTCTCGCCGCTGCTCCATGCGGTCCGTCCCGACCTCTTCACGCTGGTCAACAACAGGAGCCGCTGGACCCTCGGCTATTTCCTGGAGGAGGATCTCTCCCATGCTCTTGCCGATTACCCGGCCGCGAACGAAACTGCTCGTGAGGCGATAGATCGTCTCGCGCCCGAGATGATCGCCATCGCCGGAAGCGGCGAGCCGGCCGCCGATATCCTGTTCGACATCTTCGCCCACTGGCTCGTCGCCGAGAAAGGTTTCTTCAAGAAGCCGATCCCCGATCCCCGCGACGAACATGAGACGGTCAGCCTGAACCGTACCGACCCCGCCGATGCCGCCGCCGCACTCGCCCGCCTCTACCCGGAGCACACCCCCCGCCGCCGCAGCGCGCGTCTTCTTGCCGACGACATCAGGCTGGCGCACAGGCTTTCACCGTCGAACTGGGAGATCACCCTCTTCGACGAGAAGATCCGACTGAACGTCGGCTCCACCGAGGTCGCCGTACTCTATCCGAACGAGATCTACATGGTGATCGACGCCGACCGACTGACCCGACCGGAGCGGGAGGTGCTGGCCGACCTCTTCGAGATCTCGGGGGAATGGTACGACGATATCCCCGGCACCAAGGGATGGGGCCGCATCCCCGCCTCGCAGCTCGACGACTACCTGCATCTGATCGGAGAGCCGCACAGACGCTTCATCGAGAAGGCGTCGGGGGGATCGACCTCCGCCGCCTGGCCCGATCACCACTCGACCGGCGTGACCGCCTACCTGCGCGACTATCTCCGGCGGAAGATTCCCGATCCCGATTATATCGCATCGGGAACATCCTCGAATATTGAGATCCCTCCTCTCCCCGACCCGGAGCCCCCTGAGGAGATAAACCCCGTCGAGCCGGAGGTCGAGCCGGAGGTCGAGCCGACCGAGCCCGAGACTCCGCCGACCGTGGCCGAGGAGGAACCGGCCTACGCCCGGCAGGAAGATGGAACCGCCCCCGAAGAGCCCGAGGTCCACGAGATCTACACGATCGAACAATGCTCTCTGGAGACAGGAGTGGATCGTGAGACGATTGAACGGTGGCTGGCGGCGATCGACAGAAAGGGGCAGGCGATCCTCTACGGCCCCCCCGGCACCGGCAAGACCTATATCGCACAGCGACTCGCTCGACTTATCGCGTCGGGAGGGAACGGTCTGGTGCGGATCGTCCAGTTCCACCCGGCCTACAGCTACGAGGATTTCGTGATCGGCATACGCCCGCAGACCAGGGAGGACGGCCTGCTGGAATACCCGCTCCTCCCCGGCAGGTTCGTGCAGTTCTGCCGGATCGCCGCCGAACGGAGCGGGCCGAGCGTGATGGTGATCGACGAGATCAACCGCGCCAACGTCGCCCGCGTCTTCGGCGAGCTGATGTATCTGCTGGAATATCGCGATGTGAAGATTCCCCTCTCCGGCGGAAGCGATTTCTCCATCCCCGGCAACGTCAGGATCATCGGCACCATGAACAGCGCCGACCGCTCGATCGCCCTGGTCGATCACGCGCTCCGCCGCCGCTTCGCCATGATCGAGATCCGACCGGACTACGAGGTGCTCCGCCGGTTCCATGAAGGGGGACGTCACGGAGTCGATCCGGAGGGAGTGGTCCGGCTGCTGCGCCGGGTCAACGAGGCGATCGACGACCCCCATTACGAGATCGGCATCTCCTTCTTCCTCCGCCCCGATCTGGCCCTCCACCTCCGCGATATCTGGACAATGGAGATCGAGCCCTACCTGGCCGAGTATTTCTTCGACCGTCCCGGCAGGGCGGAGGAGTTCCGATGGGCCAGGGTCAGGGGAGATCTCGACCGGGCAAAAGACAACTAGGATGGAATCCCCCGGTTTCAATAACTTTGCGCCGCCCTGAACCGTTCTCTCCCCCGGCGGGCCTCGTCCCTCGTCTCTCCCGCACTTCCATGGAATCGACTCCTCTACGTCTCATGAAACGACTGCTTCGCGCGTTCCTTCTCTCCGTCCGGATCATTCCCTTCGTCGTACTGCAATCGACCGCGCAGGAGAGCGGCGCAGAGGTCCTCCATGCCGACCTCGACGGCGACGGCGTGGTGGACACGATCAGTCTTTCCACGAGACAGGATGAATACGACGTATACACCGGATACACCCTCAGCGTGAACGGCCGCACCTTCAGCGCCGCAGCCCCGGACGTCTACGAGGTGCAGATATCGATCGTCGATATCGACAAGCGCGACAGCCTGCAGGAAGTATCGGTCACGACGAGCGAATCGAGCGATCAGGTGCGGGTGGCGATCTACATGCTGGAGGGGACGCGGATCCAGCCGATGCCGATCCTCCCCGGCATGGTCGCCTACCGGGGAGACGGCGTGGCGGCGACGACGAACTGGATGGGTTTCTGGTCGATGATCGAGGAGTTCCGGATCGATCGCGCGCAGAAGAAATGGTACCCGATCCCGCGCGACACCTACGATGTCGGCGTCTCCGGAACGGTCATCAAGAGCTTTCCGCTCTATGAATCGCGTGACGAGAAATCGAAGGTGGCGGCCAGGGTCAGGCCGAAGAGCTCGATCGAGATCATCTCGTGCGACCCCTCCCCCCAGTGCGGCGACGTCAAGGAGACCGGAAAGGGAGCGATGAAGGAGAGAGTGAAAGAGACCCAGGAGGATTCGGGGGAATGCGACTGGTATCTCATCCGCTCCTCGAACGGCACAGGCTGGGCCAGGCTGAAGGAGTTCAAGGAAAAGGCCCGCATCCCGTGGGCGGGATAACGAGCCTCTCCGGCGGGCAGCCGATCTTCGGTGTCCAGGGGACCGACGTCGCTCAGCGCAGCAGCAGCACCGTGCGCGTCGTGAACCGCCCGTCATGTTCAAGTCTGCATGTATAGAGTCCCGAGGGGAGCGATCCCGGCTCGATACGGATGTCATGTCTCCCCTCCTCAAGATTCCCGTCGACCGGCACGGCGACCGACTCGCCGAGCCCGTTCAGCAGGGTCAGCCGCGCCGGACCGCTCTCCGGAAGCGCGAACGCAACCGTCACCACCCCGCTCGAAGGATTCGGATAGATCGACATCTGATATGACAGATTCGCCGCGACCTCATCGACCCCCACGGTCGGCGTTTCGGGGACCGGCGACGAGAAGCTCCACACCTGCGACCAGTCGCTGACGCCGAGCCCGTTCAACGCCCGCACCCGCCAGTAGTAGACGGCCCCGGGGACCGGGAGGAACTCCTCCGTCGTGGAGGCGATCTCCCCCTTCCGGAGCAGCGGCGCCGCGAAGCCGCTGTCGGCCGCCACCTGCAGCACGTATGTCTGCGCCCCTTCCGGACTGTCCCAGGTCAGCGTCACGATCGAATCGGCGTCGTCCGTTCCATCGGCAGGCGATATGAGCGTCGGAGCGGTCATCACGCTTCCAAGGGTCGTGAAGCTCCAGGCGGGTGACCACGGACTGTTCCCCACGCCGTTCCGCGCCCGGACGTGCCAGTAGTAGGTGGTCCCGGTGTTCAGGTCCTCCACCGGAACCGCCGTCGCCGAAAGGCCGATGCGATCTGCGACGAGGGTGGTGAAGTCGGGTGTCGTCGATGCCTGCATACGATATGTTCCGGCCCCCTGCACCGCGCTCCACTGGATCGTGGGGGTGATGGTGACGCCCGGCTCCGTGTCGAACGGCGCAAGCTGGATCGGAACAGCGGGAGCCTCGGCCTGCGGGCTGGCAAGAGTATGGGCTCCCGGCAGATCGCGCGCCGGACGGGCCGTTCCGCGCACGTCCACCGAGAGCCCGTTGCTGAGGGCCCCCGTCGGCGCCGAGGGGCTTGCCGGGGCCTCAGCCCAGGTAAAATCGGATATCTCGTAGACGAGCGTCTTCTCCACGTTCCCCCCCGGCACCGGACGGAAGTCCCCCTTGTCGGGATCGATCAGCTCGGGACGCATCGTGTTGATGGTGTTCTCCTCCAGAAGCTGCGCCTCGTTGCAGAAGACGTTCAGCTTGTCGCAGCCGGGCTCGCCGCCGTCGGTGGAGGTCACCGTCAGGAGCTGCGACTGCGGCCCGTTCCAGATCATGTTTCCGCGGATACGGACGTTGACGTCGGTGGAGGACGGGCTCTCCACATTGCTCCCCTCCGGCGGAACGACCCATGTGTTCGCGCCGATCTGCCCCACCTGCGTCTGGAACGGCTCCGGGTTGAAGAAGATGTTGTTGAAGACGTAGACGTTCCGGTTGGGAATCCACGCCCCTCCCGTTTCGGTCGAGGTCGGTCCCCATCCTCCCTCCGCCAGCAGGTCGGTGCAGCTCTCCCCGCCGCTCTCCGGTGTCTCGACGCACCTACGTCCGCCGTGAACCAGATGGAGAAGCGCATGGCTCTCCTGCTGATCGTATGCGACACGATACAACGTGTTGTAGGCGAAGAGGACGTTGAAGCCCCCCGCGACGCCGAGCGGAACGCCTGAAATATCGTGGAGGATATTGTTCATGAAGCGGATGTCGTAGGCCTCGTAGTGGATCCACGGCGCCTGCATCGTCCGGAAGTTCGACTCCCCGCCGGCCTGGAATCCGAGCCGTGTATCGGTGATCGTGTTCCCCTCCACCCGCAGATAGGCCGATCCCCCCTTCACCTCCATCCCCCACTCGGCCGCCTTGTGGATCGTGCTGGTGATCATGTGGCCGTACTGCACCGAGAAGAGATCGACCCCGGTCTCATAGGCGCCGCTTATATCGCAATCCTCTATGTAGAGATAGCTCGACCTGTCGGCCTTCAGGACGTCACGGATATCGTAGTTCCCCTCGGGGAGCGCGGGATCGGGTCCGGTCAGGGTAAGACCTCGCAGCAGGATATGATCGGAGGAGCCGATCCGGAGGACGTTTTCCGTGCCGTGAGGCGAGCCGCCGCCGGCGGTCAGGTTCAGATCTATCAGATAGAGATAGGATACGTGGGAGACGTTCAATCCCCCCAGAATGGTGACGGTTCCGGGGCCGTCGGCGGCGCGGATGATGATCGGGTGCTCGTAGATCCCCGCGCGGTCGCCGAGGAGGTTCGTGCAGTTCGCCCCCTCGCACGGCATGATGCCGGGAAGGATGTTGATTCGATATCCCTTCTGCTGAAGCTCCCCGATCATCCCCCATGCCGCCCCGAGCGTCGCAAGAGGTTGTTCGCGCGAGGTGCCGGGGTTGCCGTCGTTGCCGGCGGCGGAGACGTAGAGGTCGACGAGGTCGGCCGGTTCGCCGATGTCGTAGCTGCGCGGATCCTGTACCTGCGCATCGGCCTCGGTCGTGATCACCGGCGTCGCAAGGATCGCCAGGCAGACGGCCGTACGCAGTAATCGATGAAGATGCTTCATACGTCTCCTTCCCTGAAATTGATGTCGCTTACTCGGAATGTGATATGCCGGACCGCTCTACCGGACCACGGCAAACCGCTCCGTGCGATCTCCTCTTCCACCCTCCGACATCAGTCGGAGATGGTAGATACCGCTCGGGAGCGTTGAAATATCGTGTACGAACATATATCTCTCGGAGCCGACGTAGTCGCGGAAGATCGTCGCCGGACCTCTTCCGTCGGCCGAGGTAAGGGTCACTCCGACGATCTCTCCCTCCATCGCCTCCAGCGCCACGCGGAGCGTCGTGAAGTCGTGATCGGTGGAAACGATCATGCGCCGCCGGGAGGCTTCCTCGTCGACTCCTGATGAGGATTCGGATGTCGTGAAGCTCCACGGTTCCGACCAGTCGCTCGTCCCGCCGGGTCCCGTGGCGCGGAGGCGCCAGTAGTAGGTGCGCCCGGCCTGCAGGGGAAGGCCGGCGACCTGGGTCGCCGTCACGTTCTCCCGTTCGGCGACGATCGTCTCGAACGTGGGGGTGGTGGAGACCTGAAGATGGTAGGACTGCGTCAGAAACGTGAAGAGCCAGACGAAGTCGGTGCTTGACGGGACATTCTCCACCCCGTTGAGCGGGGAGCTCTGGACAGGCGCGATCGGCGGCGCCGCCGATCCGACGACGAGGGCCCCGGCCGGTTCTATCTCGCCGCGAGGCACGCCGTTCTTGTCGATCGGGACGATATTCGAGAGATCGCCCGCAGGTGAAAGAGGAGGTGAGGGTCTGTCGCCGCCGCCGAACGGCGGGATCACGTACGTGGCGGCGGCCAGCAGCGGATCATCGGCCGTCGGCCGGAAATCCCCGCTCGAAGCCAGTCTCGGTTGAACCGTGTTGAACGCGTTGTCGGCAAGAAGATCGGCGCGGTTGCAGTCGGGATTGCCGTCGGCGCAGGCTCCCTCTTCGAGACCGAGCGGATGATCGGTCGGTCCGTTACGGAACACGTTCCCCCTGATCCGCAGATTGTCGTCGGCGCGCGCGGGCCCGGGGATATTGGTCTGCGGAGGATTGTCGAACGGAGCGGCGATCGTCATATGCGACCACATGCTCCGGTAGCCGGTCGGATTCACGAAGAGGTTGTTGTAGACGGCGACGTTCCTGTTCGGGATGCGGGCGTAGTTGGTTCCGTCGTCGACGACGTCGGTTCCCCATCCCCCCGCCTCCAGATACTCGCTGCAGGCTCCGCGCCCCGGATCGCCCGCCTCGCCGTCGCAGCTTCTGCCGCCGAAGCCGATTTCCAGCATGTGGCTGCGGCTGCCGCATCTGTATATCGTGTTATATGCCATCAGGATGTTGTAGCCGCCGTTCACTCCAAGCCCCGCGCCGTCGATATCGTAGATCACGTTGTTGGTCACCTTGATGTCGTACGCCTCGTAGTGGATCCAGGGGGAGGTCATGAACTGAAAGCCGGTCCCCTGCCCCGCGGTGAAGCCGCCGGTCCCGCCGTCGAGGAACTCGTTTCCGTCGATCGTCAGATATGCCGATCCCCCCTTGACGTACATGCACCAGTCCCCCGTTCTGTGAATTCTGGAGTCGACGACATGCCCGTGCTGCACCGCCACGAAATCGACCGCGTTGTCGAACGCCCCCGATATATCGCATCGCTCTATATACACGTGCCGGCTCTGGTTGACCTTCAGCGCCTCCTGCGGGGCGTCGAACGTTGTAATGTCTCCCAGCCCGCCCACGATCACATCCCTCAGCAGCAGATGATCGCAGAGCTCGAAGTGGAGCACATCCCCTTCTTCCCCCCTTGTCGTTATCCCGAGCAGATAGAGATAACTGCAGTCGTAGATATTGAGCGGCGGCAGGAACGCCGTGTTCGGACCGTCGGCCGCCTGCACTATTACCGGATGCTCGAACGTGCCGCGACGGGATTCCCAGTATCCCGGCACGATCGTTTCCGGATACGTCCCCTGCGTGAGCATGATTCTGTATCCCCGTTCCAGCTCGGTCGAGACCGGTATCCGCCCCCACGCTTCGGTGAGCGTGGCAAGCGCCTGCGAGCGCCGGGCGCCGCTTCGTGAGTCGTCCCCATCCGTCGGCGAGACCCAGATGGTGTCCACCTCGGGAGTCCCGATGTCGTAGCGCGGCCGCGTGTTCTGTGCCGAACCGGTTTGCAGCGCCGCGAGCGCGAGCGCCGCAATCGAAACCGCACGGGTAGAGAGTGCTCGTAAAGTTTTCATGGAGATTAACGTATCGATTGGTCTATGGTTAGCGCGTACGGCGCGATACGGCCGCCACGCCTTCTGCGAGAGGTTGAGCACAGACGCCCCATATCCCCCTGCGGCGGTTCGGAACGGGAGGGGAACGGAGGCCGGGGATGACCGCCGGGAAGAAGGGGCGCCAACTATTAGGGAGAACCACGCCGATGCCCCGGACTTAACAGTGAGGCGCGCCGGCCCGGATTTGCCGGGGCCGTCAACGAGCAGGCCCCGGATCATGTTCGATCCGGGGCCTGCTGAACGTTCGGACGATACGGAGGGGGTCAGTTCACCGGGACGCCGCGCGATCCCCCCTTGATGGAGTCGAGCACGAGTTCCGCCACATCCTTCACGATCACTCCCCCCTCGGGGTCGGAGGCCTTCACGCCGTCGGTCATCATCGTCATGCAGAAGGGGCAGGCGGTGGCGACGACGGAGGCTCCGGTGGCCAGCGCCTCCTCGGTCCGCTCGATGTTGATCCGCTTCCCCTGGTTCTCCTCCATGAACATCTGCCCGCCGCCGGCGCCGCAGCAGAGGCCGCGGCTCCTGTTGCGATCCATCTCCACGATCTCCAGTCCGGGGATGTTGGAGATGATCTCGCGCGGGGCGTCGTACTGGTTGTTGTAGCGCCCCAGATAGCAGCTGTCGTGATAGGTGACCTTGTACTGCATCGAGTTCATCCCCTTGATCCGCCCCTCCTTCACGAGACCGTCGATGAAGGCGGTATGGTGGACGACCTCGTACCTCCCGCCGAAGTCGGGGTACTCGTTCATCAGGGTGTTCAGGCAGTGCGGGCAGCTCGTCACGATCTTGGTGACGCCGTAGCCGTTGAGGGTCTCCACGTTCATCTGGATCAGCATCTGCGCCAGGTACTCGTTGCCGGTGCGGCGCGCGGGGTCGCCGTTGCACTTCTCCTCGCTCCCCAGAATCCTGTAGCTGATGCCGGCCAGATCCATGAGCTCGCTGAAGGCGCGGGTGACCTTCTTGTAGCGGTCGTCGTAGCTTCCGGCGCACCCGACCCAGAAGAGGACCTCGATCCCCGTACGATCTTCCTCCGGGGTCTCATCCATCGTGATCACTCCCGTCCCCTCGCGCCAGTCGGCGCGCTCGCTCGCGGAGAAGGCCCAGGGGGTGAAGTTGTTCTCAAGGTTCTGATAGGCGGGCTGCAGCTCGGCCGGGAAGTTCGCATCCATCATCACCAGCGACCGGCGCATGTCGACGATCGCCGGGACATGTTCGATCGTAACAGGACATTCCTGCACGCACGCCATGCAGGTGGTGCACTGCCAGAGCGCCTCGATCGAAACGTAGTCTCCCACCAGCTTCTTCTCCATGATCGCCGTGTTCTCCGCCTCGATCAGCTCCGCGCTGGTCGCCGCTCCTTCTCCCAGGTTCGCCGGAGCCCCTTCGCCTGCAAGGAAGGGAGCGCGATCCATCGTGCGATGATGCATCTGGATGATCACCTCCTTCGGGTCCAGGACCTTGCCGGTGAGGTTCGCCGGGCAGACGGAGGTGCATCGGCCGCAGTGGGTGCAGGTCATGCCGTCCAGAAGCTGCTTCCAGGTGAAGTCCTCCACATCGACCACGCCGAACTTCTCCGCCCCTTCCGCCTCGAAGTCGATCTTCTCCAGCTTGTTGACCGTGCCGAGCTTGGCGAAGTAGACGTTCGGGATGGAGGTGATGACGTGAAGATGCTTCGAATACGGCAGATAGTTCATGAAGCCGAGGATGGTGACGATATGGAGCCACCACATCGACTCGAAGACGATATATGCGCTCTCCCTGTCGGTGAAGAGCGAATGGAAGAGCATCCCGATCGGACGGACCGCCCACTCGAACTCCATCCCCGCTCCGGCGCGCGCCGCGTTCATCAGGAAAAGCGAGGTGACGATGACGCCGATCAGGACAAGGATCAGCGAGGCGTCGCGACGCTCGGCGGCATCCCCCTGAAGGCGTTTCACCTTCGAGACGTAGCGGCGCCAGAAGGCCCAGAGGACGCCGATCAGGATCAGCATGCAGAAGAGATCCTGCGAGATGGTGATGACGGTGTAGATGGGACCGAGCCACGCGATATTTCCGCCGGGGATCAATCCTTCGATGACCGACTCGACCACGGCCGCCAGCAGCACCAGGAATCCCCAGAAGATCATGGCGTGAACGACGCCGGCGATCGGATCGCGCATCAGCTTCGACTGCCCGATGGCGATCACGAGGACGTTCCAGAGGCGCTGCATCGGGCGGTCGTACCGGTTCTCCGGCTTCCCCACCATCAGATAGCGATAGAGCCGCCGCAGGTTCCAGAGGATGCCTGCGGTTGCGGCCAGAAAGACGACTGCAAAGATGATATGCTTCATGTCATGTTCGGATGTGCTCTCCGGCCGGTCGCATCAGGATCGTCCTGCGATCGATCGACGGCCGTCCCGCGGGCGCGGGAAGGGGCCGCCCGCCCATGTGCGACGTTCGGAACCGGAGAAAGAGAGCGCCGGAGAGGTCGGGGCCGATCGTGTTCCGATCCGGCGGATCGACCGCAGGTCGGAGACGATGCGCCGCCGATACGGACCCCCGGCGTTTCGCGGAAGCCGCAAGTTAGTGTATAACGTCCGAAGCTGGAAACCCGTGCACAGTCTCTCGCAATTCCGTTCGTTCCAAGGTATATTCCGCGCAGGCGCTGCGGGCTCGCGACGTGACGGCGGGACGATACCGATCGCGTGCAGCGAGTCCGCTCCGGCGCTTTCCCCCCAAATCGAACAACGATGCAACCACGCCATGCCGGGAACCAGCAGGGATCGTATTCGCAATCGGGCCGTTGCCGACGCGTCGGGATCGACGACGCAGGAGAACATCGAGCGCTGCCGGGAACTGATCGAGCAACTCAAGGACAGAACGCTGCTCCCGAACCGGGAGTATGAACTCGCGGTCGAGGCGCTGGCGCTGGCCGAGTCGGCACAGTGGACCGAAGGGATCGCTCACAGCTATCACGCGCTCGGCGTGGCTCTTTGTGAGATGGGAGAAGTTGAGCAGAGCCGATCATGTATGGAGCGGGCCGCGATGTTGTTCAAGGAAATCGGCAACGTCGAGATGTCCTGCAGGGTGCAGTATTCTCTGCTGGTCATCCGCCTCAAAAGCGGTAATCCTGAAGGGGTGCTGGCGGCCGCAGAGCAGAATCTGACTGAGTCCAAACGCCTTGGCGATCTTCGATGTATCGCGCAGACGCTGAACCTGATTGCGGAAATTCACAGGAATCAGGGGGATTATGTCACGGCAATGGTCAAGTTTCTGGACGGGCTCAAGTTCGCGGAGCAGATCGGCGCGGAGGATATCATGGGGGTATGCTATTCATCTATCGGATTATGCGCTCGACGCATGCACGATCTCGACATGGCGGTAGAGTATATGTTGAAATCGCTGGATGTGGGCCGGAAGGAGGGTGATTCGCTGGGTGTGGGGATTACTCTCTGCAATCTCGCGACCGTCTACGTCATGCTCGAGGATTATTCGAAGGCAGGGGAAGCGTTCAAAAAGTCGCGGGAGATCTTCAGACGCTCAGGCAGCCGCGACCGCGAGGCCCATGCAATTTCAGGGTTTGCGGATATCTGCATTCATACGGGAGATCTGCAGGAGGGTCTTCGTCACGTCCGCCATGCAATGCGGAAAATGCCCAGGGAGGCGCCCACGGAACTTCAGTTCTCGATCAACAACGTCACGGGTCGATTGTACCATACCGCCGGCGACTACGAGTCGGCGATCCATTATCTGGAACGCGCGCGCGACATTCTGGAGTCGGCCGGCACCCCTTATCTCCGATTCGATATCTACGCGTCGCTCTCGTATGCATATGAACAATGCGGGCAGATCGAACTCGCCTATCGTCATTTCAAGCTGTTTACGCAGTACCGGGAGGCGTCGGTCGGCCCAGAGGCGCAGACGCAGTTCCATACCGCTCTTCGACACCTCGAGGAACGGGAACTTCAGGAGGAGCGCCTGCGGTTGCAGCGCCGGACCGAAGAGTTGGAGCGACGGCTGCTGGCGAAGGAAAAGGAGCTGACGTCGGTGGCGCTGGAATCGGCGCAGAAGCAGCAGCTTCTTGCCCGCATCAAACACCAGATGACCGATTTCAACCCGGCGAAAGTCGGCGCCGTTCGGGAGACCGTCCGCCAACTGGAGGTCAATCTTCGGACCGGCAGCGACTGGGACGTGGTCGTTCGGCAGCTTCACGACGTGCATCCAGGTTTCTTCGAACGTCTCGCGGCGCGTTCGAGCGCGATCAGCCCGGCCGAGATGAAGATCTGCGGCCTCATGCGGATCAATCTTTCCTCCAAGGAGATCTCGAACATATTGTTCATCGCACCCCGGACAGTTGAAATTCATCGCGGCAGAATCCGGAAAAAACTCGGTGTTCCCTCCAGGGATTCGCTGACGTCGTTTCTGATGAACATCTGATCGGAGCCGCAGCATGCGAAAAAAAAGACCGCAGTATGTAGTTATTATGTAGGCCGCCGCCCGCCGGACGAGGAAATAATCCACTAGATTGCGATAGATAGCAAAGCGATATACATGTATCGCTTTGCCTCCCCCTACCCACCTATCTGTGGAGGATACATCCATGCGATGTTCTACGAACAATGCCGACCGACGCCTCCGGAGGCACTCGATGACAACCCGGCTGCATACCCGGCCGGGCACGACCATCATCAGAATTTTTTTCCTGCTCGCGTGTATCGTTGCCGGCGGCAGCGTCTGCCGCTCGCAGCCGTTCAATCGGGTCTATAATCCGAGTTTCGAGTTCAAGACACGATGCCCGGACGAAATATCGGGCGGCGGAGCGTTGCCGTACAACAAGATGGCGCTCTGCATGAACTGGGGAACGCTCACCACCGCCGGGACGCCAGATTATTTTAATGCCTGTAATACCAATGTGTGCACGTATTCCACGCCGACCGATCCCACCGTGGTGGGGGTTCCCGACAATCTGTTCGGACATCAGGCGGCTTCCGGCGGTTCCGCGTATTCCGGAATAATTCTCGACGTCAATGAACATGTCGAATATGTTCAGGGAGAGCTTATTCCGCTCGAAGCCGGGAAGACCTACTTCGTCAGCTTTTATGTGAGCCTGGGCGAGGGGGCGCATTTCGGGGTCAAGAATCTTGGCGCCTATCTTTCAACGGGCGCATATTTTCAATCCGGGCATGGGCCGATCTCACTAAGCGCCACGTACGTTGCGGCCCACGGAGTGGTCAACGGCAGCGCCGTCATGGACAAATCCAACTGGGTTCAGATATCGGGGTATTATACGGCAGGCTCAGGCGGCGAGGATCATATCGTTATAGGTTATTTTGGCGGCGTCGGCAATCTGCTGAACGATACTACCCGGATTCCCGCCTCGTTCGATTGCTACGGGGACGATACCGAGTACGGATATTACTACATCGACGACGTTTCGGTCACGGAGGTTATGGAGGCATCCCCGTGCTCCTGCGGTGACCCCCACTACGGCGTGGTGCTTGTGCCGCAGTCGAGCACCGCAACCCAGTGCTGCATGCAGGTTCAGGTTGGAAACAGGGTGCCGGGATGCCCGATCTACGGGATACGGGTACGCCCGGGCTCGATTTCGCTCGACCCGGTGCCGTTCATCAACGGGGCATCCGGATCGTGGACGATGACGACTTCATCCAGCGCGTTTGTGCGTGAATGGACGTCGGGAGATCCGCTCCTCCCCGGTGAGAGCGTTACGGTCGGCCAGCTCTGCATCAACCCCAACTCCGCAATATTGAACGTGATCATCGATTATCTTGATGCCCTCGGCAATGTAATGTGTTCCGATACGGTAGCGCATGCCTGCGTCGACTACTGTTGTGACCATCAGCCCGATCCCGTCATTCATCCGCTCGATATCAGCAATCCGGATCACGACTTCGATTGCTGCTTTTCGCTGGAACTCGATCCGAAGGGGTTCTGCAAAAGGATCGCAAAATTACTGATTTCACGCGTCGGATCGGGCGCCATTCTGGACCAGAACAATCCCGGCGCGGGGCCGCAGTCGCATGTTGAGATCGGACTCAACGAGGAGTTTGTCTTCTCGGCGGAATTCTGCCTGCTGGACGTCGACGACGTCGATCAGACGCTGCAGATCGATTATCTGGACGCCAACGGCGTCAGGATATGCAGCCGCGATATCGAAGTGACCTGCGGGCGCGATCCCGACGATTGCTGCAGTCATATTGCGGTCGATATCGAGCCGGGGACGCCGTTGACGGGATTCTGCTGCTACAACATCGAAGCCACCATTCCGGGGTTATGCGATATTATGTCGATGAAGCTCATTCCGGTTTTTCCGGCGATGATTACGTCCGGTTCCGATCCGTGGGTTTCGTCGCTGACCGTCACCGGCCCCGTGAACGACGTGTTCAGGAAGGATTTCTGCATCAAGCCCGCCGGCACTTCAACGAGCACGGTGGTCAATATCGAATTCAGATCGGAGAACGGCACCCTGATCTGCACGAAGCAGGTGACCGTCGAATGCGAGTCCACCTGCTGCGATAATCTGATCCTGCAGGAAATCATGCCTCCGCCCGTTCCCTACTTGGATCCCTGCTGCTCCTCTATCCATCTGAACGCGCTCGAGGGCGCGTGCGACGTCTACGGAATTCGCGTCAACGGAACGTGGGTGGCTGCCTACGATTCCACGAACCTGATCTCCATCCCGGCGCCGCCGACCCCCAATCGGATCTTTACGTGGTGCGTCACCGTGAACACGACCGAGACACTGACCGTTGAGATCTTCGACAGGGAGGGCCGCGTGTCGTGCGTCAAGAAGCTCATACGCGAGTGCATCGGGCAGTCGCCAGGCGGGGGTGGAGGAAGCCGCCGCAATCTCAATCCGGACCAACCGGCGATCGCGGCCGACGGATATGAATCCGTCCTGACCCTGCGGCCGAATCCGACGCGCGACCGCGTTACGCTCGGCTACGTCGTGCGCGAGGAAGGTCGAGTCGTGCTGGAAGTATATGATGCGCGGGGAGAGCGGGTCGCGGCGCTCGGAAACGAACAACGGAAGGCGGGGACGTATGAACTCTTCTACGATACGTCGATGTTGCCGTCGGGAGAGTATGTCGTCAAGCTCACCCGCGGCAATGAGGTCGTCACGGAACGGCTGACCGTGGCCCGTTAGCCGCAACGCCTGATCGCAGTGCGATCGGCTCGGATTCATGACCAGGAACGGGCGCTCCGGTTGCGGAGCGCCCGTTTCGATACGATCACATCGGCCGCCAACGTCGGCAGCTCCATCCATGCTCCCTGTCCAAATGCCTCTCCGTCCGCACTATCCGCAGAGAGTCGCGTCAGTTCGCGGCCGGTGATATCGGACACCGTGATCGTGACCGGCGACGGTCCGCCGTCCCTTCAGGACGGAAGAGTGGGAACGGGCCGCGTGCCGGGGATTTCATCCCCCGCTACGTTCAGCCATCCCTACGGGACAACGTCCGCACTCACCGGATGGTGTACCGTCGCGGCAGCATGGAATACTGATCTCCTTATTCCCGGCCCCGCAAGGGCTTCGGAGAGTAGCCGGGGGCGATCAGCCCCCCGGTGTCGAACCGAAATACGGAGTGCGCCCCGGCGGGGCGCTGGAATCGCCGATGGAGCGGGGAGCGGAGGAACTCGGAGCATCGTTGTGGGCGAACTCCGTACGATTACCTCACATCAAACTGAGACACTACTCACAGTCTTGTTACGTCGCGGGCCCGTTCCCCTTTCGGGATACCCGACCGCGATGATACGATCCGCAACCATCGAAGGGTGGAACCGATGGGACGGGGCCTGCGTTTTCGCCGTAAGTTGACGTCGAACGGAGAGAATCATGGCTTCCGAGAAACCACGCAAACGTATCGTTATCCTTGGGTCCGGCTTCGCCGCGATCAGCATCATCAAGAAGATCGACGTCGATAATTATCGTCCGACGATCGTAAGCCCCCGCAACCATTTTCTCTTCACCCCCCTCCTCCCCAGCACCACCGTCGGAAAGATCGAGTTCCGAAGCATCATCGAGCCTGTGCGGAAGACGCGGAAGGGGCTGGAGTACTACCAGGCGGACTGCACCGATATCGACACGGAGAACCGCCGTATCCGCTGCCGTCCCCCCGGGGGC
This sequence comes from uncultured bacterium, assembly GCA_966250335.1. GTDB lineage: Bacteria > Bacteroidota > Ignavibacteria > OLB7 > OLB7 > OLB7. The sequence continues at coordinate 2,119 of CBINGZ010000047.1, read as the reverse complement.
GAGGAGGAGTTCGAGATCGGGTACGATATTCTTGTGATCTCCGTGGGGGCGTGGAACAACACCTTCAACGTCCCCGGCGTACGGGAACATGCCCTCTTCCTGAAGGAGCTGACCGACGCGCGGAACATCAGGGAACGGGTGGTCTCATGCCTGGAACAGGCGAGCATCCCCGGCATCGACGTGGAGGAGCAGAACCGGCTTCTCCATTTCGTGGTGGTCGGCGGCGGACCGACCGGGGTGGAGTTCGCGGCCGAACTCGACGACATGTTCGACGAGGATCTGGGGAAGAGCTTCCCCCACCTGATCGGCAGGGTGAAGATCACCCTCTTCGAGGCGAGCGGCACCATCCTGAACAGCTTCGACGGGAGCCTGCGAAGCTACACGCAGGAGCATTTCAGGAAGGAAGGAATCACCGTGCGGCTGGAGACGCCGGTTCAGGAGGTGGGTGACGGATATCTCAAACTGAAGTCGGGCGAAGTGGTGCCGGCGGGTCTCATCGTCTGGTCCACGGGGTACGCTCCCACCGGCCTCGTCGGCAGGCTCCCCTTCGACAAGGATCGTTCCGGGAGGATTCTCACCGACGACCGTCTGCGGGTCCCCGGCCACCCGGAGATCTACGCCCTCGGCGACTGCGCCACGGTCGCCGGAGCCTCGCTCCCCCAGACCGCCCAGCTCGCGATGCAGGCCGGGAAATATCTCGCAGTCTCCCTCAACAGGATCGCCGACGGCAAGGAGCCGGAGGCGTTCAGGTTCAAGAACCTCGGCATGCTCGCCTACATCGGCGACAACAAGGCACTGGCCGATATCCCGCAGGTCAAGCTGCGGTGGCACGGCATCTCCACATATATCTTCTGGCGATCCGCCTACCTCACCCGTCTGGTAACGTTCAAGAATAAAGTGCTGGTGCTGTTCGACTGGATGAAGACATGGATATTCGGAAGGGATGTAAGCCGGTTCTAAAAGCCGTCTTTCCCTTTCTTCCAGCCCCGTAGGGGCGAACCATATGTAGCCACGACATTTCCCGATTATATCGTAAGCGCCTACGGCGCTGAAGAATTATCCGTGATTTCCGTTGCTACGTCCGGTCCGCCCCTACGGGGCTATCTGGAGGGATCGCTGGTGCTGCAACCGATGCGCCATGCAGAGCAGGAAGAATGATTACCCCAGCCCGCAACGCCTGAAGATATACTCCACATTCCGGATCGACTTCTGAAGGTCGCAGAGATCATCGATCTCCTCCGGCGTCAGCACCGCGGTCAGATCCGTATCGCGCTTGAGAACATCGGCGAAGTTTTCGCGGGTGCGCCAGACTTCCATCGCGTTGCGCTGGACCATGGCGTAGGCGTCCTCACGGCTCAGCCCCTTCTTGGCGAGCGCGAGAAGGATCGTCTGGGAGAAATGGAGACCGCTGGTGATCTCCAGGTTGCGCCGCATGTTGTCGGGATAGACGATCAGTCTGTCGATCAGGCCGGTCATCTTCTCGAGGATGTAGTCGAGCGCGATCGTCGAGTCGGGGCAGATCACACGCTCCACCGACGAATGGCTGATATCCCGCTCGTGCCAGAGCGCCACGTTCTCCATCGCGGCCAGCGCGTTCGCTCTGATGATCCGCGCCATGCCGCAGACCCGTTCCGATATGATCGGGTTCCGCTTGTGGGGCATGGCGGAGCTCCCCTTCTGTCCCGCCGAAAAATACTCCTCCGCCTCCAGCACCTCTGTCCGCTGCAAATGACGGATCTCCGTGGCGAACTGCTCCAGCGTTGCGGCGATCACACCGAGCGTCGCCATGTATTCGGCGTGGCGGTCGCGCTGGATCACCTGCGTGGTGACCGGATCGGGCTTCAGGCCGAGATGCTCGCAGACATATTCCTCGACGCGCGGGTCGAGATGCTCGAACGTCCCGACGGCGCCCGATATCTGCCCGTACGATATAACCTCCAGCGCCCGCTTCATCCGCTCGATGTTCCGCTTCGTCTCCTCGTACCACAACGCCAGCTTCAGCCCGAAGGTGACCGGCTCGGCGTGGATACCGTGCGAGCGACCGATCATGATCGTATGCTTGAACTCCACGGCGCGCCGCCCCAGAACATCGCGAAGCGATTCAAGATCGCGCAGAAGG
>CBINGZ010000046.1:0-43362 GCA_966250335.1 uncultured bacterium | reverse complement strand
AGAGCACGGCGAACGTATAGCCGACAAGGGCCGCATCGAAATGAGCAAGGTTGCGGGAACCGACGATGATCAACACCGCCACGACCAGTGTCACTCCCGTCCCCCATGTCGTAGCCTTCAGAACTGCGTGTCTGATCTTCATGATAAGGTTTGATTCGGTCCGCCGGGCCGCTGTGATGCGCGTTCATCGCCGCACCGGCCTCGGGGCCGCTCGGAACGGAACAAAGGTAGGGAAAACCCTCTCCGACCGACCATGACATATGTCATGGCCGAACAACGCGCCGGTGCTTAGGTTGGCTCCGTCGGATGATTCTCATCTCCGTGGGCGTTTCCGGGGGCGATTCCGCTCTCCCGACAGGGGGTGAGATCATCGCAACCTTATTACTCTGGAGGTTATCGATGCGCCACCTTCTGCCGTTTCTTCTTCTTGTCGCACTGCCGACCATATCATCGGCGCAGACGATTGTCGTGAGCGGAGAGATCCGCGAGAGGAGTGAGCTCGACGGCCGCGGCATGATCGCCGGAACTCACTCCGACGCCTATCATCTCCTCAGAAGCCGGCTCGCTGCCTCGGCGGCCGTCGACAGCAATCTGACGGTCCGGCTCGAGCTGCAGGATGCGCGTACCTTCGGTTCGAACGCGGCGGCCGGCGGCGGATCGCCGACGCTCGACCTGCGGCAGGGGTATATCGATATCCGTGATATCGCCGGACTCCCTCTCTCGGTGCGGGTCGGCCGGCAGGCGCGTTCCTACGGCAACGAGCGGCTGATCGGCCGCGTCGACTGGTCGAATACGGGACAGTCGTTCGACGGTGTGGTGGCGAGGATCGGGGGAGCGACGGCCTCGCTCGATATCCTGGGCGCCGCAATCGTCCGCCGGAGCAACTCCCCGGCCTACAACCGCGATCATATCCTCGCGGGGGGGTGGGGAACGCTCGGCGCGCTGGCGCCGGGGACGAGCGTGCAGGGATACTTCCTCTTCGATACACCGTACCGCGATTCCGTGCGGCAATATCGTAAAACGACCGGGTTCTATTCAAGAGGATTTGCCGGATCGTTCGATTTCGAGATCGAGGGGGGATACCAGTTCGGAGAGTGGCGCCGCGACGGGGAGACCGCGCAACGGAAAACGATCGACGCGTGGATGGGAGGCCTCCGGGGGGGATACACCTTCTCCGACATCGACTCGCTCCGGATCGGCGTCGGCGTCGATCGACTCTCCGGCAACGATCCCGCCAGGCCGGCGACCCACGGCGCGTTCAGCGCTCTCTACGGAACCCACCATCGCTTCTACGGCAGCATGGACTACCTTGTGGACGTTCCGGGCGCGACGCGCGGGCTGGGGCTTGAACAGTTGATCGTGCAGGTATCGTTCGTCCCCCTTCAGGGGATGAAGCTCGGCGCCGAGCTTCATTTCTTCGGCCTTGCAACCGATCCCCGGATCGCCGATCCCGCTCTTCCCGCCGCGACATCGAAAACGATAGGACGGGAGATCGATCTCTCGGCCGCGTTCCAGGCCACGCGGGCGCTGAACATCGCCGCCGGATTCTCTCTCTTCGACGGCGACCGTGATCGCTATGTTCTCCGTGGTCTGAAGACGACCCGGTGGGGATTTCTGATGATCAGTGCGGGATTCTGATCGTGATGACGCAGGTCATAAACAGCCGTTCTCCCGTTCCCGTAGTTTGACTGCACAATAGATCGGAGCAATCCGGATGATACCCGAAGCGATTCTTCAACAGTACCATGCCCGTATGGTCCGGCTCGACAAAGGAGAGATCCTGTTCGAGGAAGGGGCCCCGGCGACCCACTTCCATCTTGTCCGTTCGGGGAGGATCAAGATGTCGAGCTATAACGACCAGGGGCGCGAGTTCGTCAAGGGATATTTCACTGCGGAAGAGAGCTTCGGCGAACCTCCCTTCTTCAATCACATGCCGTATCCCGCCTCGGCGATCGCCGTGGTCGAGAGCGTTGTCTGGAAATGTCCTCATGACGAGTTCCTGCGGTTGCTCGCGGAGCACCCGGAACTTCATCTCAAGCTGACACAGGTGCTCTGTGGACGACTGATCTACAAATCGATGATGATGACCGAGATCGCCGTCGAGGAGGCCGACCACCGTCTCACGACGCTGATCGAGTATTTCCGCCGGACCGACCGGGGGGAGGATGCGGAGTACAGGGTCCCGTTTACGCGACAGCAGCTCGCCGACATGACCGGCCTGCGGGTGGAAACGGTCATCCGTACAATCAAGTCGATGGAGAGCCAGGGGCAATTGAGAATAGAGGAGGGGAAGATCATCTGGAATGCTTCGAACAGATTAATATCGTAAACCGATGGAGAATGTCATGCGTTATACGAATGAAACCCCGATCAAGGATGTCGTCGCCGAGGATTTCCGGGCCGCCGCCATCTTTCAGAGCTATGGTCTCGATTTCTGCTGCGGCGGCGCGAAGCCGATCGCGGAGGCGTGCCGGGCAAAGGGATTCGACCCCTCCGAGCTGCTCCGGCGGCTCAACGTTCTGAACGCCGCTCCGGCAGAGGGGACGCCGAAGTTCAACCTCTGGGACGCCGGCCTTCTGTGCGACTATATCGTGGAGAACCATCATCGGTATGTACGGGAGATGATCCCCGTCATATCGACCCATGCGGAGAAGGTGGCGCGCGTGCACGGGCACCATCGGCCGGAGCTCGTGAAGGTCGCGGAAACGTTCGCGCATGTGGCGGCGGATCTCGTGCGGCATATGGAGAAGGAGGAGCGGGCGCTCTTCCCGTACATCAAGGCGATGCTCTCATCAGGGAACGGCGGCGGCGCCGTCGGAATCCCTCTGTTCGGGAGCGTCCGAAACCCGATCCGCGTGATGGAGGCGGAGCACGCGGCCGCCGGAAGCGAGATGGAGGAGCTCCGTCTGCTCACGGACGATTATACTCCGCCGGCGGAGGCGTGCGCGACATACCGGGTGCTCTTTCAGGAGCTGGCGGCCTTCGAGCACGATCTGCACGTGCATGTTCATCTCGAGAACAACATTCTCTTTCGGAAGGCCCTCGCCCTTGAGGAGGAGATCCGGAAGACGGGTCCCGCATGCGCGGTTCCGGAACGGACGACGGCGCAACCCTGAGCGTTCGTCTGTATGGGGCGGTTCCGCCGACACCGGCCGCCCCGGCCGCCGGGCTCCTCCGCCGACTCACTTTTCCACATTCTCCCCCCGCATCCTTGAATTCCGCCGGGCATTCCCGTAGTTTCGCGGTCCCGCCGTGATACATGCCGAAACCAATGTAACCATGTATTCCGGCGTCACGTACATGACGGCCCATCCGACCGAACATCCCCCCGCGACGGGGTGCGTGGATCGCCTCGCCGCACCATTCATTTATAGGAATGAGGCATTGATGGACAAATCTCTTGAGGTTCTCGACCAGGTCGTTATTCGCTTCGCCGGGGATTCCGGCGACGGTATGCAGCTTACCGGAGGTCAGTTCACACAGACCTCGGCGATCTTCGGCAACGATCTGGCCACTCTCCCCGATTTCCCCGCCGAGATCCGTGCCCCGGCCGGTACTACCTATGGAGTCTCCGCCTTCCAGCTCAACTTCTCCTCGCTCGACGTCCATACGCCGGGGGATGAGGCCGATGTGCTGGTGGCGATGAACCCCGCGGCGCTGATCACCAACCTCCGCTCCCTGAAACGGGGGGGGACGATCATTGCCAACCAGGATGCCTTCGACCAGAGAAATCTCGAACTCGCCGGATATACATCGAATCCGCTCGACGACAACTCGCTGAGCGGGTATCGTCTCTATAAACTTCCTCTGTCGCGGGGGACGCTGAGCGCCGTGGAAGGACTGGGACTCTCCACGAAGGAGGCCGGGCGGTGCAAGAACTTCTTCACGCTCGGGCTCCTCTACTGGTTCTACAACCGGTCGATGGAGCCGACGCTGAAATGGATCGACGAGAAGTTCGGGAAGAAGCCGCAGCTTGCCGAGGCGAACCGACGTGCGCTCACGGCCGGGTACAACCTGGGGGAGACCTACGAGATGTTCACAACGCGATACGAGGTGAAGCCGGCGAAGCTTCCCCCCGGAAAGTACCGGAACATCATGGGGAATCAGGCCACCGCCCTGGGGATGATTGCCGCCGCCCGCCAGTCGGGCATCCCCGGGTTCCTCGGCAGCTACCCCATCACCCCCGCCTCCGACATCCTCCACGAACTCTCCAACTACAAGCAATTCGGCTTCGTGACGTTCCAGGCGGAGGATGAGATCGCGGCGATCTGTTCGGCGATCGGCGCTTCGTTCGGCGGGGCGCTCGGGTTCACGACCACCTCCGGTCCCGGCGTCGCTCTGAAGGGGGAGGCGATCGGTCTGGCGGTGGCGGTGGAGCTGCCGGTGGTGATCTGCAACATCCAGCGCGGCGGCCCCTCCACGGGACTGCCGACCAAGACCGAGCAGGCCGATCTGCTGCAGGCGATGTACGGCCGCAACGGCGAGTGCCCGGTTCCGATCGTCGCCGCCGCGACCCCGGGCGACTGCTTCTACATGGTGATGGAAGCGGCTCGTCTTGCGATCAAGTTCATGACCCCCGTCTTCTTCCTCTCCGACGGCTATCTGGCCAACGGGTCGGAGCCGTGGCGCATCCCCGCCGCGAGCGACCTGCCGGAGTTCAGGGTGGAGCATCACACCGACGCCTCCACCTTCCGTCCCTACGACCGGAACGAATGGCTGGCCCGGCCGTGGGCGCTCCCCGGTTCGCCCGGCATGGAGCACCGCATCGGCGGTCTGGAGAAGGAGAACATCACCGGAGATATCAACTACTCGCCGGAGAACCATGAGTTCATGGTGAAGCTGCGCGCCAGAAAGGTGGCGGGGATCGCCGCCGATATCCCGGATCTGGAGATCTACGGTGATCAGGAGGGGGGAGAGCTTCTCATCCTGGGATGGGGCTCCACCTACGGCGCCATCCGCGCCGCCGTCGACAGGAAGCGGGCGGAGGGACGGAGCGTCTCGCAGGCGCATCTCCGCTATCTGAATCCGTTCCCGAAAAATATCGCGGAGGTCTTGAAGAAGTTCAAGTACGTCGCGATCCCGGAGATGAACAACGGGCAGCTCGTGAAGATCATCCGGTCGGAGTACCTGGTCGACGCCCAGGGGTGGAACAAGATCCAGGGGCTGCCGTTCACGGCGCAGGAGATCGCGGACAGGATCGAGACGATCCTCGGGGCCAGGAACTGAATCGCAATCGCATATTCACAAGACATATAACGTTTCATGGATACACCCAGCATTGCCAACGGCGCGACCGCGGAACTCCCGGTCGTCAACCGTAAGTTGACTGCGAAGGATTATGCATCGGATGCCGATGTCCGCTGGTGCCCCGGCTGCGGAGACTATTCGATCCTGGCCCAGGTGCAGCGCACGCTCCCCGATATCGACAGGAAGAAGGAGGAGTTCGTCTTTGTCTCCGGCATCGGCTGCTCCAGCCGGTTTCCGTACTACATGGACAGCTACGGGTTCCACGGCATCCACGGGCGGGCGCCGGCGATCGCCTCCGGCGTCAAGATCGCCCGGCCGGAGCTTTCGGTCTGGCTGGTCACCGGCGACGGCGACGGGCTCTCGATCGGGGGGAACCACCTGATCCACCTGCTGCGCAGGAACTTCGATATGAACGTGCTCCTCTTCAACAACCGGATCTACGGTCTCACCAAGGGGCAGTACTCGCCGACATCGGAGGAGGGGAAGAAGACGAAGTCGACGCCGTTCGGGTCGGTCGATCATCCGGTCAACCCCGTTCTCTTCGCGCTCGGATGCGAATCGACCTTCGTGGCGCGGACGATAGATCGCGAGCCGAAGCATCAGCAGGAGATCTACAAGCGGGCGTACGACCACAAGGGAGTATCGTTCGTGGAGATCTACCAGAACTGCAACATCTTCAACGACGGCGCCTTCGAGATCCTGACCGACAAGAAGATCAAGGGAGATCATCTGGTTGCGATAGAGCACGGGAAGCCGCTGGTCTTCGGCATGGGGCAGGACAAGGGGATCAGACTCGACGGGTTCACGCCGCAGGTGGTGTCGCTGGCCGGCGGAGAATACTCGGTGAACGATCTTCTTGTGTACGACGAGACGAACGCCGAACTCGCGTTCATCATCGCCCGCCTGAGCGACAATCCGGAGTTCCCGACACCGATCGGCGTCTTCCTCTCGCAGCAGCGGGATACGTACGAGGATCGGGTCATGGAGCAGCTCGCCTTCGCCAGAACGAAACTGGGGGAGGGAGATCTCGATGCGATATTGAATGAAGGGGATACCTGGGAGGTCGTCTGACCGACGGGACCGGCGTTCGCCGCCGGTGAACGCCCTGAAAACGCAACAGGCCGGCGTATCCACGCCGGCCTGTTCTATTGAGATATCGATCGAACCGCGCGGTGCGCGGCCTGATGCTGCGATTACTTGCGGCCCTTGGCGGCGCCCTTCGCCGGAGCTGCCTTCTTGGCCGGGGCTGCCTTCGCCGGGGCCGCCTTCGCCGGGGCCGCCTTCGCCGGAGCCGCCTTCGCCGGAGCCGCCTTCGCTGCGCCCTTGGCTGCCCCCTTCGCCGGAGCTGCCTTGGCCGCCCCCTTCGCCGCAGCCGCCTTCTTGGCGCCGTTGACGAGATCCTTCAGTCCCTTTCCAGCCGAGAACTTCGGAGCCTTGCGAGCCTTGATCTTGATCGCCTCGCCGGTCTGCGGGTTGCGGGCCGTGCGGGCGCCTCGCTCTGCGACGCTGAACGTGCCGAAGCCGACGAGCTGGACCGAATCCCCCTTCTTGAGGGCGCCGCTGATGGCGTCGATCATAGCTTTTACGGCTTTCTCAGCCTGCGCATTGCTGAGATCGCTGGCGTTGGCAACTGCTTCAATCAGTTCACCTTTGTTCACGTGAGAATCTCCAAGTGTTTGATGAGTGTCGTCCGGATGATTTGGACTCGGAATGCGCGAAAGTAAAGGCCGTGGCATGAATATGCAATAGGTGAAAACCCGGAGAATGTAGATTTCATGCGGCTTCCGGGGAAGTTTCGACCTCGCGGAGCCCGATAACACCGAACATGCGACCGCTCATGCGGCCGTCGCGTCGGTAGCTGTGGAAGTTCGGATCGCAGATGGTGCAGCGCGGATCGATCGCGATCCCTCCTGCCTGCACGCCGCGCGCCAGAAGCTGATCGAGCACGACTCCTCTGTTGTCGAACAGATATTTCCCGTTGCGATGTTCCCTGGAGTGTCGGGGAGCGAAGCATCCGGCCACCTCCTCCCCGACCTCGTAGCAGCACTGCCCGGCCGATGCGCCGATATGACAGACGAGGTCGGCGGGGTCGGTCCCGAGTTCGGAAATCATCCTCTCCACCGTCAGCCCGGCGATGTTCAGACGGCTGCCGCGCCAGCCCGAGTGTACGGCGGCGACCGCCCCCCGGCGCGGGTCGTGGATCAGCAGCGGAATGCAGTCGGCGGTGCTCGCCGCAAGCAGCAGGCCCGGCTCCGTCGTGATCATCGCATCGCTCTCCGATGCCTCGTATCCCGGCCCCGCCGTCACGCACCTGTCGCCGTGGACCTGGCGCTGGGTCAGCAGATTCTCCGGCCTGAAGCCGAGCCGCTCGGCAAGCCGCGCCCTGTTCCGGGTCACCCGTTCAGGGTCGTCCCCGACCGAGAGCGACATATTGAATCCGTAGGGAGGATGTGTCGTTCCGCGAAGCGTCTGCGCCGCGCGGAGACGCGGGAACTGCCTGAAGATCGGAGGCTCGTATATGAGGGACATGAGATGTCGATGATTCAGTGATCGCGGCCCCGGGGGGCGGGGGAGAACGCCAAGATAAGAAAGGAGCTCCTGCCCGGCTGCTACGGCCGTTCCCATCGACCGTTATATCGCAATATTACTCCTCTCTCCAGCCGCATGTCGAGTGGAATCTGGAGATACGGAACTCCTCCGATCCGCACCAGGCCCGGCGCCCGGCTCCGGGTCGGTGAAAGCAGGAGGGGGAGGGAACGGAGCGCGTACTCCCGGGGCGCATCGTTGACGAGCAGAAGCTCCCCTCCGGTCTCCGCCGAATCGAGCCTGATCATCCTGACCGTCGAGACGCCGAGCCTTCCTCTCAGCGATTCCACCGCCGAGGCCGCTCCAGCAGGTTCGCCGTGGAGATATCCGGTCAACGTATCGCCGCTGATCGCGGCCACGATCACGGAGCCGCGGCCGGGGAGGAGATAGAGATGGTCGTCCGGCGCCTGCCGCAACGGATCGAACGCGCGCTCAAGAGCGATCGTCGTCCAGACGCCCAGCCCGAGGATCAGCAGCCTGAAGGAGATGCGGCGGCCGGTCCGCGCCGCCGCCGCGTACAGAACGCCCGCCGTCGTCGCGACAAGACCGACCGTGCCGATCGAGACGCCGTCGAGCCCGGCCCAGGAGATCGCGGCGCTCCAGAGTACGATAGATTCCGTGAGCGACAGGGCAACGTACGCGGCGCCGCCGAAGAGGGCCGCGACCCCCGGCGCCCATACGACCATTGCTCCCACGGCCCCGGCGGCGAGCGCGCCCGAGGTAAGGGGGACGGCCGCCAGGTTCACCGGCAGCGAGATCAGCGAGAGGTACCCGAAATGATGGAGCGTCAGCGGGAGGGTGAAGATCTGCGCGGCCAGCGAGAGAAGGAATCCCTGCGCAAGCCAGCGGAGAGGAGCGACCGAACCGACGACCGGGAATCGGGTCTCCAGCGACCGCCACATCGGCCCGTAGAGGAGGATGAGCCCGGCGAGCGAGGCGAACGAAAGCTGGAACCCTATATCCGCGATATATCCGGGGCCCGCCGTCAGGATCAGGAGCGCAGCCAGCCCGAGCGTGTTCAGCGGACGCGCGGGACGTCCGATCCGGGCGGCGACCATCACGGCAACCCCCATGATCGCCGCCCGCACGATCGACGGTCCCGCGCCGGCCACGACCGTGTAGAGCCCGATCGCGGCCGCATAGATCGCGATCTGTCGCCATCGTCCCGGAACCCACGAGACGATCACGAAGAGTCCGATCGCGATCACTCCCACATGGAGTCCGCTTACCGCCAGCACGTGGACCGTCCCCGTGCGCATGAACGCTTCGCGCGTCTCGGCGTCGATGCCGTATCGCTCGTCGATCAGGAGCGCCAGGACGATCTTCCCCTCCGGGCCGCGCACATGCGTCAGCGCGAAGTCGCGCGCGGCGCTTCGGATCGGGAGAACGATATATCGCATGAGAAACGAAGCGTCGTTCCCGCCGAACCGCTCGATCGTCTGCGCCCGATCGACGGTCATCACCAGTTCGATCCCTCGTGATCTGAGATAGTCGGCAAGATCGAAGTCGCCGGGAAATCGGCCGTGTTCCGGCGCCGACAGCTTCCCCGTGCACGCGATGCGCTCGCCGTACCCCGGAAGCCGATCGGCCGCCGCCGACGTATCGTACAGCCTGACCAGCACGCCGCACCCCACGCGCGCCGAGACGTTCCGGAAGAGAACGGAGTCTCCTTCCACGATATACTCGATCCTGCCGTTCCGGGTCATCGGCTCGGAGGCGACGCGCCCGACCAGTTCTGCGCCGTCGATCCGCATCCCCTCACATCCTTCCGTCAATCCCGCTCTTCCCAGCGACTGAAGGAGGAGTCCTCCGCAGAAGATGGTCACGATGCAGGCCGCCGCCAGGAGCGCCTCGCGCAGCCTGATGGATATCGCCAGCAGGAGGAGGGCCGAGCCGAGGATCGGCAGGGCGATCTCTGTCGACGGTTCGATGATCCGGGCCGTGACGATCCCGGCCGCCAGGGAAACGGCGGTGTTGAGCGACGGATGATATCGCCAGCCGATGTCGGTCATGGTGGTTGAACGCTGTGTGGTGCCGGTCTTCGAATCCGGGGCCTCGGGGCCGGGAGGAATATGGGGAATCCTTTTCCGCGATGCAATGTCCCCCCGAATGGTCCGCGTTCCTTTTCCCCGATCTTGCTAACTTGGCCCCGTCAGCAATGTGAACGAGCCAGAGAATCAGCGATGAGCCATACGACCGAACATGAGGCGATCGTCGCCCGTGTCAAGGATATCATAGATTCGGATGTCCGCCCCTACATCGAGATGGATGGGGGACGGATCGATTTCGTGCGCTACGACGGCGGGACGGTCTACGTCCGCCTTTCCGGCGCGTGCCACACCTGTCCTTCCTCCACCCTGACCCTGAAGGGGGGAGTGGAGCGGACGCTTCGCAGACATATTCCCGAGGTCGAATCGGTGGAGATGGAGGGGACAGCCCCGCTCCCGCCGCTTCCTTCCTCCATTCCGACGACTTCCATCACATCGTAATGCGGATAGATCTTCGCAGGCTTCCACGCCGGCCCCTCTGGTACGCCGGCGTTGTTCTGTTTCTGCTGGCGCCGTTTCTCCTCTTCGCCGATCCGGGGAGCGCCTCCGGGGTCGCCGAGACGAGTGTGACGGCCGCTCTCGTCACCGGCTTTCTCTTCGGGCTGAAGCATGCGTTCGACGCCGACCATCTGGTAGCCGTCGGCGCCATCGTCAGCGAGAGGCGGTCGACGTTCGGAGCGGCGCTCGTCGGCGCGATGTGGGGCCTGGGGCACACCCTTTCGCTCCTGCTGGTGGGGATCGTGGTGGTGCTGCTGAGGATGCCGGTTCCGGAGGAGCTGGCGCTGGGACTGGAGTTTCTGGTGGCGGTCATGATAAGCGGGCTGGGGCTCCATCTGCTCTACAGGATCATCCGGAGCCGGGGGGCGTCGCTCCATCTGCACGAGCATTCGCACGGCGGGCTGCGGCACACGCATCCGCATCTCCATTTCACCGACGGGGAGGGGGAGTCGGGGGGGCATCATCATCATGTGCGCGGGGGACGGAAGCCGTTCCTGGTCGGGATGATGCACGGTCTGGCGGGGTCGGCGGCGCTCATGCTGCTCGTCCTTTCCACCATCACCTCGCCGCTGCACGGCCTGCTCTATATCGCGATCTTCGGCGGCGGGTCGATTCTGGGGATGTTCCTGGTGGGGGCGGTGATGTCGCTGCCCTATTCGTGGCTCTCGCGGCGGTTCACCGGGGTCGATACCGCCTTCCGTGTCGCGGCGGCGCTGATGAGTATCGCGTTCGGAGCCTATCTGATCTACGAGATCGGGTTCGTGGAAGGGCTCTTGATCTAGCCCCTCCACGAACCGTCGTCCCGGGTGTCTTATTCGTCGTCGTCGTCGCGGTCCTGGCCGCTTATATCGCGCTGAAGCTCCTCGAACGCCTCGGAATCGAACCGGTTCCGGATGATCTTCGCCTCGGTGAAGAAGATCACATCCTCGGCGATGTTCGTGGCATGGTCGGCAAGGCGTTCCATGTTCCTGAGCATCACGATCAGAGAGGCGCCCCCTTCGATGAAGTCGGGTTCCTTCTTCATCATCTCCACGATCTGCCGGCTGATTCTGGTCTCGTACTGATCGACGCGGAGGTCGCTCTTCATGATCGTGAGGGCGAGCTCGGGGTCGTTGTTGACGAAGCTGTCGATCGTCAGCCGGACCATGTTGTGGACCGCGTCGGTCATGTGGGAGAGTTCGATCTGTTCGATGAAGCGGCGGCTGGGGGTCAGTCCCTCCACGGCGCGCGCCACATTGAACGTCAGGTCTCCCATCCGTTCCAGGTTCGTGTTGATCTTCATGGCGGCCATGATCAGCCTCAGGTCGCGGGCGACCGGCTGCTGCAACGCCACGATCCGCTGGCACTGCTTTTCGATCTTGTAGTCCAGCTTGTCCACCTTGCTGTCTCTCTCCATCACCAGATGCGCCAGCGTCACGTTCCACTCGTTGAGCGCGCGGAACGCGAACTCCACCTGCTCTTCGACCAGGCTTCCCATCTTGATGATGCGGGTGCGGAGCTTGTCGAGCTCCTCTTCGAATACTTTTATCATGGCAGGATATGGATTGAGTCGGATACTGATACGGACCTGAGCGGTCCCGTGCTTTCCGTTTCGGCGGTCCCCGTTGCGGGGAGACCTAGCCGAATCGGCCTGTGATATAATCCTCCGTCTGCTTCTTCTCCGGGTTCGTGAAGATACGCCGGGTCGAATCGTATTCGATCAGCTCGCCGATGTAGAAGAACGCCGTGTAGTCGCTTACGCGGGCGGCCTGCTGCATGTTGTGCGTCACGATGACGATCGTGTATTCCTCCTTCAGCTCCAGGATCAGCTCCTCGATCTTTGTCGTGGAGATCGGGTCGAGCGCCGAGCAGGGTTCGTCCATCAGCAGGATCTCCGGGTTGACGGCGATCGCGCGGGCGATGCAGAGCCGCTGCTGCTGTCCTCCGGAGAGGGCCAGGGCGGAGGTCTGCAGGCGATCCTTCACCTCGTTCCAGAGCGCCGATCCCTTCAGGCTCTTCTCCACGATCTCATCGAGCGAGGTCCGGTCGGTGATGCCGTTGATCTTCGGTCCGTACGCGATGTTTTCGTAGATCGTCTTCGGGAAGGGGTTGGATTTCTGGAACACCATTCCGACCCGCTTCCGCAGATTGACGACGTTGACGTCCGAACCGTAGATGTTCACGCCGTCGATATGGGTGGAGCCGGTGATCCGCACCCCTTCGATCAGATCGTTCATCCGGTTCAGCGTCCGGAGGAAGGTGCTCTTGCCGCAGCCGGAGGGGCCGATGAAGGCGGTGACCTTGTTGGCCTGCATCTTCATCGAGATATTCTTCAGCGCCTGCTTCTCGCCGTAGTACAGGGAGAGATCGTGCGTATGGATCTTCGTGTTCTCTTCTTTTTTCATACGGGATATGCTTCGATATGCTATGCGATCCGGCGCCGGCGGATACGCGAGCGCAACAGAATGGCTGTGAAGTTGAGTGCCAGCGTCAGACCCAGCAGAACGATCGTGGTCGCGTACTGAAGCGGCCGTGTGGCGTCGACGTCGGGCGATTGCGTCGAGAGAATGTAGAGATGATAGCCGAGGTGCATGAACTGGTCGTTCAGCGAGCTCGGCAGCTCCGACAGCGAATAGACCGCTCCGGTGAAGAGGATCGGCGCCACCTCCCCCGCGCCGCGGCTCACCGCCAGGATCGATCCGGTCAGGATGCCGGTCAGCGAGTTCGGCAGAACGATATTGCGGATCGTCTCCCATTTCGTCGCTCCAAGCGCCAGGCTCGCCTCGCGTATATCCCTGGGGACGGTGCGTAGAGATTCCTCGACCGAGACGATCACCACCGGGAGCGTCAGCAGCGCCAGGGTGAGGGCCGCCCAGATCAGGCTCGGCTTCCCCCAGAGGAGCTCCTTCCGGTCCCGCACGAACTCCACGATCTTCTCCGTGTTCGCGCTGGCGACCGTCCCTTCCGGGTAGGCCGCCAGGCCGCGGATCGCCTCGTCCCACGTCGCCTCGTCGGTCGCCGTCAGAAACGACTGCACATCCGAAACCGGCGCGGATTTCCCCTGGGCCAGCGGCGACATCGGCGCCTCCAGAACCGACTGCAGCGTCTCCATCTTCGAATTCCATCGTACCGAGTCGATCTGCGCGCCGACCGTCTGGATGAAGAATCCAAGGCCGAAGAGTCCGAAGACGATGGAGGGAACACCCGCCAGCGTGTTGACGGCGAACCTGATGACCCGCGCCAGGAACGACCGCTGCCTGGCGTACTCGGTCAGGTAGACCGCCGTGATCGTCCCGATCGGAACGGCGGCAAGGGTCATGATCAGCACCAGCAGCAGCGTGCCGAAGATGGCGGGGAAGATCCCCCCCTCGGTGTTCATATTCCTCGGAGCTTCCGTCAGGAACTCCCAGGAGAGGGTTCCGCCCCCGGTGACGACGAAGTTGGCGATGATGACGACAATGATCAGAAGGATCAGCATCGTCGCGATCATCGGAAGCCGCATCGCGAAGAATCCCGTCACCGATTTCGTGCTCTCTTTCATGTTCATTTATTCGCTCCCCCTGAAACGCCGGATCAGACGCTTCTTCACGTAGAACTCCGTCACGAAATTGATAAGGAAGGAGAAGATGAAGAGGATCACGCCGAGCAGGAAGAGAACCTGGTAGTGGGGCGATCCGAAGACGACCTCGCCCATCTCCGCGCCGATCGTGGCGGCGAAGGTTCTGACCGACTGGAAGAGGTTCCAGTCGACGGTGAGGGCGTTGCCGGTCGCCATCAGGGCGATCATCGTCTCGCCGAAGGCGCGTCCGATGCCGAGAAGGATCGCGGCGAAGATGCCGGGGGTGGCCGCCGGGAGCATGATCTTGTAGGCCACCTGCCATTCGCTCGCTCCCAGCGCCAGGGCCGCCTCGCGAAGCGAGCCGGGGACGGCGCGGAGGGCGTCGTCGGAGATGGTGTAGATGATCGGGATCACCGCCAGCGCCAGGCCGATCCCTCCTACCACCGCGTTCAGCCGGTACTCGGCGCCGAAGAGCGTCTGCACGACCGTGGCGACCGTCATCAGGCAGAAGAAGCCGAGAACGACCGAGGGGAATCCCGCCAGAAGCTCGATCGCCGGCTTCAGCGTCTCACGCATCCATCGCGGTGCGAAGAAGGCGGAGTAGAGGGCTGCCAGCACCCCGAGCGGCGCGGCGATCAGCAGCGCGATCAGGGTGGTCTTCAAGGTTCCCAGGATGATCGGGTAGATGCCGTAGCGGGGATGCTCCGAGTTCGGCTGCCAGACGTCGTGGAAGAGGTAGCCGAAGCTCACCGGAGAGTCGTGGTCCAGGATCGGGTAATTCTCGCCGACGATGCTCCTGGCGATCGCCTCCCGCTCGGCGGTGGTCGGCTCCGCGGGCTCCGCCGGCTTCACGGCCGGCGTCACGGCCGGCGTGGAATCGTTGCCGGCGACCGCCGTCGAGCCGCTGTCGGAAGAGCCGGGGGAGGGGATATCCTTCGCGTCGGGGTTGTAGAGTTCGGCTTCGTCCTCGTCGGCCGATGCGGTCGCGCCGCTTCCTGCGGCGGTGTCGGTCGGGGGAGCCGGGTTGTACTGCTCCGACTCAAGGGAGCTGTCGGAATCGGTCGAGGCGCTCGGGTTGTACTGCTCCGACTCCAGACCGCTCTCCGATTCCGTGGCCGCCGTCGTCGCCGAATGAGGCGCCGCGGCGGCGACCGTATCCTTCTTCTCCTCCGAGCTGCCGAAGAAGATCGGGGCCGCTTCCTTGAAGATGAAGATGAAGATCAGGAAGATGGTCACGATCGACGTCGTCGCGATGGCGAAGATGCCGAATTCGATAATGCGCTCGCCGATCCTCCGCTGCTTCTGTGTGAGCGACGGAAGCGTCGATTCCTTTGGGGAAGAGGGGGCGGCGGCGGATTCCCGGGCTACGACCTTCGGCGGGGGCGGTGCTGCTCCGGAGGGTGGAGTCGGCTCGCCCGGCGGCGTCGGTCTGCCGGTTGAGGGATGCTGCTGTTCATCCTGCATGAGTTGCGTCGAAGGTCGATTATAGGTTTGGTCGTACGTACGTTGTGCGCGCTCCGTCGATCTCTCCGCTCCCGTGGGAGCTGTCATGTACCGTACGTGCCGTGCCTCATCACTCCGATCGGCGGGAAACTACTGCGTGGAGCGCTGATATCGCCGATCGGGGCATCTAAGTTAAGAAGACTTTACCGCTCGGGCCGGCCGGTACGGATCGAAACGATTACGGCCCGTCTCGTTCGGGCCGTATGTGGGTGCTCCGTGTGGTCGTCGGGAGCCGCCGTATCAGAGGGGGTCCGGATGATTCCTCTCCCGTCTCCGTTCCGACCCTTCCGGCCCGCGGCGTGGGATGAACGCCGCGGGCCCTTCTCTTCCGTTCTATCGCCTCCCGATCAGTTGATCGAGAAATACCCCGTCTTCTTCACAACTGCCTGCCCCTCGGCCGAAATCAGCCAGTCGACATATTCCTTGACCGCTCCGGTGGGGCGGTTCTTCAGATAGCAGAAGAGGTAGCGGCTGATCGGATAGGTGCCGCTCCTGATCGTCGCCTCGGAGGGGGCGTAGGAGGTTCCTCCGTTGGTCTGGCTCACCTCCAGGATATGGATCCCCTTGGCGAAGCCGAAGCCGCCGTAGCCGATTCCGTTCGGGTCCTTGATGACGGCGTTGACGACGGCCGCCGTTCCCGGCAGCGTCTGCACCGAGGCGCTGAAGTCACGGTTCTCCAGAACATGCTCCTTGAAGAAGCTGTAGGTTCCGGAGCTGTTCTCACGACCGTAGGTGATGATGCGGGCATCCTTGCCGCCGACTTCCTTCCAGTTCGTGATCGTGCCGGTGAAGATCCCCTTGAGCTGCGGGATCGAGATCGTCTTGATCGGGTTGGCGGGGTTCGTGTAGATCGTGATGCCGTCGCGCGCCACGCGCACTTCGACGCCGGGGCTGCCGTAGCGGGTCTTCAACTGCTGGCGCTCCGTCTTGTTCATCGGGCGCGAGGAGTTGCAGATGTCGGTTGTGCCGTTGATGAGCGCCGAGATGCCGGTACCCGATCCGCCGCCGGTGACGCGGATCGAGACGTTGGGATGCTTGGCCTGGTACGACTCGGCCCACTTCTGGGCCAGGATCACCATCGTGTCCGATCCCTTGACCGTAATGACGTCGAGCGGGAAGAAGCCGTAGACACCGGCGGAGACGGTCAGGGCGACCAGCGCAAGCAGAAGTTTCCTGTAGATAGCCATGGGTTGTGCAGAATATCGTAATGAATGATATGACGTTGCGAATGAAGATCGTGTCCGAACACGACGGGCCCTCCGCTTCGGGGAGCCTGTCGGCCGATCAGAACTTGTACTGGAACCGGATGGTCGTCTTGTTGTCCTTCAGATCCTCGGTTGTTCCCAGCTCGTCGGCGCCGGAGGTCGGCATCTCGTACCAGGCCGTGATGCGGAGGCTCTCGATGAAGATGTTCACACCCAGGCCGAGCACGTTGAAGGTGGCGTCGCTGGCGGAGGTGACCTGCGCGGCCTCCATGTTCGTGTTGCGATCCATGTTGTCGTACTTCGCCACGAACTGGAAGTTGTCGCCGATGTTCTGGATCAGGTAGGCGTAGAAGCCCGACTGCTCGCGGATCTGCACCGGACGGGCCGCGCTCCCCTTGACGACGACGATGCTGTCGCCGTTGGTCCCCTTGCCGATACCGACCGAGGAGGCGACCGCCGCGACCGGGGCCGTGGGGCGCTTGCCGGAGAGGAACTCACCCTTCAGGATCGTGCCGCCGATCGGAAGGAGATCGAGGTAGATCTGCCCTTCGATGTTGAAGTTCTGCCGGTTTCCCCAGCCCCTCATGTCGCCGGTCTCCTCGTTCACGACCATGATCGTCTTGCCGTCCACCGTCTCCAGAACCGAGTCGGTGGTCTGCGGGATGCCGCCGTGATAGAAGGAGGCGCCCAGGTCGGCCTGGATCGGGGAGTCGTCGCCGAACGGGATCGGGAAGGTGAGGCGGGCGAGCAGATCCTTGTAGGCGTCGGTCTCGGCCGTGGTGCCGGGGCCGTTGAAGAGGCCGAGCTGCAGCTTCGGGCTGAAGGCATCGGTCAGCGACGGCTGATAGGTGAACATGAAGCCGAGATCACGCTCGCCGGGGTAGAACGCGCGGACGACCTGCGAACGCTCGGCCGACTCGCGGCTGCTGGAGGAGAGCTCCACTTCGTAGTTCGGCCTGTTGAACATGCCGATGTCGACGAAGAGCTCGCCGTTCGGCAGAATGTCGTACTCGCCGTAGGCGTCCTTGATCACCACACCGCTTTCGGTGATGTCGGGCTGCAGGACGAACTTCATGGAGCCGAGCGTATGCTGGAACTTGATGCGGCCGCGACGGACCGTGAAAAAGTTCTTCCGGGCGTCGGAATAGAGGGCGCGTCCCCCCGGGTTCGACTTCTGATCGAAGTGCTGCCACTCGGCCTGCACATACCCGCTGATCTTGATCCTCTTGAGCTTCTCCAGCTCGCCTTCCAGCAGAGTCGTCCGCTCACCGAGACCACGTACTCCTTCTTCAATCTCCTCGGGGGTCATCGGTCCCTCGTCTTCGGTTTCCTGAGCGTACGCCGCGTGGCCGGTCAGGAGGACTGCCGAGAGCAGCCAGAGAGAAAGTCTTCTCATAAAAAGTGTTGGATGTGTATGGATTGGGGATTCAGGGCATCCGGGAAGGCGTCAAGCGGCAGTTCCGTTCAGGTGTTCGGGCGGAAGTCGGTCGCAGAGCGAACGGCCGTATGTTATGAATGGGTAACCGATGTTACGAGATGTTTACCGTAACCCCTCTTTCCGTCCCGTTTTGCGGCAAACTTACGGCAGGTGTGTTATGGCCATGTTATCGCTGCGTTACCGGAATGTTAAGGTGAAATGAACGGATTGTAATAATCGTAGTGAGATCGGTTTGTTCGTAAAACGAAGCGGCCCCGGCGGTAGCATGCCGGGGCCGTGTTATGAATTCATGAACTGCGGTTCGATTCGCGGGGGGATCACCCCTCTCCGGCCCCTACCTGGGCGTAGGTGACCCGGTTCATCTCGAACGGATGGGCCAGGTCGGGATGGGTCGGATAGACCCGCACCGTCATCCCGGTATGCCCGACGTTCTCCAGCGGAATCCGTCCCTGGAAGACGGCGATCCCGTTCTCGCGGGAGGTGAAGGAGATCCGTTTCCCATGCCCTCCGGCGATCAGCCCGTCGGCGCCGAGCGGCCCGAAATACGCCTCCACGACCAGATCCTCCGGCGCGATCTTTCCCAGCGCCACGTTCGCCGTCACCGTCAGTTCATCCCCGACCGTCATCTCCGTCCGTGCCTGGGCCGCCGCATGGACGAACCTGACATCTCCCCATCCCTCGGCGATTCTCTGCTTCCACATCACCAGCTCCCGCGCCCGTTTTCCCCCCGATTCACGGAGGTTGTTGAACCTGTCGGAGGAGGCGAAATAGAACTCCTCGGCGTACTGGCGGACCATCCTGTCGGAGCTGAAGCGGGCCCCGAGCGTCATGAGCGAACGTTTCTGCATGGCGATCCAGCGGCGGGGGAGCCCCTCCTCGTCCCGCTCGAAGAAGGCGGGGATCACCTGCTGCTCCATGATCCGATAGAGCTGACGCGATTCGATCTCATCCTGAAGCTCGGTGTTCGTCAATCCCCGCACGTCGCCGATGGCGAACCCGTTGGTCCCGTCGTACCCCTCGGGCCACCAGCCGTCGAGGATCGAGACGTTGATGGTGGCGTTGATCGCCGCCTTCATGCCGCTTGTGCCGCTCGCCTCCAGGGGACGGCGGGGGGTGTTCAGCCAGATGTCGCATCCCTGCACCATCCGTCGCGCCACCGCCAGATCGTAATCCTCCACGAAGACGATCTTCCCCTCCAGCCCTGTTTCCCGCAGGAATTTGAAGATCTCCCTGATGAACTCCTTCCCTGCCTGGTCGCGCGGGTGCGCCTTCCCGGCGATCACCATCTGCACGGGACGGCGCGGGTCGGTGAAGAGCCGTATCGCCCGCTCCCTGTCGCGGAAGAGGAGGGTGGCCCGCTTGTAGGTGGCGAACCGCCGGGCGAAACCGATCGTCAGCGCTTCCGGATCGAGGATCCGTTCGCTCTCACGTCCGGTGGAGGAGGATGAGTAGAGTTCGGTGTGCTGCTCCTCCAGACGCCAGCGGACATAGGCGGTCATATCCTGCCGCATCCTGTTCTTGACCCGCCAGAGATCTTCGTCGGGGATCGCCTCCACCTTCTCCCAGTGCGACTGTTCGGCGACCGAACCGCGCCATTCCGGGCCCAGGTGCGCCGTCAGGAGCGATCCC
The DNA here is from genome assembly GCA_966250335.1 of uncultured bacterium. Classification (GTDB taxonomy): domain Bacteria; phylum Bacteroidota; class Ignavibacteria; order OLB7; family OLB7; genus OLB7. The sequence continues at coordinate 23,670 of CBINGZ010000046.1, read as the reverse complement.
ATCTCGTCGGAGATCCAGGTGAGGGTGTGGACGCCGTTCGTGATCCCGGCGATCGGGTTCTCGTGGGGGGGGACGTTCCTCCAGAGGTTCTTCCACATATCGCGCGAGACCTCGCCGTGGAGCAGACTGACGCCGTTGTGCCGGGAGGTGAGCCTGAGCGCCAGGACGGTCATGGAGAACTGTTCGTTCGGGTTGGAGGGATCGACCCTCCCCAGCCCCAGGAACTGGTCGCGGCTGAGTCCGAGCTGCGGCCAGTAGTTGCCGAAATAGCGGTCAATCATCTCGATTGGAAACTGGTCGTTGCCGGCCGGAACGGGGGTATGGGTGGTGAAGACCGAGCCGGCGGAGATCAGTTCGGCCGCCTCGGCGAAGTTCATCCCCATCTCCTGCATATAGAGCCTGATCCGTTCCAGCATCAGGAAGGCGCTGTGTCCCTCGTTGGAATGGGTCACGTCGGGGTCGATCCCGACGGCTCGAAGCGCGCGCATGCCGCCGATCCCGAGGACGATCTCCTGCATGATCCGGGTCTCCTGGTCGCCGCCGTAGAGGTAGTCGGCGATATCACGATACTCCGGGATCGAGTTCTCCTTGATATTGGTATCGAGCAGGTAGATCGGGACGGTCCCGACCTCCAGTTTCCAGACCTGGGCGTAGAGGGTCCCGCGGGGAAACTCGACGGCGATCCGGAGGGGGCGGAGCCCGTCGTCGGTGACCGAACTAACCGGAAGGTGGGAAGGATCGTTAATGGAATAGCTCTCGAGCTGGGCCCCTTCCAGGGTCAGGCGCTGCTCGAAATATCCCATCTGGTACATCAGTCCGACGCAGACGAAGGGGAGACCGAGGTCGCTTGCCGACTTGGTATGATCGCCGGAGAGGACGCCGAGTCCGCCGGAATAGAGGGGAAGCGACTCATGCAGGCCGAACTCGGCGGATAAATACGCGATCTTCTCTTTTTTATCCTCCCGACGCTTGCTATACCAGGTGGAATTGCGTAAATAGGTGTCGAGCTCATCAAGGGCTCGTTGATAACGGCTCATGAACTCCGGATCATCGGCAAGCTCGGTCAGGCGTCCGTTCGGAAGCGACTGAAGCATTTTGAGCGGGTGATGATTCGTCCGATGCCAGACATCGGGATCGATCGATCGGAGGAATTCACGAATCGTCGGATTCCAGGTCCAGTAAAGGTTGCGGCTCAGTTCATGGAGCCTGCTCAACCGTTCTGGGAGCTGGCCGGCGACAGTGAAGGTAATAAGTGGGCGCATACAGTTCCTTTCGCTTTTTCAGCGTTTCCGTGAAGCGGGCATTAAAATACGAAAGTTGCGATGGCCGTCGATTTCCGGGAACTAACCTATACAGTCTCGTGTTACACAGGCGGTGAAGTAAAAGGCAGTGTGCCCTCGGGCACCGGTCATAGGGGCCTTCTTCCTCTGATCATAGATACTCAATCCGGAAACGCCGGCTGAACATGCGGCACGTAACTCTCGTCAACAGCGTCATCGGTTCACGGGTTCTGAACCCGCCCCCGACGTCTCTATATATCAGATCCCAGGGATCCCAATGGAGCGGCCGACGGTCGCAGGAAGTTTGTTCTACCGAACATAGGATGATCGTGCAGAAGGTGTATGACAGGGGTTGTAGAAGTACGGGGATAGGTGAACATTTGGGATGATGACTGTTCTTTCCACGTGACGTAGTTCAGCACTCTCGGCGTCAATAGTCATACATACTAAGACAGCCAGTGCCATGAACAACGCAATTTCAATCCCGACGATCGCGCAGCCCGCACAGGGCGTACGTAAGGCAATTTCCACAATTCGCCAGTCGCGCGATCAGAGATCCCAGGCGGCAACAGCCGCGATAGAGTCAGCGACACGCCCCTCCTCGGCGCAGGTTCTCTCACAGGAAAACCGTAAGCGCAAGGCATTCGAGACCGAGGCGATCCCGCACATGGACGCGTTGTACAACTTCGCGCTCCGTATGACCGGCGATCAGAACGACGCCGACGATCTGGTGCAGGAGACCTTCCTGAAGGCGTATCGGTTCTTTGATAAGTTCGAGCAGGGGACCAACTGCAAGGCGTGGCTGTTCCGCATCATGAAGAACAGCTACATCAACCGCTATCGCAAGGCGCAGAAGACGCCGGAGACGGTCGATTACGACACGGTCGAGGATTTCTACTACTCGATCCGCTCGGATAACGCCGATGCCAACGATCTCGAAGAGGTCCTTTTCGAGTGGCTGCTGGACGACGAGGTCACGACGGCGATCGAGAGCCTTCCGGAGGATTTCCGCACGGTCGTCATCCTCTGCGATCTTGAAGGGTTTACCTACGAGGAGATCGCCGAGTTCGTCGACTGCCCGGTCGGCACGGTCCGCTCGCGCCTGCACAGGGGACGGAAGCTGCTCCGCAGCGCGCTGCTGGAGTACGCACAGAGCCGCGGATACTCGGCCTCGGAGAACGAGAGCGAGTTCGCCCCCTCCTTCGCGTAAGGCGGAAGAACGATCAGAACAGTGCATCGACCCCCAGGGGTCCGAAACCGGGGCCGGCGATCTTCGCCGGCCCCGCGTGCTTTCTACCCGGTTCGATTCCCGCCGGTCCCCTTACGCCTTCTCACAGCCGTGTTGCATCGGTCGGTGGCGTTCGGTTATTTTCCGGCGTTTATCGTCCGAGCCCCACGGGTAGATCACCAATTGGTCCTAACCAGCAAAGCCGTGACGCATCAGGATATTCACGATCAGATCACCGCGTTCGTCCTCGACCGGGTCGACGAGCAGGAATACCGGTCGAAGGTGAGCCGGCATATCGGCTCGTGTCCCGGCTGCCGCGCCGCCTACGAGCGGGAGCTGCTCACCAAGATGGCGGTGCAGAAACGGGAGCTGATGGCGCTTGCCCCCGATTCGCTCCGCGCCTCCATCTATAACGGCCTCGACCGGATCGGCGAGGGATCGCTGAACGCGGCGCTGAGGGGGGGCGGGGTCAAAAAGGGCTTCCTGGAGAAGTTCGCCTCCGATTATCTCTCCATCGTCGGGATCGCGGTCTCGCTCGCCGTGGTGATCGCCGCCGTTTTCCTCCTTAGACCGCACGATACCGAGACCGTCGCCGTCGTTCCCGCCTCGGGTGCGCCGAACGCTCCCGCCGTGCGGGCCTCGTCGGGACCGAAGAACTTTTTCAACCAGGCGACCGGCAATTTTTCCGCGCTCAGGCGTCGTACTCTCGGGGTGCAGATCGAAACATCCGACCCGGCGGGGCTCGAGGCCTTTTTCCGGGAGAAGGGGGTGGAGTATCCGGTGAAGATTCCCGGCTCGAAGCTTCCGCTGATCGGAGGGTTCGTCTCGACCCACGGCGGCGCGACCCTGGCGCATATCGCGTTTTCGGAGGGGGAGCGGATCATCTACGTGTTCGAGGTCCCCTATCAGAAGCTCCTCCGGGGCGATGCGGTCTACGTCACCGACGACGTTCTCCGTCGTCTCGACGCCGGGGAGCGGATCTGGGAGGAACCCTCGTTCGGGACGTCGATGACGATCGCGAAAACGGGGGATCTCGTCGTGGCGGTCGTCGCCAACGCCTCGCGCCAGGAGCTGGAGAAGCAGGTAACGCTTCCATAGAATCGCTCCCCGGTCATCGAAACTTTTGTCAACGTAACCGAAGATATATCATGAAGCGCATCATCACGGCGGCATCGATCCTTGCGGCGGTCCTTGCAGTGGGGGGCTGCAAGACCTCATCTTCCTCCTCCTCATCGAGCGGGGATACCATGGCGGCGAAGCGGGAGCCTGCGGTGAGCCCGAACGCCGGGGAATCCTCGATGGCGCAGCGTCCCGATCCGGGACCGATCAAGGTCCATCAGATCGTTCGCTCGGAGAAGGCCGCCAAGGGGATCGCCCCCAACTTCGTCTGGAAGGACGCCGACGGGACGGAGCGGTCGCTGAAGGATTATCAGGGGAAGGTCGTCCTCCTCAACTTCTGGGCGACATGGTGCCCCCCCTGCCGCCGGGAGCTCCCCGATATGGTGAAGCTGCGCGAGGAGATGGCCTCGGAGGGATTCGAGATCATCGGCGTCTCGGTCAGCGAGGAACCCCCTCCCGGCAAGACGATCGCCGAACATGTGGCGGCGTTCGCCCGCACCCAGAACATGAAATATCCGCTCCTGATCTCGGATGACGATCTCCCGAACCTCTACGGCGGCATCAACGGCATCCCCACCACGTTCATCATCAACGGGAAGGGGGAGATCGTGAAGACGCTGGTCGGTGGGCAGAGCGGCGAGACGTTCCGCCGCGAGGTAAAGGCGGCGATGTAAGGCCGTCCCGGGAGCCGCACCACGTTGAAGGATGAACGATACCCTGCCGCCGCGATCTCCGCGCTCCCCCGTTCACGGGCGAAGCTGATCCGGCAGTTGCAGAGAAAACGGTACCGCCGGCAGTTCGGCGCGTTCCTGGTGGAAGGGGAGAGAGTGATCGACGAGCTCGCGACGAGCCCGGTCTCGATCGGCTTCCTCTTCGGGACCGGGGAGCGCGCGGAGCGGCTGGCGGCGTTGTTTCCGGGGGAGGAGGTCTTCGCCGTCGACGAGGCCGAGGCCGCCGATCTCTTCGCCACGGAGCATGCGCAGGGGGTCGGCGCCGTGGTCGATATCCCCGATTCCGTATCGCTCGGCGATCTTCTAAGGCCGGAGGAGCCCCTTCTCTATCTGGACCGTCTCGCCGATCCCGGCAACGTCGGCACCATCCTCAGAACCGCCGAATGGTTCTCATGCGCGGGGCTGCTGCTGGGACCGGGGACGGCCGATCTCTACAATCCCAAGACCGTCAGGTCGACGATGGGAGCGGTCTTCAGGATGCCGGTCGCGGAGGATGTCACGGAGTCCGATCTGGTCGCGACCGGACGCCCCCTCTTCGCGCTCGACGCGGGAGGAACCGACATCGTGGGGGAGAGCGACCTGCCTCGCAACGGAATCTATATCATCGGCAACGAGGCGCACGGCGTCTCCCCCGGCCTCCTCGCCTCGGCCCGGACCCTCTCGATCGGCGGAGGGGAGAAGGGGGGAGAATCGCTCAACGCCGCCGCCGCCGCCGCCATCATCTGCCATGTTCTGTGGAGAGGGCGCCCGACTCCGTGATCCGGAAGGTCGTCGGCCCCCGGTCGTTCCCCGTCATGTTCAGGGCCCGTCCGTCGGTTGCATCGTGATACGTGATGTAGAGGTTCCCTTCCCTGAAGGTGCAGATCGTAAATCCCCCCACGCTCTTTCCCTTCTCCGTCTCGTTGTTGATCGGGCTGCTGAACTCCTTCGGAGGGGTGGGAGATTTCACCCGTTCCCGTTTCGAGCCGGCGCCGGAGATCACGAAGACGCCGGGGCAGATGTCGCATGTCCGCTCCGGATAGTTCATCAGCTGAAGGCTATGGTCGTGTCCGGCGAAGAACGCCTGGATCTTCGCGCCGGAACGACGGATGACGGCGAAGATGGAATCGGAATACTCCCTGTAGAAGGGCGCGCAGTTGTCCTGATGCGATATGAATTCCTGTAGATAGCGGAACGGGTCATCCCCCTCGTCGATGCAGTTCCCCCGGTAGACCACCCGTTTGTCGTCGGCCGACCATCCCCGCCATCCTCCATGCTCGCCGATCGTAAAGGGGGAATGATGCGCCGCCATGATCCTCCACTTCACGCCGGGGGCCCCCGCCGAGCGGATCAGGAGTCTGGAGAGGCTGTCGAACCCCTGGCGTGTGACGCGCGGACCGAGCGCCAGCGGGAGCGCCGAATCGAAGAGGATGAACTCCACCGAATCGCGGCTCCCTTCCGCCAGCGCCCGGCGGATGCTGGAGGGATATCCCGCATGATAGGTCCATTCCTCGATCTTCCCCTCCCGCTCGTTGCCGGTGAAGCAGGTGTTGAAGGGGATTCCCGCCAGATCGTAGCAGTAGTAGTCGTGATTTCCCGCCACCGCGTGGACGTTCCTCCGTCCCAGGGTTCCCATCAGTTCGCGATGCGGTCCGATCACCTCCCGGATCAGTTCCACCCGTTCCTCCTCCTTTCGATTGAGCCCGGTCGGATAGAAGTTATCTCCCAGAAAGAGGAGCATGCCGAGCGGATTTCCCTCGCTCCGCATCCGGGCGGCCGCCTGGCGCATGCTGGTCGCGCAGCCGGTCAGGGTGGGGCCGGGCGCTCCTGCGTCGCCGATCGTCATGAAGCTGAAGGGGGTACCGTTCTGCGAGCGGGCGGTATCGGGGAACAGGGGAGAGAGGAGCAGAAGGATCGCGGTCAGGGAGGCAAGGGCCCCCCTTCTTTCTTTCGTATTATTCGGCATCGTACTGTCGGTTAGATGGTCGCCGGAGTCGGGCGCGGGGCGGTGGGAAGTTACAACCTGGGGAACCAACCCGCGCGTGCCGTCTCTAATTCGGAGCAATGCTTCCGAAACAGCTTGAGCATGACGCAAAGTTCTGACGAGGAATTGATCAACCGGACCGTCGCGGGGGACCAGGGGGCGTTTGCCGATCTCGTCCGCCGGTATCAGCGACGCGTATCCGTGACCGTTCGGAGCGTTGTGGGGGAGGTCTCGCAGGACGATCTGGCGGATATCGTTCAGGATATCTTCGTGCTGGTCTACAAGGCGCTCCCCTCGTTCCGGGGGGATTCGCAGTTCGGAACATATCTGACCAGAATCGCGCTGCGACATTGCTATCGGGAGGTGAAGCGGCGGCGGCGGAAAAGCTCTCTCTTCTTCAGTTTCGGGTCGGGGGAGCAGGATCGCGACCCTCCGGAGGAGCGCTTCCCCTCGGGGTCGCAGACCGATCTGGGGATCGTCGCGGAGGAGAGGAAGATGGAGGTGGTGAGGGCGCTGCAGTCGCTCCCGGAGGAGTTCCGGACGGTGCTGGTCCTCAGGGTGGTGGAGGATCTGCCGGTGGAGCAGGTCGCGGAGATGCTGGAGGTCTCGACCGGGACCGTCAAGTCGCGCCTCTACCGCGCCAAGGAGAAGATGCGGGAGCTGCTGGCGGGAAAGGATGTGGAGTTTCAACTCGATGCGATAGCATAACACGCCCGCGTCGACCGTCCGATATCATGCGTCGGCCGGTTCCCCGGGCATATCATAGAGAGTCATGTCAAAAGAGTCAATCGATCGGATTCTTCGCGAAGCATACGTGCCGAACCTGCCGTACGGCTTCGCCGAGCGTGTCGCCCGCGAGATCATGGGGGGCGAGCAGGGGATGGGGCTTTCCATCTGGGATCTGCTCCTGTCGATCTCTCCGAAGGCCGGTCTGGCGGTCGGCGCCGTGGTGACGATCCTCCTGATTCTCGGGTTCACCGGCTCCGGCCCCGGCATCGTGGAGTCGATCGATCAGTACAGTTCACTCAGCAGCCTGTTGCCGTTCTGATGACTACTCGCACCAAAGCAATCCTCAGCCTCTCCGGCGTCTTCACGCTCGGCCTCCTCTGCGGCGCGGTCGTCGTCGGCCTGGTCGTGCGCGATCGGGTCAAGGATATGGAGAGCCTGAGGGAACAGGAAGGGTTCGTGAGATATTTCTCCGACCGGCTTCATCTGAGCGAGTCGCAGCGCGATTCTCTCAAGGAGGTTCTGGCGCAGGCGTACGATGAGATGCAGAGCCTCCGCTCCGCCGCCGCCACCGAGTACGTGGAGGTCTTCGACACCCTCAAGCAGCGGATCGCCCCGAAGCTCTCCCCCGAACAGCGGGAGATCCTTCAGCAGCAGGAAGGTCCCTTCCTGCCGCCGGGACTGCGCGATCGACCGTTCCTGAAGCATCGTTCCAGGAGAGGAGATCGCCATCCTCCACCCCCCGTGATCGAGCCGGAAACAGGGAGAGAGGAGAGCGCCGACAAGCCATCCTCATCTCTCATCCCCTCCGCCAGACCGAGATCGGATCGCTCTCCAAAGCCGGCGGAGGTCGATACGGCCGGGAAGGTGACGACGTCGAAGAAGGGATCGAAGGCAGTCGTCCGCGAGCTCGCCTCCAAGCTCAGGGATGATATCGTCGCCGTCTACGATCAGCGCGCGTCGCTGACCCCGGAGCAGCGGGAACAGGTCTCCCGTATCGTCGGCAAGACGTTGAAACGGGCGCGGAGAATCAGGGAGGAGTTCGGTGAGTATCCCCATGTCATGCTCAAGAAACTGGCGATCAACGCCCGGACGATGCACGGAATGATCCACGAAGACGTCCTCACCCAGGCGCAGCAGGAAGCGGTGCCGGAACTGCCGCGCGAGGTGCTCCGCCTGGCGCGCGAATTCGCCGCGGATGTCGCCGCAGCGAAGGAAGCGCAATAGGAAGCTCCTCCGTATCTTTACGTGCAACCGGCAACTTACCGATAAGGATACCATGATCGTCGAGCGTTTCTATCTCGCCTGTCTCTCCCATGCCTCCTACATGATCGTCTCCGGCGACGAGGCCGCCGTCGTCGACCCGCAGCGCGACGTCGCGGGATATCTCGACTATCTGAACCGGAACGGTCTGAAGCTGCGCTATGTGATCGAGACCCACCTTCACGCCGATTTCGTCTCGGGCCATCTGGAGCTTGCGGAGGCAACCGGCGCCCAGGTCGTGATCGGCACGCGGGCACGGGCCGAATATCCCCATATCGGAGTCAACGACGGCGACGAGCTGACCATGGGAACCGTCCTGTTCCGTGTGATCGAAACCCCCGGCCACACGCCGGAGGGGATCACGATCGCCGCGACCGACACGGCCGAGCCCGATCGTCCCGCATCGCTCTTCACGGGGGACACCCTCTTCGCCGGCGACGTCGGTCGTCCCGATCTTCTCGGGGCGGTCGGGATCACCAAGGAGGAGCTGGGGGGGATGCTCTACGATTCGCTTCACACCAGAATTCTCTCCTTCCCCGATGAGACACGGGTCTTTCCGGCGCACGGCGCGGGGTCGAGCTGCGGCAAGGTCCTGCGCGATGTGGAGTTCTCCACGATCGGCGCCGAGCGCCTGACCAACTACGCGCTCCAGCCGATGAGCAGGGATGAGTTCATCAGAGTCATCACGGAAGGGCAGCCGGAGGCCCCGGCATATTTCGGAAAGGATGTCATGATCAACAGGGCGGGCGCGACACGGCTGACCGACGTCGTCGAGCAGGCGCGGCCGCTCTCGGTGGAGGAGGCGATGCGGGAGGTCGGTCAGGGTGCGATACTTCTCGACACGCGCGATCCGGAGAGCTTCGCCGCGGCGTTTATCCCCGGTTCGATCAATATCGGACTCGACGGACAGTTCGCCACATGGGTCGGAACGCTGATTCCGCTCGACCAGCCGCTGGTGATCGTCGCTCCGGAGGGACGTGAGGAGGAGTCGGTCCTCCGTTGCGCGCGTGTGGGACACGACGCGATCACGGGATACCTCAAGGGAGGGTTCGCCGCGTGGACGGCGTCAGGGGGAGAGGTCGACGGTTTCGGCAGGATCGATCCCGAGGAGCTCAACGAGCTTCTGGAACGCGAGGATCGTCCGATCGTGATCGATATCCGCCGCGACGGCGAGCGCGCCGCCAAGCGGATCCCCGGCACGGAGTTCTTCACGCTGAGCCGTATCGACGAGAACGCCCGGGCGATCGGTGAGAAGGCGGCCGAGAGGAGCGGGAACGAAAAGAACGTGATTCTCCACTGCGCCGGCGGCTACCGTTCGAGCATCGCCGCCAGCATCCTGAAGAAGCATGGGTTCCAGGTGATCGACCTGCGCGGCGGTTTCGGCGCGTGGGAGAAGAAGGGGCTTCCGGTGGAGACGGGGGTGCCGGAGGCCGTCGCCTGATCCCGGCCGCTAGTAGTTGTCCCCCATGTGTCTCAGAACCGTCACGTAGACGTCATAGAGGGCGTGCGTCATGGCGGCGATCCCGAACCCGCGCAGCAGGAAGAGGGCGTTCAGCGCCAGACCCATCAGAAAGCGATAGGTGAAGCTCTGGAGCGTGAAGACGTCTCCCAGAACTCCCACGTAATGCACCCAGCTGAAGATCAGCGCGCCGACGATCGCGGCGACGGTATATCGGTAGCGGTCGTTTCCGGTCAGCTTCTTCAGCATTGCGAAGAGGAGGGTCACCAGCACCAGTCGGAAGAGAAGTTCCTCGTAGATGCCGGCCCCCAGCGAGAGGACCAGATCGCGCATGAAGCCGACGGGGGGCCCGGTCTCGACGGTGTTCGGGGGGATCTGAAGGCTGAAGAGCTGGCTGACGATGGCGGAGACGACCATGCCGCAGAGCACCGCGTAGGCCGCGCTCTCGGCCAGCATGAAGAGAAAATATCGCGGCACCAGAACCAGCCCCCGACGGCGTTCCACAAGGAAGACGAACGCCCCCACCAGCACGATGATCCCCGCGAAGAAGAGTGTGCCGTCAAGCCCCGTGAAGCTCAGGACCCGCTTGATGAGCACATCGGCGCCGATCCGCACCTGAAACGCGTTCCCCGCGTTGACCAGCCTGACCCCGATCTCGTAGAGAATGATCAGCGGCAGCACGAAAAGGTAGCTGTAGCCGACGGTTTTCGTCAGGCTCAGATACCTGTTGTCGAAGCGGATCGCGGAGGAGGCGTTCAACGTCCGTTCCACTTGGGCGGTCGATCCTTCCTGCGGGGTTGTGTTCTGTTCCATTGATGAAGAAACTACGAATCGGTAACCGAAGTTCTAGGTAAGGGGTATATACTCCCGAGGCGCCTGACGGCGATTCGGGAGTTTTGACGCATTCGTGGTCCGGGCGTGTCGGCTCACGCCATCCTGCTTCCGGACGTTTCCTCTCTCCCGTCTGCAAACGACTCTTTTCATGCGATATATCCACGCTCTCCGGCTTCTTCTCCTGCTTATATCGATCGCGGCGGCGACGGCGCAGCCGGGCGGGCGCGGCGGAAGCAAGGTATATCCCACCAGGCTCTATCCGGGCGACAACGTCATCACCGTCAGGAATCCGGCGGGGATCGAGCGGATCCAGATCGACAGATCGGCGCGGACCACGGTCACGATGCCGAAGATCACGGGATGCCCCAAGGAGGTCGAGATCAGGATCGCGCTTCAGGGGGCGGTGGGGCAGGAGAATCTGAACATGATCGTGTTCGACTGCTCGGGGAGCATCTCCTCCGAAAGCCTTGTCTCGGAGGACTGGAACATCCGCCATGAACGGACGGGCCCGGTGGAGCTGAACAGCGATACCTGTCTTCAGTGCCGGATCGAGTCCTCCAGTGTGAAGGTCGTCGACTCGATCGTCACGGAGGGGGAGCATCTGCGGGTCGTCATGCCGCCGAAGGAAGGGGGGGAATGGGTCGCGCGGGGAAACAGTTTCCGCTACCAGATCTGCTACAGCGCCACGGCCGTCGAATCGCGGAACGAGATGGTACGCCTGTACATCCGTCGTGACGAGCCGAACGGCGGGTTGACGAACTACGTGATCGAGAAGCCGTTCACCGTCACCGGCGTCCTCCCGCCGCCCCCGCCTCCGCCGAAGAAGATCTCCCGGAAGGATTCTATCGCAATGACGCTCCCGCCGCTCGTGGACCCCACGACGTTCCGGAACATCATCATGCCGACGGCCGAGCCGGTGGGGAAGGGGAAGACCTTCCTTGCGAGCTACGAGGTGGTCGGACTGCTTGCCGGCTACGGGGTCACCGAGAAGCTGACGGTGATGGGGGGAGGCGCCTTCGTGCCGGAGTTCGTGTCGAAACTGGTCGTCGGGACCATTGGAGCGCGATACGAGATCTTCAGCGAGGGAGACCTGAAGGGAGCCGCCGGGCTGCAGTTCGGGTACACGTCGATTCCGGAGTCGCAGATCAGCGTGACGGCTCCGTACGCCGTTCTCAGCTACGGCGACAGAGAAAACCGGCTCTCTCTCGCAGTGGGATATGCCTGGAAGCGCCACGTGACGCCGTTCGAGACATTCAACAGGAACGCGGCGGTGCTCGCGCTGGGAGGGGACGTGACGGTCGCAAGGGGATGGAAGATCGCGGCGGAGACCTACGCGATCGAGTCCTCCGGGCTTGCGCCGGTGGCGGCCACGGTACGATGGTTTTCCGAACGGCTCTCGATCGATGCCGGTCTCGCCGTCAACCTGGCCGCCGATTCCGATGTCCGGTCGACCGGCGCGCTCTCCGGAGAGATCGACAACCTTCCGGTAGCTCCGATCGTGTCGGCGATCTGGGTGTGGTAGGTCTTTGCATATCGTAAATGGATATGTAGCGATCCTCGACACAACAGGATGAACCGTCGGGCCGCCACATTCTTCCAGCCCGGAGAAGGGACCCATCGACCATCTCGTTCTCCAGCCCGGAGGAGCGAACCATCCCCCCGCTTCATTTTCCAGCCCGTGGAGCAAACCGTGGCCCCGCTTCATTTTCCAGCCCGTGGAGCGAACCATCAACCCACCTCCTTCTTCAAGCCCCGAAGGGGCGGACCATCTGTAGCCGCGGGCCATTCACAATTTCCCAAGCCTTGAAGGTGCGTACCATTCTTCCCGTCACGGATGAGGAAGAATGGTACGCACCTTCGGCGCTAAAGAAAAAACATGGGGGGCGTCCGCAGCTACACATGGCTCGCCCCTTCGGGTCTGGAAGAATGGTGGCCGCTTCTCTCTCATGATTCCGAGACGTCTTTTTCATGATTCCGGGACGGCTGCAGAAGATTTCTCCTCACGGGCGGCGCGGAGATCGGACAGACCGGGGTGGTCCTCGGGTTCACATCGTATCGTGGCGCCGCCGTAGACGATGTCGTGGAAATCGTCCCGGTTGTTCGCGTCGACCTGTTCGTGGAAATAGACGAAGGTCTCCTCGACGCCGTGAAGCCTGCATCGGCGGCGGATGAGATACGGGTGGAATTCCTCTTCCGGCGGGATGAGGTCACCGGCCGGGCCGGGTTCGCCCGCGATGATCTCGTCGCTCAGGCGGGCGAGATTCTCCAGCTCCCGGTACATTTGGTCGAACCGTTCCCGATCGCCGTCTGAACCGGTCATGGCCGCGAGCGCCAGGTCGATATATCCGCGTGCGATTCCTTTCTTCCGTTCCCCCTTCTCTCGATCTCCCTTCGCTTCCGGCTCCGCCGCCGCGTTCTGCCGTCGCACTTCCGTCATCACCACATAGAGCGCACGGGAGCGCTTCAGCTCGGTGAGCAGGCTCTGATGTTCGGTCAGCAGACGGAGCAGCCGGACCGGGAGACGGACCGCCGGATCGAGAGCCGCATCGTCACCCGTTCCGATATGTTCCGCGATCGACCCGGGAGTCGGCTGGGCGATCGTCTCCGCCGGCAGCTCCAGCTTCCCTTCGGTCGCCTGATGGAAAAGGAGGGCGCAGGGGGTATGAAACTGAAGATGGAGCGTATGGATCGCCTGCTGGTACCGTTCGTCGGCGCTTTTCGGCGTCAGAACGCGGAGCAGCAGCGACCGGAGCCATCTGCTCTTCAGCCGTCCCGCGCGCCGTCTGCGCGCCAGATCGCGCAGAAGATCGGCCAGCTTCGTCAATGCCTCCACCGTCGGCACCGCCATCAGAATCCCGCTGAAGGGAGCATAGATGGAGAACTTGAAGATCGTGTATCGATATGCCAGCACGGGGAGCATGACCGCAAGCAGCAGAGAGAGAATGAACGAGCCGTAGAGGAGACTCTTTCTCCACCACCCGGCGCGCAGCGCCTCGATTCTCCCGCGCAGCAGCAGGTAAAAAAAGACAAGGGTAAACGCCCAGAGGAAGTTGGCCCATGCCGGCATCACCTGAACGATTCTTCGCTGCACGATACTGTTGACGACGTTGGCGTGGATCGCGATGCCGTGCATATCGGGGAGCGCGTTCTTCTCCGGCTTCAGCGGCGTGTAGAACCGATCGACGATGGAGGTCACCTGCGAGTTGCGGATATCGGCGTAGCCGACCAGGACGGCTTTATCGGCCAGTTCCCGGCGCATCGTCTCGCGGGCCGAGCTGTCGCCGGAGATCACGGCCTGGTAGACGGTCTCCAGCGGCATGACCGGGAAGATCTGCGCCCCCTCCGATATCTCGCGTTCCGATTCCTCGCCGATCCCTCCGGCATAATCGATGATGAAGGTGCTGTTCCGATGTGAAACGGCTTCGGCCGCGGCCGCGCTGTCGATCCCCCTGGCGATCTTCAGATCGAACGATTCGATCTCTCCCGAATCGGGGTTTCCCCAGAGCACCGAGTAGGTGCGGATCGTTCTGTCGCCATCCTCACGGACATTGATGCAGCCGAGTTGCGAGGGGAGGAGATTGAAGCGGGGGGGCGGCCTCCGGAAGCGGCCGAGCGAATCCTCGTGGAAGATCCCGAAGATCAGATTGCGATCGGTTTCGATCAGGGCGGCCAGCATCTCGTCCCCTTCCGGGGCCTCCGGCCGTTCATCTTCGATCAGGAAGTCGACGGCCGCCAGCCTCGGCTTCAGATCGAGCAGCGCCGCCAGGCGGAGCGAAAGCTCAGCCCGATCGACACGATCGAACGTATCGAAGATCGCGCGGTCGTAGGTAAGGACGCGGATATTGGTGTCGATCGGAAGTTCACCCCGCGTCTTCAGGACGATATCGGTGAAATTCTCGTCATTCATCGACGCCTGCACCAGACTGAACTGCGGCAGATCTCCCACATAAAACGTCAGCAGCGAGGCAAGCATCGCCGAACAGACGACAACCCACCACCGCCGCCAGATAGTATTCCATGAACCGGTACGCCGTGCCATGGGGCGAAGATAGGGAGGGGAGCGGAGATGACGAATACGGGTAAAACCACGGCCACTTCTATCGGAAAAATGTTTGTATCGTATCGTAACGATTGCTACCTTCCGCGCACCGCGATATGTACAGGGTCGCGGATCATCATTGTTTATCATCAACGTTATTATCGGAGTGGGGCATGGATTTCATCGACCAGCTTACTACCCTCGCATCTCGTATCAGGAAGACACGGACCATTGTCCAGACGGAGGAGGCTACCAAGAACGCTTATATTCTGCCGTTCATTCAGGCTCTCGGATACGATGTTTTCAACCCTGAAGAAGTGATCCCGGAATACACGGCGGATTATGGTCTCAAGAAGGGAGAGAAAGTAGACTATGCGATCCGGCTCAACGGTGAGATCGTCATGCTGTTCGAATGCAAGAAGTGTGATTCCCATCTCGACTCCTCCTGTGCGTCGCAGTTATTCAGGTACTTCTCCGTGGAAAAGGCAAGGATCGGCGTTCTGACCGACGGGATCACCTACCAGTTCTACTCCGATCTCGACGAACGGAACAAGATGGATCAGAGACCGTTCATGGAACTCAATCTTCTTGAGATACAGGACTCGGTGGTGCCGGAATTGAAACTGCTGGCGAAATCGACGTTCGATCTCGATCTGGCAATCTCTTCGGCGTCCGAACTGAAATACACCAGAGAGATCAGGAGAATTTTCGCCGAACAGCTTACCACTCCGTCGGATGACTTCGTCCGCCTGTTCGCCTCGCATATACACTCGGGCAAGGTGACGCAGCGGGTGATCGACCAGTTCCGGGATATGGTCAGACGGGCAATGCATATGCATATCAACGACAAGGTCAACGAGCGCCTCAACAAGGCTGCGGCGCTTTCAGGATCGGATTCGCCCGATATCGTTGCCCCTGACCCGGTCGAGGAAGAGGTCGATGAGCCGAGCGACGGTGTCGTGACGACGGAAGAGGAGTGGGAGGGCTATCACCTCGTCAAGTCGATCCTGCGCGAGGTCATCGATCCCGCGCGCATTGCCCACAGGGATACGATGAGCTACATGGGGATTCTGCTCGACGATAACAATCGTAGGCCGATCTGCCGATTACATTTCAACCGCGATCAGAAGTATATCGGGTTGTTCGATGAAAACAAGAACGAGACCCGCATGCCGATCACGGAAATCAACGACATCTATCAGCATGCCGAGCATCTCAAAATCACGGCGCTTCGGTACGACGGTGTGAACGTGGTTGCGACACCTGCGCCGGTGTCTCCGGTATCGGACAATTAATGTGTCGCATTCGGAGGAAAAGGAAGGGGGGGAGATGATTTTCTCCCCCCCCTTTATCGTGACAGAGGCAGGTTCTGCGCCCTGCGCGCCAACTCTTCTCCGGACGATCCTCAACAAAAAAGCGCCGGAAGCCCAAAGCCTCCGGCGCTCTCATATCACGATATCCGGCTACGGAGCCACCAGTTCCGTCTCGATCTCCTCGATCGATTCGGCGTCGCGTTCGCGCTGGATATATTTCTGGCGGAGCAGGCCGACCTGCGCCACAAGGCCGACCGTGCGGGCGTAGTTGGGGCCGAAAAGCTCGTAGACGGTCTGACCCACTCCGAACGCCCAGCTTATCGGGCCGCCGAGCGAGAGGGTGCCGACCTTCGCCAGACTCGCCCTGACGGTGGAGAGGAACATCTGCCTGATGCGTGCCGAGCGCGCCGCGAGTTCTATCGCGTTCTGGATACGGTCTCCCACCAGAGATGTGGCCGCGTCGCCGAGCTTGCGGCTGATCTCCTCCTCCGGGAACTTCCCATCCTCCGTGGTCTCCCTCTCCAGATCCATCAGCTCGGCCAGCGCCACACGGTCCTCCTCGTCGAGCTGCTCGTAGTTGATCTCCAGAACCTTCAGCAGCGTCTTCTCCTCCAATGTCTTCGTGTCGTCGGTGACCCGGGGATGAACCCCGAGCTTGCGGGCGACGTCGCGGACCATCTCCGCATACGGAATCCCGTGACCTCTGACGAGGTTCGCCAGGGTGTTTCCGCCGAGCGAAGTGATCTCGTAGACTATCTCATCGATATACGATTTATGATCCCCGCTGTGCTCCCTGTACGTTTCCTTCAGCGTCAGCGTCTCGCCGGGGGCGGTCAGAATGATCTCGACCAGCGGATCAAGGTCCGCATTGTCGCATCCTCTGAACAACGGGGTCAGATCCTTGTCGAACACCGGATTTTTCATAACGATCCCTGCCTATCCATGAATGATTATACGTTCTGTAAATATGTCGTGATCATAAGATCCTCGCCGACCATCTCCGTCCTGTATATCGTAAAACTGTAGGCGTCGTCCACACGATTCACCGCCAGTCCGCCGAACGGCGTAATGCCGTGCCCGAACAGCTTCGGGGCAACGAAGAAGATCAGCTTGTGAAGCAATCCCTCCTTGATCAGGGAGTCGGCCAGTTTCGCCCCTCCCTCCACCAGAACGGATGCCATATTCTGCTCCCCGATCGACCGGAACACCTCCGAGAGCTTCAGCCCGCGCGGCGTCGAAGGGACGCCGATCACGCGGATACCTTCACTCTCCAGGTTCCCGGCCCGCTCGCTTCCGACATGCTCATCACCCGTGAAGACTATTGTCCTGTCGCGATGTTCATCGGTAAAGAGCTTCAGGGTCAGGGGGAGCGCAAGATTTCTGTCGAGCACGATCCTCCTGGGGTTCCGCCCCTGCACGCCGAAGCGTACCGTCAGGGAGGGATCGTCCTGGCGCGCCGTTCCCATGCCGACCATCACGCCGTCGGCGGCCGCGCGCAGCCTGTGGACACGTTCTCTGGCCAGTTCGCCGGTGATCCATTGCGACTCGCCGTTCGGCAGCGCGATGAATCCGTCGAGCGTCTGCGCCACCTTCAGGGTCACGAAGGGGAGCCCGCTTCTGATGAACTGGATATATGCCTCGTTCAGCGCGCGCGCCTCGTGCTCCAGGGTTCCCACCACGACCTCGATTCCCGCCTCGCGAAGCCGCTTGTTCCCCTGGCCGCTCACCAGCGGGTTCGGATCGCGCATCGCCACCACCACGCGGCGTATCCCTGCGGCGACCACCGCCTCCGTGCAGGGAGGGGTCTTCCCGTGATGGTTGCACGGTTCCAGGGTCACATACATCGTGGCGCCCGATATATCGTCCGTGCCGTTCTCGCGCGCCGATCGCATCGCGTTGATCTCGGCGTGCGGTCCCCCGAACCGTTCGTGGGCTCCCTCGCCGACGATCCGTCCCGAGGGGTCGACGATAACGGCGCCGACCATGGGATTCGGACTTACCAGACCTGCTCCCCGCCGCGCGAGATCGAGCGCCCTGCGCATCATGATCTCATCGAATTCCAGCGGGTCCTTCCTGCTCTCTTCGTCCGTCGTGTTGATGCTCATTGCCTAGTTCCCACTCCAGATAAACTCCTCTCGTAGTACGTATGGTTCCGGTTTCGCCGGCACCACGGCCATGATCCGGTACCTTCCCGGTTCCAGTCGCGTGCGCGTGGTCTTGCTTCTGCCGTCCCAGTATTCGATGTATTCCACCTTCCGGCCCACTTCGGCGGGCCTGACCGATCCTATCGCCTGCGTGTTCATCTTTCCCCTGGTCGATTCCCATACGGTCTCGCCGGAATGTCCGGTGATCTCGATTCGATATTGTTCTCCGCTCGGGATATACTCTCCGGGGGGGGCCGGTCCGACCCGTTCCACCCCGAAGACGAACTCCACCCCGATCCCGCGCTTGCGCGATTCGAGCGTGAGGCGGAGCGGCTTCACCGGGGTCTTCGCCGCCGTTCCGTCCAGCACCGGGGCGCGACGCATGATGATGCCGGAAGGGCTTCTGACGGTCATCAGGACGTAGGTGCCGGGCATCACCTCTCCGGTCGGGGTCCAGTCGAACCCCGCCGATGCGGTCACCGAACCCCCTACTCCCGGTTCCGTCCGGCCGCGGACGTTGCCGGGCGTTCCGCTCATGACGATGTCGTTGGTCGACTGCGACGTCAACAGCTTCTCGTCGGGAGAATATATCGCAAAGGTCACCCAGCGGATCGAGCGGAGCGCCTCCATGGCGGGGGAATCGGGATCGCCTCCGGCCGCGGCGACCATGCCGAGATAGTACGAGTCTCCGGTCTGCATGGCGACGAAGTCGGGATCGAGCGCGTCGAGCGCGGGGTCGAGCGAATCGGCAGGAACATCGACCTTGGCGGGCTTCCCCGCAGGGCGTACCTCCGCGCTCTTCTTCGTGCTCCCGCAGCCCGCCCCGAGGGCGACGGCCGCGACGATAAGAACAAACGTTATGATCTTCATGAATGATCTCTCCCAATGATTCCGTCTCGCGTCTGCATCGATTCCGTGTTCACGGCCGCGATCGGTGCGGGCGCCCGCGGTATCGGGCGCGTCGAAAATACGGAGGCGCGCCGACCCGGCTGCATTCCTCCAACAGTTGTCGACGTATTCCGTGCCCGGCGGTTCGATGAGCCCTGTTCGGTAAAGGACGCGGAGGGAAGTCCCCGGCAACAGCTAACTTCGCGCATGACCTATCATGAACGGTTCATGGCCGAGGCGATCGCGGAAGCCCGCGCCGCGTTCGACGCGGGAGAAACCCCCGTGGGGGCCGTCGTCGTGCGGGAGGGAGAAATCGTGGGACGGGGAGGGAACAGCATCGTGACCCTGAACGACCCCACGGCCCATGCCGAGCTTATCGCAATCCGAGCGGCCTCGGCGACGCTGGGAGCTGCGCGGCTGACCGGCTGCTCGCTCTACGCGACCCTGGAGCCGTGCCCGATGTGCGCCGGCGGCATCGTCCTGGCAAGGATCGAAGGGCTCTACTTCGGGGCGTTCGATCCGAAGGCGGGGGCGTGCACGACCCTCTATTCCATCACCTCCGACCCGCGTCTGAACCATCGCGTGCGGGGCTACGGCGGCGTGCTCGGCGCGGAATGCGCGACCCTGCTCCGAACCTTCTTCAAATCACGTCGCGATACGTAGTCGGAACCTCGCGGACGGGCCCGTCCCTCCGCGCTCATTTCACACTCGTTATGTCCACAGCCCAGGGAACCTTATATATCGTACCGACGCCGATCGGGAATCTCGAGGATATCACCCTGCGGGCGTTGAGAACGCTCCGCGAGGTCGATACGATCGCCTGCGAGGATACGCGCGTCACGGGGAATCTGCTCCGTCTGCTCGACCTTCCCCAGAAACGGCTCATCAGTTATTTCGCCGGAAACGAACGGGGACGGGTCTCCCAGCTCGTCTCCCTGCTTCTCTCCGGAACCGATGTGGCGCTGGTGAGCGACGCGGGAACGCCGGGGATCAGCGATCCGGGAACGCGCCTGATCTCCGGGGCGGTCGAGGCCGGAATCACCGTCGTGCCGCTCCCCGGAGCTACCGCCGCCGTCGCCGCCGTGACCGCGAGCGGACTTCCCACCGACTCCATTCTCTTCGAGGGATTTCTTCCCCATAAGAAGGGACGCCGTACGATGCTGGCAAGACTTGCCGCCGTCGAGAGCACGATCGTCCTCTATGAATCCCCCCACCGCGCCGTGAAGACCCTGCGCGAACTCTCCGAACATTGCGGCGCCGATCGCCGCGCCGCCGTCTGTCGCGAGCTCACCAAGGTTCATGAGGAGATCAACCGCGCCACGCTCGGCGAACTCCATGCGCTCTACGACGCCCGCGGATCGGTGCGCGGAGAGTTCGTGATCGTGGTGGAAGGGGCCGGAAGGAAACGGCGGAAGGACCTCGATCCGGACGTCGACCGTGAGGAGGAGGATATCGAGGAAGGAACCGAATGATTCTTCCGGTCTGTTCTTACAGAAAGGTTTGGGAATGTATTCATGGAACCGGGAGAGAAGAGCAATGAGCAGTGAGAATGAACCACGACAGATAGTTCAATCGGTAGATCAATCGGGGCCGTCCGGGCCTGCGACGGAGAGCGGGAACGGATCGTCGCCTTCCAGGGCGAGTCTGATCCTCGTCTTCGCCGTCGCCATCGTGCTGGCGGCCGGATGCGATAGAAGCGATACGGAGCAGGTGGAGACAACGCTCGATTCCACGGGCGCCACGATAGAACGGGGGGTGGAGAAGGTCGGCGACAAGATCGACACCGCCGTGACCGGCATCAGAACCGCCCTCGACGAGTCGCAGATCCAGGGAGTGCTGGACGAACTGAAGGGGATGGAGAACGTGGAGGCGGAACTTCAGTCGAACGGCGATGTGACCCTGGTCGGCTCCGTGGCGACCGAGGGGGATAGAAGGATGGCCGAGGAAGTGGTCAGGAAGGCGAAGGGGGTGCGTGATGTGGTCAACGCGCTCAAGGTCGGCGACAGAGCCCCATCGAACCTCGACACGGGATCGGGAAGGGGGACGACCCCGTAAGGGAGTCGAAGAATATAGTGCACGATATATCAGGCCGGAAGCCGACCGCAGCGTCGACAACTTCCGGCTTTTTTTATCTTTCGTCCCGTATCCCCGGCCGGGGCCGTCCCGACGGCCGACGAAGGGCGGGGGCAGATCCTTCCGCATCGACCGTTCCGGACCCTCGGGCCCCGGCGACGGCCTGCACGACATCAATCCCGTATCAATATCATCGGGGGACCATGCAAAGAATTCTCGATTCGTGGCACAGTCCGAGTCTGGGCAAGAACATGGAGATCGCGGTCTACGGCCATTACGGCTTCGCGCTTCTCATGATCCCGTCGGCGGCGGCCGACTATCTGGAGTATGAGCGGTTTTATCTGATCGATGCCATCCGCCCGATGATCGACGAGGGGAAGTTCAAGGTCTTCTCCATCAACTCCATCAACTCCGAAAGCTGGCTGAACGATCGCATCCCGCCGACACAGAAGTCGCGCCGGCATCAGCAGTTCAACGCGTATGTGGAGAACGAGGTGGTCCCCTACATCCGGAACGCCGTCGGGGGCTCCACGCCGATCATCACCACGGGAGTGTCGCTCGGCGCGCTTCATGCCGCCAACCTTGCCTTCCGCCGTCCCGATCTCTTTCAGGGGACCGTGGCGATGAGCGGCATCTACGATCTCAAATCATACACCAAGGGGTACTGGGATCAGAACGTCTACTTCAACTCTCCGGTCGACTACGTGGCGAACATGCAGGATGGGGAGACCCTGAACCGGCTCAGGCAGGGGAAGAACTACCACTTCATCACCGGCTCCGGCGCCTACGAGGACCCGTCGGCCTCCAGAGCGTTCGGCGAAGTCCTTGCGATGAAGGGGATTCCGCACAACGTGGAGGTCTGGGGGAACGAGTGGCGGCACGACTGGCCGACCTGGCGGGCGATGCTCCCCAGCTACCTGGGCCGACATTTCTGAGAACCGGCGCGGAGCGGCCGGCGCACTGCCGGCCTCCGCGCCGTTATGATTTCACCTCCGTTTCTGTCTTCCTTCGGGCGTATCGCGTTGGTATGTTCGGCCATCCCCGAACCTTTTTTGCGGGGAGTGTGATTCCGATGAAACTGATCCGCCGGGACCTTGTCAAGCCCGTACCGGAACGCGACACCCGATCGACACCGTCTGACTTTCTGATCCGGAGGAACCTATGTGCTGGAAAAGATTACTTCGTGGAACCTGTGCGGTCATCCTTGCCCTGATCTCCCTTGCCGTCGAGGCCCGCGCCCAGCGGCAGTTTCCCTACACCTTTCATCTCGACTCCCGCTCGGCCGATACGCTCCAGAGCCCCAGTCCCACATCCGCGCGGCATCGCTACAGGATCACCGCCTGGGGGACCTACTCGATGTGGGAGGATACGGTCAACAGCAGCGTCGACCCGGTCTGGATCTACTCGTTCCCGAAAGAGGAATGGGACAAGCCGGAATGGCGACTCTTCCCCGAGGGCTACCCGATCTACGTCGGCGACGACCGCATGTACGACTCGCACGGGCTCAGAATCAACGGACGTCCCTTCCCGAAGCTGGAGTTCAACGCGGCGACCAACCGCTACTCCACGGTGATCCAGGGGAACGGACGCCCGGTCACCGCCGCCATCGTCGACTGGAATTTCAAGAATCTCGTTAAACGAGATGCTCACGACAACAATTCGGGCATGCTCACGGTGCTGGTGGAGGAACTCCCGATCACCGAACTGGAGCTCTGCGCGATCGACTCCAGCCGCTTCCCGGTGATCCGCGTTTCGGCGAAGGTGCTCCGCGATTCGATCCGCTACGAGGCGATCGCCGACAAGCTCCTTCTGACCGAGAACGGGGTCCCCGTCAGAATCGATTCGGTCAACTGCGCCGATCGGACCATGCCGGTCTCCGTGGCGATGGTGTTCGACAGAAGCGGAAGCATGAGGGATGCGTTCGGCAACTCGACCCGGCTCGTCGAGACGAAGTCCGCCGGGAAGAAGTTCGTCGACAAGCTCACCCCGATCGACGAGGCCGCGATCTACTCGTTCAGCGATGGAACCACGCTCGACCAGAACTGGACCTCCAGCAGAACGTCGCTACGCAGTGCGATAGATCGACTCAACGCCAACGGTTATACCGCCATGAACGACGCCATCATCCGGGCGATCGACGACATCGAGGCGCGACCGGCGGAGTTCCGCAAGGCGGTGGTGGTGCTCAGCGACGGTGAGGACAACCGCTCGGCCGTGCGCGATATCGGCGCCGTGATCCGACGGGCACAGCAGGCGGAGGTGCCGGTGTTCGCCATCGGACTCCTGCTCGACACCGAGGACTCGCTCCGCCTTCTGACCGCGCAGACCGGCGGTCGCTACTTCGGCGTCCGGGATGCGGCGGCGATGGACAGCGTCTTCGCGGGGATCGGGGAGCTGGTGTTCGAGAAGGGGTGCTGCTCCATGTATTACGTCTCCCCCGATACGCGCCGCAACGGCTCCTTCAGGATGGTGAGCGCGGCGGTGGGCTTCCCCGACGACACGCTCCTCGTTCGCGACGGGGGGTATCGGGCTCCGGGGGTGAGCTCGGTCCCGGGTGGGGAGTCGGAGGAGGGGACGGCGATCGTGAGCGTCGCTCCGAATCCGGTGAGC
>CBINGZ010000045.1:0-44450 GCA_966250335.1 uncultured bacterium | reverse complement strand
CTCGTCATCCCGATTACCTCGTCATCCCGATTACCTCGTCATCCCGATTACCTCGTCATCCCGATTACCTCGAGCTGGTTTCATAACCCCCGGAAGCCCCGATTCCAGCTCAAAAACAGGTTGTGAAACCGCTTCTGGCCATCCTGCTTCTCCTGTCGCTGCATTTTGAACGCGTTCAAAATTCTTCTTGCATTCCCTTCTGCGGCGACGTAGTTTTGAACGTGTTCAAAAACTAACCCGACGGAGGATATCATGAACACGGTCGAAGCATATCTGGTATATCTGGTGATCAGCATCGGGATGACGGTCTGGGTGGCGCGGACCCTTTATAAGAACGGGGGGATGTTCCTGGTGGATGCGTTCGGCGGCAACACCCAGCTGGCCGGCTCGGTGAACCATCTGCTGGTGGTGGGATTCTATCTCATCAATCTGGGATATGTCTCGTTGAATCTGAGTGTCGGCAGAGAAATGACGAGCAATCGTGACGCGGTCGAAACTCTTGCAAGGCAGGTCGGGCTTGTGCTCCTGGTGCTCGGCGGTATGCACTTCCTTAATATTTATGTGTTCAACAAGGTGCGGAGGCGCAATATTATTCATTCCCTGCCTCCACCCGTCGAGCCCAGCGAGCACCTGAAGAATTCTCCGGTCGAGCCGTGCAGACCGGGTGAGATATGTGATCACGCTCAGACATGAGGTGACGTCATGAAACGGCTCACGGTGCTCTACGACGCCGAATGCAATTTCTGCATACGCTGCGTCAGGTGGCTCAGAAGGCAGCCCGCGTATATCTCACTGGAATTCATCCCCTCCGGATCGGAGGCGGTGAAAGCGAAATATCCGCACGTGAACCTGCCGGCCACGGCCACCGATCTGGTGGTGATCGACGACGAGCTTAGAGCCTATTACGGAAGCAAGGCCTATATTATCTGCCTGTATGCCCTGGAGGACTATCGTGAGCTCTCCTACAGGCTCAGCAGTCCCGGTCTCTGGCCCTATGCCAGACGAGCCTTCGGGCTGATTACCAGGAACAGGCGGAATATCTCCCTGCTGTTCAACGGCAGATAACAGGCATGAGCGAAGAACGGAAAACGAAATCCCAGGAAACGGCCGATCGGATACTCGAAGCCTCACTCCAGCTTTTTCTGGAGGAAGGGTACGAGAAGACGACGATGAGAAGTATCGCGCAGAAAGCCGGGATGAGCCTCGGCGCCGCGTACTACTACTTCCCGACGAAGGAACATATCATCTTCGCGTTCTACACGCAGTCGTTCACGCGCCACCTTGATCATGCGAACGAGGTGGTGCGGACCGAAAAGAAGCTGGAGAACAGGATCGCGGGAATAGTAAAGGCGCTGCTCAACGAGGCTCAGCCCTACCATAAGGTGTCGCGCGCGCTCTTCAAGGTGGCTGCCGATCCGGGGCATCCCCTCTCGCCGTTCAGTCCGGAGTCGCTGCCGCTGCGCGAGCGTTCGATGACGCTCTACGCAAGCGCGATCGAAGGGGCGCAGTTGCGCGGGACGAAGATCTCCGGGGCGGTAGGGGGGAGACTGCCGGAGCTGCTCTGGCTCTATCAGATCGCCGTCATCCTCTACTGGCTGTTCGACAATTCGGAAAACAGGGAGAAGACATACAGGCTGGTCGACCGCAGCTCCGTGATCCTGGTCAGGATGCTCCAGGCTGCCAGTCTGCCGCTGGGCCGGACGATCGTAACGCCGTTTCTGAAGCTGCTTGATGAGTTCAAGCCGTATGCGTGAGGTCGTGGAGAGGCGCTGTAAACCATAGATAGTTTGTCCGATTCATCATCTCTTCCTACTGAGTCCTTCGCGGGCTGCGGTGCGTGGCAGGTTTTGCTTGAGCATTACTCTTGATGCGTGAGCAGGATTCCTATTGGCCTGCTGTAATCATCGATTCCCGGGGATACCGTACGATGATGGGTTGCTCGATATTCAATACCAAGGAGTCGATATGATTCCCCCTAAAGCGCGTGTGTTCCTTGTTGAGATCGTTGCCCTCATTATGGAGGCATCTCTTGTAAGTCTGATGGCCGTGATCGATAATTATGTGATCAGGAAATGGTGGGATGGTCACATAGTCACACTCGAAAAAATTGCTGAGTGCTTCCTCATTGTTTTCATACTGTGGCTGATATTCTACTCGGCTCCAAAACTGTTGATCGGCCTTATCGTGTTTGTGAAAAGAGAAATGACGATCCGAAAACTGCTGGTGCCCAGTTTCATCATTTCCTGCGCGATTACTGCTATCCTGTCCGTAACTACACCATTGTGGTGGGTATTGGGCTATCTGAGTGGGATTATGATACTTGTAGCACCGTATGTCGTATTCCGTGTGTTGGAATATTTAGGTCTTGTCAAGTGGACTACAGTTTACTGCAGAACGGAACAACTATGGCGGTTGTGAGCATTACAAGAGGTGTTTCTGGGGAGGCGCTGGGTCTTTTTGCTGATGAGATTTTTCTCAATGGCCATAGGAAGAAAAATGGTACGCACCTTCGGCGCTTGAGAAAAATCCGGGCGTCCACAGCTACACATGGCTCGCTCCTTCGGGGCAGGGAGAGAAAGAACGGGATGAGGATTCATTCCGGGGTTCACCCGAAAGCGAAATGTATCCATGTACATAACCTTGTACGTATCGGCATCGGCTCCCGTAGGGAGCACCCATTTGTAGCTATGAGACAATTCCGAATTTCTTCAAGCGCCGAAGGTGCGTACCATTCTTCTCATTGTTAACAGAGAAGACTGGTGCGCACCTTCGGCGCTGAAGATTGTTGTAGGGACGTCGCTGCTACATCTGGTTCGCCCCTACGGGGCTGAAGATCATGAGAGGAGGGATGGGGAGCTACAAATAAAAAGGCGAGGCTTTGGGCCTCGCCAGAATGCACTACGCGGGATTCGAACCCTTACACCACTTAACTTAACGTCGGGGGACTATGCAGTTGAACCTGCTAGAAACCGACACGCGAAGCGGATATACAAATACCAAAAGGAGCGTAAATGCGGTACAAATATCGCTAATCCGGCACCGTGAAGTCAAGATGAGAAAGGGATATTCGATCGTTTATTTTGTAACATCGAAGAACGATAAATCTATCGGGCAATGGACTGCCGCGACGGCATTGATGCCGTCGATAAACCATCCGAATACCGTCCGCCGATATGGAATTCTTCAACTTCGCAGGGCGAACGAAGCCCGATTGAACCGGCTCCGTTCGCCCTGCGTTGTCCTATGCGTAATTCTCGACTTTCCTGACGCGCGCCGGCGCTATGACCGATTGCTGCGCGCCCGGGGTCACGTTGTCGGAGACCAGCCACTGCGCCCGGACATGTCCGAACGGAGGAAGAGGATTGACGACGATGCCGACCGTCGCGTTCACCAGATGATTCCTGCTGACGATCGCCATACGTCCGAGAAAACCGAAGATCCGTATCCCCTCGATCCTCATCCGCTCGGCTCCCTGTGCGCGTCTGACCGAGATATGGTTGTCCTGCACCAGGAGCGTGTCGACGTTCCCGACGAAAATACCGTGGCGTTCGTTCGGGATCTCCGGCGACATCCGCACGCCGATCGTGTTGCCGGAGATCGATACGGTCCCCGTGCGGTCGGGTGTCCCCCGCTGAGTCTCGCGGTGGCTGACGCCGATGTGGATCCCCTGCATCATCCCGTCGATCGTGTTGTCTCTGATGCGGATATCGGTCGCGGTGCGGCCGGCCACGACGATTCCCTGCGAGCCGACGGCCAGATTCTCCGCGAATATTGCGTCGAGCCAGCGGCGGAAGGGGGCGACGGCATCGGCGACGACTTCTCCCAGCAGCACGCGGTCGGCCAGCCTGTAGATGTAGCGGAACGCGTCACGATCCGATGTAATGCCGGCCGGCGGCTCCGCCGCGATCAGGCCGCTCCATCTGTTCGCGATCGAGTTCGTGCTGAACATGTTCAGCGTGCGGCCTCCCACCACGACCGTCGTGTTCGGCTGGATGTTCTGTACCCTCTTTCTGAGGAGCATGCCGCCGGCGCCGGCATTATCTCTCACCGCCGGGTTTTCGGTCTCCACGGTCGCCGTTCCGCGGAGTCCGGCCACCATCATCCGCCTGAGCCCCGCGCGGACGCGTCTGTCGTTGCGTACCAGTGTGGCGATGCCGAGGAAGGGGGGACGTTCCCGGACGTCGATCCTGTTGTCCTCCACCGTGGCACGTCCCGTGTTCACGAGAAGCATCCCTGTCTGCTGATGTCCCACCGTCAGATCGCATCCCTTGATCCTCACCGAACCGGGCAGAGCCACCGAAGGCCCCCCCGCGTCGACACCGTTTCGTACAGCGATACAGCACGCGGCCCGCGCCGCGCCCGCGCCGCACGACACGATCGTCGACTCGATGGTGACATCGGGCGTGTTCATGACGGTGATCGCGCCGTTCAGCCGCTTCCGTTCCTCCCTCGACCCCACTTCCCCTGCGGAGACCCGGATCGTCCTGATCGAAACGCTTCTGCAGCGGTCGAACACGAAGACCTGTTCGAAGTTCGGCGCCGTCACGTGCGAGCCGTGTCCGCAGCCGGATATCGTAATGTGACCTTTGTTCCGCAGCGTGACCGGGCGTGTGACGGTGTAGGTGCCCGCTCGGAAGCAGATATGAGCGTCGGTGTTGTCGGGGATCCTGCTGAGGATCTGTTCCCAGTTCGGGCCGGGGGAGACCGTGAGGGCGCAGCAGTCGCGCTCGCGGGCGCAGAGGGCGTCCAGCGCCTCCTGCACCGTCCTTGCCTGGATCAGATCGCAGTTGGCGTTGTTGTAGGAAACATCGGATGCGGCGATGGCGGTCAGCGCGGGGAACTGTCTGCGGCAGTCCTCAAGAACCATCAGCACGCCCCCCTGCATACGGAGCAGGGCCAGCCGCGCGAAGGTATGTCGTATCCCGGCCGGCGGCTGCGGGATCGCCGTTGTTCCCTGGCGCGGCCACTCGATATCTCCGGTGGTGGTGCGCGCGGGAATCAGCCAGTACTCGCCGGTGGTGAAGGGGCCGCCGGAGAAGGTGATCTCGATCCCTCCCTCCAGCACCACGGCTCCGGCGCCGGTGACGATCCCGTTCGCGGTGGCGCTGTTGCCGGTCTGGTCCCAGCGACGGAGCCTTGGTCGGCGCACAAGATCGGCGTTCCCGATGGTGGGGACGGCGCTCCGCATGGTGATGCGTCGCGTCGCGATATCCACGAGGTCGATCTGGACCAGCGTGCCCGGTGTGCCGAGCAGGTCGTTGCTGTCGTCGACGATCTCCGCCCAGTCGCCCGACTTGAAGGCGCGTACCGTGTCGGGCCCGACATCGGCGATCGTGACCCGCGATCCTGACGCCTCGCGGATCGCCGCGACGACCGAGCCGTTCTCGCGCGACCACTTGAAGGTGGCGACGCCGGGGGCCCCGCCCCGGTGAATCTCTACACGATATAACTGGTTCTCCAGCCGTCTGTACCCCGCGCTTGCCGGGATGATGCAGGGGTTGGTCTGGTTCGCCTCCGGCTGCGCACGCGCCGCCAGTCGGGCGCCCGAGGCGGCCTGGAGCGCGTTCCATGCCGGAATATCGCTTCCGCATGTGATGGAGGCGCCGATGTTTCCGGCGCGGAGAAGCTTCACCTGCCAGACGGTTCTGCTCCGCGTGGCCGTGTCGGCCCCCTGCAGCGCGTTCTCGCGGATGGAGGGGTCGTCGATCGGCGTGATATGCCGCTGCCAGACATCCAGGTAGGCGAGGTAGATCCCGTCGGAGCCGACCGGCTGTGTCGACGGCAGGTCGGGCTGGCCCGTGAAGGAGAGGACCCCCTCGCTCTCGCAGAGGGTTCCCTCCACGTAGTATCGCCCGCGGTTGATCAGGAAGTTGCCTGCCTGCAGCGGAAGGATCCCCAGAGTGGTGAGCTGCTGCCGGGTCTGAACCGGCAGCGTGTTGGGATCCGTGATGATCGAGAATCCGCCGGCCCCTTTCGGTGTGCCGGTCGGCCCGACGACGTCGATCGTCTCGGTCTCGATACGGTGGCGTGTTATATCGTTCTGCTCGTTCCAATCGGCATCGAGCTGGACGCGCCCCTGCTGCATCAGCACGCCGCTGAAGTGCTTGTCAGCTCTGAACGTCGATCGGGTGAAATCTCCTTTCATCATCCCTCCATTAGGTGACGTAAACGATGCCGGCTTCGAAACCGAACCGAAGGTACTCGCGAAGCGACGTGCGAAGATTCGCGTCGCGCTGCGGACCCTGCAGGAAGTGGAACGCTCCCATCTCCGAGCCGTCGTCCGCACCGGTGCGGATCTCGACGGGGCACGAGAGATCGAGCTGCCCGTACGACGCGTCGCCGTAACGGAGCGAGGTGAAAGCGGGGCGGAGGCGGGCGACGACCCTCGTCGATTCCATCGGGGGAAGATCCTGCGGGGAGTGCAACCCCAGCGCCGTCGCCCGTTCGGACAGCGCCGTTTCCGGCTGACACCGGTAGCGGCGCGGGGTGCGGGAGTTCTGCGGAAGCACGCTGAAGCGAAGGCATCCGGTCTGCCTCCGTTCGGCCTCCACGGTTCCCGTGAATATCGCATTGGAACCGTCGAGCGTCCGCGCGGAGCAGCCGCCGAGGATCGTCGAAGCGGTTATCTCTACCTCCGATCCCGATGCATCAATGGCGGCGGGATCTCCCTCCGCGGCCGTGGGGATCCCGACGATCGAGTCGGTCACGGCCAGCCGCGTGACGCTTTCGGTAAGCGTGATCCGTCCGCAGAGGGTCCGGTCGACCGTCACGATCAGATCGTCGTTTCCGCTTCCCGGCGCGGCCGTCCCCCGGGCAATAATACTCTCGCCGGCAGGAGGGAGCGTGCAGTGCTCGACACGGAGCTCTCCAAGATGTCCCGGCAGAACGGTGATCGATCCTTCCACGATCAATCCCGCGATCGTGATCCCGCCGGCGACGACGTCCGGAGATACCGGGCCGCCGACGATCTCCATGCTTCCTGAAAGAAGAGGAAGTTCCCCCATCACGCTCTCGATCGTGAGTCGGCTCCCCGGCGGGATCGTGATCCCCCCAGCGCCCGTGATCGACTCGACATACGTTCCGCTGTCGACCACGGTGATGACCCCGATGGTTCCGGCCGGCCGGCCGTTCCATGCCTGGACCGCGTCGGCGAAGGTCGGTCCCTCGGTCGCGGAGAGGGAGGCTTCCTGCCGCACGGTGAACCGCCATCCTACGCTCTGCGTGCTCTCCTCGGCCTCCCGCTTGTAGGGACCGCCTCCCAGGTCGCCGGGAAACCCGTAGCTGTACGATACTTCGACACGTTCGGGGGAGGATGATGCGGGGAACGTTATTCTGCCGAGAACGGGATCGACGGCGACGCGGATCGGGAGCGCCAGCGGGTCCCCTCCGTCGGCCGGTGCGTAGGAACGTGTGTCGGATGGGATCTCCCAGCCTGTAAGATCGCAGATCGATATCTGAGAAGGAGGGATCTCCACCGTCGGCCCGGCCGGATCGTTCGGGTCCTCCGGGACGAAGATCCTGAGGACGGGAGCGCCGTCGAACCAGACCGCATCCGCGCGCGTTCCGTCGACCAGCGACTGGCGGAGCGCTTCAAGCTCGTCGAAGAGGGGCCTGCGGCGCAGCGGCGCGGGGACGTCCCGCTCTTCTGCGATATGTGTGATCTCTGCCTCCGTCCGGGGGGCATTGAAGAGGTTCGCGTCGATCCCGATCGGATGGAAGGTGAATCGTCCGTTCGGCGGCGAGTCGACGGCGCGGGCCGCCGCGCGCTCCATCGGATAGCTCTGCAGGCGCCAGAGGAAGATGCCGACGCTCGGGATGTTGTAGCGCCCCCGACCCGGCTCGATACGACGTACCTCGACGGTACGCGGCACATCGTCGAAGGGAGTGCCGAGCCGTTCCAGACGGGCGCTGTGGCGCAGGTCCGGGGTCCGCACGTTCGGGAGGCGCAGGTGGTTGAGATGCTGCGTGGTCGCCAGCAGGGAGAAGAACTCCACGGCGCGCGCGGGCCAGCCGGTCAGGTCGCGCGCCAGCGCCTCCAGCATCGAGGCCGCTCCCTTTCGCCGTCGGTAGGTGATCGTGTTCGCGACGTAACCCCTGCGGCTGAACGTTCCGCTGCTCACGCTGTAGGGGCTTCTGGCTCCGAGCAGATCGCCGATGTAGGGGACGACCCATTCATCGCATGTCTCGATGAACCAGTTCCTGTAGAGGTCCGCGATATTATCCTCGATCGCGATCCCCTGCTCGGCGATCACCTCCACGAGCGCGCGGAGCGGACCCGGAGAGGCTCCTCCAAGCTCGGCGTCGCGAATCCGATAGATCGCGGGGAGAAGTTCGTAGAGCGTATCCGCGGTGAGTCTCATCGCTGCGTCTCCTGCAACGTTATTCCGTCGGGGGAAATGGTGAGAAGCTGCGCCGGCTCCGTCGTTCCGCCGGCCTGGACCCAGCGGGCAAGGCGGGCGGGCACCGCCGAGAGGTTGCCGGAAGTTCCGGTCCGCGCCAGCGCGGTGAGGGTCACCGCCTCGACCCCGGCGGTCCGCTGGATCGCGGCCAGTATCTCGCTACGATGGACCGGCTGCCCGAACGCCCGGCGCTCGAACGAGAACTCCGTCAGGAGCATCGCTCTGACGGCGGCGAGCACGTCGGCCGCGATATATCGCGGATCGACCATGAGGTCGGCGCTCAGGTCGAACGTGATCGACTCGTAGGTCG
Source organism: uncultured bacterium (assembly GCA_966250335.1). Lineage (GTDB taxonomy): Bacteria > Bacteroidota > Ignavibacteria > OLB7 > OLB7 > OLB7. The sequence goes on along the minus strand of CBINGZ010000045.1, from coordinate 35,741 downwards.
CGATCTCCACGCGGCGCGCTCCGCCGGAGGTGCGGATCGCGGTTGTTAGATTGCGATAGATTCTGGAATCGTGGGGGACGGCGGTTCCATCGGCGCCGGCCACCGTCAGATAGACCACCTCGCGGTCGCCCGCCCAGATCGGCTGCGCCAGCGCCTTGGCGACCCCGGCGAACGATCGGGCGAAGTCCTCGTAGTCCTGAAGCGATACGACTCGTCCCATCGCCATCACGGCGAACGGGGCGTTCTCTCTCGCGTCCTCCAGGCTCTGGGGATCGGCCGCGCCGGTCGGGGCCGTCGGGTTCACGACACTCTTCACGCCGAGCGGGCGCGCCAGGAGGAGCGAGAGCTGCCCGGCGTGGACCATCCCCTTCACTCCGGTCCCGACGCGATATTTCGCCGTCACGTTCTCATATCCGGTCGGAAGGCGCGCGCCGGTGATCCCGTCGCCGAAGCGGACGTTGACCTTGCCGTCATCCTCGATCCTGACCACGTATGCCCTGTCGCGCGGTCCCAGATCGTTGAAGGAGGGGGCCTCCGACCAGAGTATCCCATCCACGCGGACCTCCAGCGTGGTGACGCTGCCGGCGGGCGTTTCCGCCGAGACATAGGTGAGGGGACCGGCCTTCAGGGTGAACCGCTGGAAGCCGGCCGAGCCGTCGCCGCTCCCCAGGATCTCCTTCTTCGTCTCGCCGTGCGTTGCCGGCGCGATATTTCCGGAGACGCGTACGCCGGAGCGGACGTAGCCGTGCTGCAATGCCGGATCGAACCGGATTTCGGTCGTTCCTCCGACCGTCGGCGCTTCCCGCACGATCACGACCTCGCTCGCCTTCACGCCGGAGGTCGCATCGTTTCCCGAGACGATCATGAGCTGCCCCGGTACGAGGCCGGAGACGACCCGATCGAGAGTGATGGAGTTCCCCGTAATCGCGGAAACGATCGGCGACTGCGCGATCTCCAGCTCCTCGCTCTGCGCGAAGACCGCCGTCTGACGGATCATCTTGTCGAACTTCGTCTTCAGGCCGACCCCGCTGAGCGTGAGCCGCATCGTCTTCGAGGTGAGGGTGAACTGGGCCTGGGATGATTCGACGGCCTGGGTGACCCCGTACAGTTCGGTATCGGTCGCGGTTGCCAGAACGACCCAGCCCTCGTTTATGATCGCGGGGTAAATCGCGTCGAGATGCACGACACCTGTGCCGGCATCGATCTCGCTCAATGTGAAGCCGGGCCATTCCTTCCCGACGGCCGGGTCGATCGCTTTTACGCTCAGCCTCCGGCCCATGAGCGCCAGGCCGAAATCGGACGGGCCGATGCTCGCCAGTGTGGGTCTGCCGTCGTAGTCGGCGGCATACTGCTTCCGGACGTCGAGAGGCATGGTCCGCCAGTCGGGGGCGTTGTTCCCGAAGAGGGAGGCGCGCTGGCGCATGGCGAAGACCCTGACGGTCGAGGGCGTTGCGCCGGCCGTCTTCCAGGCCAGCGGCTCTACCCAGGTCACTCTGGTGCGTCCTCCGGCCGCATCGACTTCCACCTGCGCTATCCGGCGGAACGCCCAGTGGCCGCTGGAGGGATTCGAGATACGGTCGCTTCCGATAAATGCGAGCGCGTCCCCGGCTCTGAGACCGGTCGATGTCCCGAGCAGATAGATCTCCCTGTCTCCCGTTCGCGGCGTGCGTGCCTGGGAGGTCTTCGGAAGCATCGCGTTCCACTCGGCGCGGGCCGTTATATCGGATGTCGTCTCGAAGGTCTGGGGAGTCTCTCCCGGTCCGGGGAGGCTCTGCACTCTGGTTCCGGTCGGGATCTCGGCGTATCCCGGCGTCCCCACGGAATCCTCCACCGTGAACGAAAGAAAGGTTCCCGCCGCCACACCGGGTCCCAGCTCGTAGCCGATGGAGCGGGCCAGTTCCAGGATCGACCGCCGCTCCGTCGCCGTGCGGAGAAATCCCTCGTTGACGATCCGTTCCTGGTAGAAGGAGAGGACATCGAGCACGACGGCCCATGCGTCGACGAGTGCCAGCGAGGGATCGTCGTCGTCGCGGGTCGAGAGGGGACGAAGCGCATCGGTTCGCGACAGACGCCCGATCATCGCCTCCTTGAAGGAGCCGTGTGTCCCGAGTCTGTAGGAGAGCGACGAACGCCCCGGCCCGTTGACCAGGGTCCGGACCGCCGCTTCGGTGCAGGCGGCGCAGGAGCAGGAACCGGGTATATCGTGATGTGTGCTCATAATCCTCCTCCCATCTCGAACTCGATCTTTCCGTTCTCCGGGAAACTCGGGTCGTTGTCGAGCCGCACGACCTCCAGCTGACCCGGAACAAGCGCCCCCGCGGCGATCTCGCCGTCGGCGGACACGCCCCAGCGCTGAAACCGGACGACATCGACCGTATCGACACCAGGCACGTCGAGGGCCGCCCGATAGATCCGACTCAGATGGAGTGACTGTCCGAAGGTGAAGTTGTCGGGATGGAAGAACCCGCGGCGTCCCCCCTCGATCATGCCGCTGCCGAAGACGCGAAGGAGTTCCTGCTTGACGTCGCTCCTGAAATAGCCGGGGCGGACGCAGATCCTGAGCCGGATGTCGAGCGGCACGAAGACCGGCGCGCTGATCTCCAGATCATATCCCACGATCCTGAACTTCTCCAGGTATCGCGCCATCTCCTCCTTGAAGCGGGCATCAACCGGCTTCCCGCCGAATCTGTCGACGGTGACGAACGCCGTGTACCAGCTTCCGGTCCAGCGGAAGACGGCGGCGGCCTTCTGCACATCGGGGTGCCTCTCCGCCAGCTCGGCGTAATCGGCCTCCGTGACCGCGCGCTCCTGACTGCGGAAGGCGTTCGGCGCGTACTGCCGGACCTGCTCGATCGACTCCGGCTCGCACCCGCCGATAGCGGGGAGCGGGTTCCAGATTCTCTCGATTCCTTCGACGGGCGAGGTGAGGGAGTTGATCGCCTCCGCGCCGACGTTGCCGTCGCGACCGACGCCGATTCGATACTTCGCAATAAGAGGTGTCCCTTCCTCGGGAATCTTGCCGTGCGTGCCGTCGCCGAACCGTACATACGACGTGCCGTCCGATTCTATCTCCACCACGAACTCGGGCGCGAAACGGTCGCTTCCAAGAAGATCGGGCTGCGGCTTCCAGATAAGATCCCCCTGGACGATCTCGATGGCCGGCTCGGCCATGCGGGAATCGTACTCCGATGCGGCCGACGCAGGAGCATGACGATCCATTTTCCGTCGGAACGTGACAGGTCCCTCGTTGAGTCTGTAGCGGAAGTCGCGTCCTCCCGGAACATCGTCCGCGACAAGCGTCTGGGAGACCGATCGGCCGTGGTCGGCCATGACCACGTTCCCGCGCGCGACCCCGATATCGTTCAGGACCAGCCCTGTTTCAGTCCGCGAGGAGACCCGGAAATCGAAGGGGAGGGCATCCCCTCTATCCCATTCGATCTCCATGATCGGCGTGCCGTCAAGCGGGTCGTGGGTCGGGATCGCCGAGATCAGGCGCACGGCGTGCCGATGAGTGCGGTCGGCGTCGGCCTTGTTGCCCCTCTTCGGATCGGCGGTCTCCTCGAAGATCAGGAGGTCTCCCGCCGCAAGTTCGAGCCCGTTCTCCCTGACCAGCGTTGCCCGCACGGAGCCGCACGGAATCGTGCAGTCGCCGTCGCTCCAGGTGTGGAAAAGGATCGTGCTGCGGGATAGACGGAGCGTGATATCCTCCATCGTCTCGAAGACGAGCGGCTCGTCGATCGGTATGCCGGCCTGTGAGGAGAAGACCAGATCTCCTCCGTCGGAACGCGATAGAAGCGGAGTCCCCGCGGGGATCGGCATCCCCTCGGCGGCTCCGGGGGGATCGGTCAGGGTGAAGCAGATCCAGGCGCGCGCGTTGCAGCCGTCGTGCATGAAGTAGTCGAGCAGACGGGCGTGACGCCGCACGGAGACGCGGCGGCGGGCCGTGCCGAGATACGCCTCCGTTGCGACGGCATCCTGATAGTAGCTCAGGTGGTCGCCGACGTAGGCGAGAAGTTCGACGAGCGCGACCTGCACGTCGGCGGGGCTGCGGTCGGTCCACGCCGGCATGATCGTCGCCAGTTGGTCGAGCATCAGCCGCCGGAAGCTTGTGTAATCCTTTGCGAGATAATCGATATGCGGCTCCGTGTGCGTCGGCGGCGGGCAGGCCGGGGGCTGGGCGCAGTCGAAATCGTTCGGGCATTCCACCTTGAACGAGAAGCGCACCACGGCGAGCTGCGGATCGAAGCCGAGAAGGGGGGAGAGGTTCTCGAGCGACTGGACGATCGCCAGGGTGTAGGTCGAGAAATCTCCCGTCGCGTCGGTCCTGACCACCAGGACCCGCTCCGGCTCCGGAAGCGCTGCGAAGAAGCTCCGCTCGGCGGGGCTCGCGATCGTGTTCACGGCGGGAACGGCGTCGGCGGGGAAGGCCCAGACCGCGCGCACCGGGGTGATCCGCACCCCCCCCGTGATCGATATGTTATCGGCGGAGATCCCCGCCACCGGCTTCAGGCAGCGGACGAAGAGGACGGTCTGCCGGCTCTGCGGGGTCGGCGACTCGCGATCCATCACCTCGAGAAAATCTATCCCGTTGAGATGTGTGCTGTCGGCCGTTCTCTGCCGCCTGTCCTCGTCGCCGCATCGGTAGGCGGCGCGGGAGGAGGGGAGATACTCCAGGGCGAGGTCGATCGAGGAGAGCGGCGGGTCGAATCCTGTCGGCGGAGTCGGATCGGGCTGCGAGGTAACGATCGACAGGCGCGCGGCGGGGAGATCGCCCATCGGTCCCATGACCACGACAAGGACGCTCGCCGCATCGGGGAGCGATGCGTATCGGATACGCTCCGCGTCGGTGAAGAGCGGATCGGCGGGCTCCGAGAGAGGGGAGGCGGGGGTGACCCAGAGCGGGGTCAGTTCATCCCCGATCGTCGGGCCGATCATCCCGGCGATGCGCACGTTGTCGGCGGCCAACGCCGGGATCGGCCTGAAGAACCGCACGAGCATGACCGCCCCGACCGCCGACGGCGAACCGTCGGAGCGTGGGATGATCTCGACCGTGTCGATCCCGTTGAGCGTCGGGTCGGCCTGCACTGCCGCGCGGCGGGCCCGGTCGACGGTGGTGAAGAGGAGGCTCATGCTACACCTCGCGTGAGAACTGCGCCACCTGGCGTTTCTGTGTGCGTCGGATCGTGTACTGCACGGTGACGCGGAGGGTGGAGTCGATGATATCGACCGCCACCGCCTCCACCTGGATCAGATCCCCCAGCCACTGCTGCAGCGAGCCCTGCACCGCCATCTCGGAGGCGGCGGCGATCACGGTGCTGGCCGGAGCGAAGACGAGCTGGATGAGCCCGCTGCCGAACGTCGGTCTGTTCACCCGCTCGCCGGGCGAGGTGAAGAGCACCTGTTCGATCATATCGCGAATATGGTCTTCATGCGTCGTGACGGCAGTGCGTCCGCGCCCCTCGAAATGTATCGGATAGTCGACGTGCATCATGTCCCCTTTACTCGTACTTGCGTTGCCGCGATGATCACACCTGTTCCGTTCGGCGCGCATACCGCCTGGCTGTCCTGCAGGAGCACCGGCATCCCCCCCACCTTGACGCGAACGGCGGCGGTGGTCCACTGTGCCGTGACGCACGGCATCGGGTTGGAGCCGGTCGTGAACGGGCAGCCGGCTACCGTATGGGGGGAGGGCTGCGTCACCACCGGCTGGCCGCCGACCTTCACGCGAGGGTTCGGCGCGGTCGGCTGCGCCTGGCCGCCGTGCATGCAGAGGACCGTGGCCCCCTGGTGCAGAATGAATCCGGGCATCAGATCACCTCCAGCGCGCCGCTGTTGACGGAGACCTGCGGACCGGTCATCTTGATCGATCCCCCCATGCCGTTGTCGATCTCGATCCCCGTCGAGTTCATGACGATCTTCTGTCCCCCGGAGGTCTCCAGCGTTATACCGCCGATGCCGGGAGTATCGTCCAGCGTTATACTGTGTCCCCCTTCGGTCACGATCATCACCTTCTTGTAGGGGGGAGCCAGAAGCAGGGGAGGGAGTTCCGCGGCCGATCCCCACCAGCATCCCGCCCAGATCGGATAGTCGGGATCGCCGTGTTCGAACTCGATCCACACCCCGGCCCCGACGGTCGGCAGCGCGAAGAACCCCGTCTGGTTTCCGCCGAACGGCGCGCACGGCATCGCCCAGCCGCTCGGCTGGTCGCCGAGAACGTCGGGGACCGTCGCCTTCACCCTCCCCATCATCAGCGGGTCCTGGTTGTCGGTCACTGTGCCGCGATATTTTCCGTAGAACGTGCTGCTCATGGTATGATCCTGACCGCGATGACTCTAAAGAAATTACCGATCCGATATATCGATGCGGACCGGCCTACGGGCGCACGATCGGCAGGAGCGCTCCGGTCCCCTCCCTGCTGATCGTGAACTGCTGCGTGTACTCGCCGCGGCGCATCATGTGCGTGACCCGGCGGACGTAGTAATCTCCGTTGTACGATGTTCCCGCGCCGCGCACTCCCACCAGTTTCCGTGCCCGCAGAACATGTCCGAACCGCACCCCGTCCAGCTCTCCGTTCGCCGTGACCGCGTCCGGCGCGCGTGTCGAGGCCGCCACCGCCGCGGTTGCTCCCTCGGCCGGGTTCTTGCTCGCCGAATTCCGGAGCAATGTCGTTCTACGAGGCTCCGCCGGCGACGTGACCAGCGGAGGGATACGGAGTGAAGGGAGGGAGGGGAGAGGGATCGAAAGTTTCAGCATCGGCTCGAAGATCGTTCCCTTCGGCGCCACCGGCGCAAGGGAGTCGTTGGCGAACTCCATCCGCTTCACGTTGGTGTCCGGGCCCATGTCGAGCGAGAGCGCCGGCTGCGGCAGCCCCGTCCGGATCTCCGGTCCCCAGTACGCGGTGTTCACGCCGGTCGTCACCGGTTCGATGTAGAAGACGAAGCCGTTCCGTTCGGCCAGGCGCCTGATGAACTTCAGGTCGGTCTCGGCCTGTCTCGGAATGCGTTGTATCTCGATCGGCACGTCGGTCGTGGGGGCCACCTGCGGGATCAGGCCGTAGGTCGCGTAGGCGGCGATCAGCTGGAGCACGATGACGCTGTCCGGCTGGTTCGGATACTGCATGTTCTTCTCCTCCAGATCGAGCATGACGCTCACATCCTTGCCGGTGACGGTCAGGACCGAACTGCCGGGCTCGCTGCCGGGGGAGAGCTGATGATGGGTGATGATCCCGTCGATCAGCACTTCCGGGGTCACCCCGAAGATCGCCGTCAGCCAGACCCGGTTGAAGAGGGCCATCGATCCGCCGGAGAGGATGCCGAACTCTCCCAGCTTCCCCTTCCCGATGGAGAAGGTCATCTGGAAGCCGTCCCCCTGCTCGGCGTCGTTGGTCACATCCACCTGGAGCAGAGATTCCAGCACCTCCATCGGCACGGGAGTCGGAATGGTCCCGCCGGTCCAGAGAAGGAGTCGTATGCCGAGAATACTCGAGAGCATGATCGCCTGTCGGTATGGAACTGAATCTGTATCGGATGACGAATCGACGGCACGGTGCGTCGCGGCTCGACCTCTCCCTTACGGCCCCTGGATCGCGACCGCAAGGATCGTTCCGGGATGTTCCGTGAGCTCGTCCGGACGCATCGCCTTGTTCGCGTCGCAGAGGCGCCAGAAGAGTGTCGGGTCGCCGAGATATCGTGCGGCGATGTGGTCGAGACGTTCCCCCTGCGCCGTCGTATGCTCCATGAGGACGGTCATGTTCTCCGGCGCGGGAAGGAACCGCCGGCGGACATATCGTATCTCACGCACGGCGCCGTCCCCTTCCTCGGTCCGGACCGTGCCGGTTTCTATCGACGAGTATCTGCTTCCTTGTTCGAACATCATCCTCTCCTGATATCCGCGCGCAGCGGGCCGCACGGAGATGGCTGATATGAAATATCCTTACAGGATATTGACCGATCCGCTCACGACTCCCGCGATATTTCCGACTCCGCCGATGGTCGCCATGACCTCCTTTACCACCTGGTGGGCCATGAAGAGGGTGCCCCCCGGTGTGAGGAGCCCCAGGTCGTGGTAGGTGAGGACGTTCATGGTCAGGCTCACCTTCGCCTGTATCGGATTGAGATCCGGATCGAACGCCTCCTCGGTGATCGTTAAAGCGGTGATCCTGACCGGCAGCATCCGCTTGATCCCCCAGATGAAGAGAGTAAGGGGCGCCTCCGGCGGGATGATCTCCGTGATCCCGAACGCCGCCGCGATCTGGTTGCCGATCACGAGCGCGGACTTCGGGTAGAGGAGCATCTCCAGCGACGACAGGGTCGGATAGATCCCGAGCGACGCGGCCAGCGGATCACCCTTCTCGAGCTGATCGGTGGCGTCGATCTCGATCGACACGGTGATCGTCTCCCGCGGCGGACCGTTCAGCCGGAGCGCCTCTCCCATGTTGGCCTCCTTGCCGAACGCGTTCACGGCGAGCGAGCGGGACATCGATTCCGGGTTGTACTGGAACACGATGATGCTCGCCAGCGGGTTGAACGGGTCGAGACCTATGATCGCCCCCTTCTGAAGTCTGGGGGAGCGGGGGAATGAGCTCATGATGTCGTGCTCCTCTTCGTTGAAACCTTCATGTATCCCGACACGATTTACCGGTCGCGATACTCGTTCAATCGATGTCGCGCCTCGTCAGGGGCGCTTGATGATATGCGCATTGTACCGTGGATCGTCCGGGAAAAGCGGGTCGATGATCGTCGGGTAGCCGCGCGACAGGAACTGCATGTGGATCTTCTTCGCCGCTTCCGGCAGTCCCCCCTTCTTCGCCGCGAAGAACTTCGTGAGCTCGGCGGCGGTCCGTCCCTTGGGATCGAACTTCTGCGTCTCCAGCCATTTGCCGACCGTCGTGGACCATTTCGAGAAGTCCATGTACATCACCGGTTTATTGCTGGAGGAATCGACCGCCACCGTCTGGCCGCCCCCCCGGATCGTCTTCTCGTAGTCGGCGTAGGTCGGGGCGGCCGATGCCACGGGAGTCGAGAAGAGGCTTGCCGGCACCTTGACTCTGTCGGTCGGCGAGAGCCTCGGTGATTTATCGGGCTCCGATGGGTCGAGTCCCGTCGGGGCCTTGAGCTGCGGGTTCGCGGTCGTGACCTGCGGCAGCAGCTTCTCGTCGTTCAGATACCCCTTGCAGAAGGCGAGGAGGGTCGGGTAGGAGCCGGCCGGGACTTCGGTGCGGGGGACGCGCCAGATCTTCTCTCCCGGCGTGAGCGCGTTCGGGTCGGCGAGCTCCGGGTTGAGCCTCCGCAGCTCCGGCTCCGACCATCCGTATTTGGTCGCCAGATCGGAGAGCTTCTTCTCGTTCACGACAACGGTCAGCTCTCCCGATCTGATACGTTTCTGATCTTCGAAGGAGGAGGCGACCTCCTTTGTGGAGTCGGCGTGGTCGGCGGCCATCTGCGCCGTCTCGCTCGCGGCCCCGCCGTAGGCCACGAAGCTGAGGGCGAAGTAGTACTGGAAGAGGTCGGGAGCGGAGATCGAGGGGATCTCCGTTCCGTCGCCGAAGAACCCGCGCAGCTTATCGAGAAGTGATGGATCCTTGCCGATGTTGCATCCCCTGATCTCCACATGCGTCCTGGCGGTGATCTTCTTCCGCACGCTCCGGAGCAGGGTGAGGAACGGGCCCCCCACTCCTTCCTTCACCGACTTCGATATATCCTTCTTCAACTGCTTGGTCCCCCCGACATCCTCGACGATCGAGTCGCCGAGCGTGTCGGCGTCGGTCTGCGAGAGTGCGCCGAACGTGAGCCCGCCGCCGGCCGCCATCGCGGGACCGATCTCGGCGGGGAGACCCTCGATCGCCTTGGTGACGTCCGCCTTGTCGGTCGGCGCCGCCGCGTCGATGATCGCCTTCTTGTATGTCGTGATCCGAAGCGTGTTGAACTGCTCCAGCGGGGCACGGTTCGGGATCTTCGGGGCTCCGGGGTCCTTGTCGGGTTCGGCGGGGTCGGCCGGGAGCTTCACGTTCGCCAGATAGTACTGGTCGACGAGCGCCCGGAGCAGGATGCCGAGATGGGTATCCTCCGCGGGAGCCGTCGCGCCGCCGCCGAGCTTCGTCAGCATCGCCAGCGACTTCGGATGCTTGTAGAGCGCTCCGTAGATCCTGTTGAAGAAGGAGGCGCTCACCAGCGTTATCGACTTGAAATGCTTGATGAATCGCGACTCCGTCGTGAATTCGGTCGCCTCCGCGCCGAACCCTTCCGGCAGGATCTCCGGCATCAGCCCGAACATCATGCCGTAATCGTTCCCGTGCGACACGATGCGGAACGTATCGATCGGCGATGTGGATTTGTTCAGATCGGTCAGGACGTCGTTCATCGTCGTCGCCCTGATCACGTTCGGATGACCCCAGTCCCTGTAGAACGCGAACCCGGCATCCACGTATTTCGCATCCCCCTGGGTGGAGACGTAGGTGCCGTACTCCTTCCGCTGAAGCCGCTGAACCAGGCTGCCGTCCGGCGAGACGCCGATCCGTGGGGCGCCGCCGCGGAGGGCCTGTCGTGCCGCGACGTCGGCCTCATGCTCCGCCGGCGAGCCTCCCTCGGCGACGGCGAGCGATGCGCCGGGGCGGGGGAGCCCCCGCTGCTGTACGGTGTGGACCAGCTCGTGGGCTATCAGTTCTCTCCCCGCCGGCGTGCCGGGAGCATATTCGCCGCGGCCGAAGACAATATCGTGACCGACCGTATATGCGTGTGCCCTGACGCTCGCCGCCGACTCGGCGGCCCGGGAATCGGTATGGACACGGACCTCGTCGAAGCGATGCGAGAACCGCCCCTCCATGAACGATCTGACATCTCCGTCGAGCGGGGAACCGGCGGAGGCGAGGACGTCATGCACGATCGACGGCGCGGCCTGCTCTCCCCGCAGGGTTCGCTCAGGGGGGGCTACTGAGGCCTGTCGCGATGCGACAGCGGCCTTCGGCGCCCCTTGTGCCGTCTGGTGCGTGTGTCCCATGACCTCTTGTGTTGAGCGAAGGTCCTCACGGATGCAGGGCTCTGTTCATCCCCACATCCGTTCAGCTGTTATTCTCTCAGTGCGATATGCTCTCACGTTCGGGATGATCGCTTCCCGATTCTCTCCCGGGCAGCCCCGCGTGGATTGCCCGGGCGATTCCGACGCCCACCGAATCCGGGTCTTCCTGCGCCGGGAGGCGGATCTCTCCGCCGTCGAGATGATTCACCGAGCCGTTCGATCTCTCTTCGGAGGATCCGAGCAGGAGCCGGGTCAGCTCGGCACGGATCGCCCGTTCCACGGCGTGCCGGTCGCCCGGCGCGAAGCCGTGCAGAACCAGTTCCTCGATATGGAGATCGATATTCATCGCAGATCGATCCGTCGGTATCTCACGACGGGAATTCTCCCAGAGGTTTCTCCAGCTTCGCGTACTCGCTCCTTGCCGCGGTCATCAGGTGGCGCATCGCTACCGGCTCCCCGGCGTCGGCCGCAAGGAAGGCTCCGTTAAGGGCGATGTTCCTGATGTTCCCTCCGGCCAGATTGAGCCGGGCAAGCGCGGCGATCTCCAGTCCCTCCACCGGCGTCGCATCGGGGAAGACCCGTCGCCAGATCTCCTCGCGAGCCGATGCGTCGGGGAAGGGGAAGTTGATGACGAATCTGATGCGCCGCATGAACGCCGTGTCGAGCGAGTTCTTGAGGTTCGACGTGAGGATCGCCAGCCCCTCGTACGCCTCCATCCGCTGCAGCAGATATCCGACTTCGATATTGGCGAAGCGGTCGTGGCTGTCCTTCACCTCGCTTCTCTTGCCGAAGAGCGCGTCGGCCTCGTCGAAGAGGAGGACGGCTCCTCCCTCCTCGGCTGCGTCGAAGACACGCTTCAGGTTCTTCTCGGTCTCTCCGATATACTTGCTGACGACGGAGCTCAGATCTATCCTGAAGAGATCGAGTCCCAGTTCGGCCGCGAGCACTTCCGCGGCCATCGTCTTGCCGGTGCCGCTCGGCCCGCTGAAGAGGGCGCTGATGCCGAGCCCGCGCGATCCCTTCTTTGCGAAGCCCCAGTCGTCGTAGACCATCCGTCGCCTGCGGACGTGCGCCACGATCTGCCGCAACGTCTCCCGCTGCGCGGCGGGGATCACCAGGTCGTCCCATCGGGCGGCGGGAACGATCCTCTGTGCGAGCTCCTCGAGCTTCGGGCGGAGGTGGCGGATGCAGGTCTCCCAGAGATGTTTTCCCGCTCCGTCGCCGGTAGCTTCTCCCATATCGACCGCATCGTTCGCGACCGCCCGGATCGTTCCGGCATTCAGGTCGAATTGCGATGTGATTCGATCGAGTTCTCCGTTGCATGCGGTCGCGTGACCCCCCAGCGTCTCCCGCCAGAGGGTCCGCTGCTCGGCCGCGGGGGGACGTCCCACCTCCACATACATGGTGCGTCGCGATCCTGTTCGCCGACGCTCGGGAGTCGAGAGGATCAGCGCCCCCTGCATCTGCTCGCTCAGCCAGGCCACGGCGCGATCGCGGTCCCTGTCGGCCGGCTCCGTTCCGCGGCACTCTATCAGGAGGGCGCAGGAGCGGAGGAGGAGATCCCGTTCCAGCAGCCGGGCGACGGTCTCCAGTTCGGGGAGGGAGAGGGGAAGATCGAGGGGCGATAGAGCAAGCAGTTCGAGCCCGACGGCCCGGCAGGCGGCCGCCGCGATCGTCCGTATCGACGCCTCGTCCGCTCCGCAGAGCTGCACGGCCGGGATGGAGCGTTCGCCGTCGCCGGAGGTGCGCCATGCGGCAAGCACGGCGTCGCGCGCCGTCTGGTGGCTTGGGGCTATGCTTCCGGTGGATGGAACATGCTTCAGAAGAGGCTGGAGCCTGGGATCGATCTGCGCCGTCCCCGCGAGGAAATGGAGGATGGTCTCATCGATCCGGAGCGGTGATGCCGTGAGCGCTCCTCCGTGCCCCACCTCGATCATCCGCCAGCGGCGGAGCGGAGCCTGCGGGGTGAGGGCGCTCCAGTGGGCGCCGGGGAGCGCCGCCAGCGCCAGACCGAAGGTCGGGTACCGTTTCTGCGGGTCTCCCTGCGCCTCGGCGCAGAGGGAGGCGAAGCCGCCGTCCAGCTCCATGCCGGCGCAGAGGAGGAGCAGGTTCCGTTCGAACGTGCTGAGACCGAAGCCTTCGGCGATCGTTTCGAGCGCGGGGGCGGGAACCGCCTCGCCCGCGCTCTCCGCCGGTTCGCCCGCCACCATGCGGCGCACGTCGGCCAGGGCCTCCATCAGCAGGCGCTGGTTCATCTCGTACCTGTCGTATCGTTCGGCGTCGCTCATCGGTTCAATCGTTCATTCTACGATATCGTTATGCGAGGCGTGGCGAGCAGTCCGCCCGGGTTCGTTTCCAGCAGGCTTTCGGCTCCGTCGATCTGGACTCGTACCAGATAGCGCCCCGGCGCAAGGCCGGAGACGGGGATCAGGAGCGTGTTGGTCGAGTCGGGCGCTCCCTCGACGTCGCGGGAGGGGGCGTCGAAGGTGTAGGAGCGGGGGGCGCGTCCGGCAGGCGGGTTGAACTCGTTCAGGAGCATGACCACGCTCTGCCGCAGCCCGACGCGCGGGCGGACGCGGACCTCGATATCGGCCGATCGCGGGGCGTCGTTCTCCCCCTGCGGGTTCTGGACCTGCGCCCGCGTGATCGTCGGCCGGAGGACGAAGGGGGCGATGTCGGACCCGAAGCCATCCTCCAGCACGGTCCCGTCATCCATCGTGACGGGATAGACCAGCCTGACGGTCCTTACCCCCGAGCGGAGCACCGATGCGGGGAACGACGAGAGATCGACCGTCACCTCGGTATCGGATATTCCTGCCGGAGTCGTCTCGTCCTGGTCGATAAGGGCGCGCACCGTAGTCGCCGCCAGATCGCTTCCGCGGATCGAGAGGATGGTATCGGAGGTGATCGGGACGTTTGTCCCCAGGCTCGATACGACCCTGTCGATCGTCGCCTTGCGGAACGGTATCGCGCGGATGTTGGCGGCGCGGACCGGGAGCGACGGCTGCGGGTTCAGATTCGCCTCCAGCAGCACCACCGAGCAGGTATAGGCCACCGAGAGAACGTACGGGGTCTGGAAGAAGACCGACCAGAGTTTGGAAAGCTCCTCAAGATTGATCGCTTCAGGAGATACACGGACCGACTCGACCTGCTCCGCCAGATTCGAATCCTCCAGGAAGGTCCCCGGCCCCGCCGCAATCGCTCTGCGTATCGTGTCGCGAGTGATAACGGGCTGCGCTCCGAGCGCCGTGATCGTGCTCCCCAGCAGCCGCTGCGGCACCAGCTCCGACTCGTCTCCGTAGAAACTGAGAAGGTAGTGCAGATCGAGAGCCGCCATCGGCCGGGCGGCAAGCGAGCCGTCCGATCTGCGGGTGGGGAGATCGATGTTCCGGAAGGAGGGATTCGGCGTGACGTTGTAGAGAAAGATGTTGACGCGCGGGTCCGGTACGCCGCTGGGGGCGTCCGGGCGCGCCGTGCTGATGTCGGCGCCCGCCACCGCCGCCTCCACCGCGTCCCGTATCAACTGCCGGATGCCGGCGGTCACGGTTGCTATGCCCAGGAAGTTGCTCACCTCCCTCCTCCGTTATGCTGCTTGAGGTAATCGTCCAGCGTCAGCGACGGCGTGTGGCGCCTGGGAGCGCTCTGTACCGGCGGCGGCGGGGGATGAACCGCCCGGACGTCGATACGACCTATCGTTATCGTGATAGTTCTTTCGGTCTCATCCGACCGGGTTTCGTTCCTCTCGTTCTGCCCGCCGAAGGGGCTCTGCGCCTTCCGCTGCTCCGTTCGCGCTCCTGTGCGGATCGCGGGGTGGATCGTATCGCCGGATCTTCCTGTCGTATCGCGAATCGATTCGTCCGCGGCGATTTCCCCCTGCGCCACGGTTCCGTGGTCCACCGTGGCGTCGAACCGGAGATCGAACGCCCCTTCCTTTTCCGGGCGCATCGGGACGAGGCTCGGCCGTTCCACCGGAGGCTCTCCGGCCCTCGGTCCGATTATCGATCGCGACCGGAGGTATTCGGGCTCCACGGTCGGGTCGGCCTGTCGTGCCGTGGTCGGCGGTCGTGTCGCGTGCGAAGGAACGACCGGTTCGATATCTCGCGACACGTCATCTTCATGCCGCGATTCCGGGAGCCGTCGGTCCCGATGGAGCGGCGACGGAACGACCGGCGGAAGAAGGCCGCCGGCCATCCGGTCGAAAGTATCCGGGCGTTTCGAGACCGGCTCGAAACGTCCCGGCCGATCCCCGGACCGGAGTGCCGTCCGGGGTCGGGAAGAGGAGGGTTCACGTCGACTTGGGGTGTCATAATCGTTGTGAACCGGAGTCTCCCCCTTGAGAATCGCCGCCGGGCCCTGCGCGCGCGGCGCCGGCGGTCCGGGATGCGGTCGTTCGATCTTCCCTGCCGCTTCGGGCGCGGGGTCGATCGACGCATCCTGATATGATATGTCGGGCTCGATCCCCGGCGCCGCCGCGACAAGGGTCGGGGCAAGGTCGGGCCGAACGACGTCCGCCGTTCCGAAGAGGCGTTCCGATATTCTCGTCAGTGCGTCGGCCATCAGAGTATCATATCGATGTAGGCCCGGCGGCGCGCCGCCGGGATCGCCAGAATCTCTTCCTCGCGCCAGCCGTAGGCCGACGCGATCAGATGAACGTCGTGGAGCAGCCCGAGGGCGGCGGCCGATATCTCCTCCCAGAAGTATGAGAGGATGTCGAGTGTCGTATCCCACCCCCGTCCGCATGCGGGACAGACGAGCGAGAGGGTGATATCCGCAAATCTGTCGTGCTTCGATATCTCTTCGGCCAGCAGCGCCGTCGTCTCCGCGTCCGGTTCCCGCTCCAGCGGCGTGCCGTCGGCGTTCGCAAGGGCGCGTCGGGCCAGGGTGTATCGCGCAGCGACGGGATCGGGAGAGCCGGCGGCGGCGGCCAGATCACGGCTGTCGAGGAACCGGAAGGTGAGATCCCCCGTCGGGGTCGGCAGCGGACGGAAGCCGTCGACCGTCGGCCCGGGCTCCGTCGATTCGTATGTCGCCTGCATGAGCTCGCCGATCGAGAGGGGGAACTCCAGCTTCTCGCCGCACTCCGCGCAGCTCGCGGTCCCCTCCAGGGTGTCGCCGAAGGTGCGGGCGCGCAGCTCCAGCAGCAGCGCGTCCCGCCGGCCGATCGAGAGTGCGGCAAGATCGTCCCACGATCGTTCGGGAAGAGCGCGGCCGAGGATCGTGAGAGCACGATCCACCGGGTGCTGCCTCCGCGCCTCTTCCCGGATCGCGACGATATCGTGAGCCGACAGCGGCCTCATCCGTTATGCGGGTTCGAGGAATGAGGGCTCGGTCGGTTCGGCCACTTCATAGTCCCGTTCCCATCCCTCGTTCTCCAGCTTGATCGACTGGATGGCGATCACCTCTCCCTTCGCGTCGAGCTCCGGCAGGGCGGTGAACTCGGAGACCCAGCAGCGGTAGATCTTGTAGGCGATGGCGAGCTGTCCCGCCTCGTTGTAGAGCTCGATGATGATATCCTTCCGGAAATCCTTCAGCGAGACCTCCGCCCCGAGACCGGAGCCGTAGTTCCAGACCTTGTTGGCCCACTGCTCGAACTCCTTGTCGTGGGTGACCCCGCGTTCCAGCGTGATCGCCTCGAACTCGGTGCGTCCCGGCGATTTTCTGGAAGAGCTCGGGTCGCCCCCCTCGCGGTGTTCCACCATCTTCGTCGTGCGCTTCAGCGCGCCGACCTTGCTGATCCCGGCCACGTAGCGGCCGTCCCACTTCACGCGGAATTTGAAGTTCTTGTACGGGTCGAATCGCTGTGCGTTGACGCTGAACTGTGCCATTGGATCTCCTCCTTACGCTTCGATCTGTCCAGCCATCTGCTGGAGTTTGATGACGACGAACTCGGCCGGTTTCAGGGGCGCAAATCCGACAAGGATGTTCACGATACCGCGGTTGATGTCGTCCTGGGTGGTGGTCTCCCGGTCGCACTTCACGAAGTAGGCTTCGCGCGGGGTCTTCCCCTGGAAGGCTCCCTGGCGGAAGAGGTTCTGCATGAACGCGCCGACGTTCAGCCTGACCTGTGCCCAGAGGGGCTCGTCGTTCGGCTCGAAGACCACCCATTTCAGTCCCTGGTAGAGACTCTCCTCGATATAAAGCGCCGTGCGTCGTACCGGGATATACTTCCATTCGCTTGCCTGCTGATCGGCCCCCTCCAGCGTGCGGGCTCCCCAGCTCACATTGCCGAAGATCGGGAAGTTCCGTTCGGCGTTGATCCCAAGCGGGTTGAGCGAACCGTTCTCCAGATCGGTGAGCTTCACCGCCAGGCTTGCGCCGCGAAGCGTGGCGTCGGTTCCGGCGGGCGCCTTCCAGATTCCTCTGTTCGCGTCGGTGCGGGCGTAGACCCCGGCAAGGGTCCCGCTCGGGCCGACGTTGCGCGGCCTGTTGCCGGCCAGCGGGTCGGAGAGGACGAGGCGGGGGAAATATGTCGCGGCGTTGCGGTGGCGCAGGTTGCTCGCCTCCATCATGTCGATCATCCGCTTCGGCGTGTCGATCCCCTCGGGGATATCCATGATGAAGAAGGCCCGCTTCCCCTCCACATAGCTCTGCGCGGCGGCGACCACCTGGGCCATGTTGGCGATGCTGGCTGTAGGATCGGCGTCGAGCTTGGAGGCGGCCGGGATGCAGAGGATGTTGAAGACGAACGGGTCGATCACATCGAGCGCTCTCATGCCGCTCTTGTCGGCCTCGTTCCCCTGAAGCAGGGCGGCGAAGGCGGCGCGGACCGTGTCGTCCACCAGATCGCCGTCGCTGTCGTAGAGGGTGCCGTCGGAGCCCCCTTCCAGCGAGGTGAACGCTCCGGCGGGGACGCCGTCCGGGGAGGAGGGATCGGGAGCGAGGGAGAGAGGAGGGACGCCGAGACTGGTGTCGGTGATATCGACCAGCGACGAAGCGCTGTTCACCTGCCGCACGACATATCGCGAGTCGGTCCTGTCCATTGTCAGGTTGCGATGTGTCTCGGTGTTGACGATCTGGGTTCTGCCGTTGACCACGACAGCCTCGCGGACGACCAGATTGAACCGTCCGTTTCCGGCGTCCACCACGGCGACCTCCAGATTGTCTCCCCAGGCCCCTTCGTTCTTGGCGGTCACGGTCAGCACATCCTCCACGGGGGAACCGCCGGTCAGGATCAGCTCCGACTTCGCGGCGTCGGCCGGAACCACGCGGACGACCCAGGCGATCTGCCCGCCGTTCAGGTAGTACTGTTGAATGGCGTAGCTCGCCTCGCTCCAGGAATGAAGCCCTCCGAAGAGACGAGCGAAATCACCAAAGCTCGTAATGCGAACCGCTTCGTCGACCGGACCACGCGGGAAGAAGTCGATGAAGGCGGTGTCGGACGTGCTGACGCCCGTGATGGTGCGGACACCGCTCGGAATCTCCTCGACGTAGACGCCGGGGAACGTGTAAGTGCTCGGCATAGATACCTCTCACGAATCTTCAGTTTATTCCAGAGATCGCCAGAGTTCTCGATGAAGCTCGGCGGTTCGGATCCAGCTATGGGCATTGCAGTAGTCGTGTGCGGCGGCGGTGACTTCACGCTGAAGATCGATATCCCCCAGAAGCCGTTCCACCCCTTCTATCAATATCTCAGGCTGATATGTTGCTTCCCGTACGTCGGTGAACCAACGTGTCGGTGAAGCGAGCACGGGGACCCCGGTGGCCATGGCGACCCGGATCGCGCCGCTTGTCGTGTGGAGATCGGTGTCGTCGTACCAGAAGGCGAGGATGTCCGCCTCGGCGGCGAGACGTCTCGCGATCTCCTCGATCGGAAGGAACTCCGCGACCCGCCGTACCGGCAGGCCCCGCGATTCCTCCTCCCACTCCCGGTCGCGTTCCGATGTTTTCGCATGACCGAAGAGGAGAAGCTCGGTCTCCGGCACGGAGCGGAGCAGTTCCAGCAGCTGCCGGAATCCCTTGTGCTGTTCGATGAAGCCGAAGGCGCCGATCGTCCTGCCGGGGCGGCGCTTTCGTCGCGGAAACCAGGTGGGGCATCCGTGGGGGATATACTCGACCCGCCGGCCGGGCCATCGATGCCGCAACGCATCGGCGCCCGATTTTGTTAGCGAGATCAGGAGATCCGCATCCGCTTCCCATGCGCGGGCCGCCGGACCGACCGCATGCTCGGTAACCGCGACCTTCGTCCCCGCATGCTTCGCGATCCGTATCTGCCGGCTCAGTTCCCGTTCGTTGAAGATGCCGTCGTGGTGCTGCACGTGCAGGAGCCTGGTCCGGCGCGCCTCGGGGAACGTCGAGGTCACCGTGACGTTCGGGAGCGCGGCCGCCAGATATTCCGTGTACTCGGCGATGCCGCAGGGGGTTCCCATGCTCGGAACCCAGAGGAACGGACGGCGGCGCAGCGGACGGGGAGGAGCCAGATTCGCCTCGATCACGTCGAGCATCGCCGGGCCCATCCTCCAGATGTTCCTCTCTCTGAGCGCCCATTCCGACGCCTGCCGTCCCATCTCGCGCGCCTCGTCGCGATGTTCCTTCACCCATCGCAGCCTCTCGACCACCGCATCGACGTCGGGGACGCCGCGGAAGCCGCATGATCCGTACGGCGGCTCGTCGTATCGTTCCATCCGACCGGCGGGGACCGGGAGAAGAAGCCCCGCGGCATCCTCGCAGAGATCCCCCTGCCCCTCGGTGCCGAGCGCGATCACGGGAAGGCCGGTCGCCATCCCCTCCACGAGCGGCAGGCCGAAGCCTTCGTTGCCGAGCGCCATGAGCAGGTCCGCCTCGGCATACCAGTGGGGAATCCCCCTGGTCGTCTCGTTGTCGTCGACGAAGATGATCCGTGGATCGTCCGGCGTGAAGTTCCCGTACCGGAACCGCGACTTGATGATGAGACGCGCCTCCCGGTCCCCTTCGAACGCCCGTTTCCACGCGGCGATTCCTTCCCGCACATGCTTGCGCCCCACGATCGTCCCGACGATCAGCGTTGTGAGGCCGGGGCGGTCGGGCCGCTCGATATATGAGTAGACCTCGGGATCGCATCCCTGCGCCACGACCTCGATCGGCGCCGTGACGCCGCTCTTCCTGCAGACGTCGGCGACATATCGTGTCGGGACAATGATCGTCCGTGCGCCGTTCATCTGCGACGGCCAGTTCTTCGGGAGCCGGCTGCTCTCCCACATGGTGTTGATGAAGAGCTCCCGTTCGGCGCGGAAGGGGTCCCCTCCCGGTGAGAGGGGTGAAAAGTAGAGAAGGGGGGCGCCCGGTTCGGGGCGTGAGCGTTCGAGGAGGCGCGTGAAATCGTTCCCGAACCCGCGTACATCGAGGGTGATGGGGGAGATGTTGACGGTCGCCCCTTCCCTTGCCATGCCCCGCACCAGGTACTCGGCCATGCTGCCGTAGCCGTCGTAGATAAGGAACTGAGCGCGGACGGTAAGGGAGGAGGGGGCCCTTCCTCCGCTCCTCTTCCCGCTGTTCCGCAGGGCCGCGTAGAAGTCGCGGTCGTGCGCCAGGATCGATCTGACGTCATCCAGGGGGAGCTGTTCCCAGCGGCGGTCGCGGACGTTCTTGGATGCGGTGTTCGCTGAATGTACCAGTGCGATATAGTAGGGATCTCCGTCGATGGCGCGCAGCCTCTCGGCCGGAATCTCCCGCACCCAGCTGCTGTCCTCGCCGATGTCGATCTCCCGGAACGGCTTCGCTTCCCAGGCGGAGCGCCTGTACATCAGGGTCCCCCCGGCGAGCCATGAGACGTCGGCGGGGGAGCTTCTGTAGAGCCAGGCCTGGGCGGCGTCGATGAAGTAGTGGAGAAGGGCCCGCGAGCCGCAGGCGGAGGCGCCGCTGGAGGTAAGCTCACGGACCTGGAGGCTGAGGCGGTGCGGGGCGATCCAGTCGTCGTCGTCCCAGTGGGCGATCAGGTCGCCGTCGCTCAGTTCGCACGCGATATTTCGTTTGGCGCCGATCGTGCGGCGCTCCTTCAGGCGGACGTAGCGGATGCGGGAGTCGTTGGGGATGAGATCGGCAACGGGATCAACGCCGTCGTCGACCACGATAAGCTCGCGGTCAGGGTAGTCCTGCCGTAGAAAATACCATATCGCCTGGCCGACGAATTTCCGTCGGTCGCGGGTCGGCATGATACAGCTTACGCGTGGTTGCTGCTCCATATCTCCTGCATCCATCCTCATAGGGTTCGTACATCACGGACCGTCCTCCGGGGTCGTGGACCCTGGAGCGGTCATGGAGATCGTGCGCGAGCGCGCCCGTCGCATCGGGAATCTCTCCGCATCCGTTTCGAAGCGCCTGCGAGGAAGCTTCGGTTCAGGGCGTACGGAAGACTCCGTCGTAACGACGGTTGTTCATGAACCAACTACTGTTGACACCTGGTAGGGGATAGGTGTGTTCGATATCTCGGCTGCTGCCGCTCCGAAGGGTATCGGGGCGGTGTAGGGTGAGCCGGTCACACGCGCACATGAGGGGATCTGCGCATGAACGGAGTGAAATTACCTACGACGGAGAGCCAAGTCAATATGTGCGGGGGGGTGAAAAGCGCGGATTACGACAAATTAATTGAAGAGGGATGACGATATATACTGGCCGTACGAATCTGCTTGCGGCAGGCCGGTTCATACGGCCGTGTGACAAAGCGCGGACTTCACGGTTATTGAGGGAAAGGTCGACCTGTGGCACTCTCCCCTCCCATGTGCAGATGTCGAAGGATCTGAAATACGTTTCGGACGAGGAACTCTACGGCATGCTCGGCGCGTCGCGCGAACAGGCGCACGCCGCGTTCGACGAACTCTACGGGAGACATGCGCCGCGCGTCTACACCTACTGCTGCCGCATGCTTGGGGACGACATGCTGGCGGAGGATGTCTGCCAGGAGGTGCTGATCCGGTTCATCAGCAGCGCCAGGGTCGAGCGGAAGATGCTGAACGCTCCCGCCTATCTGCTCCGGATCGCCAGAAACAGATGCCTGAACGAACGGCGACGACGGCACTACAGCAACGTCTCGCTGGACGAGTTCCAGTTTCCGGTGAACGACCGTCCGTTCGAAAGCACCGAGCTTGCCAGACTGATAGAGACCGCGATGGAGACGCTCCCTGATGAATATCGCGAAGCGCTTATTCTGAAGGAGCATATGAATCTGACCTACAACGAGATCGCCGAGGTGGTGGGGACCACGATGCCGGTGATCAGGACACGGATATATCGGGCAAAGAACAAACTCCGGGATATCCTTTCCCCCTACCTTGAAGACCTTCAGAAGTGAGGCCCGATCCGTCAATCCATGAGACCAACAATACGTTGATGCCGACATGAGCGAACAATTCTCTTCCTCGGAACTGCTGAGCGTTTTCCTCGACGGCGAGCTTGAGGGGGACGACGTGAGCAGGCTGTTCTATCAGCTTGCCAGCGACGTCGATCTGCAGTGCGAGATGCGGCATCATATCGCAATCAGAAACGCGCTCCGGTCCGAGCCGATGCGCCCCCCCGCCGACATGAAGCGGAAGGTCCTTGAAGCGACCGGGCTGGTCGTCGATCCGGCGGCCACGGCCGGAGACGACAGGAAGAAAGGGGGGGGATGGAAAACGACGCTGACCATGATCGCCGTGGCTCTTCTCTCCTCCTCCGTCACGCTCCTCGTCTCGAACACGTTCCGGGATGCGGAGCCGGCGGCCACGGTAAAGGTTGATGGGGCGACGCACGGTGATGCGGCGATCGGTTCGCCGATCTCCTCGAACGATCCGGCCGGGATCGATGCGGCTGTTCGGCGGGAACCCGGGGGGGCTTCCGCCGAGGGGGGGCCGCATGATCTCGTGGCGGCTGTACCTCCGCCGCGTAGCTCCACGGGCCGGGAGGTTGCCCGTGGAGCACGCGGCGGCAGGTCGAACCGGCTCTCCCTCGGCGTCGACCGGACCGGGAGACCGGTCGTCGAGAGTCCGCCCGCTCTTATGCCGACGCCCGACCCCTCCGGCGCGGAGACGACCGCATCGGGGGATTCCTCGTTCATGGAGGCGCCGCGTCTTGAGGCGATAGATCTCCGGGAGCTTGGTCCCGATGTCGGCCGGGACACGGTTCCGGGCGCGTTGCCGCACGCGCTCCTCGCAGCCTCTACGGACGATCTTTCGTCGAATCCGTCGAACATGTCGCTTGGCCTTCGCGGGTTCACGGCGCGATCGTTCCCGGCGACGGGGCTGGAGCCGCTGGCGGGCTCCGGGCTCAGGGAGTTCGGGGTCACGTTCCTCTACCACCTCTCGGAGGAGCATGCGTTCGGCGTGGAGATGGGGAGGGAAAGCATCGATCAGCGGTATACAAGAATCGAACCCCCTCCGGATCTGCTGAAGCCCGGCGAGGCGGGAACGGATCGAGTGGAGGTCGAACAGAATTACGTGGCCCTCTGGGTCACCGGCGTCTATCAGTTCTCGCCGACCGGCATCGGCTATGCCGGGGTCCGGCCCTTCATGCGGGGAGCGGCCGGAGGATCGGCGGTCGGGCCGGTCGGCAGGGGAACTGTGGGACTCCGGATGGAGATCGGGCCGGTGGGATGCTCCGCCGGTCTGGAGGGGAGCCTCTTCCTGAGCAGGTACGGGGAGGAGATGGTCGTCACCCGGAAGCTCGGGTTCACCTACGGACTCTCCGTGAAGTTCTGAACCGTATCATGAGGGAATTGACGCAATGCGATATGCCTTGAGACATGCCGGACTCAGGATCGCGATATCTCCGATGCTCGCGGCGGTTCTGCTTGCCGTGGTTGTCGGCTCCTGCAGCTCCCCCGCCGATGTTCCCGCCAACCGCCGTGAGACCAGAGATGGGGAGGAGGGGAGCCGGAACCTCGATTCCGCGATCTATGTCTCTCCCGATGCGATCGATCTGGGGACCTATCCGGACAACTCGATCGCCAACGCCGGAGTTACATCCTTTATCGATGTGATTGCCACCCGGGACGCGGTCGGTTCCGTCATCTCCGCCAGGCTGGCGACCGGGAAACGGGGGTTCGAGATCCTCGGCCCGGCGACGTTCGCCATGACGTCGAAAGGGGCCGACAGCGCCTCCTTCAGAGTCCCCGTACGGTTCCGTTCCCCCGGTCGCGGCAGATACCTCGATACGCTGATCCTGGGGGACACCTTCAGGATACCGCTGAAGGCGATCGTGGGGGATTACCTGATCTATGTGACCGACGCGGAGTTCGACAGTATCAATGTCGGCAGTCTGACGGCGGCCGACATCGATATCGTCAACAACAGCGACCGGGTCGCCTCGATCCACAGCATGGCGGTGAAAGCGACACTGGGGAACGGGATCAAACTCCTCAATCTGGTCTATGACGATATTCAGCCGGGGGAGAAGTATACGCTGAACCTGGAGTTCGAGCCCTCCGACGCCGGGCCGCACGCGGCCGAGATTACAGTGGGGATCAGGGATGTGGGCCCGATCCCGGTCGATAGCGTCGGGGTGGCGATCGGCCGGGCGTGGTGATGCCCGGAGGTTCCTCCCCGACATGGAGATGTTGTCGCCGGTAGAAGCAAGGGGTTGTCTTCGAACGGACGCATGGAAGCGGCGGGCACTCCCCGCCGCTTGCCGTTTACGAGGGAGCGAAATAACCTGCCGATTCGTACTTTCGCACCGTCGTCCGGTCCGGGGGATCTCCTGTCCCGCCGAGGGCGGCGTCCTCTCCCATTCTTCCGGAATCCTCATGAACATGCTGCCGCGTCCGGCACTCTCTCCCCTTCTCATTCTCCTTGCCGTCTCGGCCCTCCGCGCGCAGACGTCCGACTCCCTCGCCGACCAGATCAACCGCCGCACCGGGAACTGGCTCTGCGCCCCCGTGGAGTATACCGACGGGAGCGCCTACTACATCAACCTGAAGACGCAGAAGCTCAGCCCCTCGCCGACGATCTTCGACGGCATGGTCTTCGTTGCGACCGATTCGGGGCACGTGATCGGCGCGAACGGGATCGATATCACGGAAGGATATGTCGCAACGGGACAGGTATACGGATCGCCGGTCGTCACCGCGACCCGTCTCTATGCCGTGGTCACCGAAGGGAACGTGCAGGCGTTCGACAGGAAAACGGGGGAGACCCTCTGGACCTTCAAGGGGGAGGAACCGACCCTCACCTCCCCCTGCCTCGCCGACGGGCGGCTCTACTTCTCGACGATGGGGAGCCGGCTTCATGCGCTCGACGCGGAGACGGGGAAGCTCCTCTGGAGCTACAAGGCGGGGCGCGACGTCTACAGCCCGGCCTTCGCTGAGGGGGTCGTCTACGTCGGCACCGACAAGCCGGAGGTCCATGCCGTCGACGCGGCGAAGGGGAGCGTGATCTGGAAGTACGAGGGAGGCGGCGGCGGTGTATCGATAGACGATAAAAGACTCTACTGCCGCGGTTCCGAGGGGGAGCTTGTGGTGCTCGATCGACGGACGGGGAAGAAGCTGCACGCGGTTCCCACCGGATCGGTCGGACTCCTTACTCCTGTTCTGACCCCCGGGGGAACCGCCGTCGTCCTCTCCGTCGACGGGCGCCTTCAGGCAAGCGATCCGAAGGGGAATGTTCTCTGGACGCAGAGTCTCGACGGAGGACCGTTTCATTCCCCCCCCTCGATCGCCGGGGATATCCTCTACGTGTCGACGTTCGACTCCAGACTCCATGCGATCGGCCTTGCCGACGGAGAGTTCAGGTGGACCGGAGATATCGGTTTCGGATACGGCATGGCGGGCTCCCCCGTCGCCACCGATCATACCGTCTACTGCACGCGCGACACGAAGCTCTATATCATATCCGATAGCGATGGTATGGCTCCCGTGACGCAGGAGGATGCGGAAGCGGAGGTCGATGAACTGAGCCCCTCCGACGACATCTTCAAAGCGGCGTCCGATGGAGATATAGATCGCCTTCGGAGCTATCTGGACGGCGGCGGCCGGATCGACACCGCCGACGAGTACGGGATCACGCTCATGATGCGCGCCGCCTGGCACGATGTTCCGGAGGCTGTCACGTTTCTGCTGGAACGAGGGGTCCCTGTCGATGAGGTCGATCCGAAGGGGCTCACGGCGCTCATGCATGCCGCGTGGGAGGGGGCGGAGAACGCCGTCCGCGTCCTCCTCGATTCCGGCGCGAACGTCAACGCCGCCGACTCGTACGGGCAGACGGCGCTGATGCACGCGGCGATCGAAAACGCTCATGATGCCGTCCGGGTACTTCTCGATCGCGGCGCATCGGTGGCCCCCGTCGACTCCGACGGGAAGTCGGCTCTCCACCTGGCGGCCGCCGCCGGCGCCGACGAGGTGGTGGAACTTCTGCTCGACCGGGGCGCAGAGATCGACGCCCGCACTCCCGAGGGACGGACGGCGCTGATGGCGGCGGCGGACCAGGGGAAGGAGTCGACGGTCGCCCTGCTGATCCGCCGGAAGGGGGCGCTGGAACTCCGGTCGATCGAGGGGATGACGGCGCTCGGGTATGCGGTCAACGTGAGCAACATTCCGGTCTCCTCGATGCTGATCGACGCCGGCGCCGACATCAACGCAGTCGACGAACAGGGACGCACTCCGCTGATCCTCGCCTGCTACTACGCCTACGAGGAGATGGCCGACACGCTGATCGCCCGCGGCGCCGACCCGAACCGTCCCGATCCCGACGGTTTTACGCCGCTGATGTTCGCGGCCCAGAAAGGCTCGACGTCGATCATCCGCGCGCTCCTTGCGAAGCGTGTCGACAGGGAGGCGAAGACCCGCTTCGGCGACACGGCGCTCGATCTGGCCGTTGCCGGGGAGTATACGGAAGCCGCGGCGCTTCTTCGCGGAACGAACGAGAAGCGGAAGAAGAAGTAGGAAGGATCATAATACGATGCGATGGCGAAGCCGTCAGAACGAGACGTTCACGGCTTCGTCGACCCGCATCACCGAGGTCTGGTCGAAATCCCTTGTGTAGATATCGCGGATCTCCTCGATGGCGGCGCTCGTCGCCGCCGTCCCCTCATGGATGAGAATCAGGACCTTCGTCGCCTCCTGCACGATGACGCTTCCTTCCTCCCACTGTCCCTTCGCGTCGATCACCGTGAGCCCGTCCCGGAAGCGGGGGGTGATGACCGTGTCGAGAAATCCCTTCCATTCGGTTTCGGAGATCGTCGTCCCGCTTCTGCGGGTGAGCCCGAAATAGAGCTCCGTGCGGATCGCCGATTCTCCGACGATGACCTGCGAAGACTCCGGACCGGTCGTGTTCTGAACGGAGCCGCAGGCGGGAAGCAGAAGCAGCAGAAGGAGCGCCGCCCCGCCGACCGCGCGCCTGTTGCGATGTAGTTGGTTCATGTGAAAAAATAAGAATGCGGAAGCCGTAGATTCACATCATCAATCCCTAAAAAATACGCCGTTTCATAGCTCCGTGCCGTTTTCCGGCTCCCGAAGGGAGCACCGATTTGTAGCAAGCGTGCTGCACGGCAACCTCGTGTAAGAGCCGTTCATCGATATATTGCCGACTCCCGGAGGAATCACCTGGTCCCCGGACCGGGAACATCGGCAGCCGGAGCGATGTTTCGACATCGAGCGGCGTATCCTTCGGGAGAACGCTTTTCATCCGTTTGTCCATGTTCCCGATATCTCTCCTCGTGCGATATGAACCGGCCTCTTTCTCTCGGTACGATTATTCTAATGCTCGTCGTTCTCTCCGCTCCCGACGCCCTTGCCCAGCGGCGCGGGAAACCGGCGAAGAACCCCGTCGGGCTTGCGTTCGTCGGGGGTGAGAAGGGGGGACGGCTCGGCACCGTCAAGCCGACGACCCAGCGGCGGACCTTCACCCTCGTCAATCGAGGCGCTGACACGGTGACGCTGCACGCGATCGAGGATAGCTGCAACTGTATCACGAGCCGACCTGAACGGACGGTCATGCTCCCCGGCGACACTCTCCGGTTCGAGGTGACCCTGCCGATGCAGAACAGGGTGGGGAAGTTCTCCGACAGCATCATCGTCAGCTCCACCGACCGTCGTTCTCCGCGTCTCGTCCTGCCGATCACCGCCGTCGTCTTCAGGCCGGTGACCGTCACGCCGCAGAGCGGAATCGTGTACGATGAAGGGGGGCGCGACAGCGTCCGGAAGGTGACCTTCGAGATCAGAAACACCGGCAGGGAGAAGGTGCGTCTTCTTCCCCCCGCCGTCACATCGGTCCATGGAATGAACCTCGACTTCTCGCTCGACTCCGCCGTCTGGCTCAGGCCCGGAAAGAGCGTGCTGATAGAGGCGCTGGTGAAGCTCCACGACGACAACGCCTACGCCGAAACCCATATCCGCACATCGAGCGCCGCCATGCCGGTGGTGCCGATTCCGTTCTTCAGCAGGAAGAAGAGGTAGAAAAGACTCGAGGCACATCCCGAGACAAGTGAAGCCTTTGTCCGGGTTGCTACGATTCGCTTTCACCATCTTGAAAAAGATCCAACTCATTCGGTTTAGTCGTGGCGGCCACGTTCCGCTTGAGAAGCAGTCCGTCGACTTCCCCTGCGTTCAAGGAGAGTTTCAGAAACTCGGACGTACGTTGCTCCGGCGGTGGTGGAGTAGTAGTCGTCAGAATGTACTGGAAGGGGCATTCCTCCACCCTGTTGAAATGGGTCTGAAGAGAGGCTACGAAGCGGATGAAGGCCGAGTAGATTCGTATGCCAAGGTCCGCTTCACGTGGGCTGTCGTGTATGAGAAAGCCTGGCAGATGTGCTTTGTTCGACACAGTGTAGTATATGAGAGAAGCAATGTCTACGAGCAACACAGAAAGCGTTTCGACTGCTTCACCACTCATGGCTGGACCGTGCGTAATGCGGAAGGCCAGTTCCCGGTTATCCAAGCTTACCACACCATCGTAAGCATCAGACAACAACACTGATCGTACAGCTCCCGAAAAAATAGCTGTCAATCGTTTGAGGTGTTCGTTGTGCTGACTCAGAAGACGAGTCAATTCCTGTTGAAGCTCTTCAATGTGGTGATTCGTACTATCGAGTTTCTGGCGGAGTAAGGTCAACTCTTCATATCTTGTTCCTTGATCACGCCATTGGGTCCATATTTCAAGGGCAGTTCGAGATTGGAGCAACGCAAGAATCTCCTGTTGCTTCTCACGGAGTTGAGACTCAATCGCGTCACGCTTCGATCGTAAACTGCTTCGTTCCTGTTGAAGTCTTCTAATGGAACTATGTAAATTAGTCTTATCCTTCTCAAGCTTCTGCTTTTCTTCCATGTGACGGTCCCTTGCTTGTTCCATCGCATGTGTGTCCTGAACCTCGGTAATGTGAAATACCTTCTGCCGATTTACGACATAACTACATTCTCGAATGAGAACATTACCGAAGGGACACATTTTATCTTGATACTCTTTGAGCTGATCTCGCTGTTTTTGACGACCAGAAGATTCATCGCCTAATTCTTTGCCTGCTGCAGAATTTAGTTCGAACAAAGCATCGAGTTGTTGTATCTCGCTCTCTTTCTTCAATATTTGTGCACCCACCTTATCAATATGATTCTGGAGATCAGCAATTTCGATTCGGCCCTCCTGAACCATCTGCCCAAGGTTGGAGATTACCAGGTCCGTCAGGCGATGAAGATCTGGGAATAAGTCTTCAGAATGAAGCGATACTGTTTCAAGGTTTTTCTCATTAGGCAGAAATTTGCTCAAACGGTTGCGGAGATCAAGATTGTATAGATTCACCCTGAACTGTGGCTCGCGACCCTTTTCCTCCATCTCTTTTTCGAGCCGGTCACCCTCCCGTCGTAATTCTGCGAATTTCTCTTCTCCCTTTAGTTCATCTGGCAGGAAAAGTCCAAGTGCCGCTCGCATAACGAAAAGAGGACCTCCCTTGGAAAAGCGAAAGGTCGGCGCATCCGATTCACTCCGTGGCGATCGCCAGTCATGGATGCTCTGGAAGCGTGCCTCCTGATCGCGCGTACACCATGCAAGGATATGGCCCCATTCGATGTTCTTGCCAGTGCGAACAATCGCTCCGGTTTCCATATCATCTAGGAGATTCTCCAGACCGAGTTTCTTTGGGTAATCTTCCTGAGAAACCGCTCCCCCAGACTGCTTGAGAAGCTCTTCTACGCCGGCGTTCTCCTTGATGAATGACATGCGGTTGCTGCCGAGCGGCCGCCGAACAGCCCAACGTTCGCCCGCGACGTGAATTTCAGCAGCGACGTATCCTTCCGGGAGCGCCTTCCGGATCAATCCCATGTTCCTTTTCGTGCCGAATGTGTGTTCGCCGAGAACATAACGCAACAAGCGGCAGAACGTCGTTTTCCCGGCGCTATGACCGCAAATCATGGCCGCAGAATTGTCTCCTTCCGGTTCCTCGGCCCATACAATATTGAGACCTCGTGTCAGTACGATATCGCGAATGACAACCGGTTCAGGCAAAAGGCGCTCAAGGATAACTATGCGGCTGATCCAGACATTCGGCTCAGACCGTATGGGTTGAAGCCTGAGTTCCTTGTACAAGTCCATGGGGCTCTCCTCTATGCGACTAATTTATATTGTCGATGCTGCTCCATAAAGGCCTGGAGGATGATACGTTGAGCCTGCGGCACTGAGGACAGGTCCTCGCGGAGTTCGCGGATGCGTTCCAGTGCCGTGAGAGCATACATTACCACTCCCTCTGTACCGGTCGGCAGGCTGGATTTGGTGGCAACCAACGCAACTCCTTTACTGATGGGCTGATCCTTGGTATCGTGAGTTACGGTAAGGGCACTAAGTCGCTCCAGGTAATCGCGGCATTCCTTCCATCGGATGGATTGTCTTTGATCCACGAAGAGTGCGGCGGGAATAGACTTACAGGCCGATTCGAACGTGGCCTGCCTCTGTTTGTCCAGGAATACTTTGCACCAGTCGGGATGTGTAGCAAGGAGGAGTGCGTCGAGGTGTTCGATGCTGGAGAGTCTGCCTGACTGCTCCACCACGGCCAATGCCGCCGCGCAAATCGCCTTATCAGCGTCAGTCGTGGGGTATGCCATGGTTGCGAAATCGGCCAAGGGAATTTCCTCGGGCCGTGCGTCAATCGTTGCTTCTCTCGGCTGGTGGATATGCGAGGGCCAGTTGGTATAATCCCATTGAGACATTGGGATAAAGTTGCCTTGCGCATCAATGGGCGGGCCGGCTGGAGGATTGAGGCGCGTCTGGTAATGGGCGGTCGGTTGTCGGCCAGCAGTGATAGCGGCGGCGTTCTCGGCCATCACACGCTGTATCTCGTCGTAAATCTCAAGGATCGTATCTTTGGTGCGGAACGAACCGTGAGCAGCCTCGTCGCGCTCGCGCAGGATGCGAAACGTGTCAGCGACATAGTTGACGGCATGACGGGGTGTTGGAAAGTAGGCCAGGAGGTCCTTTGAGGCGTTCTGTTTCCACTCCTGTTCGCCGCCAAAGTACAGGTGGAAAAACGCCGCGTCGAGTTCGGCACGAATCAGAAAGCGACGTTCCTCATCCCAGTGAAAGGGCGGCCCGTCGTAGCCACAATCCGCTCCCAATGCTATCAAGTCCCATGCCGTGGACGAAAGCTCGATGGTCTTTCCCGCCAGCCACAGGCCAAGTGAGTGCTCGACGTCCCATGGGCATGGCAATAAACAAGAACTCGGGAGCACAACCGGAAGCTGTTTTAGGATAAAATAGCTCATTGAATTTCCGCCAATGCTCTGCCGAGCAACATAGTCAACTGCCAGGCTATTCATTGCTGCCAAGAAACAGCACGTTTCTAAGGGACCTTCACCGGTGAAAGCCAATGGTGCTTTATGGCCTATGGCAACTCTTGGGATAACAGAGAATACGGCTGTTCGGAGGACAACCGCGCTTGTCACGTCACGGAAGGCTAAGAACCAGTGAGGTGAGAAGCGTGCCAGGAGTTCTTTCGCGAGTGTAATAGGGTCGGCGGGAAAGGCGGTCATGCGCCTCACGTCCGTAGCGGTAAGGGGAAACCGTTCCTGCATCTTCTCACACTGTGCGTCGAGAAGCCATCTGTTGAGGGCGTAGGTGTGGGTATCGGTCGTCGAAGGCTTTAGCGCGACGGCGAGTAACTTCTTAGCCTGTTCCTCGTCGCCTGCCTTCCGCCAATAACCGGCGGACCAGTAGCAAAATGTCTTGATGATCGCTTCGTTGCGCCAAGGATCCCGGAGTTCCAGTGCTGAGACTAGCATTTCGGGGCGTTTGGGTATTCGCGCTTCAACTTCCTTTTCCTCCACCCAGTAACGTGGAAAGGACAAAAAATTGGGGTCAGCGTGCTGTTCCGGCGTCAGTTCCGGCAACTTGCTCTGATTGGCCTGCGCTTCGGTCTGGCCGTTGTAGGTGCCGAACCTATGATCGAAGTGCCAGAACATTTTGCCTTCGTAGAGTGGTAGATATTTCTTGTCGTCTCGGGTAAAGATGTTCTCATTCAGCACAAAGCCTTCCATCTCTAATTGCTCTTGGGTGCGGAATAGCCCTGAGTCGTTGGCCATATCTATCATACGCAGGAAGGAGATTCCCCAAGGATTCTCCTCTGCGCGGTTCTCCGTAGCCTCTCTAAGCAATACAGGGACATGACGGTAGATATGCTTGGTTAGCTGGGCATCCTTCTTGTACCGGAAAATGGGACAGGTTCGTGTGTTGGGATTAATAAGAGCGATGTCGGCGGCCGTCAGTGAGAAGTGGCGTTCCTTTTCGTCAAGGTGCTCTACCTGTCGAGCAAAAAATACAAAATCAACGACCCGTTTGGTTGCCAACCCCGGTGCGGCCATTGTGAGCAGGCAGAACTTGGTTGCATGGTGAATGGCTAGAAAAATGAATTCCTCATTCTCAAAACTGTAGAGGCTTACGAGCGAATTCGTATCCATCAAGCTCTGGAAGAAAAACTTTGTGGTGTCGTCCGTGGCGATGCCCGAAGGTACGATACAACCTACATGCCCAGATAGATTCAATAGGTTACGTTTGAGTTCTGCGAAGATAGAATAGGTATTTACGTCACCTCGGCCGCAGAGTGGATACCGATTGGTGTCGCGGACAAGGCGGCTCTCACCGTCAGCGCGGCGCAACGCATCCTGAAATGCCTGGTGCAGAGCCGGATCAGACTCCGAGAGCCGTGCGATTATCCGCCGTCGCGTCGCTGCATTCGGGGCATTTGCGATTTCAGGGTTTCGTACGGCAAAGAATTCTCTCTCCTGGAGCTTAATCCGCTCCCATGGTGGGTTGCCCAAAACGCAGTCAAAACCGCCTGACCAGCCGGTTTGGTCGTTTTCCGGCTTCTCGCCCGACTTGGGCACGCGGAAGACATCAGGGAACTCTAGATGCCAGTGGAAAAAGCGGTACTCCTCCGTCAAACGTTGAATTTCTTCTCGCATCCACAATGGTATGCTGTACGGTGTTCTTTCCATGGCCCGGAAGTCCCGCTCTGTGAGGGTATAGGGAGGCCCACTGTCGCGCTCACGTATCTTGCGCCAGACAAAGGCGGCGCACCAGGCATCGGCCCAGAGATGGCCGAAGAGGTAGCCACTTGATTTCACCAGCTTATCGTAATGCTCCTGCTTCTTCCGCACTGCCTCCGGCGTATCATCCGGCATGTCGTCGAGGTTCACCATAGCGGTGGCTAGGTCACCTAGACGCTCCCAGGGATGGAAAAGGGCTTCCTGCCCCTGCTCAAAATCTCTCCGCTCGCTCTTATTCTGTTTTTTGAGTTCCTTGCAGTACTCTTTGTCGTCGCCCTCAATGGGCTTGAAGGCGTCGTCAGGAATGCCGTCATTGAGCAATGCAGGTGTCGTACCCAACAGGCTGTTGCCACACTTGATGTGGTGTTCGAGAAAGGTGAGCGGCTTGCCTGGCTCCATCGCCTCCATCCATAAGCTGACCTTGCAGAGTTCGACGGACATGGGATTGATGTCTACGCCATAGATACAGTGGCCGATTACGTCGCGCAGAGCGTGTTGATAGTGCTCTGGCGCAGGCTCGTCTTCTGCGGCGCGAATGGAGGACAATCGTTTGGCAATGCGATGAGCAGCAGCGATGAGAAAATGGCCGGAGCCACAGGCTGGGTCGCAGATCTTGAGAGCCAGAAGTGCCTTCTCCGGGTCTGGCTTCCCGCAGGCCTTGTCCAGCACTGGATCGAGAGCTGAGTCGAGGAGGCAGTTAACGAGACTCGCCGGAGTATAGTAGGAACCGGTGATTTTCCGTTCAGACCCAGCTGCAACCGTGAGCCGGAAACGGTCCTCGGAATTAGTTGCCTGAATATGGATTTCGGGGTGCATTTCAAGGAGTGACTCGTAGACGCTACCGAGTTCCTCGGGGCCAAGGTTGCGGAAATTGACCGGGCGCAGGACATTACGGTTTATGGTGAATGAAAGCGATCGGATCGCCTTGAGCAAGTCAGCATTGAAAATGTCCGCGCCGTTTAGATCGATGGTGGCCTGATCCGAGAAGAGAAAACTACCGAGTGCAGGAAGACCCAACTGTGGAGAACCGTCGTGAAGTTTACCTAGCACCAGGTGAAGAGCCCGCCCTAAGTCCGGATGGCGCGTGCCACGGACTTTTGCTGAGAGCGTTCGTAGGCGCTGGGTGGAGTAGTGGTCTGTGTAGAGCTTTCTCGCTTCCGCCGGAACTGTCGGATCGAATAGCAGCTCCCGGTCTTCTGCTACGAATACGAAGAGGAGACGGTAGACTTGACGGAGAACTTGTCTATAGTAGTCCTGTGTAGAAAGCGAGCCGGAACGAAGTTTGTCCCGTAGCGTGCCGTTCGCCGGATAGGTGAGAAAACCACCACCCAAAGCCTCGATAGCCTTCTGTACGCCGTCGCGGAGTTGGTCGAGGGCGCGGACGCCCTGTTGGGTGGCGGTCTTATACCACTTCTCCAGCCAGCAATGTTCTGGTCCTTTGCCTTCGGGAACCTCCACGCGTGATTGATGGCTAAGCAGATAGAGCAGGAAGAAGTCGCTGTAGGCCTCCGAGTCCATCATGGCCTGCAGGTCGAACTCCACATAGGCTTGCCGGGTCAGGGCTACATTGTCGCGGAGCAGACGGAGGTTGAGGCCATTCGATACGAAGCCCCAGAGAAATTCGTTAGAGCGGTTGAGCAGGTCCTGGACCATGCTATGCGGGCTGACGCGGGATGCGCCACGCGTGTCCGGGACGCGCTTATCGAGTTCCAGGCGAAAGCTTATCAGGTGGATGGGTGTATTCTGCCACGTGTGGCTGATGGGATAGGTCTTGCCTTCGACCTCATAGGCTCTGCGGGCCGTCAGGCGGCCATAGCCGAGCTCCTGGAAAAGGATCAAGAGCCACTTCTCACGAGTGAGGCTGGTCCCTGCGTCGGACTTCGACAGGGATTCCATAGCAGCCCTAAAACCTTTCCACGCGCCCCGCACGCGATTCCAGGCGCGAGTCGCAGTCTCATTGAGCCGTTCAAATTTCGCTAGGTGATAATCATCCGCACGCAGGCCTGGAATATCGTGGTCTCCGTCTACGAGGCGGCGTAGGAGATCGGGTGGGAGGATGGCACCCTCGGTCCTGACTGTCTGAAATCCATCACCGCGCCTCATTTCGAACCTCCCTGTGCAGGAAGGTAGACATAGATGCCCAGCAAGTCTGGCGGTAACTCAGGCCGAATGTTTTGCTTGACCCCGATCCAGCGCGCGAAGGTTTCCGAGAAGCGCACGTCCTCCTCGGTGAAGAACTCGGGCTGCTGGGAGGCGACGAGCAACGTCCCCAGTCGCCGCCCGCCGGCGGCCGGTCATCCCGGAGCGGTCGTGCTCCAGCCGGGCGCGC
>CBINGZ010000044.1:0-49534 GCA_966250335.1 uncultured bacterium | reverse complement strand
GACGTCGGCGGCGAAGAGGTCGGCATGGGGGCCGTGAACCGCCCAGACCCGTTGCGGCGACGTCATGGCGATCGCCTCCATCAGATCGTAGTAGTCGGCATGATCGCTCAGGGGGGCCATCAGGTCGATCCGGCCTCCCTGGCGTCGTGATTCCAGCAGCGCCCAGCCGCTGGCGTAGCAGATCCGCGCGGCGGGGTTATCCTCCGTCAGCAGAGCGCTGAGATGGGGAGGGATCACCCATGCCCGCCGTGCCCGCATCAGCGACGCGGAGAGCCGCTCTGCATCGCCGAAGGAATAGCCGTGTCGCTGATAGACCTGCGTGATCGCCCAGGTCGAGGAATGGACCAGGGTCGGGACGTTCCCTTCCGCCAGAATACTCATGATCTCCTGCCCCTTGCCGAGCGCATACCCGAGAAAGACCGGGAGCAGCCCGTTTCCCAGACACGCGCGCGCGAAGTCGACCATCCTCGCGGCGGTCTCCTCCTCCGGTGGAAAACGGAAGATCGGGAGCCCGAAGGTCGACTCGATGATAAGGTCGTCGACCGGTTCGAAGCGGGCCGGCTCGGCGGTTCTGCCGGGGCGGGTCTTCATGTCGCCGGTGTAGAGCAGGCGCAGGCCGTCGCTCCGTTCGATCAGGATCTGGGCGCTCCCCAGGATATGTCCCGCCGGGAGGAGCTTCATCCGCCAGCCGTCGAAGTCGCGCCATTCGTCGTACGGGACCCTGGTGATCTTCCCCAGATGGCCTCGGGTGCGGAGAAGATCGGCGGTGGCGGGGGTGGCGAGAACCGTCGTCCGTTTGCTCTCCGTCGTATGATCGGAATGGGCATGACTGATGATCGACGGTCCCCGGCCGTTGCCGGTGTCGAACTGCACGACGGGGTCGTTCAACTGATACCCCCGCGCAAGGGAGCGGATGCCGAAGGGATTCTCGATCATGATCCTATGATAACCCGCTCATTCCCGGCCGGGTGCCCGGGCCGACCTTCTCCTTTAAGAGTTCTTTAGGGGGATCGTACAGATTGATGAACGTGGAGAGGCGTATCGATGCTCGATTCTCTCCACGTTCGTTCAACGTTTATATCGATCCCCCTATGAATCGATTCTCACGATGCCCCGGCTGCGGCGCGGTCAACGACCCGGACTCGCCGTTCTGTTATCTCTGCGGTCGCCCCGATCTGATCACCGCCTGCCCCGGCTGCGGGTCGGCGCTCGTCAACCCGTTTCGTCAGGCATGTCATCTCTGCGGTCGCGAATATGCCGGGTTCGCCGGGACCCGCAAGGGGGTCGACCGATCGACGGGGGAGAGAGGGAGTCCCGCGGCGGGATGAAACGTCCGCCGCCGGGCGGTCGGGACTCCCCGTTCGGGGAATTCCTATGTTGTTTTCGGTTTCTGGAGTACCTTTTACCTCAATCCTTCGGCGTTCCCCGCCTGTCGCGCGGATCGCGTCCGCGGACGCGGAACCGGCGCCGCATGAAGGTGGGGCCGTGGATCATCTCTCATTTCCGACAATGTCCCCTCGCATCAAAGAGTTCATCAACCGTGGGATCATGCCGCTCGTCGGGCGTGAACGGGAACTGCGCGCCCTCTTCGAGGCGTTCGGCGGGCTGCTGGATGGAGAGCCGCGCGCCGTCTGGATGACCGGCGCTCCCGGCGCCGGGAAGAGCCGCCTGCTGGATGAACTGAAAGGGAGGGGACGCGACCATGCGGCCCGCTCGCTGGTGGTCCATGCGAAATGGTACGAGGGGGAAGGGACCGAACTCGGCCCCCTGAGCAACGCCCTGGAGGTGCTCCGCCCCGCGATGGCCGCTCCGATCGCCGCGCGGATCTATCGCGACGGGGCGATCGGCACGGTCGATGCCGCGGTCGAGGCCGTACAGATCGCGTCGCGCCGCTATCCGATCGTTCTCATCTTCGACGACCTTCATTATCTCAACTCCTCGGCCGAGCTGGGGCGGTTCGTCTCCGCGATCGAGGAGATCCCGCTCCTTCTGGTGGTGACCACCCGTCCGGTGGAGAACCCGGCGCTCCGCGCGTTCCGCTCGGCGCTGGCCGGCTCCATCTCTCCCCTCGAACTCGACATCGGTCCCCTGGACGGCGCGGGGATCGCCGAGGCGGCGGCGGCGCTCTTCGGAGTGGAGCCGCCGGCCGAGATGGTGGGGCAGCTCGCGGCCCTCTCCGGCGGCATGCCGCTGGCGCTGCGGGAGGTCTTCCGGGAGATCATGTCGGCCGAACATATCGCGCCGGGAGCGGGTCCGGAGAAGTGGGAGTGGAAGAGGGAGGCGCTGGACGACGACGAGCTGCGCGCCATCGGCGACAGGGTCCACGGCTTCTCCGGCCGCCTTGCCTCGCTGCCGGAGCGGGAACGGGGACTGCTCGCTCTGGCGGCGTTTCTCGGGGAGCAGTTCAATCGCGATCTGCTGCGGGGGCTGGCGGAGAAGACGATCGGGTGGGATGATCACGCGTTCGAACGGCTGATTCTGGGGGGATTCATCTCCCTTGCCACCCCTTCGATCAGGCTCGGCGTACACGAGCAGGAGGGACGCGTCTGCTACGCGTTCATGCATACCCTCCTCTGGAAGGCGGCGGCGGCGATCCCCGTCGAGCTTCCGGCGCGCGGCGAACTGGCGCGGCTTCTGATGGCAATCCTCGCGGGGGGAACGGCCGGTGAGCTCTACGGTGTCTCTCCGCTGGAAGGGATCGAGATCGTATCGCTCTCCGATCCGGAGCTGCTCAGGATGCTCGGATGGCTCGATGCCGTCGGGCGGAAGCTCTCTCCGATCTACGCCGAGACCTATGTGGCGCTCTGTCGCGCGCTGCTGGAGCCGCTCCGGGCCTCCGGGGTCGCCGGGCGGTTTGCGGGAGAATCGCTCAACGCGTACCTGGCGACACTGGCCGCCTACGGCGAACGGCTCTACATGACGGGGGGGCTGGAGTCGATGCACGGGGTGGCCGGAGAGATCGGCGCGATCCTCACCCGGCTGATCTCGACCCCTCCCACGCCGGAGGAACGGATCATCAGGCTCGACGCGGCCGTGGTCTTCTGGAAGGATGCGCTCTCACGCGGGGAACCGGAGCGGGCGAAGGGAGTTCTCGACGCGATGCTCCATCTCCTCCCCTCGCCGGGAGAACAGACCGACCGGGAGCTGCGCGGCGCCGCCGAGGCGATCCGTCTGCTCGCCTCCTACTCCTTCTCGCGCGGCGAGTTCGCCGGGATGCTGGAGACAGCCGTCCCCTACATCTCCGAACTCGACCGGATGCGGCCGGAGACGCTCAATGCGCTGATGAAGGTCCTTCTCTACGCCCTGATGCAGGCGGGGAGGATGGAGGAGGCGGGGGAGATGGTGGGAGCGGGATTGAGAATGCGGCGGGATGCCGATCTCTTCACCGAGTACGAGCTTCTGCTCCATGCCGCCAACTACGCCCAGAGAATCTCCGATCACGATAAGGTGAAGGCGTATGCCACCGAGCTGCGAAGCCTGATGGACCGTTATCCGCTCTATCGTAATCAGAGTAGAAATTATCTCCATCTCCCCTACGTGGCCGCGTGCGAGGGGCGCCCCGACGAACTGGCGAAGCTGGAACGGGAGTTCCGGGCGACGCCCCCCCCTCCCAGGTCGTCGCCGCTGCAGGTGGCGATCGCGCAGATCCAGTTCCTTTCGGGGTGGAATCTGCTCGGGGTGGCCGACAGGGCGACGCAGGTCGCGCGCGAGATCGACGGGACGGTCCTCTCTCCCCTCCAGCGTCAGCAGGTGGCGGAGAAGGAACTGCGCGCCTTCATCGATGCCGGGGAGAGGGAGGGGATCGAACGGTCGATCTCCCGGATCGAACAGCTTTCCGGGCAGATCGGCGGCGAGTACGGGAACCCGGAGTCGGTCTCCGGGCGCCGTCTGGAGGTGCTCCGGCTGCTGGCCCGCGCCGTCGGTCAGGAGCACCCGGACGAGCTTCGTGAGAGGATCGCGACGATGTCGCAGGAGGAGATCGAGGAGGTCGACGCCTTCCGCGCCGCGCGCCTGCTGCTCGATGCCGCCGCCCGCAGCGACGGACGGAAGCGGGAGTTCAACGATGCCGCCTACGCCTCGATCGATCTGGCGCTCCGCAACGCCCGGACCGGAGGGACGGTCGGGCTGGCCCATTATCATCTCGACAGGCTGACCGATCTTCTCCCCAAGACACGCCTTATCAAGTTCCGTCAGCTCGCCGGGGAGGATACGCGGGAGGAGAGGGGGGCTTCGGCCGATACGACTCTCGCTTCGGTTCCCGATACTCCCGTGGAATCGGGACATATCCTTCGAACGTTCGGAGCATTGAGAATAGAAGGAAGCTCCGAGGGGAGCGCGAAGCTCGAATCGAAGACCCGCACCCTTGTGGCGGCGCTCGTCACCGCCGGGCTCGGCGACAGCCGGTGGATCGGCGAACTGACCCGCGATCATCTCGCCGACCTTCTCTGGCCCGACATGTCGCTCGACAGGGCCGTCAACAACCTGCACGCCACTCTCAGCTACGCGCGCCGTTTTCTGGGGGGAGCCGAGAGCATCGTGCAGCGGGATGGGGTCTACGCCCTCGGCGACGACGTGACGATCGACGCCGTCGAGTTCCGCGAATGCGTCGACAAGGGAAACCGTCTCTACACCGAAGGTGTCTACTTCGGCGCGGCCGTGGCGTATCGGCGGGCGATCGATTTCGCGACGGGGGATTTCCTGGAAGGGATGTACGCCGAATGGATCGACAACACCCGCGAGACCCTCCGGGGCCAGCTCGCCACTGCGCTGGAGCGTCTGATCTCCATCGAGATCGACAGGGACAACTTCACGGCCGTCCCTCCGCTCGCCGAACGGCTGCTGGCGCTGGACGACCTGCACGACGGCGCGTACGAGGCGCTGATCCGTTCGGCCGCCGCGCGCGGGGCGCGGAAGGAGGCGTTCAGCTACTACACCCGGTACGAATCGGCGCTCGACGCCTACGGGGCGGGGCCGGCGCGCAAGATCACGGAGCTGATGAACAGGGTCCGCGCCGGTGAGGTCTGAATCCTTTTAGGAACTCTTTAGGCGGTTTCGATATCGTGGTATCATGACGATCACGCAGAGAAACGATATGAACGACATCTATATGCAACGGAAACGGAAGGGAGGCCGATTCCTCCCGCCGGTCGTGGCGATGATCCTTGGGCTGGCCGCCGCGGCGACCCCTGCCCGCGGGCAGGAGTTCATCGGACAGTCGATCAACAACGGCGGCGGCGTGCAGACGAGCGGCCCCGACGTCCTCTTCTCCTCCATCGGCGAACCGCTCGCCGAAGACAGCCTCAACGCCCAGCCGGATGAAACGACCTGGACCGGCTTCTGGAATCTGGGAGCGGGGGAGACGAGCGGGATGAACGAGACGGTCATCGCCGGAGCCGTCGACGAGACGAGGATCGAGGCGATCGGTCCCTCCCCCTTCACCCATGAGCTTGCGGTCGAGATCTCGCTGGCGCGGGGGGGAGAGGTGCTGCTGGCGCTCTACGATCCGCTGGGACGCGAGGTGGGAAGGCTGATCGACGGGAGCCGCGACGAGGGATCTATCGCGGTGCGATGGCGTCCCGAGGAACTCGAGGCCGGGGTCTACTTCCTCGATCTGAGGATCGACGGGAGAAGGATCGCATCGCGTCAGGTCCACCATTACCGGTGACCGGCGCGGCCGGAAGATCGGTAGAGCAAGTACGATAGTAACAGACACGAACGAATACATCTGCTTACGAGGTTTACATCATGGGCAAGAGAGGATTGTGGATAGTGCTGCTGGCGCTTGTCGCCGGAACCGCGGTCGCGCAGGTCCCGCGCACGATCAACTATCAGGGGCGGGTCAGGGATGCGGCCGGGTTCATCACCGGACAGCGTTCGGTCACGCTCAGGATCTATTCGACGGCAACCGGAGGCTCTCCCCTGTTCAGCGAGACCCAGGCGGTCGATTTCAACAACGGGGTCTATACGGTAGTGATAGGAGGGGGAACGCCCGGAGGGATACCGCCGGCGGTCGATTTCAGTGAGAGCTACTGGCTGGGGGTGACGATCCAGGGGATCAACAACGGCGTCGAGATGCCGCAGAGGCTCCGGTTCCACTCCTCCGCCTCCAGCATCCGCGCCGCCGTCGCCGACTCGGCGCTTGCAGCCGCGACCGCCGCCGTCGCCGAATCGGCCGAACGGGCCGACACCGCCGACTTTGCCGACAGCACCGGCCGGGCGGGACGAGCCGACAGGGCCGACGTTGCCGGAGGGATCGATCTCCCCGCCTCCCTCATCTTCGAGGGGACGGATGGAAAGGCGGTGCTCGAGGTCGTCAGCGTCGAGCAGAAGACGGGCGTCGGCCTGAAGGCGACCGGCGACGCCTACGCGATCGTCTCGGCTGGCGTCGACAGCACCTCCAGGCATTTCGTCGCAGGATCGGATTCCGATCCGACCGCCGCTCCGGCCTCCGGCGCGATCTATCGCGACAACGCGCCGATCGCCTGGGGACTGATCGAGGCGGGGGGCTCGCTCACGGCCGACTTCGGCATAGCGCGCGTGAGCCATCAGGCCGGAACCCCCGGTCTCTACGAGATCACGCTCGACAATGCCGTCGAGGAGCTTCCCGTGGCCAAGTCGCTCGCCCTCTCCGTAATGGTCACGCTCGACGGAGGGAACGAGGGGGAGTCGATGCTGATCCCGTCGTGGACCTTCAAGCAGGGGGCGAGCGGACTGGATACCAAGACGTTCAGGGTGCTGATCCGGAACGTGGAGGGGGTCAGGCAGGACAGGCGTTTCTCCGTCGTCGTCTTCGGCAGACCGCAGTAGAGAGGCGGGGTGGGGACGATGTGAATTGTCACCTTCTCCCCCGACCCCTTCGGTTAACTTTGCGCTCGATATGGACGCAATGATTCTCGCGGCGGGCCTTGGAACACGGCTTCGCCCCCTGACCGATCATACGCCGAAGGCGCTTATCGATGTCGGCGGCAGGCCGATGCTGGAACATGTCGCGCTCAGACTTATCGCGGCGGGGGCCACGCGCCTGATCGTCAACGCGCATCATCATGCGGAGCAGGTGGCGCGCTTCGTTGCCGAGAGGAACGGGTTCGGCGTGGAGACGATGATCTCCGACGAGTCCGGAGGGCTTCTGGAGACCGGCGGCGGGCTGGTCAACGCGGCACGATATTTCAGGCGCGAGGCGCCGTTCCTTCTGCACAACGTCGACATCCTTTCCGATATCGACCTTGCCGCCCTCTACCGTGAGCATCTCCGCAGCGCCCCGCTGGCGACGCTTGCGGTGATGGACCGCGGGAGCGTCCGCTACCTGGCGTTCGACGAGGAGAGGAGGCTCTGCGGCTACGGAAACAGCGCGAGCGGGCTGGAACGGCTGACGGTGAACCCGAAGGGGGAGACCGTCAGGTTCGGGTTCACCGGCGTGCATGTGGTCTCTCCGCGGATCTTCGACCTGACGACCGAGCGCGGCGCGTTCTCCATCATCGATCTCTATCACAATCTTGCCGAGGCCGGGGAGAGGATCGAGCCGTACGACGTGAGCGGCGCGCTCTGGATCGATATCGGCAAGCCGCAGCAGCTCGAGCGGGCGCGGGGGCTCTTCGAGGAACGGGATGCGTCGGAACCGACCGGATGAAACGATGGCTCGGATTCTTCCGGGGCCCTTCCTACATTCGGCGCGGCATGGTTCTCGGGCGCGCTCGCTCCCTTCATCATATCGGCTTACGAGGCCGGAAGGCGACATGACCGGATCTTTCAAACGTGGTTTTATCGGATCGGCTCTGCTTCTGCCGGTTCTCCTTCTTCTCTTCGCCGGCTGCGACGACTCCGGCACGACCCCGATCTCTCCCGGTCCGCCGAGCGGCTCATGGCTGAACGTGCAGACCTATACGATCGGCGGGACCGAAATGCGGCGCACGAGCAATCTGACGATTCTCTCGCAGACCGAGGGATCGCTGATCGACACGGTCTTCGGCCTTGTCTCGGGGGAGTGGACCGTCGACTCCGTCATCAGGGTCGATCTCCGGTTCAATCCGGTGGGGGACGGATACCAGCGGACCTACGAGATCCACATGGTGCCGGGGAGCGCCCCCGACACGACGCTCCGTTACTGGTACCTTTTCCGCCGTGGGGATTCGCTCGTTCACTATATCGGCATGCGATTCCTTGGGGCGAACGCCGGACTGACGGGAGAGTGGAGGAACGACCCGGCCGATACCGCCTTCCTCGGCCTCTGTCATGCCCTGAAGTTCACCGACAATTCGGTCGTGATCCTCGACGACTGCGGCACGCCCTTCAGCGAGGGGCCGATGTACGACTATGAGGTTGATCGCGATACGCTGAAGATATCGGGACGGCAGCTCTACGGCGCCCGGTTCGAGGTGGTGCCGGGATGGTCGCTCTACCTTACGGCGCGTCCCTCGGTCGGATATCGGAAGATCAAGTAGGGCGGGCCGCCGCCGTATCGCATCACGACCATGCTTATCGTCGCCGACGAGAACATACCCCATGCAGCCGACGCGCTGGGCCGGTTCGGCGAGGTCCGCCTGCTGCCGGGACGATCGATATCGCGGAACGATGTGGCGAACGCCGGGGCGCTGATCGTCCGATCGATCACCCGTGTCGACCGCGGGCTTCTGGAAGGGAGCGCCGTGCGATTCGTCGGGACGGCCACGATCGGGACCGATCATGTCGATCTGGAATATCTCAAAGAGGCGGGGATAGGGTTCGCGGATGCCGCGGGCTGCAATTCCCTCTCGGTGGCCGAATACGTGACGGCGGCGATTCTGGAGCTGGATGCGGGGGGGGTGATCTCCCCGGCGTCGGACACGCTCGGCGTCATTGG
Organism: uncultured bacterium; assembly: GCA_966250335.1. Taxonomy (GTDB): domain Bacteria; phylum Bacteroidota; class Ignavibacteria; order OLB7; family OLB7; genus OLB7. The sequence goes on along the minus strand of CBINGZ010000044.1, from coordinate 40,698 downwards.
AGTGGGAAGGATCGGGGAGGAGGTGATCCGGAAGGCGCGGGCGCTCGGGCTGAAGGTCGTCGGCTACGATCCGCCGAGGGGATCGGCCGAACCGGGGTTCGCCTCCGTGTCGCCGGAAGAGCTGATGGAATGCTCGATCGTGACGATCCATGTGCCGCTGACCGGAACAGGTCGCTTTCCGACGTATCGCATGATCGACGAAACGTTTCTGGAGGGGTGGAAGGGGGGAGTTCTCATCAACACATCACGCGGCGATGTGATCGACACGAAGGCGCTGATCGCCTCCCGGTCGGCACGAAATATCGTGCTCGATGTGTGGGAGGGAGAACCGGAGGTCCCGCCGGAGCTGATCGGGAGATGCGCGATAGCGACCCCCCACATCGCCGGATATTCGTTCGACGGAAAACTGCGCGGCACGGCGATGATGGCCGATGCGCTGGCGCGTCATCTCGGGATGCGATCCGAATGGCGGATCGGCGATGTTCTGGCCGATCGGGTCGGCACGATCCGCATCTCTCCTTCCGCCGATCCCCTGTCGGCTCCCCGCGAGGCGGTCCGAACCGCCTACGATATCATGGAAGATGACGGCGCCCTGCGCGCTCTGACGACGCTCGACCCCGCGGCGCGTGCGCGCGGCTTCGACACGCTTCGGAAGGAGTATCGGCGTCGGAGAGAATTTCACGCCTGGGAGGTCGACGCCGATCCGGGCGGGGTCCTCTCCGGACTCGGCTTCACGGTGCGGCGCAGGGCGACAGCGGAGGCCGATCCCGCGCACTCCGCCCCGTCACCCTGAACCTGCTCCCCCCGACAGCACTCGTCGATGTTGATCCCGCAGTGCGTACACTGTCCGTGACCGTGTACCCAGACGATCGACAGCGGCCCGCAACAGAACGGACAGAGGGCCGTTCCCGGCATGGAATCCCGCATGGCTTCTTTTCCCATGAATAGTTCTCGAACCCCGGAAGTTAGTGAATCCTCCGGTGGGGGATCGCTCCCCGCGGCACGATCGATCCGTTCCCGGTTCCCGGCGGCGATCGCCACGTCAGCTCTTCTGGCGGCCGTGGCGATCATCACGGTCGTTTCGGTCGGGAAGAACGACGGACTTCTGATCTACTCGATGGACGACCCGTACATCCACATGGCGATGGCGAGAAATCTCGTGGAGCGAGGAATCTGGGGAGTGACGCACGAAGGGTTCTCGGCCGCTTCATCTTCTCCCCTCTGGACCCTTCTGCTGGCCGGCCTCTACGCTCTCGGCGGGGTGAACGGGGTGGGGCCGTTCATCCTGAACCTCCTGGCGGCGATCGCGACGGTCGTCGTCGCCGCCGTCATGCTCGACTCACGAGGTATACGAGGGGCCGTCGCGACCCTGATCCTTCTCTCGGTGACCTTCCTTGCGGCGCTCCCCTCGATCGTCATGGTCGGAATGGAGCATCTTCTCCATGTCGCGCTGATGCTGGCCTTTCTGCACGGCGCGGCGCGGGCGCTTGGGGACGAATCGCGGCGCGTGTCGACCGGGACGTTCATATCGGCGGCGCTGCTGGTCGCGACACGATATGAGGGCGTCTTCGTCGTCGCCGCCGTCGCCCTCCTTCTCGCATGGCGTCGTCGGTGGATCGAGGCGCTGGCCCTCCCGGCCGTCGGAGCGATTCCGCTGATCGTGTTCGGACTGATCTCGGTGAGCAACGGATGGTTCTTCTTCCCCGCGCCGGTTCTGCTGAAGGCGGGGGGACCGGGCGGCCCTTCGGCTCCGATCCTCGATCTTCTGCTCAACGGGATTCGGGGGTTCATCAGGAACCCGCATCTTCTGGTGCTCCTCCTGGCGTCGATCGATCTGCTGTACGTATCGTACGGCGAATCTTCAAGGGGGGGGCGCAGGCTGAGCGGCTATACGCGGACCCTTCTCCTTCTCGGGTCGATCTCCATCGTTCTGCACGCCCAGCTTGCCGGAAACCACTACCGATACCTCCCGTATCTGATCGCGACGCAATCTCTGGTTCTGGCGATCGGATGGTGGGAGATGTCGAGGGATGGAGGGAGACGGATCGGCTTCCCGGCCGCGCGCTTCTATCCCGTCGCCCTCCTTCTCATCGTCGCGATCGGCCTGGGAGCAAGGAGTTTCGGGCTGATGATGATGACTCCCCGCGCCACGACCAACATCTACCAGCAGCAGTACCAGATGGCCCGGTTCGTGCGCGAATTCCATGCGGACGAACGTATCGGACTGAATGATATCGGCGCGGTCTCCTATCTCGCCGATCCGCTTCTGCTCGATATGTGGGGGCTTGCCAGCCTGAACGTTGCCCGGATGAAGCTTGCCGGAACCTACGACACCCGTGCGATCGCCGACGCGGCGCGGGCCGGAGGGGTCAGGATCGCCGTGGTCTATCCCGGCTGGTACCTCAATTACGGGGGATTGCCGCCGGAGTGGATCAAGGCGGGGGAGTGGAAGATTCCACACAACGTCGCCTGCGCCGTCGACGTTGTATCGTTCTATGCAACGGATACGACCGCCCGGGATCTCCTCCTCCGCAATCTCCGCGCCTTCTCGCCGAAGCTGCCGGAGGAGGTCGAGGAACGGGGACTCTATCTCCGGTGAGGTCCGGCAGGGGAGCTGCCGCTAACCAAATCGGAGAACTTTCAGTTGTTATGAACTGGGGCTCTACCTCTCAGCCGCATCTCCGCTTCCCGTGCCCCTGACTTCCGACTGTGCTCTGCCTCTTCATTCTACCAACCTATATCTCAGGAGGATCCATGCTGTTCAAACGATTCTCATTACCGATCGTTCTGCTCGGACTGGTCGTGGGAGCGGCCGGGGCCGATGCCCAGGCTCCCCGGGTCGTCAGTTACCAGGGGCAGATCACGAACGCTTCCGGGGAGAGCTATCCGGACGGAGGCTATACCCTGCTGGTGAAGATCTACGAGAGTGAGTCGGGAGGCTCGGCGCTCTGGCAGGAGCAGCACCAGGTCGAGCTGAAGAAGGGACTCTTCAGCATCCTGCTCGGGGGTGTCGCGCAGAACCTTCCGCAGTTCGACAAACCGTACTGGATCGAGCTCAGCGTCAACGGCACGGCCATCCCGACGCGCACCAGGCTGACGTCGGCGCCGTACAGCCTTTTCGCCGCCTCGGTCGCCGACAACTCGGTCACCGCGGTGAAGCTCAACCCCGCCGGAGGGCTCAACGGTCAGGTGCTCACCATGAAGAACGGAGCTGTGGAGTGGGCCACGCCGGCCGGCGGCGGCGGCGGGGGAGGCGGATCGATCACCGGCGTGCTCCCCGGACCCGGTCTGAACGGGGGAGGGGTTTCCGGCAGCGTCACGCTGGAGATCAAAAAGGAAGGGGTGACGTCGGAAATGATCGCGACGGGAGCAATCACTGCCGCCAAGCTGGCCCCGGGACTGGGACTCCCTCCGGGCGGAGCCGCCGGCGGCGATCTCGCCGGAGATTATCCCAACCCGGTGATCGTGGGGAACGCGGTGACCACAAACAAGATCGCCGACGACGCGGTCACCACGGCGAAGATCGCGGACGGATCGATCATCGGTACCGACATCAGCCCGACCACCTCGATCCTCGCCAACATGTTCCATGCGAGCAAGGAGCTGGTGGTGGGAGCTCCCGCCCCCCTGAACCCGGCGCCGCGCGTCTCGATCCAGGGGAACGGGACGACCTCCGGGTCGTACAGCCTCCACACGACGAACAGCGCGGGGACGCAGCTCTTCTCCGTCCGCGACGACGGCACGGTCGGTATCGGCACCCCGGCGCCGACGGCGCGTCTGGAGATCGGCGGAGCGCCGATTGCGGTAGGGCTGATGGTCTCCACCGGCTCGAGCGTCTTCTCCACGACATCGATGGCGGCCGGTCCCGGCATCCCGATTCCTCCCAACGCGACGATCGTGCAGATCACGAACGATGCGGCGGTCGCGGCCAACAACGTGGTCCTGCCGCTGACCGGCATTCCGGGGCAGGTCATGATCATCGTCAACGACGATCTGCAGGGGCTCACCGGTCAGGTGACCATAGCTCCCGGACAGGCGCGGATGTACGTCTACCTCCCCGGAGCGCTCCCCCCGGCGACCTCGTGGCGTCTCGTGAACTGATATGTTCGTGAACGGATATATGCTTGAGAGATGTGATACAATCCGGCTCTGCCGCCTCATCTCCTTCAAACCCGGACCGGCATAGCCCCGAAGGGGCGAGCCATTTGTAGCAGCGACATTGCCCCGGAAATCTTAAGCGCCGAAGGTGCGTACCATCCTTCCTTTTCGTGGAAAGGGAGAATGGTACGCACCTTCGGCGCTTAAAGAGATGGAATATCGTGTTGGGCTACAAATGGGCGCTCCCTTCAGGAGCCGTGAGGATGGCCGGGCACAGTGGTTCACTCCGGGCGGCGACGGGTGCTCGCTACGGGAGCCCTGGGGATGATTCGGCCCGGGTGGATTGCAGGAAATCGCTCAATAGGAATTCCCAAGGAATCCCCACCGGAATGCAGATATCGTAACACGAAAATGCCCCGCCGGCTCGAAACCGGCGGGGCATTTGCTGTTCCTCTCTCGTATCGATCTTCAACCCGTCACGTTGTCCCGAGGCTTACCACGCGTATCCGATATTGAACCGGAGCGACGGTGTGATTCCCTTTCTCGCATCGATCATGTTGATGAACGGGATCGGATCTTCCGTCGGGCTCATGTTGTAATCGGCGCCGATCGCGATCTCGGTCGCGAACTCATCCCACGGGTACCAGTGCCAGCCGAGCGCGACTCCCAGCGCCGTGGGGTCGGCAGACTTCGCCGTCATCTTGTTCGCGTCGGAGTCGTAATCGGAATAGTTCACATGGTTGTACGAGAAGTTGCCGCTCAGGTGGAAGCCCCTGAACATCTTCGCGGAAGGGTAGAATCGCCCCTCCACGTTGAAACCGAACCCCGTAACTCCGTCGTCGTTACCGTACCCGTAGTCGAGCAGCGCCGTCGGCGTCTGGATGCCGCCGCCCAGTGCGACATTGTTGTTGAGGGCGTACAGATAGTTGATGTTGAAAAACGCGAAGAATTTAATCGGGTCGAGATAAATCATATGCTTCCGCACCGTCAGATCCTCGGTCGTGGAGATCTTGGAGACGGTGACGATTTCGGTCTTCCCCGTCGTGGAGTCGGTCGTCGATGTGGTTTCGACCGTCTTGATCTGCGCCGTGGCGCTGTACAACGAGATAATGCTGAAAAGGCCTGCTGCTGCTACGATCTTCTTCATGGTTCGATCTCCGCTGTTGTTCATGCGCCTCTGCGGCCGCACATTCATCATAATGGTGTTGTGTAGTGAACCGTCGCCGGGGATCCTGGTGGCTGCGAGCTCCGCCTGCGAGGTTGTTGTGCGCATAAGACACCCGGCCCCGTGAAAACGTAACAGGGTGGTGGTGAGGCTTCAGTCGTTCCGCGCTTCGTCCCTTCCGATGTCGTGGGCAAGGAGCGCGGCCCCGAGCAGCGCGCTGTCGTGCCGGAGCCCGGCGCCGACCACGGAGATCCGATCCAGCGGGATATAAAAGACATGATCCCGCAACCGCTCGCGCACCGGTTTCAAGAGCGACTCTCCCGTCTGCGCGACCCCTCCACCGAGCACGATCAGCGGCGGCGCGAGGACGTGGATGATGCTCCCAAGGCCGATTGCGATATACTCGGCCGTGTCGTTCCAGATCGACAGCGCCAGCTCGTCCCCCTCGTCGACCGCCGCATGGACGCTCTCCGATGTAATGGCCGCCGGACTTCCCCCCGCAAGCTCCAGCAGTCGGGCTCCCCGTTCCGGGTGCGCCGCGACAGCCTCGGCCGCGCGCCTGGCGATCCCCCGGCCGCTTGCCATCACCTCCAGGCATCCCCGGTTGCCGCACGGGCATACGGGCCCGTCGGTGGCGACAGTGACATGTCCGACTTCTCCCGCCCCGGACGCCACGCCGTGCAGCAGCTTCCCTCCAAGAATAATCCCCCCGCCGATCCCCGTGCTCACGGTCATGTAGACCATCGTCTCGAAGCCTTTTCCCGCCCCGAGCCTCTGCTCGGCCAGTGCGCCCAGATTGGCGTCGTTGTCGAGCGCCGTCGGAGCCCCGAGCAGTCTGGCGATCTCCGCGGCAAGCGGGATGTCGCGCCAGCCCGGGAGATGAGGGAAGTTGAGAACGACCCCATTCTCGTGATCGAGCGGGCCGCCGATCGAAATACCGGCGGAGGAGATCGTTCCCCCCTCGGCATCGGCCAGAAGGAGCGCCAGCTCGATGACCCTGGGGATCACCCCCTCCGGCCTCCCCGGATAGGGGATCGGCTCCTTGACGACGCGGGAAAGGCGCCCCGTCTCCGCAAAGCCACGGCGGTCGGCCGTCCCGACGGCGAGCTTCGTTCCCCCGATGTCGATTGCAACGATCAGATCCGATCTCATACGGTTATTTCGGCTTGCTGCTCCCGCCGAAGTCCTTGTCGCCGGATGGAGGCTGAAGCGCATCCGGTTTGTCGGCCCCGCTCGGCGGCGGAGGGGCCTCGTTGTCGACCGGCGGGAGCTCGGCCTCGTTGCTGTTCCTCAGGACGTCGTCCGGCACCCGGTCGTTGCGGAGCGGCGCGGGCCCGCGATCCCCCCCTCCATCTCCCGCATAGGCTCCCTTCGGAGCCTTCGAGAACTCCCGTTCGTCGTAGGGAAGGCGGTCATCCTTGTAGACCATCGACATGAAGCGGCCCCAGACCGGAGCGGCTGCCTTTCCTCCCTGGCCGTACCAGCCGGTGAACTTGATCCGGTGGTCGTCGAATCCGACCCATGTCCCCGCCACGATCTCGGGCGTGTAGCCGATGAACCATGCGTCGGCGAAGTCGTTGGTGGTGCCGGTCTTCCCGGCCGCCGGGTAGTTGAACCACTGGCGTATGGAGGAGGCGGTGCCGCCGTCGACCACTCCCCGCATCATCGTGACCATCTGGTTGGCGATCTTCGGGGAGATCGCTTCATGAAGGACCCGGGGGGCCTGGTAGATCACCCGTCCGTCGCGGTCCTCCACCTTCAGGATCAGGGTCGGCTCCACGAAGACGCCGTCGTTCGGGAAGGCGGAGAAGGCGGCCGTCAGCTCCATCGGCGTCAGTTCGGCGGTGCCGAGCGCGATCGAGGGATATTCGGGGATCGGAGATTTTATCCCCATCTCCTTCGCCAGTCTCACGACCTTCGCCGGCGTCGTCCGTTCGCAGATCAGCCGGGCAGCCACCGTGTTGATCGAGAACTTCAGGGCGCTCCGGAGCGAAACGATCCCTCCCGAACCTCCCTTCGGCGTCCAGACCTCGCCGCTCGACGAACGCCAGGTGAAGGAGGCGCTCGAGATGCTGGAGTTCGGGTTGAGCCCCTGCTGCAGCGCCGAGGTGTAGACGATCGGCTTGAAGGCGGAACCGGGCTGGCGCCGGATCTGCGTCACATGGTTGAGCCCCAGTCCCGTCGAGGGATCGCGGCCGCCGACCATGGCGCGGATGAAGCCGGTGCGCGCCTCGATCGCCACGAACCCGCACTCGATCTCGGTGGCGCTCCGTTTCACCGAATCGATGAAATCGACGCGCGTGGTCAGCGCCTTCAGAATCCGTTCCTTCTGCTCGGCGTTCAGCGCCGATTTGTACTCCTCGTTCTCCTTGGCCGCCTTCAGGACGATCGACTTCAGCAGCTTCTCCTTCCCCTTCCAGCTCCACACCTTGTCGAACTGCTTCTGGAACCCTTCCAGGTGTTCGCGGACCGCCTGGTTGGCATACTTCTGCATCCGGCTGTCGATCGAGGTGTAGATCACGAGCCCGTCGCGGTAGAGGTTGTATCCCTGAAGTTTCGGCTCCTTGGAGAGGGTCTGACGCACCGCCTCGATGAAGTGGGATGCGACCCCCGGCGTCCGCTTGGTCTTGACGAGCTTGATCGGCTTCTTCAGATTCCTGGTAAGATCGCCTCCCGATATGAACCCCGTCTCCGACATCAGCGCCAGCACGGTATTCCGTCGGTCGATCGATCGTTCGTAGCGTTCCTCGGGGTCGTAGTTCTCCGGCGCCTTCAGGACGCCGACCAGAAAGGCGCATTCATCGAGGCTCAGGTCGATCGGGCGTTTGCCGAAGTAGATCTCCGCCGCCACCTGTATTCCGTACGCTCCTCTGCCGAAGTAGACGGTGTTGGCGTACATCTCCAGGATCTCGTTCTTCGTGTAGGTCCGTTCGATCTGCACGGCGGTGAGCTGCTCGCGGATCTTCCGGGTCATCGTCACCTCCTGCGAGAGATAGAGGTTTCGCGCCAGCTGCTGCGTGATGGTGCTCGCCCCTTCCTTGGTGAGATCCATGGAGAGGACGTTCTTGATCACCGCCTTCACGATACGCTCCACATTGACTCCCCAGTGCTCGTAGAACTTCTGGTCCTCGGTCGCGATCAGGGCGCGGAAGAAGTTCGAGGGGATGGAGTCGTAGCGGATATAGGTCCGGTTGTGGACGAAGAACTGGTCGAGCTGCTGGCCGTCCGCGCTGTAGATGCGGGTAGAGAGGTCGGGACGCGGGTTCTCGAGATCCTCGAGCGCGGGGAGCGCGGCCATCACCTCGAAGAGATAGACCGAGAGGGAGATCAGCACGAAGAGAACGACGACGATCCCGACGCCGATCGCCGAGCGGAGATGCGAGCCCTGCACGCCGCGCCGCGGTTCGTCGTTCGGGGCGGGGTTCGTCTGGGAGGATGTCGTCGAGGAAGATGTATCAGCCATAACGTCGTCGAGTATTCATGTCGGAATCGGAAGCACGGTCAGGGAGGGCCGTCGGGAGCCCCCGGCGGCGGAACCCTGATTCCCCCAGGGATGTTGCACGCCCCGGACGGGGCCCCGTTATATGGGAAGATTATCTGAGCGCCGATTCGATCGCCGTACGGGCGTCGGTCCGTTCGTCGCGGTATTTGACGATCACGGCGGCCGAGATCGAGAGATCGTTCGCGGCGGCGAACTCTCCCGAGGCGGGACGCGACCCGTTGACGACCACGGCTCCCTCGGGAATCTCCAGCGGTCGATCGGCGGAGGCGGTCAGAATCCGCTCGTTCGGCAGATCGTAGACGCGCGAGGAGGCGGTCAGAACGACCCCCGCCGCAAGAACGGCGCGACGCCGGACGATCGTTCCCTCGTAGACGCCGCAGTTGCCCCCTACCATGACATCATCCTCGATGATCACGGGGCTGGCGCCGACCGGCTCCAGCACGCCGCCGATCTGGGCTGCCGCGCTCAGATGGACCCGTTTTCCCACCTGGGCGCAGGTTCCTACAAGGGCGTGGGAGTCGACCATGCTCCCTTCGTCGACGTACGAGCCGATGTTAACGTACATCGGCGGCATGCAGATGACGCCGGGGGCGAGATAGGCGCCGTCGCGGATCGCCGATCCTCCCGGGACGATACGGACGTTCTCCTCGACCGAAAAGCGGCGCATCGGAAGGTTCTCCTTGTCGAAGAAGGAGAATCCTCCCGTCGAGACGTCGGCCAGCCGTCCGGCGCGGAATCCGACAAGGATTCCCTGCTTGACCCAGCCGTTGACGATCCAGCCGCCGTTTCCGTCGGGTTGCGCCGCGCGGATCGTTCCGCTGTTCAGAAGCCGCTTCAGCTCGGCGAAGGCGCGCCCCGCCTCCTCGATCGGCAGCTCCGAGGCCGGGAGGAGGAAGAACTCCTCGATGCGTCGGCGGAGATCGGTCGTCTCCGGTTCCGTGGCGGAAGAATGGCTGGGCTCGGAAAGATTCGTATCGGACATGGCCTGTTGTCGATGTTTCTGGGATTGATGATCGCGTGCCGGCAAAGATCGAAAGACTCCGGCTTTTGTAGTGTCACAATCTCCTTCATAGATTCGGCGCGGCCCCGACCGGGAGGGGAAATCTCCCCATTATATCGTAATAGCTAATCCACGATCATCGATAACTCAACCCCATCTATCATCATGCAGGAAGATCCTCAGCAGCAGAACTCATCGGAGGGTGTATCTCGCCGAAGCTTCCTCACGAGCACGCTTGCGGCCGGGTTCGCGCTGGCCGTGCAGCCGGTTGCCGCCACCATGATCCGGACCGACGAGGTCGGGCTCGTCGCCGGCGAGATATCGATCCCGGTCGGGAAGGAGGAGATCCCGGCATATCATGCAATGCCGGACAAGAGAGGACCGTTCCCCGTGGTTCTCGTCGTGCATGAGATCTTCGGCGTTCACGAACATATCCAGGATGTCTGTCGGCGGATTGCCCGGAAGGGATATCTGGCGATCGCCCCGCAGCTCTTCGCGCGGCAGGGGGATGTCTCGAAGCTGAAGGATATCTCCGAGATCCGCCCGATCGTCAACCGCGTGCCGGACGTGCAGGTCATGAAGGATCTCGACGGCGCCGTACGCTGGGCATACGAAAGCGGAAAGGGGGATATCCATCGCCTCGCGATCACCGGGTTCTGCTGGGGCGGACGGATCGTCTGGCTCTACGCGGCGCACAACCCCAGGCTTCGTGCGGGGGCTGCATGGTACGGCCGTCTGGTCGGCGAGCCGAGCGAGCTGCAGCCGAAGCACCCGGTCGATGTCGCCGCCGAGATCAAGGTCCCGGTGATCGGCTTCTACGGTGGAGCCGATGAGGGGATACCTGCCGAGACGATCGATCGTATGCGGACCGCGCTCGGGTCGAACCCCTCGGATATCATCGTCTATCCCGGCGCTCCCCATGCCTTCTTCGCCGACTACAGACCGAGCTACCGCAAGGAGTTCGCGGAGGATGGGTGGAACCGCATGTTCGTCTGGTTCAAGGAATATGGGGCGGCATAAGCCGTTCTCTCCACTCCGGCTTCCGTGAACGCCGTGCCGATCGTGCTCCGCGGGGGAGAATAGGGTCTGTTTCCGGCGGACATATCCGGGCGGCCGGTTTCATCCCCCGCCGCCGCGGTTCCCTCGTTCTCCCTCCTTCACGTTGCTTCTCCCTGCCGCGTTCTGTATGTTCGGACGTTCTATCGACGTCTCTCTTCCGATCCAGGTCCCGTTATGAAGCGCCTGCTCTGTTTTCTCCTTCCGCTGCTTTTTCTGACTCCCGACGTGACGGTCGGGGGGGAGAGTCGCACGGGTGAGGCGGTTACCGGGGTCCGGAAGAAGGTCGCGTCGACCCGGAAGAAGAAAAAGCGGAAGGGAACCCGCCGATCGTATCGCGGCAGGAAGTGGAAGAAGAAGACGGTCGCGAAGCGGGGAACCGGCAGGAATCGATATGGCGCGAAGCGATATTCCGGAGCAAAGGCGAAGCTCACATCCACACGTGCGTCGAAGAGCAGGCCGGGAAGGAAGGGGATCGTACGCTCGCGCAGACGGCCTGCCTCGAAGCTCCCATCGCGATCTTCCCTGGCGACGACATCCGGATCCGTGACGCAACCGAAGGGGGTTCGACCCACGCGGGAGACGGTCGTGAAGCGCGCGGTTCCGCCGCCCGCTCCCCGGAAGCCGGTTCGGCTCGGCTGGCGGGGGGAGGTCCGTCGATCTCCGGCACGGACCGTCGGGGGCGCTCTCGCGCCGGTCGAGGAGTTCGGGGATATGAACTCGTTCCTCCAGACTCTTCCCGACGACGGCGAGATCCGTGTCAGGTACGGGATCTATCCGGGGCCGAAGGTGGTGGAGCATTCCACACGATTCGACAGGGAGCGGCGCAACGTCCGTGTGAGCTGCTGGCTGCACGGCGTGGCGACCGACAGCGTCGAGGGGGATCTGACCTCTCCGGTCAGGCTTCTGATAGGATCGTCTCCCGATTCATCCCTCGCGGTCTTCATCTACGCCCGTCTTCCCGGCGCCGATCCCGCCCGCCCCTCGGCCGCCCGTGATTCGCTGCTCGGTCGCATCTCTCCCGATCTTGCCCCCGGCCTCTCTCCGACCGAGATCATTTATCTCACACCGCGGCCTGTCGTCCTGGAGGGAGCCCTCTTTTTCAACGGCAGACGGGACGCCGGAAAGCGATACGATACCGGCCGGAGCCGAACGACCCCCCTGACCGTCTGGGAGATCCAGCCCGTGGTGGCGCTCGAACATCTGGTCGACGGAAGGTTGACCGAACGCAAATAATTCCCCCACAAATCATCTCCTTCGGGAGCCGATAGAAGGCTTGGTTGCATTGTTATATGGGGAAGAGAGACCTTCTACTTCTTCCAGCCCCGAAGGGGCGCGCCGTTTGCAGCTTCGGATCTCCCCACATTTTTCTTGAGCGCCGAAGGTGCGCACCATTCTTCCTCATCGATGACGGGAAGAATGGTATGCCCCTTCAGGGCTTGAGAATGTTATGAATGGTCCGTGGCTACAGATCGGTGCTCCCTTCGGGAGCCGATGCGCGGCGGGTGTCGTCGGAGCATCGCCGACATCTTCCCCACAAATACGAACGGCGGCTCCCGAAGGAGCCGCCGTTTCACATTCCGATATGATCGGGCGTCGGGCGCCCTTCTCCGGATTACTTGACCACGTTCAGCGAGCGGGTCAGGTTTTCCGTGCCGGTCTCGAGGCGGTAGTGGTAGACTCCGCTTGCCAGATCGCCGACGTCCACGCGGACGGCATGCTCACCGGCCGTGCGTGAGCCTGACTCCACGACCTTCACGCGGTTGCCCGTTGCGTCGTAGATCGCCAGGGTGATCTCTGCATCGCCTGCCAGCTCGTAGCGGATCTCGACCTGATCGCGTGCCGGGTTCGGGACGCTCGGCCAGAGGGCGTTGCCGTTCACGCTCCGCATCTCGACGCCGCTGACGGCGTTCACCGAGCCGGTCGTCGGACGGATCGACGTTGCGGTTCCGCCCAGGACCACGGTCTGGGTGCCGTTGGTCGCGTTGCTGTTGATCGTGAGCGTGCCGCTGGACGTGCCCCTGTTCTTCGGACGATAGATCACCTCAAGATATTCCGTCTGTCCCGGAGCCAGCACCAGGCGCGGGAGCTTGCCGGGGATGTAGTCGTTCGGCGTCGCGCCGGTGACGACCGTCGTTCCCAGGTTCAGCGGCACCGTGCCGGTGTTGGTGATCATCAGCGTTCCCATCGCCGACTTGCCGAGCGTCACCGTGGTGTTCTCGAACATCGACGTCGGGTTCAGCGAGATGGTGCGGGTCCCCGCCAGGGCGCTCAGCGGCACGAAGATCGTGTCTCTTCCGGTGAAGAGGAGGATCTGCGCGCTGTGCGTTCCCGGCTGGCTTCCCGGAGCCGGCGTGAAGAGAACCGAGAAATCGAGAACCTGGCCCGGCTGGACCGCGAACGGCGTGGCCGGCCACGGAGCCGCGGGGTTCATGGTGAACTCTGCTCCGTCCGTTCCCTCGATCCTCATGCTGTCGATGATGAGGAGCTGACGCATGTTGTTCTCCAGATGACCCGGCGCCGTCGGGTTGTCCGACGGCTGACCGTCGATCAGGCCCGGCAGGAAGGTCGGCGGCTTGACGGCAAAGCCGGCGGTGCCGATACCGTTCACGTCCCAGTAGAGGACGCCGCGCTCGGTGAATCCGGGGATGTAGAGGGTCGAGTCGTTGGTCTGGAGCATGATCGTGGCGCGACGCGATCCGGTCATCGTCGGCGTGAAGCGGATCACGATCTGCGTGGAATCTCCCGGCGGGACCACGTATGTCCCCTTGCTCTGGTCGAGCACGTTGGTCTCGAAGGCCCTCATGATCTTGAAGTCCCGTACATCGCCGCTGGTGATGCGGAACATCTTCTGATCGATCCTCAGATCGCATCCCGTCGGGTTGTAGAGCCACAGGCTCATATCCCTGCTGGAGTTGACCGGCGTGCTCTGGAAGGAGAGCGGCTTCGGCCTGGAGATGTTGAACCGATCCGCCGAGATCGAGGCGCCGAGGCCGCGACCGAAGAGATCGACCGTCAGGAGGCCGTTGACCACGGTGCCGTTCGGATTGGTTCCCTCGAAGTTCTCACCGTTGGTGCGAACGAAGATGCGGGCGAACCGCTTGCCCGGCATCTGCGGCACGTAGTTGATGTAGATCGTGCGACTTCCCCTCTCCGGAACGATGATCGGATACTCGGTTGAAGGGTTGGAGGAGGCCGCCGCCGGGAATTCCGAAATGAAGTAATCGGCTGCGGGGATCGGGTTCCCCATGCCGTCGCGCCGCAGCGGGTAGCTCGGGGTTCCCTGTCCGTAGGTGGTATCGGTCAGATACGCATCCACGCCCGTGATCTGGAAGTCGCCGTCGCCGACGTTCTTGACCGTGATCGGGTAGCTCTGGACGAACTCGCCGGCGCAGAGGAAGTCCTTCTGGAAGATCTGGCTTGTCGGGCCCAGCTTCTCGGTGCCGAGTAGGAAGTCGGCGCCTGCCGCAGCGGAATAGGCATTGAACGTGTAGGTGCGGGTCTCACCCTCGGCAGTGACTCTAAGGGTCGCTTCCTGCGGTCCTACGCCGGTCGGGATGAACCTGATCGTCGGCGTGATCGACTGGTTGGCCGTCAGAGACGTCGTGTAGGTGTTGACCGGGTTCCCGGTGCTCGGGTTGATGATCTTGTACTGGTTGGTGGGATCCACCAGCGTGAACGTCACCGGGGCCCCGGGGGCCGAGGCGTTGTTGTTGAAGTTCTGGATCGTCAACGGGGTAAAGTTCTGGGTCTGGAGACGCCGCACACGCACGGCGTTCGCGAAAACGCTGCCGGAGGCGGGCGGTTCCACGCCTCCCCCTGCCACGTTTCCAATCCAGTTGATGCGGGTGGTTCCCACGCCCACCAGGTCGTATGTGCGGCTGAAGCCGTTGTCGTCGGTGACCGTCAGGGTCGCCGGACGAGGTCCGACTCCTTTCGGAGTGAAGGTCAGGGTCGGGGTTGTGGTCTCATTCGCGCCCAGAGTTCCCTTGGAGGGAGAAATAGTATAGTCGCCGGGGAAACTTCCCGACAACTGATACGTATAGGTCCGCCCCGAGCAGGGATCGCCGCTCAGGTAGAGGCTGAACGGCTTATAATCGGTGCTCATCCAGACCTGCTTGCTCTGGTTGGTGAGCAGATCGTCACCAGTGTTCATGAGGATCGTCCCTCCCTGAGCCGCATCGCCTGAGATCTGGATCGTGCACGGATCGAAGATATACAGGGTACCGTAATAGATCGGCGTTGCGCCGGGGGAGATGTCGACGTGGTTGTTCGCCTCGGTGGAGCTGACGGTCGCCTCCGAGCCCTGTGCATTTCCGGGCGTTACGCTCAGGAAGTCCTCGTCGTTGGCTGCGATACCGATCGTTGCTCCTCCGTCGACCACATAGTAGCGACTCAGGCTCATGTCGTCGTACCAGAATTCGATCCTGTTGGAACCCTCGTAAAGGCGAACCTGGAACGAGCCGTAGATGAGGTTCCTATAGACGATCTCGGAGTTCGTGTAGTTAATGACGAGAACCCGCTTCGGGGCCTTCCCGTTGATGAAGTAGCTGACGCTTCCGGCACGCTCGTCGTCCCAGAAAGGAGCGATCCAGGGCCCCTGAGCAAGGGTATAGGCATAGTCCCCTCCGCTTCCTCCTACCTTCTCGTCGGCTATCAGGTTGTTGACCCAGTCCGCAGAGACATCCTTGTCGCCGAAACCGACCAGGCCATTGGTCGACACGGAGAAGCGGGTGTACCCGACATCGTTGATATAGAAGGTGAACGCCGGATCTCCCTTCGGCACGCTCGGGGTGAACCCTTCGGTGTTGTCGTCGAATCCGTTGAGTGAGTGTGCCGTGAACGAGATTTCGGTTGGAGTTCCTTCCGGCTGGATACGGCTACCGTCGGTGTCGCGGAAGGTATAGTTCGCCACTCCGGCCAGTGCCGGAAGGCTTGTCAGTATGGATGCGAGCAGTGTGCTCAGCAGAAACCCGTACAATCGTTTCATGAGGGTCGCTCCCAGGGATGTTTATAGGGAAAAGTCGACGTTGAGTCGATAATCAGGAAATATCGAATGAAGATATCGCGTTCCCGGAACGGAAACGTGGGCAGCCGTGGGGTACGGCTGTCGGTATCACAACTATGAACCGATAACGATACGATACGCTGCAGCCGTGGGGGAGGGGCTGTCGGTATCGGAACGATGAACCGGTGACGATCGATCCGGCAGGGGAGACCATGCCTTGACCGTCACCTGAACATGCGAAACACCGGGCTCCTGCCTGGGGGGCGTAGGAGAAGCACGGTTAGACGTGTTAACAGAGCGCAACGAACCCTTGGTTCCACTGAGCGTGGGGGGGAGGGTGCGTGCCGAACATAGCGATTCGGAACGATCTTAGCAACCGTAGTTCCATATCGCTACGGAAGCAATCATCATGCCGGATTTGATCGCAGCATGAATCACCATCCGCCCCTGAGACGACACGTATATGAGGAGGTTGATACACCGAGCCGGCAGGGTCAGCCGGGTGATCGGGCCGGCTGATAGCTATATAACTCCCTGGAGGCCCTTGCCGTCACAACTCCGTGTCCGGTGCCGTTCGATTTTCGGGGCTGGCTAAGAGGTAGTATCAGGAATCCGCCTACGTAATAGACACACGGGCTGTCTCCGTCATCACGGACCTGTTCAAAAAAGAGGGCGCAGTCACTCGGCTGTGCCCTCTTCCCGTTTCCGGCAGCAACGGTCGGGTACCGTCAGCCGCGCATCTAGTAGATTGAAATTCTGCAGTTCACGCTCTCATCTCCTGCCTGGACCGACACGATGTATGTACCGGCAGCCCAGTTCCGGGTGGGGATCAGGACGGGACTCGATCCGGCTGTAAGTGCCAGGAGCTCGGAATGCACCTCCTTCCCCAGAAGATCGGTCACGACGAGCCTTGCCGGAGCGTTGAGCTGTGAGAAGACATTCATGACGATATCTACCCCGGCCCGGATCGGATTCGGAGAGATCTCTTTGATGCTAAGTCGGGAGGTTTCGGTAAGTATCCCGGATTCCATGTTGTTCCGCTTCGGTGTCGTCACCGGGCCCGTGAGACAGACGGTGTCTCCCCAATCGTTGGAATCCACGGTTACTCTGATCGTCGTCGTATCGACGAACGGACTGTCGACGGGGGTGACACATGAGTCCATTCTTCGAAGGTGATAGGTGATAAGCTCCGGGTGCCTTGGGAGACAGTCAGTTCCGGTAGTGCCGAACGCATCGGTCTTGATGGCATAGATATCTCCCGCAACAGCCTGTGGGCCACTGAGCTTGCTCTCCTCGGTACCACAGATAATAAATCCATCGGTTGTAGAGCCCCCTTCCGCAACGGCGATCGAGGCGCCATACTCGATCCTTGTCCCGCCGTACACAGTGAACGGGATGGTCCCTGGAAGCAATGCCTTATCCAGTTCCAGCAGGAATGCATCGGTTGAACCGAAATTTCCATTAATGTAGGTGCCCCCGGTCGCGACGAAATTGCCTGTCGTGAATGAGGCGGAAAGGGATCGGATCTCCTGGAGATCGCTGCCATATTCATCCTTATTGCCGTCATCTCCATAGATCTGCATGACAATCGTACCATCATCGCAGATATTGTTCATTGATATGGCGAGAATTTCCTGGCTTGTGCTTGAGCTGCCTGGTGGGCGCGAGGTGGTGCTGCCGATCCCGACCAATTGACCATTCCCACCGGTTCCGGCAATACTTTCCTTTATGGAATAGAGGATATCATTTCCCGTTGTGTCACCAAACACTGATGCCCCTTGAGGAGCGGCCCCGATAGTTCCGTTGGTACTGTTTACACGTGCAACGAACACTTCGGTCCTTCTCGGCAATGGGAGATCAGCCTGACCGGCAGCGACGATGTCGCCGGCCCCATTCAATGTTGTTTCTATCACATCATAGAACGCCGAAGCATAGGTGTCGACTCGATATCTCATGTCCCAGATTAAGTTGCCGTTGGCATCCGTACGTAATAACAGAGCATAGTGCCCGCCCCCCGAACCAGCCGTCGTGAGATAAACGCCGCATACGACAAAATCGCCGGCGGCTGTTGCGCCTGGCGCTCCGGGAGGAAGCCCGTTCCCATATGCGGTCTCAATGACTCCATACGGCCGAAGTGCGTTATTCGCTGCTCCGTATGTTTTCGCCCAGATGGGGACTCCGGCTGCATCAAGTCTGAGCAGAAAGATATCAGCCGCTGCTGTCGTTCCCGAAGAAGCCGCTGCTGTTGTTCCCGTAACGATGAATCCTCCGCCGGCACATTCCTGGATATCCGCAACTCTGTCGAAATTTCTCATGTGATAGGTCTTCGACCAGATGATCACACCGTTATTGTCAGTATGAACGACATAGGTATCCATTCCGGTTGTTGGAGTACAGCCGCTTGTCTTTGCCGCATGTCCAGCGAAAATATAGCCTCCTGTGGAAACCTTCTGACCACCCTTCGCTCCCAATTCCCAGCATGAGGGATTTCCATACGTCCATTGCCATTGCTGGCTGTAGATGGGGCCGGCCGCGATCAGTAGAATCGTGATGGCTACTGACAGAAGAGACATTCCTTTCCCGAATGGGAATCGTGATAACGGTCTCATCGTGCTACCTCCACAGAAATATATAGAGTGGTAAAATCGAACCGCCCGCGACGAATTGCGGCGGCTCACGTGATCCGTAGATGTCGGCGGAACATCGGTCCGGTGGAAGCTCTATTATCGACGGGACATGCAACAGCGATGAACGTACAAATGCCGTAGTGTATGCCCGCCCGGGCTGAATATGGGGTGTCGGCTGTTAATGAATGAATCGATGATTGAAGACCATTGTGATATTCTCAAATCAAAACATCACACTCTTCATGAAACCTGATTGCAAATATACGGCGACCCGTCGCCACGACAATAACCTTTTGCGATAAATTCTTTGTAATCTCGAACCCCAATGAAAAGGGGCGTCGCCGAACCGGCAACGCCCCTTGTATCGATCGTATGCGAGCTCCGGGAGTCACCCCGGAATCATCGGCTTACCGCACCACCGTCAGCGTCCTCGACACGGTTGTCCCGTTGGCCGTGAGGCGGTAGTGGTAGACGCCGCTCGGCAGACCGACCACGTCGACCTGGATCGTGTGGTCGCCGGCCGTGCGCGGGCCGCGGTCGAGCGTGCGGATCTCGGCGCCGCGGTCGTCGAAGAGAGTCAGCGAGATCTCGCCGTCGTTCTCCAGGCTGTAGCTCAGCTCGACGATGTCGCGTGCCGGGTTCGGACGGGTCTGGCGGAGGAGCACTCCGTTCTTCTCCGTCGTCATGTCGACGCCGCTTGTGGCGTTCGCCTGGTCGTCGGTCGGGCGGATCGACGTCGCCGTGCCGCCGAGCTGGACCGTGAGCGGTCCGTTCGTCGCGTCGCTGCTGATCGTCAGCACCGCCGAGGAGACCCCGGCGTCCAGCGGACGGTACGTCACCTCAAGGAACTCCGACTGTCCGGGGGCGAGCGTCAGACGCGGGAGCTTGCCCGGAATGTAGTCCTTGAAGTTGGGACCGGTGACGACCGTCGTTCCCAGACGAACCGGGACCGAGCCGTTGTTCGTGATCATCAAGGTCTGGCGGACCGACCGTCCGAGCTTGATCGAGACGTTCGAGAAGAGCGCGCCCGGCTCGGCAACCAGCGTGCGGGCAGCCGACTCGCCGTTGATCTCGACGACGATCGTATCGCCGTCCGAGGTGAACAGAAGAAGCCGTGCGTTCCTGCGGCCCGGCAGGCTTCCCGGCTCCGGATTGTGAATCACGCCGAGGTCGATGATCTCACCCGGCTTGACGCCGAACGGAACTCCCGGCCACGGACGGGTCGGGTCCATGCTGAACTCGCCGGCGTCCGGTCCCTCGATCCTCATGCTGTCGACCACCACGAAGTCGCGTGTGTTGTTCTCCACCTTGGCGTCCCCCTTCGGGTTGCCGGAGGGAGGACCGTCGATCACGCCGGGGCTGAGCTGCAGGTCACGGGCGTCGATGCCGATCGAGCCGGTGCCGAAGAGATCCCAGTAGAGGGCGCCCCGTTCGGTCATTCCGTCGACCACCAGCGAGGAGTCGTTCGTCTGCAGCATCACCGTAGCGCGGCGCGTTCCCTTGCCGTTCGGGATGAAGGCGAAGGTGATCGTGGCGCAGCCGTCGGGCGGAATCACCCAGCTCTCGCTGTTCCCGCTCATGTCGACCGTGACGCCGGGGAAGGCGTCGATGATCCGGAACTCGCGCGTGTCGCCGCCGGTGACCCTGAACATCCTCCTGTCGATCCGGAGATCGCAGAGGCCGCTGTTGCAGAACTGCACGGTCGCCAGCGTCGTATCGCCCATCATCGTCCGATTGAAGACGACCGGGCGCGGCTTCGTGAACTGGCCGATCGCGTCGCTCGGCGTGGCGCCGATGCCGCGTCCGAACATATCGAGCACCAGAAGGCCGAGCACCGTGTTGCCGTTCACGTCCGTCCCGGTGAAGTTCTCGCCGTTCGTGTAGATGTACGCGCGGGCGAACCGCTTGCCGGGACGCTGCGGGACGTAGTTGAAGTAGATCGTCCTCGTCCCCAGGAACGGCGTTCCGATCGGGAACTGCATCTGATCGCCGCTGATCGGGGCGGCGCCGGGGAACTCGGTCACGAAGTAATCCTTGACCGGGATCGGGTTTCCGTTGAAGTCGCGGAGGAGCGGATACCGGGGCGAGCCCTGGCCGTAGATCGTGTCGGTGCTGAAGACCTTCACATCGAGGATGTTGAAGTCGCCCTCGCCGATGTTCGTGACGGAGACCGGGTAGGTCTGGACGCTGTTGCCGACGCAGATGAAGTCCTTCTGGAACATCGAGCTCTCGGGTCCGATCTGCTCGCCGTTCACGAAGAGGTTGCCGCCCGGCGCTATCGAGTAGGCGATGAGCGGAAAGACGCGCACATCCCCTTCGCCGTTGACCGTCAGTTCGGCCCGCTGGTTGCCGACGCCGGTCGCCGTGAAGACGACGATCGGGCTCACGCTGGCGCCGGGCGCCGGGGTGAACGTGTAGGAGTTCACGAGCTGACCGGTGATCGGGTTCCGGATCTTATACTGCCCCGTGCGGTCGTTGATCGAGTAGGTGATCGGCGCCGACGGAGCGGCGGGGTTCGCCGGAACCGAGAAGGTGATCGGCGTGAAATCCTGCGACGAGAGGCGGGGGACCCGCAGGCCGTTCAGGAAGATATCGCCGTTCGCCACGTTCTGCGTTCCTCCCTGGGCCGGGTTGCCTGTCCATACCAGACGGGGCGATCCCTCGGCCGAGAGGTTGTAGACTCGGTTGAAGTTCTTGTCATCCTTCACCGTCAGGGTGGCGGAGCGGACTCCGGTGCCGGTGGGGGTGAACTCGATCTCGACCGGAACCCGTTCGCCGCCGTAGATCGTCCCGCCGGTGGTGCTGATCTTGTACTCGGAAGCGTTGGGGCCGCCCAGGCTGAGGGAGTACTCGCGCGAGCTGCAGGAGGGATCGAAGGTGATCTCGAACGGCGTGAAGGTCGATGCGCGGTAGCGCTCGGTCTTTTTGCCGGCAAGGATATTCTCACCGCTTCCCATCCCCGATGTGCCCCCCTCGTCGATATTCCCGGCGACGTCGATCTGGCAGGGGATGAAGGTCAGAAGCAGATCGTTGTCGATCGGGTTGTTGTAGAGAATGTCGACGTAGTTGTTGACGTTGTCACGGCTGACGTCGGCGCCGGAGCCGTACGGGCTGACGCTGATGAACCGGTCCGAGGCGCTGGCGATGCCGATCGACGCGGAGGTCGAGACTTCGATTCCCCAGTCGCTGTACGGGTCCATCTCCGAGTAGTAGAACTCGATCTTGTTCGATCCCTCGTAGAGCCGGATCTGGAACGAGGCGCGCGTGGGGCCGTTGTTCCAGCCGAACGCCAGTTGCATGTAGTCGACCACGAAAATCCGGAAGGGAGCCGAGCCGACGGTGGAGATCACCGTGGAGGCGCCGTTGCCGTCGCGGCCCGAATTGCGCGACGGATGTCGCATCTGCTCCCAGAAGGGGGCGATGACAGGGCGGCCGGAAGCGGTAAGATCGTTGTTGCCGGTGCTGTTGAACTGATTGTCCCCCAGCGCTATCACCCCCATCGGGGTAATCCAGACCTGGTTGTACTCCTTCTCATCGAAGATAAAGGTGAACGGCAGGTCGAACTGTCTGGAACTGCCGCTCTGACCTCTTGCTCCCTCAGTCGCGCCAAAGACCGATGTCCAGCCGGCGGCGTCGAGATCGATTTCTTCGCCCGTTCCTGCAGTGAACGAATAATCGAACTGACTCCATGCCCTCATGCCCGGTATGGCCGTCAATGCGACCATCACCATGAGCAATCGATACAGACGTTTCATACGATAATACCTCTCCATTAGATAGATCTCAGCATCGCTATCCCGTCGGGGGGTGATAAACGGATGCTCGGTAGATTGTGTACTGTGTGTACGGGGTATGTATGCCGGTCTGAACCGGACAGGGGCGATGTCGCAGGTTCGCTACCGCACGATAACCACAGGGGTGCTGACACGTCTAGAACCCGAATCGGGGCCGAAGGTTCCGAGACTGCAGAAATAGAGCCCGGCCGGAAACTCCGATGCGTCGATCGTGAAACGTTGTGTCCCCTGGGATCGATCGCTTTCCGCAATACGGGACCATACCTCCCGGCCGAGCCGGTCGACAAGGGAGAGTCGTACGCTCCCCCCGTTCGGCGCCTCGTATTTCACGCGGATTTCCTGCGATCCTGAGTATAACGTACAGGTCACGGCTGCCGTCACAGGGGTAGGGGAAAGGGGGGCGTCGGTGGTGGCGTTCCTGAGGTCCCAGATCGTCGCCGTGTTGTCGTAGCTGGCGGTCACGATATGGGTGCCGGCGGGGTTGAACGCGGCGGTGAAGAATCTGCTGCCGCTGAACGCGCCGAGGTTCTCGCCGCTCTCCGTATCCCACAGGATCGCGATGCCGAACTCCGATGCCGTGATGATCTTCCCCCCGTCGGGGCTGAAGCGCGCGGTGCGGACTCTGTCGAAGTGTCCCGGCAGGGTGTGGAGTTCCATCCCTGTCTGCGTATCCCAGATCCGTGCCGTCTGGTCGAAACTGGCGGAGACGGCGCGCGATCCGTCCGGGCTGAACTCGACGTACCGTATCCGGTCGGTGTGGCCGCTCATGCTCCGGATCTTTTCGCCGGTGTTCACGTCCCAGATGATCGCCAGGCCGTCGAAGCCCGAAGTGATGAGGCTCTTCCCCGTGGGATCGAAGGCCGCGTTGTTGACGTTGTCGGCGTGCTGAAGGGTGTGAAGAAGTTCGCCGGTGGTCGCGTCCCATATCCTTGCCGTGCGGTCCTGCGCCGCCGTGGCGATCCGCGATCCGTCGGGGCTGTAGGTCGCGTTGAAGATCCTCGACTGATGACCGGTCATCACCTTCAGGATCTCCCCCGATTCCACATCCCACAGCCGTGCGGTGGCGTCGAAGCTGGTCGTCACCACGCGCCTGCCGTCGGGACTGAAGAGCGCGGATCTGACGTCGCCCGTATGGCCCTCCAGCTTGTGGAGCATCACGCCGGTCGCGCTGTTCCAGATTCTCGCCGTGGAATCGATGCTGCCGGTGACGACCCTGGAACCGTCCGGACTGAAATGAGCGTCGAGCAGGTCGTTGGTGTGGCCGATCAGTATCATCACGCTGTCGCCGGTCGCGGCGTTCCAGAGCCTTGCCGTGCCGTCGTAGCTTGCCGTCAGCACCATCGTCCCGTCGGGACTGAATTCGGCGGCGGAGACCGAGCCGCCGTGTCCGTTCAGGACGATCTGCGCGCGAAGGGGGGAGGCTGCAAGGAGGAGCAGGAGGAGGGAGAGGGATCTGTATCCCGAAGCGATTTTGTTCATGTGGGTTTGTCCGTGTGTACGCATAAGACGGGCGCGAACATACGGCCCCTGAAGAGATTGATAAACCCATTGTGCCGGGATGCACGGTATGAAGCGAACCGATCGAACAAAAAAAGGGGACGCCGCCTGTTCGGCAGCGTCCCCTGTATAACGTCGATTGTCTACGGCGGCGAAGCGCCTATCTGAGCACCGTCATCGATCGTGTGACCGTGACTCCGTTTGCCGTCAGTCGGTAGTGATAGAGGCCGCTGGAGAGCCCGTCGACCCGGAAGGTGACGGCGTGATCCCCCGCCGTGCGCGTGCCGTGATCCAGGGTCCGGATCTCCACGCCGCGATCGTCGAACAGACGAAGCTCCACCTCTCCATCTCTCTCAAGACGATATGCTATCTCCACGATATCCCGTCCGGGGTTCGGGCGGGTCTGCCAGAGCATCACTCCCTTGAGAGCCGAGACCGTCTCGTCCGCGCCGCTTGTCGCGTTCGCGTCTCCCGATGTCGGTTCGATCTCCGTTCCGGTGCCGCCGAGCGCGATCGTGACAGGTCCGCTGGTCGCGTCGCTGTTGACCGTCAGCGTTGCCGTGGAGGTTCCCTGGTCGATCGGGCGGAAGGTCACCTCGAAGTATTCCGTCTGTCCCGGCGCCATCCTCAGTCTGGGGAGCTTGCCCAGCAGGTAGTTGCCGGCGTTCGGACCGGAGATCGTGGCTGTTCCGAGCATGACGGGGACCGTGCCGTTGTTCGTGAGCATCACGATCTGCCGGGCCTGCTTGCCGAGCGGAAGCGTGGTGTTCGTGAAGAGCGACATGGGATCGGCGGTCAGCGTACGGGCGCCCGCCTCGCCGTGCAGATCGATGAAGACCGTATCGCCTTCCGATGTGAAGAGGAGAAGTTGCGCATTCCGCCTGCCGGGGAGGCTCCCCGACGTCGGCGTATGGAGCACTCCCAGATCGAGCACTTCGCCCGGGTTCACGGCGAACGGCGTCGCCGGCCACGGATCGTTCGGGTCCATCGTGAACTCGCCCGCGTCGGGGCCGACGATCTTGAGACTGTCGATGACGATATGGAATCGTGTCGAGTTCTCGAGACGGGTCGTGCCGGTCGGATGGAGTTCGTCCGGTCCGTCGATCACAGCCGTCGGCAGCGTGATCTCCTTCGACTCAAGGCCGACTGCGCCGATGCCGTAGAGATCCCAGTAGTAGACGCCCCGCTCGGTGAGACCGGGGAGAACTGCGGCGGAGTCGTTCGTCTGCATGTAGACGGTGGCGCGACGCGATCCCTTGCCGTTCGGAATGAAGGAGAAGGTGACCGTGGCGCAGCTGTCGGGTGCGATCACCCAGGTGTTCCGTTCCTCGGCCTGATCGATCCCCGCCGTCGGGAACGGGCTGGTGATCCGGAAGTCCTGAATATCGCCGCCCGATACTCTGAAGAGCTTCCTGTCGATCCTGAGATTGCAGAGTCCGCTGTTGCAGATGCTGACGGTGGCCAGGGCGGTATCCCCGATCATCGTCCGCTTGAAGGTCACGTTCTGCGGCACCGAGCTTCCGCCGATCGTGTTGGAGGGGAAGGAGCCCATCCCCCGGCCGAAGAGATCGACCACCAGCAGACCGAGCACGGTGTTGCCGTTCACGTCGGTCCCGGTGAAGTTCTCACCGTTGGTGTAGATGTAGGCGCGGGCGAACCTCTTGTCCGGAGTCTGCGGAACGTAGTTGATGTAGATCGACTTCCACGTCCGGTACGGCGTCGTCAGCGGGTAGACGATCTGCTCACCCGATCTCGGAGCCCTGCCGGGCATGTCCGTAAGGAAGTAATCCTGGATCTCCACCGGATTCCCCTTCGAGTCGCGCAGCAGCGGATAGCGCGGCGCTCCCTGGCCGTAGACCGTGTCGGTCTGGTAGACGACGACGTTCATGACGTTGAAGTTGCCGTCGCCGATGTTCCGTACCTCGATCGGATACGACCGGATATCCTCTCCCGCGCAGACGAAATCCTTCTGGAAGATCTGGCTCGTCGGTCCCAGTTTCTCTCCGTTCAGATAGAGATCACCTCCCGGTGCGACCGAATACGCCTTCAGGAAGAAGCTTCTGACCTCCTCCTCGGCGTTGATCGTGATCTCCGCCTGCTGATATCCGACGCCGGTCGGCGAGAAGACGATCGGCGGATAGAACGTCCCCCCCTGCGGGGCCATGAAGGTATAGCTGTTGACGAGCTGATTCGTGACCGGGTTCCGGAGCTTGTACTGGTTGGTCGGATCCTTGATCGTGTAGGTGATCGGCGCCGGCGGAGCCGTCGCCACTGCCGGAACCGAGAATCCGATCGGCGTGAACGATCCCGACGAGAGCCTCGTCACGCGCGAGCCGTTCATCAGGGTGTCGCCGATCGTCAGGTTCGTTGTGCCTCCCTGTGCGATATTCGTGACCCAGCCGACGCGGTAGATCCCTTCTCCCACAAGAGAGAGGACCCGTCTGTAGCCGTTGTTTCCCGTCACGGTCAGCGTGGCCGAGCGGACGCCGAGAGCGGTCGGAGTGAAGCCGACGGTGACCGGGAAATCAGCCCCCGGGGTGACCGAACCGCTGACCGGGGTCATCTTGTACTCGGAGGCCGCCGGTCCCGAGAGGGCGAAGGAATAGTTGCCGGTGGAGCAGCCTGCGTCGAACGTGATGTTGAAGGGAGTGTAGTTCGTCGTGCTGTAGCGCGCTCCCTTCTTTCCCGCCAGGATCTGATCCCCTTCACCCATCGCCGTCGTCCCGCCCTGCGCCGTGTTCCCCTTGAGCAGGATGGTGCAGGGGGCGAAGGTGTACATGACGTTGGCGGAGATCGTGTTGTACGTCAGATCGATATAATCGTTCGACGTCGTCTTGCTCATCGTCGCCGTCGTGCCGCTGGGGGTGATGCTGAAGAAGGTCGAAGGGCCCCCCGCGATGCCGATGGTCGCGGATGTCGTGTTCTGGCCGCTGTTCCAGCCGTTGATGTTTCCGTTGTTCATCGTCTGGTAGTAGAACTCGATGACGTTCGTTCCTTCATACAGTCTGACCTGGAACGTGGCGTCACCGACGATGCCGTTGCCGTAGCTGCCGAACTGGACCTTGGTCCAGGCGACGACGAGGATGCGCCTGGGCGCGGTTCCGGAGATCTTGTAGCTGGTCTTTGCGCCGGAGCGGGAGCCCATGCGCAGGTAATCCCAGAAGGGCGCCAGGATCGGCATCGAGTGCCCCGTCAGGGTGCCGTCGCCGTAGGTGGGAGCATCGGTGAACCCGAGCCCGATCACGCCGTTGTTGGCAACCGTCACGCGCGTGTAGTTGCCGGCGTTGAACTGGAACGTGAACGGGAGATCGATGGGGATCGTGAAGTTCCCCTGACCGTTCCATCCGCTTGCGCCGACGAACGTGCCGTGAAGCTGCGATTCACCCGACATGTCGATCGATGATCCCGTACCTACCTTGAATGTGTAGTCGAACTGGCTGAACGTGGCCCCCGCAGGTAGCAAGAGGGCTACTGCCGTTACCAGCAGTAGGTAAGACAAACGTTTCATATGACTGACCCCCACATGAAATGGAAAATGTATGTGCGTACTCTCTACTCCTCGATTGCGTACGTCATACTGATCTATGCCTCTGCCGGAGCCGTTCACGGACGCGAACGGACCTGGCAGGGCGGAATGGTGTCGTTCGCGGATGCAAACGACGGGACGAGCGGAAGCGGAGCTCCGGCGTGGGGGTGTTTCACGACGAGAACACGATGCGACCGAACAGGTTTGGTTCGGCAATGAGGTGGCCCTGATCCGCGTGGTGGTTCGCGTACGGGCGCCCACATTGGAACAACAACGTATGAACATACCGGCGCGTCACAATCCGCACCGGTAATTTTTTCTGTGCCGTATGGCCGTGCCTCAGCGGATCACGGAGATCGCCGCAGAGGCGATTCCGGCGCCGGCGGCACGGCAGAAATAGACTCCGGAGGGAAGGTCGGAGATATCGAACACGATCGTCTCCGTACCGCTGACGGGCCGGTCGGCGCGGCGGACGCGGCGTCCCAGCCGGTCGACCAGGGAGATCTCGACGGGGTCTCCGTCGGCCGCCGTGCAGCGGACCCTGAGCAGGTCGGCGCCGGGATCGACCGTGCAGTGGAGTTCGGGCGCTGCCGCTTCTTCACGGCGGTCGACTCCCAGAACGGGGGCGGTCAGATCCCACAGCGTCGCCGTCGAATCGTAGCTCGCCGTCACGATCGATGTCCCCGCGGGGTTGAAGACGGCGGAGAAGAGTCTGATGCCGTACATCGCCCGGATCGGTTCCCCCGTGACGGAGTTCCAGATACCCGCGGTTCCATCCTCGCCGGCGGTTGCGATCAATCCTCCGTCCGGGCTGAAATGTGCGGTGCGTACGCGGTCGACATGTCCCTCAAGCGTCTTGATCAGCGTGCCGGTCTCGGCGTCCCACAGGCGGGCCGTCCGGTCGAAGCTCGCGGTGACCGCGCGCGTTCCGTCCGGATTGAATTCCGCGTGCCGCACCCGCTCCGTATGTCCCACGAGCCGCCATATCTCCTCTCCGGTGACCGCATCCCAGATGATCGCGGTCCCGTCGAAGCCCGCCGTGACGACTCTCTCTCCGGTCGGGCTGAACATCGCCGAATTGACCGGTGTCGTATGCTGGAGCGTATGCCGGAGCTCCCCGGTCTCCGCGTTCCATATCCTGGCCGTGCTGTCGACTCCGGCCGATACGACAGATCCTCCATCCAGACTGAAGGCGACGGTAAAGAGCCTGGGGCTGTGACTGGTCATCTGCGCCAGGACGCTCCCGTCGGCCGTATTCCAGATGATGATCTCGCCGCTCGAGCCGCCGGAGACGACGCGCGTGGCGGAGTGGTTGAACGAGACCGAGCGGACCCTGTCCGTATGTCCGCGCAGCGTATGGAGCAGGGCGCCGTCGGAAGCGCGCCAGAGCCGGACCGTGGAGTCTTCGGCGGCCGTGGCGATCATCGTTCCGTCCGCGCTGTAGCGGGCCTCGACGATCGCCTGGGTATGTCCGATCAGGGTGTCGAGCGGGGTTCCGTCGAGACTCCAGATCCGCGCGGTTCCGTCGTAGCTGCCGGTCAGAACCTGTGTGCCGTCCGGGCTGAACTCAGCCCACGAGACGGGACCCTGATGTCCGGTCAGGCGGATCTGTGCCGTCGCGAAGGCGGCAGGAAGGAGCAGCAAAAGAGATAGCACGACGAAGCCGTGAGTTCGGGAGCTCATATCACGTCTGGTTGCCGTAGGAATATCATTCCGCGATCATCATCGAACGGATGGTCCGATGAGGAGCGTATGACGCCGATTGAAGAGTGTAAGCAGGGGACCGACGCGTCGAGCCGGGGGGCTCGGCGATGCCGGCAGAGAGGGGTGAGGATGTCGACGGCACGGACCTCACAAGGGTGGGTTTGAAGCCGTGCCGGGACGAAAATAAAATAATTGTCGGAACAATGAACGATTCTTCATGAACGGGCCGCCGATTATTTGAAGGGGGCGGCCGGGGGATGGAAATCGTTCGACCATCGCGTCAGCGCGTCGACCTCCAGGTGGTTCCGGGCGATCCAGGTATCGGCCGCCGGATCGTTCCGGAAGAGGAGTCTGACGAATGTCTCCGTCCTTCCGGTCTTCCTGATCTCCAGATAGAAGGGGAGATAGTTGCTCATGACGAATTCCTCGCCCCCCCCCTCGGAGGGCGCCGCCGGCAGCGATGTCAGCATCTCCCGTATGGAGGTCACGTACGCCTCGATCGAGCCCTCCGCCCTGCGGACGTCGGCCGCTCCCTCGTCGACGGCCCTCTCCGCCGCGGCGAGCCGGGCGTCCCCTCCGTGCCGTCGATCGGCGGGGAGGGTCAGGCCGCGCAGCAGATTCCCCAGAAGAAGCCTGACCCTGGGCGCCTCGGCGGAGGTCGGTTCCAGCATCAGGTAGCGTCCGAACGCCATCATCGCCGGAACACGTCTCCCCTGCACGTTGTAGATCCGTCCCAGCATGAGATGGGCGGCGGGACCGGCCGGGTCCTTCCATACGGCCCGCTCGAAGCTGGCGGTCGCCTGCTCGATATTCCCCATGCTCCAGTATGTGACGCCGATACCGAGGAAGAGTTCCGCGCCGTTCTCCGCGGTCCTGCAGAACTCGATGTAGTTGTCGAGCTCCTGCCGTGAACGGTTCTTCAGGTTTTCGTAGTCGAAGGCGATGGTCATCATGTGGCCGTACGCGGCGGCGGTCAACGCGCTGAAGTCGTCGAGCCTCGGGGATTCCAGACGGCTCCCCTGCAGCGCGGCCTCCAGCGCCTTCT
Organism: uncultured bacterium; assembly: GCA_966250335.1. GTDB lineage: Bacteria > Bacteroidota > Ignavibacteria > OLB7 > OLB7 > OLB7. Next base: position 10,676 of record CBINGZ010000044.1, on the reverse strand, counting down.
CCTGGTTGCCCGTTTCGACATACGCCAGGGCAAGCTGGTACCACGCCTCGGCGTTGCGCGTGTCCGCTTCGACGGCCCTGCCGTAACTGGCGATCGCGCTGTCGTAGAGAAGTCTGTCGCGGTATCCGTTCCCGACGGCCAGCAGGGAATCGGCGGGATTCCCTTCCGGTTCCGCCAGAGCGGGGAGGATAATCCACGGTAGAAGGATGGGTAAGACGTAACGCAGCATGAGGCGAAGATAATCACCCCGGCTTCCGAAGCAAACCGGTCGGCCGTATGCCGTGAGATTCGACGCCCGGTTCGGCGACGTTTCGACCGTGGGCCGAACGCATTTCTCTCGTATCTTCCCCCACTGCCCGAAACACCCCGCGGGTCGCGGATCTCCCCATCAGAATAATCCGAACGACCAGCGTTATGATCGTACGTCTCTGTTTCCGTCTGAGCCTTTTTCTGCTTCTCCCCCTCCCGATCTCCCTGTTCGCCCAGGAGCCGGAGGCCCCGCTGCCCCTCTTCACCTTCGTGGAGCCGGAGCAGAGCGGCGTCATGTTCAGGAACATGGTGATCGAGGATGACACCTTCAACGTCAACGAGTTCATCTACGCCTACAACGGCGGAGGTGTCGCCGCCGGCGACGTGAACGGCGACCGGCTCCCCGACCTCTATTTCTCCGGCACCCGCTCCGGTTCGCCGAACAGACTCTATCTGAACAGGGGAGGATTCCGCTTCGAGGATGTATCGGAACGCGCCGGAGTCGACGACTCGATCGGAGTGCGATACGGCGTTGCGATGATCGACATCGACGGCGATCGCGACCTCGACATCTACGTCAGCAAGCACGACGCCCCCAACACCCTCTTCCTCAACGACGGGCACGGGGTCTTCACCGAGGCCGCCGCCCGCTTCGGTCTCGACCTCTGCTGCCACAGCACCCAGGCCTCCTTCCTCGACTACGACCGCGACGGCGACGTCGATATGTACCTGGGGATCAACGGAAGCGGGAAGGGGGAGAACTTCGTGCGGGACGGCGATCCCGACAGACTCTTCAGGAACAACGGCGACGGCTCGTTCAGCGACGTCTCGGCGCAGGCCGGGATCTCCGACATCGGCTACTGCCTCAGTGTATCGGTAGGCGATCTTAACGGCGACGGCTGGCCCGATATCTACGTGGCGAACGATTTCGAGGCGAGGGATATCCTCTACCTGAACAATCGCGACGGGACCTTCACCAACGCGGCGAAGTCCTCCATGAAGCATACCAGCATCTTCTCGATGGGCTCCGACATCGCCGACTACAACAACGACGGCGCGCTCGACGTGATCACGATGGATATGCGACCGGAGGATCACTGGCGGAAGATGGCGCACATGGGAACCTCCTCCCCCTACAGCTCCAAGTTCGATTCGCTCCAGCTCATGAGGAACACCCTCCAGCTGAACAGGGGGGACGGGACCTTCATGGATATAGGGCAGATCGCGGGAATATCGGAGACCGACTGGAGCTGGGCCTCCCTCTTCGCCGATTTCGACAACGACGGCCTGAAGGATCTTCTTATCGTCAACGGATACAAGCGGGACGTTCAGAATCTCGATGTGATCTACAACCTGTCGAGTCGTTCCTTCCGCGCCATCGACATGATCCTCAAGATCCCCTCCATCAAGCTTCAGAACTATCTCTTCCGGAACAACGGCGACCTGACCTTCACACGGAAGAGCGACGAGTGGGGGATGGGGGAGCTCGTCAACTCCAACGGCGCCGCCTACGTCGATCTCGATCTGGACGGCGATCTGGATGTGGTGATGAACAACATCGACAGCGTCGCGTTCATCTATCGCTGCACGGCAACGGAACAGGGGCTGGGGAATTTTCTCGATGTGGAGCTGCGCGGAACCGGACGGAACAGCGGCGGCGCCGGGGCGCGGGTCACGGTGGTCGGCGGCGGAAGAAGGCAGGTGCAGGAATGTTCCCCGACGCGGGGATATCTCTCCGCGATGCATGGGCCGCTTCATTTCGGCCTGGGCCGCGAGGCCCGCGTCGACTCGGTGCTGATATCGTGGCCCGATGGATCGACCCAGACGCTCCTCTCGGTCGAGGCGAACCGCACCCTGGTCGTGAAGCAGGAGGAAGCGGTCGGAGGGGATCGGGAAAGGAGCGGGCCCCGCGATCGTCGCGGCGGAACCGGCACGATGTTTCGTGAGACCGCCGGGGCCGAGGGGATCGATTTCCGACACATCGAGAACGTCTACGACGACTTCCTCCAAGAACGTCTTCTCCCCAACAGGCTCTCCCGGAACGGACCGGGGATCGCGGCCGGCGATGTCGACGGCGACGGTCGGGACGACCTCTATCTCTGCGGAGCGCAGAGCTCCCCCGGCGGTCTCTTCCTTCAGACGCCGCAGGGCGGGTTCGTCCGGTCGAAGGCCGATTCGACCCTCTCCGCCGACTCCGTCTCCGAGGATCTCGGTGCGATCTTCTTCGATGTCGAGGGGGACGGCGATCAGGATTTGTATATCGTGACGGGAGGAAATGAGCGGGTGGTGACCAGGACTGCCGAGCCGGTCGCCGACTCGCTTCTCTACGACAGACTCTATCTCAACGACGGCCGCGGAGGCTTCACCCGTGCCGTCGGAGCACTCCCCGCGCTCCCGGTCAGCGGCTCCTGCGCGGCTGCATCGGATTACGACGGTGACGGCGATCTCGACCTTTTCGTCGCCGGGCGCGTGACCCCCGGCCGCTACCCGATCGCCCCCGGAAGCGCGCTTCTCAGAAACGACGGCGGGCGCTTTACCGACGTCACGGCGAGCGTCGCGCCGGGGCTGCTCCGGGCCGGTATGATCACCTCCGCGCTCTGGACCGACTTCGACAACGACGCCGACGGCGATCTCCTTCTGGTCGGCGAATGGACGACGCCGACCCTCTTCAGGAACGACAACGGATCGTTCATCGATATTACGGCGTCGACCGGCGTCGATTCCGCCTTCGGCTGGTGGAACTCCGTCGCCGGCGGCGACTTCGACAACGACGGCGATATCGACTACGTCCTGGGGAACCTGGGGCTCAACGTCGGGGTCCCCTATCACGTCTCCACCCGGACTCCGATCCGCCTCTACGCCAACGACTTCGACGAGAACGGCAGCCTGGATATCGTGATGAGCTATATCTACAGAGGGACGGAGTATCCGCTCAGAAACAGGAACGACGTGGCCAGCCAGATGCCGGCGATGATCCGCCGCAAGTTCACGACCTATACCGCCTACGCCGGCGCGACGCTTGCGCAGATCTATGCGAAGGCGAAGCTCGACTCCGCGATCAGACTCTCGGTCACCGGGTTCGCGAGCGTCATGATGCGGAACATGGGGAAGGGGAGGTTCGAGCTTCTCCGGCTCCCGGTCATGGCCCAGGTCACACCGATCTTCGGGATGATGCCGGAGGATTTCAACGACGACGGAAATCTCGACCTTCTCGCCGTCGGAAACTTCCACGGCCCCGACGCCGATCTGGTGCGATACGATGCAGGCTACGGGACGCTTCTGTTCGGAGGGGGGGACGGAGGGTTCACGGCGCCCGATCCCTTCATGGGGGGCTTCGAGGTCCCGGGCGATGCCCGCTCGCTGAGCTGTATTCCGACCGGGGATGCGATGACCGTGGTGGCCGCCAACAACAACGGCCGGGTTCAGACCTTCCGCAAGGCCGCCGCCGGCACGACGATCCGGATCGACCCGCGCGAGCGGATCACCCACGCGCTCCTCACGCTGGAGGACGGGCGGGTTCGGAGAACCGAGATCTATATCGGGGAAGGATATCTGTCGCAGCGTCCCGCCGCGATCACGGCGGGGCCGAAGGTGAGGAAGGTCGAGCTCTATCGCGGTCGGACACTTGTCCGTACGGTCGATCGCTGAGTCGGTCACCGTCGACGGCTCGATAACGTCACATGAGCGGCCGGGGTGAAGGCTCCGGCCGTTCGCGCGTACAGGGAGGTCTTCCGCGTCAACGAGGGGGTCGAGGAAGTGAATCTGGATCTGTGAATCTAGACGCTTCCGTTCCGAGGGGAAGCGGGCTATCCCTCCTGCCGGCGCTCATGCCGGCGGACGCCCGTCGCATGGACCGAGTATCGGACGATCCCGACCACCTGCAGGCTCTGCGGGTCCTCGATCACATCAGGGAGGTATCCCGATCGCTGCGGCAGAAGCATCGTCACCCCTTTCTCCAGCACATACCGCTTGATCGTCAGCACCCCGTCGACCCGCGCCACCACGATGTCGCCGCTGGAAGGGGGAACCCCCTGTTCCGCCACCACGAGATCCCCCGGGTAGAGCCCGGCGTCTGCCATGCTCTCGCCGGAAAGGCGCACGACAACGGTCCGCTCGGGATCGTTCACCAGGGCGTCGTGGAGATTGATCCGACCTTCCAGCAGCTCCTCCACCGCGGGCGACCCCGTTTCAAGGTCCGGTTCCAGCAGCAGCCGTACCGCTCCCCGCTTCGAGTACCCGCGGAGCTGCTCCTCCACCTTCCCGTTGTTCTCCTCCTCGCCCCCCTGTGATCCCCCCTTCATCTCCGCCAGAAGGAACTCGTACGGAACCTGCAACGCCGCCGAAAGGGAGCGGACGATGCTCAGACCGAGCTCGGTCTTCCTCCCCCGTTCGATATGCGCCAGATATCCGGCGGAGATGCCGGCCCGTTCCGCCAGAGTCCGTTGCGACATCCGCAGCTCCCGTCTCCTCTTCGCAATTTTGTCGCCTATCGTTTCCATTTTTCGCTGCTTATAGTAAATTATCGGCCGTTAACGGTCTCTGTTGCTCGCTATGGAGCATGTTTGTTGTCCTTTCGTAGGCGCTTTGTTGGCGGGCAATGTACACAATTGGTAAGATTTCTGCATCGAAATACGATAGACGGGGCGGAAAAAGAGGGTGGGAGGAGCCTGAAGGGGAGGAGTGCCGGACGCGGAATGTCCGGTTGTGTCGCGTGCCGTCCCGTTCTTTCGGTCCGGTTCCGGTCTGAACCGGCCCGTGTGCGAACTGAAGATCATCCACGGACGTACCATGGCTACAACGAGAGAGGAAGCGGACCAGGCCGGAAGGGGAGTGACCGGTGAGATCGGCCTCTATCTTGAACGGAGCGCCGTCGCCCGGCACAGCGATATGCCGGAGGCGCTGCGCTGCGCGAACGAGGCGCTGGCGCTGTCGCGGCAGCAGGGAGACCGGTACGACCTGGCCCGTTCGCTCAGGGAGGTCGCGGTCTGCCGTCTCAGGCTCGGCGATCTCAACGTCGGTCTCTCCTACATGGCGCGGGCGATGAACCTCTTCCGGAAGCTCGGCGAGACCTACTGGGAGGCGGAGTCCCGCTGCCGGATCGGCGACGTGCAGCGTCGGCACGGCAACTACGGGCTCGCCTATGCGTCGCTGGCGAAGGCGCTCGATCTGGCCCGGCAGGCGGGAAGTCCGGAACTGGAACGATATGCCCTGCTCCTGACCGGGGTGGCCGATCTATCGCTCTCCCAGTATACCTCCGCATGCGATCTCTTCACCTACGTTCACGCGGCCGGGCGGGAAGAGGGGGATGATCTCTCCATGGTCCGGGCGTCGGCGTCGCTCGCACTCCTCTATCTGAAAATCGGGGACTTCGAGGAGGCGATGCGCCACAACAGGGAGGGGCTGCGCGGCTACAGGAGTCTGGGGTTCAGGTTCGAGGAAGGGACCATGCTCTGCAACTCCGCCGTCATCCACGATGCCCGTCGGGAAAATGAAGCGGCGATCAACGACATCCTGCAGTCGATCGAGATCATGCGGGAGGTGGGAAACAGGGAACAGGAGGGACGGGGCTGCGCGCTGGCCGCCCGCTACTTTGCCAATCAGCGGAAGATGAACCTGGCTCTCTACTACCAGCGGGTCGGCGTCCAGATTCTGAAGGGGATCGACTCCAAGGCGAGCCGGGCGGTCGCGCTGATGTCGGTGGGATATCTCTCCATGATCATGGAGAGCAATGATCTTGGAGAACGGGCGCTCAACCGGGCGGTGCAGCTCTCCAGAGATATTCAGGATGGTCATGTCGAGGGGAAGTGCTGCTTCCTGCTGGCGAAGCTCTACGAGCACAAGGATGATCAGATCAGATCGCTGAAATTCTACAAGCGATATATCGATATCAGCTCCTGGGTCTATGATCGCACCCAGATCTGGGCGATCACCGACCGCCGTGTGGAGTCGGCGCGCAACGAGCGGAAGATCGCCCTTTCGGAAAGATGGCCCCCCGGTGGGGGGAAGGACAATCGACTTCCGGAGCGGATGCGGGTGCTCCGTCTGGATGCGGGAGCCGGGGCGGCGGAGCCGGTCGACGATGGGGGAGCCGATATGGTTCAGTCCGATGAGGATGATATCGATCTGTGCCGGAAGATCTCCGCTCGGTGTCCGGCGCTGAGTCCCTCGGAGGTGCGTGTGGGGTCGCTTCTGGCCCGCAACCGTTCCACCAAGGAGATCGCGGATATGCTCAGCCTTTCGGTTCACACGGTGGAAACACACAGAAGAAAAATCAGAAAGAAGCTGGCGCTGACGCGGGATGAAAATCTGACGTCATATCTCATGGGGCTGAGGTAGGGTCGAGGCGGAGGTGAAATATATCCTGGAGAGAAGCGTCCCGAAGAAATGTGTATCGTAGAGATATATGCCGGAGGGATGAGCGTATCGCGTTGAGAAGAAACAATCGAAGCTGATCATTGTAGTGCATTAAAAAATGCCTTGTATTGCCGGGCGGCGAACGACATGTTCGTCGTCGCTGCCGCAATTCCGGTCATATCGTTCATTTATCCGCCATGCGCCGATTTCTGCGCAGGGGTGATCGCGTGATTCCGGATCGCGGGAGATAACACCACCGTACGTCTGTTTATCAATGCATCGGCACGTATCGTCGAGGCCGTGACCGTCCGTTTCATGCAGGGGCATTATTGGTTCCTGAGGAACGGTATATGTCATGTCGGGATTATGGCGACCTAGAATCACCGCATACTCAATCCCTACTCGATACACCATACTCATTCATTACACAGTGATTGCACCGAATTTCGCCATTAGTTTTACGGCGAAAAACAACGGCCGCGCCGACCGGTTCGTGAGTTCCGACGCCGGATTGAACGGTAGTGATCTGCGTCGGAGAGCTGCCCGGCCACGGGCCGTCGGCCGGCCTTGTTTATTCAACGCGATATTCGTTTCGCGCGCAGTCATCAACATGGCGGGATTGTCCGTCGCATTTCCGAAGACGTATGACTCACCTGAACAACAACTATTCCAACAGGAGGAATCGCCACATGCGATCGCGTATACTCTCCCTTCTGCTCGTACTGCTCGCGGCCGGGGAATCGCTTTCTCAGCCGTACGGCTTCGCTCCCCCCATGGCGCAAATTCCATGGAACAATTATATGCCGTACCGTATTCCGAACAGTTTCACGACGATCGTCGGTGTTGACGGAACGCAGCGTCTTCTGGGACCGAACGTCTTCAGCCTCGATGTCGGCACGCGGTTCACGCTTCCGTGGGAGTTCATGTTCATCGGGACGCCCAGGCCGTACGTGTCGGTGTTTCCGCACGGACATCTCGGATTCAGGCGCGGCACGGCCGGTCTGGCCAACACCATCAGCACGACGTATGAGCTGGCTCCCTCTCCCTCGGCCAATATCTACGACGACGGCGCCGATGTTCTCATGCCGTACTGGTCTGATCTGAAGACCACTTCCACCGGCGGCGTCTATTTCAGAAACGAGGGGGTGGCGCCGAACCGGGTGATGACGTTCGAATGGAGAGTGGAGGGGCAGGATTTCCCCAGAGGAAATCCCGGGGCATTCCAGGCGAAGCTCTTCGAGAATCCTCCGGGCAAGATAGAATTCCATTACGGTCCGAACTCCATCACGAGAACACGACCGGCCGACGGGGTGTTCGGTTACGGGGCCGTCATCGGGATCAAGCAGTTCGGACAGGGATTTCCGAACAGGGAGGACGACGCTGAGAAATTCCTGCTGATGATGCCTCCCACCCAGATACCGGACACGGTGGCGATCACCAGGCTGCGGACGCTCAATCTGACGAGTCCGTTTTTCCCCGAGTATTTCTCCTATTACTCCACCTATGTGCTCCCCTATTTCTACTATCGTTCATCCCCCTATTTCCATTACGATTTCCCCTCCGAACTGGGGGATCAGATCGGTTTCCGGATGGTGCCGGTCTTCAACGATGTTGCCGCCGACTCGGTCATCTTCAGCCCGGCGCGGACCGCGAACATCTATGGGGTCGGTTCGGCCGTGACGGTGCAGGCACGATTCAGGAATGTGGGAAGCAACCAGCGTCAGAATGTTCCCGTCGACGTCCGTTTCTATCGTGACAGAGATTTCGTGCATCCCGTCGCCGAGTTCACCGCGACCGCGTTTCCGGAGCCGACGGGGCAGTCGGCCACGTCGACGAGCAGCGTTGCTACCCTGACGACTCCGGTCGCGAACATTGCGGGAGTCTATACGGTGGTGGTGAGCACCCGGCTGAACGACCCGCCCGATCAGGACAGGCAGAACGATACGGTCAGAGGAACCTTCTATATCGCGAAGCCGAACGACCTGATGCCGTGGGAGATCATCCAGCCGATATCGAGCAAGTATCCCATGAACTACCAGTACCCGGTCGGCGCCGACCTCCCGATCGAGGTACGTTTTCTCAACATCGGAACCAACACGCAGTACGATGCAAGGGTCGGCTACGAGATCGTCGACGAGGGGATGAACCGGGTCGCCTACGATGCCTCGATCGTCGTGCGGGGCGAATGGAAGTCATCGGAGTTCCGCGACATGCCTCTGCCGACATGGAGGCCGACACTCCCGGGACGATATTATCTGAAGGTCTTCACACTGCTGGAGGGGGACGATAACCGTCTGAACGACACGACACCGGCCGCGCCGGCCCGGGGGCTCGATTTCGACGTCAACTACGAAACCGAACTGGAGGCTGTCACCGCGGGGATCACGCCGCATTCGCCGAGGGAGGCGGGGGAATATCCCGACGGCAGGCCGATCCGTGTGTCGGCCGGGTTCAGGAACAACGGCATTTCGGACGCGACGAACATTCGGGCGAGAGTCCGCATCGCCGCTCAGGATGGAGGGATCGTGTATGATCGCACCACGACTATTCTGAGCGTGGAGGGGGGCGGAAGAACCATCATGCAGGAATTTCCCGACTTCGTCCCGAACGGAACAGGATCGTATTGCGTGACGGCAACGGTGCTCGACGATCTCGATCCGATCGCCGGCAACAACACCTCATCCTGGTGCTTCTCGGTCAAGCCCCGCTATCAGGGAGTGGTGCGCGTGGGATTCAGGGAACAGTTCAAGACGATCCGCGAGGCGTGGGATTCGGTGGCGCTTTACGGGGTTGCCGGGCCTCTCACGCTGGAGCTCACCGACGCAAGCTACGTTGTGGCTCCTCCCAACAACGACCCGTCGCAGCCCGCGCTCGACATGCGCGGACGGGTGGCGGGACTCGGTCCCGCGAACCCCGTGACGTGGCGTCCGCATCCTTCCAGAACGGAGATCAGGATCGATCTGAAATCTCCCTCGGGGATCGGCATCTGGTACGGGCAGCTCGATACGTCGAACCCGTCGGGATATATCATCTGGGACGGCGGAGCGAACAGGGCGTTGCGGTTCGTGCTGGAGAACACCACGCCCCCCGGAAGGCCCGGATATCGCGATATGTCGGTTCCGTTCTTTCTCGGGCAGGGGGCGTCCAACTATACGATCCGGAACGTCAGAATCGAGCCGTTCAACGCGGCGAACATGAGAAAATCAGCGTCGACGATCCCCTCCCCGACCTATAACCGGTCGTTGAACTCGTTCGGATTTTCCGAGGATCTTCTGCTCGGAATCTCGGCAGGCGTCCTCCTCCGTAATTCGCCTCCGATCGATCCCGTCGTCGGAGTGAATATGCGGCGTCTCGATACGATGCGAAATCAGAACAACGTCGTCGAGGGGAATACCGTCAGGGATTTCGCCTACGGTATCGCGTCGATCGGGATCGGACCGCTCTATGTGATCGGGACGGGGGGCTTCGTCGAATATGCCAATCGGAATAATGTCTATCGGAATAACGAGGTGTACGATGCCGGTCGCGCCGGTATGGTCTTCCTGTACGAAAAGGATTCGAAGATTCTGGAAAATCGCATCAGGGGAGTGGTCAACGGGTCGTCGTCCGTCCGTCATGCAGCGGGAGTCTGGCTGACGGGCGGCGGCGATCCGGGCCAGGGACGGGGATATTGCAGCGATATGGTTCTGGAGCGTAACATTGTCGACAATGTTACGGCCGCATCGGGGACCGGAGCGGGGATCCTGGTGGAATGCAACGAGAACACCTACATCACCCCATCCTCGGCGATCTTCAGATTCCCCACGGATGCGGCCACGCGGTGTATTATTCGGAATAATATGGTTTCCTTCATACGGGGCGGCGCCGTGAGCATCGCAATAGGGTTGATATCGTCATCACCGCTGCGTACGGAATATGTGACGACGGGGAACGCGATCGAGAATAATTCGATCTATACGGCGAATGTGTCGGGTGCGGAATATGGTGTGCAGATGGAGCGGGCGCACGGCTCGGTGGTGAACAACATCATCGCACTGGCCGGGACCAACAACCCGACCGGTATCGTGATCTCT
>CBINGZ010000043.1:0-51284 GCA_966250335.1 uncultured bacterium | reverse complement strand
AATACGGACGCGATCGGAACTCATCCCCTGCCGGTAGATGAACACACCAGACGCCGGCTTTGTTAGAAGCTCTTCGGATATCTCAGAACGGAAGGAAACAACACGTCCGGTTGCCTTATTCCGCTGGAATCAATTTTCGCGTGATATATCCTACCGAAGAATAGAGAGTCGATCAACCACGACCCCATGACGTGTTTCCGCGCGCAGCATGTAGACCCCGGCCGGCAGCGTCGAGACGTCGAGCGTCGTTGTACCGCTTCCGTCGCTCTCCCAGCGACCGGCCTCGACACCGAGGGATGTGACGAGCATTATCATCGCTCCGCGATTCATATCGACTGCGATGCGAACCTTTTCTCCCGTCGGGTTCGGATATATAAAGACCGAGGTCGCAGCTTCCCCCGGGTTTTCATGATCCACACCGGAGAGAAGGCCGCACTCCTGACTTCTGCAGAGTCTGGCGAAGTAGTTGAGCTTTATGTCGCACGATTCAGTGATGGTTCCGACGGCATAGATCTTCTCCTTGTACTGAAGGATCCGATAGAGAGGGGTCGTATCGGCGAATTCGCTGATATGGGTCCACATTGATCCGTCCCATGTCCATATCTCACTTGGAGAAAGGTCCCCGTACGATGTTCTATACAGATAAAGCTGATCGAGACCGACTGCGTCGATAGCGAGACTCGGAACATCCCTCGGCACATCGATCACTTTCCAGCGCGATCCTTCGTACTCGGCCATTTTTGCGGTCCGGTCACCCATTATCAGAATGCCGACGATATACAACTTATCGCGATACACAGTCAACCTGCCGGCCGAATTGTATCTGAGATTCAATGCTTCCGGAGTCCAGGACAGCCCGTCCCAAACTGCGACCTGATATATCGTGTCGCTCTTCGTCGTCAGCAGGCCCCCTACAGCGAAGAGCCTGCCGTTGTAGACTGCCAGATCCAGGACACCGCCGGCGGCGATCTCCCCTACTCTCCTCCATAATGTTCCGTTGTAGCGCGCAATTGCGTCAACCCCGATCGTTCCAGCGGCATCTATATCTCCTCCTACATAGAGCTCACCGTTGTAGACCGCCACGGCTTCGATGCTCCCGGAAACTCCTCCGCCGACCGAATTCCAGCTCGTTCCGTTCCAGCGGGCGATGTTCGTGGTGCCCGGTATTTCGTTGATGTTGGTAATCGGCCCGGTTATGTAGAGATCACCGTTGTACGGGATGAGCTTGAAATAACCGAGTTCCATATTGTTGATCGTATACATCCTGAATGTGGATACGCGAGTCCATTCCTTGCCGTCCCATGCGGACAGGGTGTATATCGGATCGGCACCGTTCGAAGGCCCCAGATGAACGACGTACAACAACCCGTTCAGCTCCGCCGATGCCAGCGCCGGAGAGCTGAGTCCCTCCCCCACGGGAACCCATGCTTCGTTCCCCGTGCAGTGCTGGGCGCGGGCCACGATCGCAGCGACCGTCAGAAGCAGTGCCGACAGTAATACGTGCAATAATCTCATTGCGATTCTCCTCTCACTTGAATGAATATAGGTCGCCCCGCCGACCTCTCTATAGAGTCGTTCGTCGGCCCGGTTGTCACACTCCCTTCACGATAGGCCGTGAACGACGAAAGGCGACCGTTGCCGGTCGCCTTTCGCGAAGAAACGATTCGAATTCCTACCGCACGATATTCAGTCGCCGCACGGCCGTGCCGTTCCGCGTCTCAACCCGCAGCAGATATACTCCGGCGGGGAGAGTCGATATATCGAGCATCGTCCGCCCGCTTCCATCGCTTTTCCACCGGCCGGCTTCGACGCCGAGCATGGTGCTCAGCGTCACGGCGGCGCCCCGTTCCGTTTCCGCCTCCACGTAGATCCGCCCGTTCGCGGGGTTCGGGTAGACGGTTGCGGTCGCGTTCCGACCGGGGTCGTACGGCGCCGACAGCGATGTTCCCTGCGTCACGCTGACCACGGTGTTGGTGATCACGGGATCGTTGAAATCGAAATAAATCGCCGCGCGATTCAGTATCTCCGTGCTCGGACTCAGGCCCGGCTTCAGGTTGACCGAATATTTCAGATAACCGTGGCTCCCTATCTCGTTCACATTGCTGTCCGGCAGCAGAATATCCTTGAACGTGAACCGGAGGGCGCCGTCGGGAGCGATATCGAGGTCGTACGGATGGCTCGATGCCCCAAGGCTGATGGTGGTCAGGTTGAGCCGTTCAAGGTCGAGCGTATCCATGACCACGACGGTGAACGCCGTATCGCTGCCGGTGTTCTGGAAACGGACCATATAACTCAGAACCGTATCCGACGGCCTGAGACGATATAACTCATCTTCGTTCAGATCTCCCAGAGGAGATACCGATATATCGTTCGGGTCGTACGCTCCGGTGATCGTCTCGCAGAGACTGTCGCGGTTGTCGCGCAGCGTCTCCTCATATCCTTCGTCCAGATCGATCGCGAGACGGACGCAGAGCAACGATCCGCGAGCGGCGGTTCTGGAGAGGGTCATATAGACCTGGATCGTCCCGGAGGCCCCCACCGGCAGCTTGACGAAATCCCATTCGATCAGCCCCGGACGCTGCCGGGTATGGGCCACCCGGCTGGAATCGTACTGGAGAACCGTATCGTATTCCATCCGAATGGTGCCGCTGACCGGCTCGGTGCCGACGTTCTCATACTTGATCGTATAGACGACCTGGAATCCCGGACGGGGCTGTGAGCCGGAGATGGTGGCGCGAAGGTCGCGGATATTGGGAATGGGGCGCGACGAAAAATCGAGACTGTCGACCCCTGCTCCGGGACGGTCGAGGACCGCGGGACGGGCGCTCACGCCGCAGCTCGCATACCAGTATCTGTAGGGGACGAGCGATACCGCATAGTTTCCGGCCTCGGGCATGACGCGATGATACTTTCCATCCTTTCCCGAGATCGCATAGAGAGGCCCCGGAAGGATCTCGACCACGCGGTCGGGGACTCCCGGCTCATTATCGTCCCTGACGCAGTCGCCGTCCAGATCCTGATAGACCGACCCGGCGATAAAGCCGCACTCCTTGTCGGTACAGAGGAACGCGAAACGCTTCACCTCTCTTCCGCACGATGCGGTGAAATCTCCCAGAGCGTAGGTACGCCCTTTGTAGGAGAAGATCCGATAACTGGCGACCTGATCGTCGAACTCGCTGATACGCAGCCAGGACGATCCGTCCCATGTCCAGATCCCGCCGTACTGTCTCTCCGCAACATTGGGTCTGTGCAGAAAGAGGCGATCGAGTCCGGCGACGTCGGCGTTCTGGACGGGAATGCTGTCGGGTACGGACAATTCCTTCCAGCCGGAGGACTCGTAGAGGGCCATCTTGGCGATCCGGCCGTTGAGCATCCCTATGGCGCCGAAGAGATAGAGCTTATCACGATATACAATCATCCGTGCCGGAACGGCGAACTTGAGCGCGGGATCGCCCGGGCTCCAACTCGTCCCATCCCATATCGCGATATTTCTAATCCCCTCCTTTTCTACCCACTTGATATCTCCCAGTACGAAGAGTTTATCGTTGTACACGACCAGGTCGGAGACCTTACCCTCGATACCATCCCCCAGAGCCCCCCACGATTTCCCGTCGTACCGTGTTATCGCAACCGTCTTGAGTGTTCCGGCCATCCTGAAATCTCCTGCCACATAGAGCTCCCCCTTGTAGACGGTCACGGCGGTGATTCCCCGGCTGATCCCTCCGCCGACCGAACTCCAGCTCGTTCCGTCCCAGCGGGCGATGTTTTCCGTGGCGGGGAGATCGTCGATCCTCGAGAACGTCCCGGTGAGATAGAGATCGCCGTTGAACGGGGTGAGCTTCAACGTGTTCGCGATGACCCCGGCGATATTGACCTTGGCCAATTTCGTCCATGTGCGGCCGTCCCAGGTGGACATGACAAGCGCACTCCCGTCCCATGCGGACTCCCGATGAATAACGTACAGCGATCCGTTGACCTCCGCGTGGGCCACTGCGATACCGGGAAGCCCGTCTCCCACGGGAATCCATGCCTCGCCGCTACTGCAGTAACCGGCTCGTACCGTGCTCGCGGCAAGCATCAGAAGCAGCATCGGCAATAATCTGCGTAACAATCTCATTGCGATTCTCCTCATGAACGGGATGAATAGTGTACCTCTTGCTCTGCAATAACCTTTCATGGTCCATCTTGTCACGCGCCGCGCCGATCGATCTATCGCACAATGTTCAATGATCGGATCGACGTCCCCGCAGGTGTCTCGACGCGGAGGAAATAGGTGCCCGGTCGTATCGCGGAAAGATCGAGCAGCATGGAGCTTCCCCCATCGCTCTCCCAGCGGGCAGCCTCGACCCCCAGGAGCGTGCTGAGCGTGACGACGGAGCCCTTGCGGATCTCCCCTTCGATCCGGAGCCTTGTTGTGGCGGGGTTGGGATAGATCGATGTCGTCCCGATGTCGCGACCATCGTCCGGAGTCGACGATATCCCCTCCAGAATGCTGATCACGGTATTCGTTTCAACGGGAGGTCCGTAGCCGAAAAAGATATGGGCGCGGTTGGGGATGATCGTTCCGGGACGCAGACCGGGGCGGAGACGGGCGCTGTAGCGGAGGAATCCGCGACTTGCCGAATCGTGCTCTTTTCTGCGGGGAAGCCGGGTGTTGTCGAACGTGAAGCGGAGCGCCCCCTCCGGGGTCATCGTCAGGGTATAGGGATGACTGGCGATTCCCGGCTTCAGTGTCGCAGGATCGAGGAGGCTTGTGTCGAGCGTGTCGGTGACGATCACGGTGAACGCCGTATCCTCGGCGGTGTTCGTGAACCGGATCAGGTAATCGAGTACGGTGTCCGAGCGTGTAAGCCGGTATGTTCCTTCGTCCTTCAATCCCGGGGGAGTGACCGATATATCGTTCGATCCTACCGCCGACACCTGCTCGCAGAGGTTCAGGCTATTGTCCCGCGGAACGATATCGCCTCCCCCTCCCGGTTCGACGGTTCCCTTCACACAGATCTCGGCCCCGGGCGGAAATGATGCCGGGATCGTAAGATCGATGGTGATGATCGCCGTCTCCCCCCCGACCGGATTCACCTTCCATTCGACCCATCCCTTCTGCGCCCGGGAGGGCCTGAGGCTGGTCGCCAGATAGGTCAACGCCGAATCGTACTCCAGTGTGACGGCGCTCCATGACTGCACGCTCCCGGTGTTTTCCACACGAATGGTGCAACGCATGAAACGTCCCGGCCGAATCGGCGGTATTGCCAGACCGATACGAAGATCACTGATCCCGGCGACCATCTGCACGGCGAAGTCCACCGAATCCGCATACTCACCGACCCGCTCCAGCGGAACCGATCGGGAACCGGCGGGACAGTTCAGATCTTCGCGGTCGTCGGGTATGAGCGAGACCGTGTAGCTACCGGCGCCGACGTTGACGGCATACGCCCCGTTCTTATCGGTGAATGTATAGATCGGCCCGGGAAGTATTTTGATGGCTCTGTTCGCAAGGAAAGGCTCGTTCGCATCACGACGACAATCGCCGTTCACATCGCGATAGACCGAACCGGAGATACGGTTGCAGGCCCCATCGGTACAGAGCTTTGCGACATTTTCCACGGGCGCTCCGCACGACTTCGTGAAACTTCCGTAGGCATAGACCTCTCCGCGATATTTCACGAACCACTGCTTGGCCCAGGCGTCGTCGAACTCGCTGAGGCGCGCCCAGTTCGAGCCGTCCCATGTCCAGATTCCTCCCGTGAATGCGTCGGCACGGTTGGGACGGGTTATGAAGAGGCGGTCATCGAACCCGGCAAGGAAGGCGTTGGAGGTGGGGATGCTGTCCGGGATGTCGCGCGCCTGCCATCTGGCGCCGTCATAGAGGACCATCCGCCTGAGCCGGTCCTCCATCGTTATGTTGCCGAGCATATAGAGCTGATTGCGACAGACAACCAGATTGCCCGTTCCGTACTGTATCGCATCGATCCCGGCGCTCATGGAACTCCATGCGGTTCCGTCCCAGGCGAGCAGCAACGAAGAGTACTCCGCCCCGGACGCTCTGAGCGCCTCTCCTCTGGCAAGGATCCTGTCGTTGTACACGAGGACCTCGCTGATCTCTCCCTCGGGAATCTCGTTGAACGCTTTCCACGCCGTCCCGTCGTATCTCGCCCCCTTCTGGGTCCGTATCGTTCCCGCCACCGTGAATCCGCCGAAGACGTAGATCTCTCCACGATATACAACCGCGTGTCTGACTGCGCCGTTCAGGCCGTATCCCACCGACTCCCATGCAGTTCCGTTCCACCGTGCTATCCCCTGCGTTCCGGGGGCGTTGTTGATCTGCCGGAACGATCCCGTCAGATAGAGGCTGCCGTTGTAGACGGTCATCCTGAAACCGGTCCCGGACGAGGCCCAGATCTGCGAGACGGTTCTCCAGAACGACCCGTTCCACGCCATCAGGGCAGTGAAGGCAGGTTTGACCGTCTGGTTGGAATAGATCGCATACAGCTCCCCGTTGAATTCCGTCATGGTAATCACCTCTCCCTGCAGGCCCCCTCCGACGGGGACCCACGCCTCCCTTCCGGTACAGTAGCCGGCGCGCAGACTCTGGGCCGCCAGCAGCAGAATCATGAGCGGAAACAGAACACGCAATAACCTCATCGGTCCCTCCACCTGATTGAATTCTTCCGTTATAGAACCGTTCATCGGCCGTATTGTCACCGCGGGCCGATATACCGGCGAAAACGACGAAAGGCGGTCGTTGCCGACCGCCTTTCCGGAAGATTCACCGACGGAGCGAATATGCTCTTATCGGACGATATTCAGCCTCGTCACGGCCGTGCCGTTCCGTGTCTCGACTCTCAGCAGGTAGACGCCCGAGGGGAGACCGGCAACGTCCACCGCCATGCGGCTGCTTCCGTCGCTCTCCCAGCGTCCCGCCTCCGCGCCGAGCATGGTGCTCAGCACAGCCTGGGCGCCCCGCTCCATCTCCGCCTCGATATACATCTTCCCCTTCACCGGGTTCGGGTAGACGACCGCCTCCGCCCGCACCGCCGGGCCCTCGGGGACCGACGACGATGTTCCCTGCGTGATGCTCACCACGGTGTTGGTGATCACGGGGCTGTTGTAGTCGAAGTAGATCGCAGCACGATTCGCGATCTCCGCGTCCGGCTCGATCCCTCCCTTCAGATGCACCCGGTACTTCAGGTAGCCGTGGCTGGCGACCTCGTTCACGTTGCTGTCCGGGAGCATGATATCCTTGAACGTGAAGCGGAGCGCTCCCTCCGGCGTGATATCGAGCGTGTAGGGATGGCTCGATGCGCCCGGCGTCAGCGTCGTGACGTTCAGTCGCGTCATGTCGAGCGTGTCGACGACGACGACCGTGAAGGCGGTGTCGGTGCCGGTGTTCTGGAAACGGATCATGTAGCTGAGGACCGTATCGGTCGCCTTGAGACGATAGAGTTCATCCTCGAGATCGCCGAGCGGCGTCACCGAGATGTCGTTCGGATCGTACGACCCGCGGACCTCCTCGCAGAGGCTGTCGGTGTTGTCGCGCAGCACTTCATCCACGGGGCCGTCCAGATCGACATCGAGAATCGCGCAGACCTTCGTTCCCAGCGGGGTCTCCGCCGGCACTCTCATGTAGACGTAGATGACTCCGGTCTCACCGACCGGAAGCTTCGCGAAATCCCACTCCGCAACGCCGGGGCTGTATCGGGTCGGAGCAACGACGCTCGAGTCGTGGACCAGGACCGGATCATGGGTCAGGCGGATCGTGCCGGTGAGCGCCTCGGTCCCCGCATTCTCGTAGTGGATCACGTAGGTGTAGGCGAATCCGGGACGGGGACGTCCGCCGGCGATGCTGACGCGAAGGTCGCGAATGCCGGCGATCGGGCTGATGGCGAAGTTCAGACCGGTGAGCCCCTGGCCGGGCTGGGAGAGCGTCGCGGTGTGCGAGCCGCCGACCGGGCAGGTCAGATTCCAGTACTTGTGCGGAACCAGCGAGACGGTGTATTCACCGTTGCCGAGCACGCGGGAGTAGTTGCCGTTCTTGTCGGTAATGGCGTAATGCGGTCCCGGCAGGATCTCGATCATCCTGTTGCGATAGACCTCCTCGCCGGCATCGTACGCGCAGTCTCCGTCGACATCCTGGAAGAGGGTGCCGGCGACGCTGTTACAGTTCTCCTTGGTGCAGAGGCGGGCGACGCCGCCGAGGGGTGTGCCGCAGGAGCTGGTGAAATCGCCGACCGCGTAGAGTTCGCCGTTGTAGGCGGTGAGATATCCCTGGTAGCTGTCCTTGTTGAATCCGCTGAGCTGGGTCCAGTTCGTGCCGTCCCACATGGAGACGCCGGCACCGCGGGCGGAATCGCTGAGGATCGTATCACGACCCTTCAATCCCATGGGACCCATCACGTAGAGCTTGCCGTCGAGCACCTCGGCCGAGCCGTACGGGGTGCCGAAGGGAGGATTGAGCTCCTGCCACTCCGTGCCGTCGAACATCGCGATGCTCGCGGTGTTCCGTTCGCTGTTGATCCACGACATGCCGATGCTGTAGATCTCTCCGTCGAACTCCTTCAGGCGGATGCTGTTGTGCCCGGTCAGGGTGCCCCCCTTCCTCCAGTTTGTTCCATCGTAGATCGCCGCATTGCTGACCTGCAGCGAAGCGCCGATCTTTTCGAACACGCCGATTGCAAAAAGTTCGTCGTTGTGGACGCCGAGCGCCATGACGACGCCGCTCGGCTCCTCATCCATCTCCTTCCACGATGTTCCGTCGTAGCGGGCCAGGGTCCTGGCGCCGGTGCTGCCGACCTGCGTGAGATCGCCCCCGACATAGAGCTCATCGCGATAGACCAATGCGCTGTGGATCATTCCGCTGACGCCGCCGTCGACAGCTTCCCAGGCAGTTCCGTTCCACCGGACGATTCCCTGCGTGCCGGGGACGTTGTTCATGGAAGAAAATCCGCCCGCGAGATAGAGATCCCCCTTGTATTCCACAAGGGTGAGCTGGGCCATGTACGAGCCCGTCAGATCGAACTTGGAGACCTCGGACCAGACCGACCCGTTCCAGGCTCTCATGACGAAATGCTCCCACTGCCCGGTCGTCTCCTGACCGATCACGTAGAGCGATCCGTCGAACACCACCGATGCTCTTCCCATACCGAGTGTCGGGGCATCACCGACCGGCACCCAGGCCTCGTTGCCCGTGCAGTTCTCCGCCCGCGCCGCCGCGGCGCCGAGCACCAGCAGGGCGAGCACCACCTGCAATCGTCGTAGAAATTTCATGTCTTCCTCTTCTCCAGTTTGATGGATGTGATCATATCAATACACCTTCCGTGCGGTTCCGTGCAGCCCGGGAACCGGCGTCCGCGTACGCCCCCTCGACTGCGTATATTGAGTGACAGTCGAGCATAACAAGACGACACACCTGTTACACTTTTTCCCGGACCGACGCCGGTCCCGGACGGAAGTGTCGTTCGATATCACATCTCCGCCCGCCGATCATGACCGTCAGTTTCAGCCGCATCGTCGATCTCACGCATCCGATCGCTCCGGGAATCCCGGTATGGCCGGGTGACCCGGAGGTACGGCTGGAACGGATCGCGGGGATCGAGAGTGACGGGTGGCTGTTGAACGCGCTGACGATCGGCGAGCATTCCGGCACACATATCGGAACGTCCGCCCATTTCCGCGGCGACGGGATCAGCGTCGACCGACTCCCTCCCGCGTCGCTGGTGCGCGCGGCGGTGGCGATCGACGCGCGCGGGTGGATGCTGGAGGGAAACGAGTTCCGCCTGGATACCTCACATATCGAGGAATGGGAAGCGGGGAACGGGATGATTCCGGAGGGGGCCGTGGTCCTTCTCAACACGGGATGGAGCCGGAAATGGCCCGATCCGATACGATATATGGGAACACCGCACGCCCCCTCCGCGACCGAAAGCTCACCCGGCTTCGGACTTGAGAGTGCGATATTCCTGGCGGAGCAACGGGGGGTAGCGGCGCTCGGCATCGACACTCACGGCATCGACGCCGGGACCGACACGGAGCTCTCCGTCAACGGGTTCTGGCTGCGGGGCGAACGTTTTCATCTGGAGAACCTCACGAACCTGGAGCTGCTTCCCCCCACCGGCATCACCCTCTTCATCGGCCCCCTCGCCGTCACCGGCGGCTCCGGCGCTCCCGCTCGTGTCCTGGCGCTCGTCGAATAACGGGGCTACGTCCGGTTCGCTCCTACGGAGCTTGTAGAGATCGGAGATATGGGATGATGGTGGGGAAGGAAGAGACCGATCGATAACGCAGACAGGCGGTCCCCTTGTCGGGAACCGCCTGTCTCAACGTTTTTTCCGTCGGCCGGAGCGACGGCTCAGTGCGTCTCGCCGTCCTTATCGACGACGAAGACCTTGAGGGTCGCGGTGACGTTCGCATGGAGCTTCACCGGGACGTCGTACATGCCGAGCTGCTTGATCGGCTCTTCGAGCTGGATGGCGCGACGGTCGACGGTGTGCCCCTGGCGGCCGAGTTCGTCGGCGATCATCATGCCGGTGACCGAACCGAAGAGACGATCCCCTTCGCCCACGCGCATCGGGATGGTGACGGAGACCGACTCCAGGCGCTCCGCCTGCTGGCGGGCCTCGCTCTGGTTGCGGGCCTGCTGCGCGTCGTAGCGCTTCTTTTCGGACTCGATTGCGCGCATCGATCCGGCGGTGGCGCGGTACGCCAGCTCGCGCGGGATCAGGTAGTTGCGGGCATATCCGTCCTTCACCTCGACGACATCACCGATGTTGCCCAGGTTTTCATGGTTCTGACGAAGTATGACTTTCATTATGAATCTGCTTGCTTGTCTGCGTTCTGTTTGCTGTACAACCTCGATCGTTCCGCCGCGCCGGGGCGCCGCGGATCAGGAGCATCGTATCGTCTAGCGACCTCTGTGGTGAGGGCGGTAGTAACCGTCCCCCGCCGTCTCGACCGCATGATGTTCGTAATCCTCGGCTCCGTTCCCATTGCCGTTACCGTTGCCGCGGGGACCGTACGAATCATCGTAATCCGACTCGAAGACGCTGAACTCCTCTTCCCGCTCGTCGCAATCCGCATCCTCCATGGCGTCCGACACGCGGCGCTTGTTGAGGAACTGGATGCGGCGCGCCTTGATCTCCACGGTGGAACGGGTGGAGCCGTCATCCGTCTGCCAGGTACGGCTCTGCAGCTCCCCTTCCACCAGCACCGCGCTCCCCTTGCGGAGCTTGTCGGCGCAGCTCTCGGCGAGCTTGTTCCAGGCGACGATCCCGACGTAGCAGACATCCTCCTGCCACTGGTTGTCGCCGTTACGGAATTTCCGGTTGGAGGCGATCGAAAAGTTCGCGACCGGCGTTCCGTTGCGGGTCTGACGGATAACCGGGTCCTTCGTAAGGTTGCCGGCGATCAATACGGAGTTCAATTCAGGCATTCTCAAGTCGGCCATACGCAAAATCTCCTGACTCTGATACTTCCATCGTTTCGGATTCGATTAACTGTCGCCGCTCGTGTACGAGCGCCGCGGATATGCTCAATCACCGACCCGCCGCGATACGGCGGGCGGCGCTCAAGTCTCGTGAGGTAGGTTGTTCGAGACGGGGCATTTGGAGGAGGAGGAGTCCCGTGTCCAAAGATATGAGTTTTATCCTTTGGTGACGACGCTTAGTCGTCGTCTTCCGATCCTTCTCCACCGTCGCGCGCCTCGGCGGCGGCGGCCTCCTCGGCGGCGGCCACGGCTGCAAGCCGCGTCCTCATCTCCTCACGCTTCCGCAGATCGAGTTCGCTCATCATCAGGATAAGATGGCGCATGACGTTCTCCTCGATATGGAAGAACCTCTCCAGGTGATGGACGATATCGCCCGGCGCCTCGAAGGTGTACTGCACGTAGTACCCGTTGTTCTTCTTGTTGATCGAGTAGGCGAGACGGCGGCGACCCCAGTGGTCCACCTTGCTGATCTGGCCGCCGTTGCGGTTGATCAGCTCCGTCGTACGGTCGATCAACGGCATGATCTGCTCGTCCTCGAGCGTGCCGTTGAAGATGACCGTCATCTCATAGTTGTTGTTGGTCATTACTGCTCCTATGGTTAACGTATCGTTGAATTCGCAGAATTCATATCGCTAGCCCGCCGCAAGGTCCCGGCGGCGGGCAGGAGTTTCCTCCGTGCCGAAGGGTCAGGCCCCGGCGCGCCGGTTATGCAGACTCATCGCCTGCGACGTCCCCAGCGCTATCCAGTCGAGTGCCGCGTCGCGCGCGGCAAGGATCATCCGCAGCACCTCCTCCCTCTCCTCCTCACGGAAGGGAGAGAGAACATACTCCACCATCTCTCCGGGCCCGAACTCCGCGCCGATCCCGCATCGCAGCCGGGGGAATCCCTCCCCCTGGAAATGCCGGATCAGCGACTCCAGACCGTTATGCCCTCCGGATGATCCGGAAGGTTTGATCTGAACCCGACCGAGCTGAAACTGAAGCTCGTCGACGATCACGAGCACGTTCGAGGGCTCGACGCCGTATCGCTTTACGATCTGCTCGGCGGCAACTCCGCTGTTGTTCATGAAGGTCGTCGGCTTCACCAGCATCGTCTCGTTCCCCCGCCACCGTCCCGTCGCGGCGTAGAACTCCCCCTTGCCGGGGAGAAACTCCGCCCGTATCGATTCGGCGACGGCGTCGAGAACGAGCCATCCGATATTGTGACGCGTGAGCGCGTACCGGCTGCCGGGATTGCCCAGACCGAGAAGAACCTTCATAAGGACTCCGACGGAAGCGACCGATTACTCGGTCGCCCTCCCCTTGGAGATCACCTCGGGCTCCGTCGCTCCGCCCGACGTGAGGTCGGCATCGGTGCGCGGCTGCGCGATCAGGACGACCGTGACGTCGGCCGGGGTGAGGATCGTCAGGTTCTCGACCTTCACGTCACCGACATGGAGCGACTGCCCGATGCCGAGATTGGTGATGTCCACGTTGATGTGATCGGGAAGATCCTGCGGAAGGCACTCGACCTCGATCTTGTGAAGCACGAAATCGACGATGCCGCCGTCGCGCTGGCCGATAGCCTGCCCCTGCAGAGCGATCGGGACTTCAACGCGGATCCGCTCGTCGGCGGCCACACCCTGGAGATCGAAATGAACGGGACGGTCGGTGATGGGATGGAAATCGATATCCTTCAGAATGCACGACTTCTCGATACCGTCGACACGGAGCCTGACAAGGTGGGTTTCGGCGGTTTCGATGAGAGGACGGAGAGCAAGCTCGTGGACCGCGATCGCGATCGGCTCCTCGCCGTGGAAGTAGAAGATACCGGGGACCAGGCTCCGGCGGCGCATTGCGCGAGCCTCGCTACGTCCCGGATTCCGGCGCTGCACGTCAAGAACTATCTCGTTCATGCTTCGGTTCCTTGCGTTTGTACAAGTACGTGATTAGTGAACGATTACAGAAGGCTCGATCTAGAGATCGAGACCCGCTCTAATCGACTTCAAACAATTTCGATATCGACTGATTCTCATGCGTCCTGAGAATCGCCTCGGCGAAGACCTTTGCGACCGACTTCACCAGCACCTTCGGCGCCCCCGCCTTCGACGGCAGAGTGTCGCTCACAAGAAGCTGCTCCAGGGGGGAATCCTCGATCAGGTCGTATGCGCGGCCGCTCAGCACCGGATGGGTGCAGGCGCCGTAGACCTGCTTGGCGCCGTGATCCTTCAGCGCATGCACCGCGTTGGTGAACGTCCCTCCCGTATCGATCAGGTCGTCCAGAATCAGAATGTTCTTGTCCCGCACGTCGCCGACCACGTTCATCACCTCCGCCACGTTCGGGCGGGGACGACGCTTGTCGATGAAGGCGAGGCCGGCATGGAGCCGCTTGGCGTAGGCGCGGGCCAGTTTCAGACCGCCGACATCGGGTGAGGCGACCACCAGATCGGGGAGATCGAGCTTCTTGATATGCCGCGTGAAGACCGGAGCCGAGTAGAGGTGATCGAACAGAATGTCGAAGAACCCCTGGATCTGCGGAGCGTGCAGGTCCATCGTGATGACACGATCGGCCCCCGCCTCGCTGATGAGATTGGCGACCAGCTTCGCGGTGATCGCCACGCGGGGCTGATCCTTCCTGTCCTGCCTGGCATAG
Source organism: uncultured bacterium (assembly GCA_966250335.1). Classification (GTDB taxonomy): domain Bacteria; phylum Bacteroidota; class Ignavibacteria; order OLB7; family OLB7; genus OLB7. Next base: position 37,173 of record CBINGZ010000043.1, on the reverse strand, counting down.
CCGAAGTAGGGGATGACCGCCGTGATCCTCTTGGCCGACGCGCGCCGGGCGGCGTCGATCAGCATCAGCAGCTCCATCAGATTTTCCGCCGGCGGCTGCGTCGACTGGACGATGTAGAGATCCTCTCCCCGGATATTCTCATCGTACTTGACCCAGATCTCGCCGTCCGAGAAGTTCCGGATCAGAACCTTGCAGAGAGTGGTTCCGGCGGCCTTTGCGATCCGCCCTGCCAGTTCCGGGTTGGAACGCCCGGTCGCGATTTTGAAACTGGACATCGTCAGCCTGTTATCCCAATACCGTTGAGCTGAGGCGGAAGGATTCGAACCTTCGAATGGCGGCTCCAAAGGCCGCTGCCTTACCGCTTGGCGACGCCTCATCATCCACCAATCCCACCGCGACGAATGCACGGGAACGGCAAATATAGAGATGCCCCCGGGACTGCAAAAGTTAATAGGTGTGTGGCGAAGCCGCCCCTCCGTGAGGCATATCCCCGATACGCAGGAGGGGAGACCGTTTCCGATCTCCCCTCCGATCCGTTCGTTTCTCTCTTTGGACGTCGAGAGGCGGGAGCTACTTCCCGTCGAGAATCATCTGCATCTGCTTTCTCACCTGGTCGGGGGGATAGCTGGCGGCGACCCGCTGCGCCTGTTCCGACATCCCCATCGAGTCGATCCCCCGGATCGCCCGCTGCGCGTACTCCTTCGCCTTGGGAGCATCCCCCGCCTGGTTGTAGAGGACGGCGATCGCCGAGGAGACCCAGTACGGCATGGCGAAGAGATCGGGGTTGATCAGCTCATCCATCTTCCGGAGGACGGCGATCGCCGACTTCGGATCCTTCCGCTTCTGCAGCTCCTCGGTCGCCAGCGAGACGTAGAGCTCCCAGTAGCCGGAGACCCACATCCTGTCATCCTCACGGAAGAAGACCGACGGGTTGTTGTGATTCCTCAGCTTGAAGCCGTAGTGCGGCTCGGTGTGGAACTTGTCGTCCGGAAGGATCTGGAGCGCGCTCTGCTTGGTGATCGTCGGTTCGATCGGGAAGCCGTAGGAGATGCTCGGCTCCTGCTGGACCGGCATTACGCGGTAGGCCATCCCTTCACGACGGAGGTACTGCTCCAGCCCACCCCATGCGTCGCTGTAGGTGGAGGTGGAGAAGTAGATCGGCCTGTCCCACTTGACGTTCCTGATCACCTCCGCCACCAGCTTCTGCTTGAAGCTGAGGAGTCGCTGTCCCTGGCCGTAGTCGGTGGTCCGGAGAGCCCAGCTCATGGTGCCGGGGGTCTTGAGGCTGTCGCGCGTGGCCCATGCCATCACCCCTGCCGGGACCTCGACCTCGACCCTGTCGTTGCCGGGGGTCACCAGGCCGGGGGTCAGTTCGGGATGCGTCCCTTCGGGATCATCGAACCATTCGGTCGGATAGCTGAGGGGGATCTGCCTGGCGCCCCACGGCCTCTCCGTCTTCATCTGCTTCATGTACCACGGGGTCTGCGCCAGCTCCAGGTTGACCACGCGCACGTCGCGACGGACGCCGTCCACATCCTGGATATACCAGAGGGGGAAGGTGTCGTTGTCGCCGTTGGTGAAGAGGATCGCATCCTTCTCGCAGCTCTGCAGGACGTTGTAGGAGTAATCCCACGGAGCCCAGTTGCCGGAGCGGTCGTGAACCTCCCAGCCGTTGACGGCCATCAGGACGGGGACGGCCAGGAAGCAGCCGCCGAGCGTCGCGGCGGTGAGGCCGAGTCCGCCACCCTGGGGCACGTCGTACTCCTCCCGGATATTCCCCTCCGCGTCCCGCACCGCCGACGTCTTCCGCTGGCGGAGCGTCTCCACAAGGCCGATGGCGCCGATCCCGATCCACATGGCGAAGATCATGTAGGAACCGACGTAGAAGTAATCGCGCTCGCGGGGCTGCGGGTTCTGCTGGTTCTGCTGGAGCGTGGCGAGCAGACCGAGCAGCAGGAAGAGCGTGGAGAAGACGAGTCCCATCTTCCAGTCGCGGCGGAAATGGTAGTAGACGCCGAACATTCCCAGCAGCAGCGGAAGTCCGAAGAAGGTGATCGGGAAGAGCTCGTTGTGCCCCGTCTCGGCGACGAACCGCTGCCGCTCTTCCGGGCTCACCATGGCGGGGAAGGCTACGGCGCCGGCGTCCTGCACATCGCTGACCCGCCCCATGAAGTTCCAGAGGAAGTACCGGATATACATGTGGTAGATCTGGTACCGGAACATGAAGTTCAGCTCTCCGGCCAGGTTGATCTGGTTGAAGATCGGCCTCCCCTCGACATAGTCGACCGGCGGGAACCACTCGCCGTACTGATCCTGCACCCTGCGGTGATACGCCTCCTGCTTGTAGCGACGGGGCCAGTTCGGGGCGAACCCGTACTGCTCGCGTCCCAGATAGGAGACGAGTTCCTGCATCGTGTCGGGTTCGTTCTCGTTCATCACCGGATGGGCGTCGGAACGGATCATGATCTGCGTGTAGGTCGTGAACCCGAGCAGAATCAGCGCGAACGAACTGGCGGCGAGGAAGACCGTCGCCTTCTTCTCCTTCAACGACCACCAGATCAGGGCAAGGACGCCGAGGAAGATCACGAACGCCACGATCGCCGAGTCGCCGGCGAGGAGCTTCGGGATATACTCCAGCGGCGCCTTGTAGACGAAGAAGTAGAACGCGACGGCGGTGATCCCCAGCATGACGGCAAAGGTCAATATGCGCGGACGGTGCGTGCGGAAGTAGATCACCATGGCGACGCCCGGCACCACCAGCAGCGCAAGCAGGTGGATGCCGAAGGCGAGGCCGACCAGATACGCCATCAGCAGCAGATAGCGCTCATGTCCCGACCGCTCCGCCTCCTGATCCCAGCGCATCATCAGATAGATGAGGATCGCGACGAGGGTGGTGCCGCCGGCGTAGACTTCGGACTCCACGGAGTTGAACCACTGCGTGTCGCTCCAGGTGAAGGCAAGGGTCCCGATAAGTCCGGCGCCGAAGGTCGCCAGATAGTTCATGACCGGCGTTCCCTCCCTGTACGGCCGCCACCGTTCCACCATCATCACGATGGTCAGGTAGACGAGCGCTGCGGTCACCGCCGAACAGGTGGCGGAGAAGAAGTTGATCGCCCACCCCGCTTCACCGGGGACGAAGATCTGGAAGAATCGCGCCACGAGCAGCCAGAGAGGGGCGCCCGGCGGGTGGGGCACCTGCTGCCAGGTCGCGGCCGACGTGAACTCGCCGCAGTCCCACCAGGGAACCGACGGCTGGAGCGTCATGGCATAGGTGACAAGGGTGATCAGAAACGCAACTCCCGCCAGAAGGCGGTTCATGAGCCTGTACTGCTTCATAGGAATAACTGAAAAAGGGGGACCGTGCCTATCTCGATCTCGGCGGAATGAGCCGCTCCGATACCGGTGTCACGGCATCAGGCGACGGGACCGAAAGAGCAAAGGCCCAAGATAGGCAAAAGATGGAGAGAGGGTGCAAGGGAAAGATGGGGTAGAGTCGCCGGGGCCGCGTACGGTCGGCCCCGGGGTCGATTCCGCGGCGGCCGTGTTACGGAGCCGCTTCGGGATCGGGCCGGCTGATGCTTCTGTTGTGTGCGCTGACCATATTACCCAGCATCTCGGCCCTCCCCGGATCGTCCGTCGACCGGAGCTCGCCGCTCAGATATTCGACGACGGAGGTATGGTATCTGTTCCGATCCTCCGACGATATCTCGCCGTAGATCAGATCACGCGCGCCCGGCGGCATGAAGCGGTAACGGGTCGAGGGGGTTCCGTAGATGGTCTCCTCGCCGCTGGAAACGATCAGTCCGGCATCAAGGGCCGGACGGAGAAGAGGGGGAACTGCGGCGGCATCGGTTCCGGCGATCGCGGCGACCATCGCCTCGCTGAACTCCTTCCCTTCGACACTCCCCCGGGTGAGCGCCGCGCGGGTATCGTGGGGAAGCCGCTCGAACCGTTCACGGATCGATGCGGCGAGTCGCTCCGGCATCGGGAGGGATGTGTAATCCCCTCTCAGAATCCCCTCGCCGTCGATCAGCTCCGCCGCGTCGACGGTGTCGAGATAGGCCTCGATCGCCGCGGGATCGTCGCCGGTCCGTTCGTGCAGCCACTGCTCGAACGCCGGGTTCGCCTTGTACATGGGATAACGCCCGACGAGCGCCCGATGAACCGAGGAGAGGGTATCCTCCTGGTCCGATATATTCTGCTCCACCACCTTCTTCTCCGGCTATTGAGTTCGCTGGGTTCGTATCCTTCAGCCGCGCGTTCCCTTCCCGCGCGTTGCGGCGGGAAGATCGCGGTGCAGCATGCGAACGCGGACGAGCTCGCGGAACATCCGGAGCGAGTCGTAGACCGGATGGAGCGTCGACCGTGCGTCGTTGTACCATTCCACCGGCGTCTCGTGAATCGAGAAGCCGAGACGACGCGCCAGGTAGAGCGCCTCCACATCGAAGCTGAATCCGTCGATCTTCGCGCGGCTGAAGATTGCCTGCGCCGCCTCCGCCCGGAAGCCCTTGAAGCCGCACTGGGTATCCTTGATACCGGGGACGGCGACAGCCTGAACGATCAGGTTGAACCCCTTTCCCATCGTCTCACGATACCATGGCTGATGCACCTTCACCGTGCTTCTGTCGAGCGCGCGGCTGCCGATCACAACATCGTAACGGCGGAGAAGTTCCAGAACGGGGGCGGTTTCGGTGATGGGGGTGGAGAAGTCGGCATCGGAGAAGATGCGGTACTCCCCGCGTCCCTCCAGCATCCCCCGGCGTACCGCGGCCCCCTTCCCCATGTTGGCGGGCTGCCGCAGCAGGCGGACGGTGTCGCCGGCATATCGCTCCACGATCTCCGTGGTATTGTCGGCCGAGCCGTCGTCCACCACCAGCACCTCGCAGTCGTAGCTCTGGCGGCCGAAGTATTCAAGGCTCTTCTCAAGGGACGCGCCGATACGCGCCCCCTCGTTATAGGCTGGGATTATGAAGGTAAGATGCATCGGTCGTCCTGAGAAGAACCGGAGCCGCCCGTCCCTTCCGCGGGGCGGGCGGCATATCGAGATACGATTGATCGTGCGGGGCCCGGCGCCGAGCCTTACCGGACGGTTGTCTTCGTGGTGTCGACGGCCGTGTGGTCGGGCTGCGCGACGGCGGTCCCGGTCAGTTCCGCAAGCCACGATTCCAGGGCCGCCATATTCTTCAGCAGCTCCGGATCGGTCTCGGCGCGGTAGCCCTCGACCAGTTTCCGAAGCTTCGTCACCGCCCCCGCGGTATCCCTGCGATCGAGCAGCTGACGGATCACCAGCTCGTCCACATGAGAACGGATCTGCGGCGCGGAGGGGTCCTTCTGGCGCATCGCCTGCGCGTAGAGCTCCTTGTAGACCTCGATCGCCTTGTCGAACTCCCCGGTCACCTCGTACATCTGCGTCTTGACGGTGATCGGGGGGTAGTAGCGATAGGCGGGATCGTCCTCCTCGGCCCAGTTCCCCAGCGCGTCGACGGCGGCGATTGCTCGCGCCGCGAACTTTCTGGCCGACGAGGTATCCCCCGCCTGCTCGTAGATCGTGGCGAGCTCGGCAAGGTTATAATAAGGGAGCGAGAATTTATCGCTCGGCACCTGCTCCTCCATCTTGTTCAGCACCGCCAGCGCAGCCTTCTTATCCTGGTTCTTCAGGATCTCATAGATGGCGAGCGCGCGGTAGGCCGGCATGATGCTCCCCACCACCTGCCGCCGGTGATCCTCCAGCAGGAAGACATCCCTGTTCGCCAGGTTCCTGAACTTGAACCCGTAATGCGGCTCGGTGTGATACTTGTCGTCCGGAAGCGTCTCCATCAGACATTTCTTCGTGACCTCGTAGTTCATCGCCTCCATCGAGCGGACCGTCCCCTGCTTCACCGGCATAATGCGATAGACCAGCCCGTCGGTACGGAGGTATTCGTCGAGCCCGGTCCATTCCTGCGGCTGCACGGAGGAGGAGAAGTAGACGGGACGCTCCCACTTGTTCTGACGGAGGATATCCTCCACCAGCTTGTCCTGAACACGAAGGAGGTAGTCATCTCCCTGCCCGAGCCGTTCGCCGGTCAGAGTCCAGCTCATCGATCCGGCGTTCCCGTTCGCTCCCCCGGTCGCCCAGCTCATGACGCCGGCGGGGACCTCGATCGAGACGGGACGCGGCGCCTCGCGGGTGTAGCTGAGCGAACCCTGAGCCCCATCCACAAGGATGTTGTCGGGGAAGCTGAGCTTTACCTTCTGTGCGCCCCAGGGACGTTCGTTCTTCAACTGCCACACATACCAGAGGGTGTTCCCCAGCGAGAGGTTGACGATCCTGACGTCGCGGCGGACGCCGTCCACATCCTGGATGTACCAGAGGGGGAAGGTGTCGTTGTCGCCGTTGGTGAAGAGGATCGCATCCTTCTCGCAGCTCTGCAGGATGTTGTAGGCGTAATCCCACGGCACCCAGTTGCCGGAACGGTCGTGCGCCTGCCAGCCGTTGAACGCCATGTTCAGGGGGACCAGAACAAGGCAGGCGGCAAGGGCGCCGCCGGCCAGACCGGGCGAGATCCCATCGTATCGGTCTTCGATCCTTCCTTCCTCGATCGTCTCATCGTTCTCCTGCTTCTTCTTTCCGCGGAGCCGTTCGACGATCCCCGCGGCCCCGAGCCCGATCCAGAGGGTGAAGACCATGTACGAGCCGACGTAGAAGTAATCGCGTTCGCGCGGCTGCGGCTGCTGCTGGTTCTGCTGCAGGGTGGCGAGCACGCCGAGCAGCAGGAAGAGGACGGTGCTGACGAGCGCCATCTTCCAGTCGCGGCGGTAATGATAGTAGATCCCGAAGAGACCGAGCAGCAGCGGAAGAGCGTAGAACTGGATCGGGAAGAGATCGGCATAGCCGGTCTCGCTGATGAACTCGCGCTTGATCTTCGATTCGGGCGCTTCCGGACCGGGGACCGGGTTGCCGTCGGTCACCCGCATGAAGGTCCAGTTCGCATCCTGCACGTCGCTCACCCGTCCCACGAAATTCCAGAGGAAGTAGCGGACGTACATATGCCAGATCTGGTAGCGGAACATGAAGTTCATTTCCCCGGCCGAGTTGATCTGACGGCTGTCGTAGATATACCCATCCTCATCCTGACCGACCGGCATGCTCCATTCGCCGTACTTGTCCTGGTACTGGCGGTGGAGCGGCTCGATCTTGTAGCGACGCGGCCAGTTGGGGGCCTTGCCGTACTGCTTGCGCCCCAGGTAGTCGACGAGCTCGGTCATCGTGTCCGGCTCGTTCTCGTTCATCGGGGGATGCGCCTCGGCGCGCACCAGAATCTGCGTGTAGCTGGTGAACCCGAGCAGGATCAGGGCGAACGACGACGCGGAGAGGAAGAGAACCGCCTTCCTGTTCGTGCGGGCCCACCAGATCAGCCCCGCAAGGGCAAGGAGAATGATGAAGCCGAGAACCTGCGACGCTCCCCCTCCGATCCCGATATCCTGTCCGGCAAGCATCTTCGGCATATACTCCAGCGGCGCCTTGTACGCGAAGACGTAGAACGCAATCCCGCTGATCCCGAGCATCGCGCAGAACGAGAGAGGGGTAAACCTGTACGCGCGGAAATAGACGACCATCGCGATTCCCGGCACCATCAGGAGCGCCAGCAGGTGGACGCCGAACGCAAGGCCGACCACATACGCCATCAGCAGCAGATAGCGCTCATGTCCCGGCCGTTCCGCCTCCTGATCCCAGCGGAGCATCAGGTACATCAGCAGGGCGATGAGGGTGGCGGCGCCGGCATAGACTTCCGACTCGACCGAGTTGAACCACTGCGTGTCGCTCCAGGTGAAGGCGAGCGTTCCGATGATTCCGGCGCCGAAGGTCGTCAGATAGCTGGAGATCGGCTTTCCCTCCCTGTAGGGATGCCACCGTTCCATCAGCATGACGATGATCAGATAGAGGAGCGCGGCGGTGACGGCGGAGCAGACGGCGGAGAAGAAGTTGATCGCCCACCCCGCTTCACCGGGGACGAAGATCTGAAAGAATCGCGCAACGATCAACCAGAGCGGCGCTCCGGGGGGATGCGGCACCTGCTGCCAGGTGGCGGCGGCCGTGAACTCGCCGCAGTCCCAGAACGGCACCGACGGCTGCAGGGTCGCCACGTAGGTGACGAGCGTGATCAGAAATGCGACGCCCGCCAGCAGGCGGTTGACCAGGGTATACTGTTTCATGGTACGATGAAATGCACAGTACGAGGGAATATTAAACGGAAACGGAGCCTGTTCCCCCTTCCGGGCCGGGAGAGCGTGCTCCGTGCATGACGGCGGGCCCCGAAGGGACCGGGACGTCAGCGAGGTGGATCATGCGGCGATCTTCTCCGCCGCATCGATGATCTTCAATGCGAGATGATCGGCAAAGGGATATCCCTTCGACGTCAGGCTCAGCCGTCCCTCATCAAGGACCGCATAGCCCTTCTCCAGCAGCATGGCGATGTCGGTCGGGGCGGCCTGCTCCAGATCGCATCCGGCGACCGCACGGAACTCCGCGAGATCTATTCCCCGACTCCGCAGCCCCAGCATCACGATCTCCTCCAGAACCGCCTGCGAAGTTAGCAATTCGGCGGACGATACCGGCAGCCTGCCCGATTCCATCCCCTCCAGATAGGCGGCGAGACTGGAGACGTTCGCCCACCGCCTCCCTCCACCCGGGACGGCCGCGGCGTCGTCGGCGTCGCCCCGAAGGAAGCTGTGCGCCGACGGCCCGAACGAGATATAGCTCCGCCGTTCCCAGTACGCCAGGTTGTGACGGCTCTCCCGTCCCGGACGGGCGTGGTTGCTCACTTCATACTGACGGAACCCCCTGGCCGAGAGGGTCTCCATCGTCTCCTCGTACATGTCGGCGTCGAGCCCTTCCGGCGCGGGGGCGACCCTGCCGGCCAGACGCATCGTGTTCAGAGGAGTTCCGGGCTCGAAGATAAGCGAATAGGCGCTGATGTGCCCCGTTCCCAGCTCGACCCCCTCCACAAGGTTGGAGCGCCAGCGTTCGCGGGTCTGACCGGGGAGGGCGAAGATGAGGTCGAGCGAAACGTTGTCGAAGACCTCCATCGCCGCCCTGATGCTCCCCCGCGCCTCATCCGCCGTGTGGATGCGGCTGAGGAACGCAAGCTCGTCGTCATGAAACGACTGCACGCCGAAACTGAGTCTGTTGACCCCCAGATCTCTGTAGCCGCCGAGCCATCCCGTGGTGAGCGCACCGGGGTTGCACTCCATCGTGAACTCGGCGTCGGACGCTATTGCGAACCGATCACGGAGCCTCGACATGATCCGCTCCAGTTCGGCGGGTGAGAGGAGCGACGGGGTTCCGCCGCCGAAGAAGATGGTGGAGTATTCACGAGGAGCCGCGGGGCGCCCCGCCAGCGCGTCGGCCCGCATGTCGATCTCACGGATGAGCGCCTCCAGAAATCGCTCTCGCGACTCCAGCGTCTCCACCGAGTAGAAATTGCAGTAGATGCACTTCCGCTCGCAGAACGGAATATGGAGATATAAACCTGCCACGTTGAGAATATTCGGATTGGAGATCGTTCGAGGCGTAGAACGTCGTCGGCAATTATGACGGAGCCGGACCCGGAGCGTTCCCCGGACCCGGCGATACGGCGGGGAGGGAGCGTTCAATCCACCCCTGTTCCCAGCCGGTTCCAACGGACTCCGCCGTCGGGTTCGCGGGACCAGTAGACCACCCAGGCCCTTCCTATCAGATTGTCGAACGGGATGAAGCCGAAGAAGCGGCTGTCGTAGCTGTCGCCGGAATTATCTCCCAGTGCGAAGAAATAATTCCTGCGGAAGACATAGTGCGTGGCGGGAAGCCCGGCGAGGAAGACTATCCTGTTTCGATATTCCACCGAGACCCCCTCCCCCTCGATCACCGACCGCCAGCGCTCGGCGGAGACCGAATCGATCTCGATCGTATAGCCTTCGTACGGGACCACGATCTCGTTCCCCCGTCGGATCAGATCGTACGCCCTCCCCCGGACGATCGGGACCCGGCGTCCCGGGGTCACGGGGTCGCCTGCCGTCCCCGGCGCGGGGGGGACCTCGATGCCGTTCACCCTGATCCGTCCGTCGATCAGCCGGATCGTGTCGCCGGCGACGGCAACACATCGTTTTACGAACTGTCCTTCCGGAGAGATCACGCCGGGAGGGCTCGGGAAATCGAAGACGACGACATCCCCCCGTTCCAGCGTCCCGAGCCCCGGCGTCTCAAGATAGGGGAGCCTGATCTGCGTGAACGGAATGTAGCGGAGGGAGCGGATCGTGTAGGGGAGCTTGTTGACCAGGATCACATCCCCTTCCAGAATGGTCGACCGCATCGAGCCGGTCGGGATGCTGTACGGTTCAAGGATGAAGATCCTGACGGTCGAGAGAAGGAGCATCCCGATCACGAGCATCCGGATGGCAACCTTCAGCGAACGGCGGTCGGGGAACTCCTCGGCCGCATGCCGCGTCTCGGCCGCGACGATATCGCCGCCGGGAGGGAGATCTCCCTCCGGACTCTCGATCGCCGATGTTGCCGTCGTATCTGCCATGACCGTGAATGGTGCGTCCGGTGGCTCCCCGATCGATCTCCTCGGGCGATCACTCGATCACTTCGAAGATCCGATCCCAGCGTATCGAACCGATCTTCTCCCCGATATCGGAGAGATGGATATCCGGGTCCCACGACCAGTAGACGATCATCGGGGTGCCGATCACGTTTTCCACCGGGATGAATCCCCAGTAGCGACTGTCTTCGGAGTTGGAGCGGTTGTCTCCCAGACCGAAGACATAGTCCCGCTCCACCGTGTAGGTGGTCGCCTGCCCGCCGTCGATGCTGATGATCTCCCCGCGCTTCGAGACATCATGTCCCTCCCGCTCGATGAAGATCCGCCACTGGTTGTAGTTGGAGACGTCGAGCTGAACCACGTCCCCTTTCTTCGGAATCCGCATCGGCCCCCAGTTGTCGCGCGTGTACTCGGCGCCGGGAGGGAAGGTGTTCAGCCTGTCGTGAGGGTCGTTCCTGACTCTGCCGAGCAGGGCGTTCGGCGGATTGGCCTGACGGACGCTGTTGATATAGACGACGCCGTTCCGGATCTGAAGCGTGTCGCCCGCCGTCGCCACGCAGCGCTTCAGATAATACTGGAACTCCGGAGCCTCCACCATATCGCGCGCGCCGGGGTAGATGAAGACGATGACGTCGTTCCGTTCCGGCTCCCGCAGACCGGGAAACCTGACGAACGGGAGAGGGATGTTCGCGAACGGGATGACCTGCGGGGTGGTGCCGCCGTAGATGAACTTGTTGACGAAGAGAAAATCTCCCGCCATCACCTCGTTCTCCATGGAACTGGTAGGGACCACGACGGAGGCGAAGAGAACGCTGTTGATGACGACGACGATGACAAGAGCGATCAGGACGGTCTTGACCCACATGAGCACAACGGCCCCGATCGACTCCCGGGCGGGCGCCGCCGGGGGTCGGGAGACGACGGTTCCGTTTCCGCCGTCGACATGCACGGTATTCACGTTGCTCCCCACGTTCGGATTCGCTCCGGTCGCGGTTACTGCTGGTTCTTCAGGTTTCATCACGCTAACGCCTCCGGCGGAGTCAGGGGGCCCGTCCCAAGGCCTTCCGGAGTCGACTCCACACCGGTATAATCATCCACGACATCGCGGCGAAAGTTCCGCCGGTCTCTTACTCTATCGTATTGAAGAACCGCTCCCAGCGGATTCTCTGGAGCTTGTCTCCCAGGCCGTATTCGACACGCCCATCGGGATCGGCCTCGTAATTGATGTTATTCCACGACCAGTAGACGATCAGGGGAGTACCGATCACGTTCTCGTAGGGGATGAACCCCCAGTAGCGGCTATCCTCGGAGTTGTACCGGTTATCTCCCATGCCGAAGCAGTAGTCCCGCGTCACGGTATAGGTCGTCGCCGGCTTCCCGTCGATCAGGATCGTGCTCCCCTGCCGGGAGACCTCGCGTCCCTCACGCCTGATGAAGTATTCCCAGATTCTGTAGGTCGAATCGTTCAGCGTGAGGATATCCCCCTCCTTCGGCACCCGCATCGGCCCCCACTCGTCACGCGTATAGTCGGACCCCGCCGGGAAGGTGGCGCCCCTGCTGAAATCGGACAACCCCGCTCTGCTCGGGTCGAAGTTCACTTCCGGCGGATCGGCCTGCTGCACGCCGTTGATGAAGACGCGCGAGTCGCGGACCTGGATCGTATCGCCGGCCGTCGCCACGCAGCGCTTCAGATAGTACTGGAACTCCCTGGCGGCCGTCGTGTCGCGAGCGCCGGGGTAGATGAAGACGATCACATCTCCCTTCTCCGGATCACGGAATCCCGGAAGCTTCAGGTACGGCAACGGGATATTGAGGAAGGGGATCGTCTGCGGGGTCGACCCTCCGTAGATGAACCTGTTGACGAAGAGGAAATCCCCCGCCATCACCTCGTTCTGCATCGAGGCGGTCGGCACCACGAACGAGGCGATCAGCACTCCGTTGATGACCATGACGATCAGCAGGGAGCTGAGGATCGTCTTCCCCCAGGAGAGGAGTTCCTGTCCGAGCTTCTGCAGCGGGTCCTGCCGTCCCTTGCCGGCGGCGGCTCCCTTCCCTGCTCCGGTCCCCGTTCCCTTCCCACGGTTCCCCGCGCCCTTTCCGGTGGACTTGCCGGCCAGGATATTCTTCCGTTCTTCTGCGTTCATAAGAATATCGCGTTCGTGTACTATTCTATGCTCGTGCCGATACGCTCCCATCGTGTTCGGGAAGGCTCGTCGGTCGGAAGGCCCTCTTCATCCAGCCCCTGATCGATCGACCAGTAGACGAGCGTCGGGGTTCCGACGACATTTTCGTAGGGGATGAATCCCCAGAAGCGGCTCTCTTCGGAGTTATACCGGCTGTCTCCCATGCCGAAGCAGTAATCGCGCTCGACCGTATAGGTTGTCGCCGGGGTGCCGTCGATCAGGATCGCCGGCTCCTCCTCGTCACGATCTCCCGGATAGACGAAGACGATGATCCTGCCCCGCTTCGGCGCGGCTTCGTTCCTTACGGCTCTGCTCCGTCTCGTTTCTTCAGTCGACATTGAGCCCCTCCCTTCACGGGATCTTCTCCGAATCTCGGCGGTCTACTCATCCATCGAGAGCACCGCCAGGAACGCCTCCTGCGGGATCTCGACGGAGCCGACCTGCTTCATTCGGCGCTTTCCTTCCTTTTGTTTCTCGATCAGTTTTCTTTTTCTGCTGATGTCGCCGCCGTAGCATTTCGCAAGCACATCCTTGCGCATCGCCTTGATCGTGTCGCGAGCTATGATCTTCGCGCCGATCGCCGCCTGCACCGCGATTTCGAACATCTGGCGCGGGATCAGTTCCCGCAGCTTGGTGCAGAGCTTCCGGCCGTAGGCGTACGACTTGGTGCGATGGATGATCATCGAGAGAGCGTCCACCGGCTCGGCGTTGAGCAGGATATCGATCTTGACCAGATCCCCCTCGCGCAGCCCGATCAGCTCGTAATCGAGCGACGCGTAGCCCCGGGAGACCGATTTCAGCTTGTCGTAGAAGTCGAAGATCACCTCGGCCAGCGGCAGCTCGAACGTCAGATCGACCCGGCTGGCGGAAAGATAGGCGGTGTTGGTGAAGACGGCACGCCGTTCCATGCAGAGCTTGGTAATCGCTCCGATATATTCGGAGGGACAGATGATCTGCGCCTTGATGAACGGCTCCTCAATCACCGCGATATTTCCGGCGGGGGGCATCAGGGCCGGGTTGTCGACCACCATCTGCTCGCCGTTGGTCTTCGTGACGATATATTCGACGTTCGGGATGGTGGTCACCAGGGTCTGGTCGAACTCCCGTTCCAGCCGTTCCTGCACGATCTCCATATGGAGCATCCCGAGGAAGCCGCAGCGGAACCCGAACCCGAGAGCGGTGGAGGTCTCCGGCTCGTACTGGATGGCGGAATCGTTCAGCGCCAGCTTCCCGAGCGCATCGCGCAGCCCCTCGTAGTCGTCCGAGACGGCGGGATAGATGCCGGCGAAGACCATCGGCTTCACCTCCTTGAACCCGGGGATCGGCGCCGTGGCGCCGTCGCGGGCAAGGGTGACGGTGTCGCCGACCTTCGTATCCTTGACATCCTTGATCGCCGCCGTGAAATATCCGACCGAGCCGCAACTGATCGATCCGGTCTTGACCCGGTTCATGTGGAGCACACCTGCCTCCTCCACCACGAACTCACGGTCGCTGTGCATCAGCTTGACCTTCTGCCCGGTCTTCAGCTCGCCGTCGAAGACCCGCACATAGGTGATGGCGCCCCGGTAGCTGTCGAAGAGAGAGTCGAAGATGAGCGCGCGCACGGGACCCTTGGGATCACCCTGCGGCGGCGGAATCTTCTCCACGATCGCCTCCAGGATCTCGTTGATCCCAAGGCCCGCCTTGGCGGAGGCAAGGATCATCTCCTCCTCCTTGCACCCGAGCAGGTCGATCACCTGCTGCTTGACGCCGGGGAGCGTGGTGGCGGCCGAGGGGAGATCGATCTTGTTGATGACCGGGATGATCTCCAGTCCGGCGTCGATCGCCAGATAGAGGTTGGAGATCGTCTGCGCCTCCACCCCCTGGGTCGCATCGACCACCAGAAGGGCTCCCTCGCACGCGGCGAGGGAGCGGGAGACCTCGTAGCTGAAATCGACGTGGCCCGGCGTATCGATCAGGTTGAGCGTGTAGAGCGTGTCGTCCCCGGAATCGGCCGGACGCTTGTAATCCATCTGGATCGCGTGCAGCTTGATCGTAATGCCGCGCTCCTGCTCCAGCGGGTTGTCGTCGAGGACCTGGTTGGTGGTCATCTCGCGCGCCGTTATTCTACCGGTCACTTCAAGCAACCGGTCGGCAAGCGTCGACTTGCCGTGATCTATATGCGCGATGATGCAGAAATTTCGGATCTGTTTCATGGAGAAAAGGAAGCGATCGACCTGAACGATATCGGGGCCGAGACCGATCTCATTGAACGAAAGACGTTAAACATAACCCGGCAGCCCTGCTTCCACAACACACGACAGCCGGAGCGGCCGTGACATCATTGAAATGAACCGACGGTTTTCATGAAGACGTATCCCCTGCCCCGAAGCTTTTATCGTCGGGATGCCCGCGTCGTCGCCCGTGCCCTGCTGGGACGGACGCTCGTTACGCGGATCGACAGCCTCAGAACAGCCGGAAGGATCATCGAAACGGAGGCCTATCTGGGGGCCGACGACCTGGCGAGCCATTCCCGGGGAGGAGAGACCCTCCGGAACAGGGCAATGTTTCTGGACGGCGGACATGCCTACGTCTATTTCATCTACGGCATGTACTACTGCTTCAACGTCGTCACCGGGATCGCCGGGGCGGGGGAAGCGGTCCTGATCCGGGGGGTGGAGCCGATCGAGGGGATCGACGTCATGGAGCATCGGCGCGGACGTTCGCCGCGGAATCCCCTGGAACTGAGCAACGGCCCCGGAAAACTGACGATCTCCTTCGGCATCGGCCCGGAACTGAACGGAGTCGATCTGACCGCCGATCCCCGCATCGAGATCGAGGAGGGAACCCCGGCCGCCGACTCCGACATCCTCGCGACGCCCCGGATCGGCATCACCAGATCGACGGAACATCTGTGGCGGTGGGTGCTGAAACGCTGACGGGAGGATTATCGCACCCGTTCCACCCGTCGTATCTCCGAAACCCGGTAGATCAGCGCTTTCTCCACACCGGCCCGGAGCGTCAGCGGGGCAAGGGCGCAATGCTCGCAGGAGCCGACCATCCGGACCTCGCAGGTCCGCGTCGCCTCCTCGAAGCGGACGAACTCCAGATCCCCCCCATCCTTCTGAAGATAGGGACGAATGGAGGAGATGGCGGCCCGGATCCGTTCATCGAGCCCCGGCCCGGCGCTCATCCTTCCTTGCCCAGAATCTGGATCTGAATCGGTCCCCCCTGCGTCCCCAGGTTGCTGATCGAGACCTGCGCCGCCAGATGACGGGCGATCTCCCTGATCTTCCCCGCCTGCTCCGACTCCGGATTCCGGATCACCAGCGGGACCCCTTCGTCCCCTCCCTGCCGCATCTCCATCGTCAGCGGGATATCGCCCAGATAGGGAACGTTCATCTCACGGGCGGTCCGCTCGCCGCCGCCGTGCGAGAAGATATCGTACCGGGCGCCGGTATCGGGCGCGATGAAGTAGCTCATGTTCTCGATGATCCCGAGAACCGGCACCTGCACCTTGTTGAACATCTTCAACCCCTTTCTGGCGTCGGCGAGCGCCACATCCTGGGGGGTGGTGACGATCACGGCGCCGGTCAGCGGGATCGTCTGGGTGAGCGTGAGCTGGATGTCGCCGGTGCCGGGAGGCATGTCGAAGATCAGATAGTCGAGATCTCCCCACTCGACATCGGTCATAAGCTGCTTGAGGGCGCCGGCGGCCATCGGACCACGCCAGATGACCGCCTCGTTCGGATCGACCAGAAAGCCGAGCGAGATCACCTTGACCCCGTGCGCCTCCAGCGGAGCGATCTTCCGCTCCCCCTGCGCGTTCTGGTAGACGTAGGAACGCTCCTCCGTCAGCCCGAACATCAGCGGCGCGGAGGGACCGTAGATATCGGCGTCGATCATCCCGACCCTGCTTCCCTCGGCGGCAAGCGCCACGGCAAGGTTGACGGCGACGGTCGACTTCCCGACACCTCCCTTGCCGGAGGCGACGGCGATGGTGTTCTTGACGCCGGGGAGCACCGACGATCTCCGCTGCGCTGCCGGCCCCACCACCTGCGCCGACATCTCCACGTTCGTCTTCGTCGCCCCGATGGCGCGAAGCGCGGCTTCCGCCTCCTCCTTCATCTGGTCCTTGACCGGACAGGCGGGAGTGGTAAGCTGGATGGTCGTGCTGACCTCCTCCCCGTTGATCTTGATATCCTTGACGAACCCAAGGGAGACGATATCACGTCCCAGATCCGGATCCTTGATCGTGGAAAGGGCGGCACGGACCTGTTCTTCGGTGATCGATGCCTTGGAGGATGAGCTGAAGAATCCCATACGATATTCTCCGGAACTGACGATTGAGGACGCGGTGTCGTCGATGGACGGGTGCGGAGGGTCCTGGACCCGCGAACGGTAGCCTGCAACTTAACCACCAGCGGGAAGATCGGCACCGGCGCGACACAGGTACTTACAGAACCGGCCGCGCCGTGAGGGAAGAGCGGGAGGGGAATCAGACGCGAAAGCCCGTGTCCTTGCGAACACGGGCCCTGCGTTCCACCAACCGTAATGCGTAAAGGTTGTCGATGCCGACCGGCCCGGGCCTGTTCAGATCTCCGTATCCTTCTGATGAAGTTCAGCGTGATACTTGATGCTGTTGGCCTGATATGCCAGCACCCCCAGCGCCCATGGATGGGCGACACCCAACATCGTATATGTCAACAGAACGACTGTCTTCTCGGAATCGGTCGGATGATCGAGCAGCCTCAGTGTGAAGAGCTGCGGGAAGAACCCGCTGACGCTCGGATCGGCGATCTCCAGATCGCTGACCGTGAACTGCGACAGAGGCATGTTCACCATCACCTCACCCATTCTGTCAAAGATGCAACCGTTGATCGCTCTATGTATGATATAACGTCCGCCTTCTTCGGAACCGAGAGAGTTGAGGTAGGAAAGGCCGGCAAACACCGGATGATGCGAAAAGAACTTGGCGACCGAGCCTGCCGCCAGCTCCCAGATCCTTTCCTTCGTCGCTGTGACCTCCACCTGTACGGCGATGGTCTTCTCGGGGGTTCCCAACCGGCTCATCAGTTCGTTGAGAGACTGCGACATATGCTCATCATTGATCGTGATGTGCCCGTACCGCCTCCCACTGATGTCCTGTACCTTGCTCGGATACTTATATGTGTAATCCATGACTATCTCTCCTTCTCAAAGCATGTTCATGTCCAACGTCCTGTTCCATCAGTCATCCGACTTCCTATGTTCCAAATTACGTGCCACTCTCTTTGAGGTTTCCTCCCTACGTTTGTTCAATCTCTTCACACCTCGTTTCATGACAGGACGTGCGACAGCTCAATTAATTTCCTGTAATCGTTTTGAACACGCATCTTCCTCAAAAGTTGAAGAAGACACTCCGACAATTCTCGATTTTCAATACTTTACCCCGCAGATCGGGGGAGTGTGACGTTCCATCACGATATAGTGACGTAGCGTCCCACTGTTCATAACATTTAGTTTATAGAAAAGATTTCCGCATGACGCTCCTGTCCCGCGTTTCTTTTGCAGATACCCGTTGAAACGATCATTGTTACAGATCGGCGGCGAGAACCTTGCCGTAGTGGCATGGAGATAGACGTACGAGACGGTCGATGAACAATCGTTAAGACTAAATTTCCACGTAACCGATTGTAAAGGGAGGAAGGATCCGATTCATGGTGGAGATCCGCGCGCTCATGAAGGCTCGTACCGCGTCATATTTCTGTCTGGTTCTCGGACTTCTGTCCAGGTTTCCGACCGCCTCCCACGCGCAGTCGGGGGAGCGCCCGGCGGGCTTCGACGCGGTTTCTCACGGCTACTATCCTTCCTATACCTTTCTTCGTGATACCCTCTTTCTGCTCGATACGGTCTATCTGGAGGTGCGGCTGGATCAGCAGATGATCTACCGGCACTCCAGAGGAGGCCGCGTGGAGAGATTCCCCTGCTCGACCGGCAATCCCGCGATCAAGGACGCCATCGCGACCCGGCCCGGCATCTTTTCCGTGCAGTGGAAGTCGAAACGCCATTTTTCGACGCAGTTCGAGGTTTATCTCAACTACTGGATGCCGTTCAACGGGGGGATAGGATTCCACGGATTGCAGGGGCGGTCGTACTACAAATATCTCGGCAGGAAGCGTTCCTCGCACGGCTGCGTCAGGATCAGCAACGAGACGGGGGCGAAGCTCTTCCCGGCCACGCCGACCGGAACGGTGGTCTACGTCCACAGCGGCAGCCCGGCGCGGGTGCTGCGCTTCGCGGACACGACGCGGAACGATTACACGATCCTGGAGGATGTCGACATGGAGTTCGAGCTGCTGGAACGACGCCTGGAGGCCGTGCAGCGGCGCGACTGGCGCGATTCCTCGCTCCGCCCCCGCCTGGCGCTCCCGGCGCGCAGCCGTTTCGCCGACCAGATCGACGTCGGTTCCGTCAGACCGCTGGAGCTGACCCACTTCCCCCTCCCCCTGATCGCCGACCTCCCGGTCCCGAAACCGGAGAAGGCGATCTTCAGGCGGGCAAAGGGGATGATGATCATCGAGGAGATGGACGACTGAGAGGAATGCGGGGAACAGGGCGCGTTGCGACATCGGCTCATCCCGTCACACTCTCTTCTCGAAAGCCTGCCGCGATTCCCCGCATCGCCGCTTCCTACACTTTTACCTGCATCCTTACCCGCTCGGCGGCGACGCGGTCGCCCAGGGCGACGAGGGCCTCCCGGAGAAGTTCGGCGAGCTCCTCGTCGTCCGGCATGGCGTCGAAGCCCTTGCGGAGCACGCTTTCGGCGCCGACGGCATCCCCTTCGGCGAGAAGACCGCGCGAGACATCGAGGATCGCCGAGCGGAGCCGGAACTCGAAATCGTCGCGGGCGGCCTCGAAGAAGCTTTCGTAGAGCGTGGGGAAGGGAACCTCCCCCCGCGTGATCTCCAGCGCGTTCAGCAGCAGCGGGCGCGCGCGCACCAGCGCTCCCTCCCGCACCGCCGCCAGCGCCTTCTTGATCAGTTCGTCGGCCCGCAACAGATCGACCTCCACCCGGTCGGGGTTGAGCGCGGGGGTCCCCTCATCGGTGAGGATCGCATCGGCCCCCATGATCTCGCGCAGCCTCACCACCCCCATGTTCCGTTTCTTGCGCGCGAGCTCGGGGTCCTCTCCCCCTTCGGCTCCCCCCGCTATCTGCACGAACTCCTTCGGCGTCAGCGACCGCCCGATCATCTGATCGGCAACCATAAGCCCCAGCAGCGTACGAATGCGGACCCCGCGCAAGGGGGTCATCTCCGCTCCGGGCAATCCTATCTGTATCGTGCCGAGCACCGATATGCGGATGCGGCCGGCGTCCTCCCCGGTCGGAGCGCGCCGGGCGGCCCGCGCAAGCGCCAGCTCCTCCGCCGACTCCCGCCACAGCGAGACGACCTCCTTCTCCAGATATCTCTCAAAACGATCCAGCAGCGCGGTCATGAACGCATGGAGCGAACGCTCGGCGAACCATCGGAGCCGCAGATCGAGCGACCGCCGTATCTCCGGAAGAAGCCTCTCGACGATTCCGGTTCCCTCCCACTTGGAACCTCCCAGGAGGTCGAGAGCCGCACCGATCACGAGCGGGTCGTAGAGCCGCAGCACGGGGCGCAGCAGCAGCCCGCGGAGACGACGTTCCAGCTCCTCCATATCGAACGCGACCGGCGGGGCGACGAGCGCGCGCAACGTCTCATACCCTTCGACATCGACCATGAGCTGCGGCGGCCATGGCCCGGCCAGGAGCTCCGACGCGTTCGCGATCGATCCGAGAGCGATCTCCAGAAGAATCGCGGCCGCCGCCGAAAGGTCGTTCCGGTTCATCAGTGCATCGATCGTCCGGGCGCTCCAGGCGGGATCTCCCCGCAGCAGCCCGATGCCGACGACCCAGGTGCAGGCGTTCGCCACGGCCTCCGGGCGTTTGCCGGGGATCTCGTTCAGAATCCGGGCGATCCCCCCCGCCACCCACTCCGGATCGCACCCGAAGGCGCTTTCCGCCACGTAGCGGTCGAGCGTCACATAGAGAATGCTCTCCCAGTCCCCTGTCCGTCGCAGATCGCGATCGGCCTGCGGCGTGACCTCCAGCGACCGCTCCAGATCGCCGATATGGGTGAGAAATCCGACGATCCTGAGATGACTGAACGCCCTGCTGAGCCCGTTGGAGGAGAGGGCATCGAGGCAGCGATCGTAGAGACGGAGCCGCTCGCGCAGTTCCTCCTCGGTGTCGTAGATGACCAGGAACTGCGGGTAGACGTGGCTGAGCAGATTGCGCCGTCCCTCCTCGGAAATCCCCTCGCTCCTCTCGATCGACTCCAGCCGCCTCTCGATCCGCAGCAGCAGTTCGCGATCGAGACGGACCGAGGCGTTCTGCGCCACCGTCATCAGGCACTGGTAGTAGGGATAGATGTTCGCGACGGCCGGGTTCGCCTCGATCATCCGTTCGGTCTCCTCCCAGATGATGCGCGGATCGTAGACGCTCGACTCGTCGAGGAAGAGGTAGGAGAGCGCGGTGAGCCTGAAGGTGGTCGGGTCGTTCAGTCTGACCCGGGAGGTGGCGTCCAGGAAGTTCCGGATCGCCGCCGTCCGCTCGGCGGCGGGAGCGTAGCGCATCAGCGAGCAGCGGATCATCAGCAGGCGGAGGCTCCATCGTTCCACCAGCCGTTCGTCGAGCGCATGGCGGCTGATCTCCACCAGCCCCCCGGCGGTCTCCCACAGCTTCAGTCCGGTGGGACGTTCCCCCGCCTTGTCCATGAGCCAGGCGGAGAAGAGGCTCCGTTCCGCTCCGAGCACGATCGCCTCGGTCGGCAGCGTGATCCTCTTCAGATTCTCCCTGATGAGAGTGAACGGCAGGAGCGAATAGAGGGGCAGGTCCTCTCCGATGACCTTGAGGAGTCGATCGGGATCGACCTCGGCGTGGTCGAGCAGATACTTGTGGAGGAGCGTGTGGGTGAAGGCGAGAAGCGGAAACTCGCTGGTGGGCTGAGGCGAGCTCTGAACACGAGCGGGGATCGGGCCGAGCCCTCCGAACGGTGTCGGCGAGGCGCCGGTGGTGGCGATGATCCCTTTCCGGGTCAGGGTGCGGAGGGTCGCCTGGGGATCATGGAGGAGCGATTCCACGGTCTCGCGCGCGAAGACCTCGCCGAGCATCGCGATCGCCCCGGCCGCCTCCAGCTCATCGTCGCGCAGATGCGCCACCATCCCCTCGGCCAGCAGTTCGACGTTCCGGCGGAGGAGGCGCATGAAGGGGCGCAGGTCCTCCCCGCCGCGCCAGCCCGCCCCGTGCCGCTCCACGGCGCCCGAGTCGATGGCGGCGCGGATGCCGGAACGGAGCGCCAGCCCGTTGCCGAGCGTGGCCTGATGAAGCTCGCGGATCATCGCCGGGTCCGCCTCGTAATCGAAGAGCCGCCGCCAGATCTCCGCCACATCCCCCTGCGAGAGGGGAGGGAGCTCGATCCGCTCGGTGAGATATCCCTCCAGAAGACTTCTCCCCTTCCATTCCAGAGGACGACAGAGCGCGAGCACCGAGACGGTTTCATCGCCGAGGGCGCTCAGGAGGGCGGAAAGCTCCTGCACGGAATCGGCGTCCAGCAGGTGGATATCCTCGATCACCAGCAGGGTGGGACGGAGCCGGCAGAGCCGTCGCACGGCATCGATCACCGAGGATCGTGTCCCCTCGGGCTCGGTCCGGAGCAGCTCGCGCCCGACGTTGGAATGCCAGAGGGCGCGGGCGACGAGAGGAATCAGGGAGAGAGCGGCTTCAGGATAGAGTTTGGCGTGGACGACCGTCCCCCCCGCCTCCACCACACGGGCGGCCACCTCCTCCAGCAGCCTCGTCTTGCCGATCCCCGCCTCGGCCTGTACCAGCGCGGCGCGCAGGCGCTGGGCCTCCGCGGTCCCCTGCCAGAAGGTATGAAGCCGCGCCAGCTCGACGGTACGTCCGCCGAACGGGAGGAATCCATGCTGCAGGAATTCATCGAGCGCCTTCATGCACCACCAGGCTGAACGGTGTTGGCCGGCTCCGGGGCCGGATCGGGGAGGAATGAGCGAAGCCGACGGGACCGGGAATCGGCGTTTTTCGCTCCAAATCTACGATACGTTTCAACCGTGGCCGACATCGCGCCGAACCGTGGCCGATAATTCTTCAAACCTCCCACCTTTTCTCCGGCCCGTGGTCGCCCGTGATCTCCACCGTGGTCGGCTCCCTCTACCTTGGTTCCTGCTGACCGGCATCCCACGGAGCGAGGGGGCGCGGCGGCGGAAACAGATCATGGTCGACGCTTCGGAGGACGATTCTTCAGATGAACGGAACAGGGCGGAACAGCAACCGGAGCCGGTGGAGGATGGCGTTTGCCGCGCTTGCGCTCTGCGCGGCCCGCGGGGCGTCGGCGCAGGATCTGGACCGGGTCGGCGAGGTCGATCCGATCCGCGTGAGCGGAAGCATCTCCACGCGCGGCGGCATCTACGGCACCGATATGATCGGGCGGCATCGTGATCCCTTTTCCTACAGCCTTTCCGGCACTCTGAACCTTGATATCTACGACCTGGCCCTTCCCCTCTCCTTCAGCATCAGCGACAAGGAGAGGAACTTCACCCAGCCGTTCAACCAGTTCGGCGCCAGCCCGCGCTACAAGTGGGCGACGGCGCATCTCGGCTACCGGAACATCAGCTTCTCCCCCTTCACCCTTGCCGGACATCAGATGCTCGGAGCGGGGGTGGAGCTCAATCCGGGAAGCTTCCGGCTCGGGTTCATGACGGGACGGCTGAACAGAGCTGTGGAGGACGACACGAACTCCACGATCGAGATCCCGGCGTACGAACGGACAGGTTTCAGCGGCAAGCTCGGCTACGGGAGCGAGGCCAACCATCTCGACCTGATCGTCCTGAAGGCGAAGGACGACACGAACTCGATCCGCGCCGTGGCCTCCAACTCCGACCTGCGCCCCGCCGAGAACCTCGTCCTGGGAGCAAGCGCCAGGGCGACGGTGATCGACGGACTGAGCCTGAACGCCGACTTCGCGGTCAGCGACTACACGCGCGATATCCGCTCCGACCTGCTCGATCTGGACCAGGACGCGCAGGCGCTGGGTGATGCGATTCCCCCCCGCGCATCGACGCAGATCTATACGGCGCTGACGGCGGGGATGTCGCTGAATATAGAAACATTCAATCTGCAGGCAAGCTACTCCCGGATCGATCCGGACTACAGGTCGATGGGGGCGTACTACCTGAACAACGACCTGGAAAGCTTCACCCTTGCCCCCTCCCTCTACCTGACCGGGAGCTCCCTTTCGATCAACGCCAACGTCTCGCTCCAGAAGGATAACATCCAGGGGAAGAAGCAGGCGACCACCCGGCGGCTGACCCCGATCCTCAATATCTCGTGGTCCCCATCGGCCGCGTTCGGCCTGACGGTGCAGGCGAGCGACATGCGCACATCGCAGTCGGCCGGCAACCGCCCGCTGAACGACACGCTCCGCATGGATCAGCATTCCCCGTCGCTGCTGATCGCGCCACGATACACCATCGACGACAGTATCGTATCGCACAGTTTCTACGCCACACTCTCGCTGCAGGGGGTGGTCGACAACAACAGCTTCACGGCGGGGTACTCCGAGTATTCCAGCACGGCGGCCGATCTCTCCTACACCCTTTCGCTCCCCGCCTCGGCGACCACGCTCAACGGCTCGATCGGCACGAACAGGATGGAGACGGCGGGGACGGAGTTCTACACCGCCGGGGTCTCGGTGGGGGGGACGCAGGGGCTGGCGGGAGGGGCGATCAATCTGAACGGCACCGTCGGGCTCTCGTTCCAGGGGAACGGAACGGTGGTGACCGGCTCGGCGGGCGGAGCATGGCGTCCGGAGAAGCATCACACGGTCAATCTGAACCTCTCATTGACGAACTCGAGCGCATCGGATACGATGAGCCGGCCATTCAACGAATACACCGCGGTACTCAACTATGCGTACACGTTCTAGGAAGATCGCATTGCGACTGCTTGTCCTCCTGGCGGCCATGCTGGCCCGCCAGGCAAGCGCGCAGGATCAGGTGGCGGTGATCACGCAGGTGAAACCTCCCTACTCCCCCTATCTCTCCGACTATGTCGGATTCGACAACAAGATCGTGATCACGCTGACCAACAAGACGAACGCGCCGCAGAGCGTCCGTCTTGTCGGTCAGGTGAAAGGAGAGATGGGGGTGACGGTCACCATCCCGAACAGCTTCATCCCCGCCTCCTCGATCGCCCTGGGCCCGAACCAGGTGAAGATGATCATGGGGGCGCAGCTCAAGGAATACCTCGACCCCGACGTGCTCCAGTTCTCCGGCATCGGCAAGCAGGAGGTGGTGCAGGGGAACGGGCTGCCGGAAGGGAGCTACTCCTTCTGCATCCAGGCGCTCGACTACCTCTCCGGCGCCCAGCGCTCGCTCCCCTCGCCGGCGGGATGCGCCGTGTTCAATATCACGCACTACGAGACACCGACCATCATGACGCCGACCTGCAACGGCACGGTGGCGCCGAAGAACCCGCAGAGCATCCTCTTCACCTGGACGCAGCCGGCCGGTGTTCCCCCGAACAAGGTGGAGTACCTGCTGACGATCGCCGAGATCGACCCGCCGAACATCGATCCCAACCAGGCGATCACGGCGCCGGCCCCCTTCTTCGAGACGACGGTCGCCTCCACCTCCTTCCTCTACACCGCCGCCGCGCCCCATCTGGAGCCGGGGATGAAGTACGCGTTCCGCGTGACGGCGAAGAACAAGGGGGAGAGCAAGGAACTCCATTTCAAGAACGAGGGGAAGAGTGTCGTCTGCTCGTTCGCCTACGGCCAGGCGCAGCTCGCCGAGGAAGAGGGGCAGAATCAGGAGCCGGAGGATGAGCCGAACGATATCCCGAACGACGTGCAGGAGGAGTACGCCGATCCCTGCACGGCGCTCAACTGCGCCCCCAACCCGCCCCCCGCCGCCGTGCAGAGCGATCATATCTACCAGCCGGGGGAGGAGGTGCAGATCGGATACTTCACCCTGAAGCTGACAAGCCTCAGCTCCCCTTCGGCCGGCAACCTGAGCGGCGAGGGAACGATCGACGCGCCGATCTTCAGGACGAAGCTGAAGGCGACCTTCCAGGGGTTGAAGGCGAACCCGGACCATAAGATCTACAGCGGCAAGGCGATCGGCGCATACGACCCGGGAGCCCAGGTCGATCAGGCGCTCCGGAGCTTCGGCGACAACATGGAAAATATCGCGGCGGAGAACGTGGCGGCCGTCACCGACTTCGTGAAGAACCATCAGAAGTACATCGAGAACTTCGTCGACATCGACGCCCAGGGGCTCCCGTTCGCCTGGAACAAGCTGCTCGACGGCAAGCTTCAGCTCGTCAACATTGCGGCCGTCGAGTTCGCCCCGGACGGAGCGCGGATGAACGCCTTCTTCGATATCCCGATCCCGGAGGCGAACAACGCGCTGCTGGCGTTCGGCCAGAAGAATATCTGCTTCCACCCCACCGGCCTCTCCGTGGGAGGGCTCCAGAAGCTCACGATGCTTGGAGGAGACAAGACCTTCGCATGGGGTGAGAATATCGACGTGACGCTGAAGGGGACGAAGGGGGAGCAGGGGACCTACGTGAAATGGGACTGCGAGGGATACAAGGAGATGCAGGTCGACGGCTTCTTCACGCTGAAGACGACGGTCGTGCAGAAGACCGCGGGGGGGGGGCCGGTGAAGGCCTCGTTCACCTTCTCCAGCGTAAAATCGTGGGGCGATATGCTTGGCGTGGTCTCGGTCGATCCCTTCACGGTGAAGGGGATGAAGGGGCTCGGCTTCACCTTCGATCAGGTCGTCCTCGATTTCTCCGACACCCGCAACGCGCAGGGGATGGCCTTCCCCGCCAACTACAACGGCGGGACCGGGAACGACTGGCGCGGATTCTACTTCAAGGAGATCAAGGCGACGCTGCCGAACTATCTCAGGAAGAAGAACGCGCCGGTGACGATCACCATGAAGAACGCCTTCATCAACAAGCTCGGCTTCACCGGGACGGCGATCGTGGAGCCGGTGGTGTCGCTCGGCGACGGAAGCATCGGCGGCTGGAGCTTCTCGATCGAGAAGATCGAGATCGCCCTGCTGAACAACACCCTGACCAAGGGGGCGTTCGGCGGCAAGGTGATGATCCCGATCGCCAAGACCGGCCTCGGCTACAACTGCCTGATGAGCAGCTCCGACCAGGGGCTCGCCACCGCCTTCTCCGTCAACACGCTCGACAGCATCGATGTGGATATGTGGGGAGCGAAGCTCCATCTGGAGGAAAACTCCGGGATCACCATTACATCGCAGGGAGACGATGTAACGGTGCAGGCGGTGCTGAGCGGCGATCTGACGGTCGACAGAAAGTTCGCCGAGATGAAGGGGGTCTCGGTGAAGATCCCCGGCGTCGAGTTCGAGGATCTGACGATCAGGAACAGGAAGCCGTATCTCTCCGCGACATTATTCAAGTTCGCCAGCCCGGAGAAGTCGTTTGCCGGGTTCCCGGTCTCGATCGATCCGCAGGACGGCATCCAGTTGAAGTTTCAGAACGACGGAAAGAAGGCCGGGCTGCAGCTCGGGTTCCACGTGGGGCTCGACGGAAACAACCAGAGCGCCATCTCCGGCGGCACCAGGTTCACCCTCTGGGGAACGCTGAACGAACAGAACGGCAAGCAGAGCTGGGCCCTGGCTCCCCCCACCCTCGATGCGATCCATGTCGACGCCTCGGTCGCCAGTTGCGATATCGAAGGGGATATCAACCTCTACAAGGGGGACCCGAAGTTCGGCGACGGGTTCCGAGGCTCGCTCAGCGTCACCTTCCGTCCCCTGATAAAGGTGGCGGCGACGATCCAGTTCGGGAGCACCAACTACCAGAGCAACACGACATATCGCTACTGGTATGTGGACGCGATGGCGGTGATGGGGCCGGGCGCCGGCATCCCGGTCTTCACCGGACTCGGCATCTACGGCTTCGGCGGCGGCGCCTACTACCACATGAAGCCGACGAGCGCCATCCCGACGGCGGCCGGGCTCGAAGGGAGCCCCGAATCGAACGAGGGGTACCAGCAGGATACGCCGGGACAGAGCGGCTCCGGCACCCAGTACACACCGGACAAGGGGATCGCGTTCGGATTCAAGGCGACGATCGTCCTGGGGACGATGCCGAACCCGAAGGCGTTCAACGGCGACATCACACTGGAGGCGTCGTTCTACACCGGCGGCGGACTCCACCAGATCAGTCTTGTCGGAAACGGATATTTCGTCTCCGATCTGATGCCGAAGAGCCGCAAGCCGAAGGATAAGGCAGTGGTGGCGGCGACCGTCGCGTTCCAGTATTCCACCGAGACCTCATCCTTCGACGGCCTCATCAGCATCGACATCAACCTGAAGGCGGGGAACCGGAAACTGATCGTGGGGGGCGGCGACGCGTCGCTTCACTTCAGCAAGGAGAAATGGTTCATCAAGCTCGGCGAACCGGACAACCGGATCGGGCTGACGGTGCTCGATCTGCTGGAGATCGAGTCGTACCTGATGATCGGCAAGAACAGCCTCCCCGGCATCCCCCCGCTCCCGACCGAGCCGATCAACTTCCAGCAGGAGCTTCCCTACTTCAATGTGCTCAACGGACGGAAGCCGGACGTGGGGGCGGGGAGCGGGTTCGCGCTGGGACAGCAGCTCAACGTGAACACCGGCAGACTGAAGTTCCTGATCTTCTACGCCCAGATCGCGATATCGTTCGGTTACGATATTTCCATCCTCAACACCGACGAGGAGTGCGAGCACTCCAACGGGAAGATGGGGCTGAACGGATGGTACGCCAAGGGGCAGGTCTACGCCGGCGTTGAAGCCTCCGTCGGCATCGACATCGATCTCTGGTTCCTCGACACCGAGTTCGAGCTCTTCAAGGTCGGACTCTTCGCCGGGCTCCAGGCGGGGCTCCCCAACCCGACCTGGCTGAAGGGGCAGGTCGCCGGCTCCTACTCCGCGCTCAACGGCGCCCTCTCCGGACACTGCACCTTCAAGTTCAAGTATGGGAACTACTGCGATCCCTCCAAGGGGGACCCGTTCGGCGGGCTGAAGATCATCGCCGACATCAACCCGACCGGAAAGGATGTGAGCGTCTTCACCTATCCCGAGGTCGCGTTCAACCTGCCGATCGGGAACTCGATCTCGGTCAGCCTGACGAACGAGGAGGATGAGATCGAGGTGACGACGTTCCGCTTCGGCGTCAAGCGGTACGACATCGAGAACCTGAAGACCAAGAAGATGGTGGCCGGCGACTGGTCGCTGGAGAACAAGAAACTCTCCGCTCTCTTCTCCCCCTACGAGATGTTCGACGAGAAGAGCGAACATCGTCTGACGATTCATATCTACGGCGACAAGCTCGTCAACGGCGAGTGGAAGAGGATCGGCGAGAACAACAACCCGAACAAGGAGCACCTGGAGAAGGACGACATGACGTTCACCACCGGCACGGCGCCGGAGACGTTCGTCAACAGCAACATCATCGCCACACTGCCGGGACGGATGCAGCGCTACTACCATTACTCCGGCACCGCGAAGGGATATATCCGATTCAATCAATATCCCTCCAACATCCGGAACATGGAGCCGGAGGAGGAGGACTTCAAGTACAGGTTCGTGGCGCGGGTCCAGGAGATCGGCACCGGAAGCACGGTGGTCGAGCAGAAGGAGCTGGAATGGTATCCGGACGAGAAGATGGTCCGCTTCCATCTCCCCTCGACGGGAATGAAGAAGAAGACGATCTATATCGTGCAGATCGTCCGGCAGAAACTCTCGACGATCAAGCCGTCGAACAAGTCGAAGGGGAACCAGCAGAACTCCAACGTCGCGGTCGACAACGTGGAGAAGAGTATCGGAGAGGGGCAGAAGATCAGCGTCAGGGAGAGCAGACTGAAGAGCATCCAGCTGAAGGACAACGAGTTCCTGGTCTACCAGATGGCGTTCAAGACGAGCCAGTTCTCGACGTTCGGCGACAAGTTCGACGACTACATGAAATCGGACCCGGAGTACTCGTTCGGAACGGGATCGTACAAGAGCACGATCTGGGTCTCGTACGAGGGGAAGGAACCGTTCGACTGGTACGATCTTCATCAGACGAACTACAAGCAGGGATCGATCACGAAGTATATCCGGCCACATATCTCGGTGACGGCGACCGATAAGACCGCGGGGGCCACGAACGAATACTTCTGGAGCCTGGTCAAGACCCAGTACGTCGACTACGTCAAGGATCATTATCTGAACGGGATACTCAGGTCGGATGTGCAGACCAATCCCAAGGTCTCCCCCGGCCCCAACCCCCGGCGGCTCCGGAGCTATCCCGAGGCGGGAGCCTATCCCCCCGGCAGCCGGCTTCTGAACGGATCGAGCATCCCCGATTCGATCTTCCCGACCCACGCGGTCGCCGTCTACTACGACGGCAACGGAACCGCCGGCAAGCTGACCAACGATGAGATCAACGCCTCCTACTGGAAGGATTACGGCGCCCTCGACGGATCGGGCCCGAGCATGCTGAAGGTCGCCGGAGTCCAGGATGAGCCGAAGCCGGGGAACGGACTCTACAATCCGAATCAGTCGCTCCAGGCGAACATCGTCAACAAAGTCCTGTTCCGATACGACGCTCTTACCGTCCTGCGGTTCGACAGGAAGCGGGTGGCGGAGGAGATGCTCTACCGCTACTCCATCTCACCCGCCGTGCTCGGCATGGACCCGGAGTTCATGGGCTTCATGAAGTACAATCAGCCGCACGATATCTGGCTCGACAAGCCGAACCCCAACTACTGGGATATGCATATCAACCCGGCCAAGAACACGCGGCTCCGTATCGAGATCGACTACGATTACGGAAACGGCTACGACCGCGAAGTCAACATCAAGTTCCCGCTCTAGCACCGGTTCATGCAGTCGCGACACCGGGGCGCCCGGCAACGGACGCCCCGGATACAGCGAATCCCGAACACACAATCCAAGATGATCATGCGATACAGTATACCGGCCCTCCTGATCCTTCTGCTGGCCACGCTCTCCGTCGGGACCGCCCAGACCTATCCCCCCGCCGAATCGGAGAGCGACTCGCTTCGGGCGCTCCGCCCCAACCTTCGCGTGGTGGGCAGATCGTATGGAGACTCCATCGTGCTGCGATGGGGCACGACGACCCACACGGCGTGGAAGGTCGCGGGAGAGAAGGGATATATGGTTGAACGATATGAATACGGGAAGGATCCCTCCACCCCTCCCACCGTCACGCTCCTCACACAGAAGCCGATCAGACCTCTCACCGTCGAGGAGTGGAAGGCCCGCTACCGTCCGGAGGATACGCTGGCCGGCGCCGCGGTGCAGGCGCTCCACGGCAGGCCGATCGTCACCAGCGACGACCCCTTCGGCTCCATCTACGAGATCTATCTGCAGCAGACCAACATGCACGGCTTCGCCCTCATGCTGGCCGACATGGCCCCCCGCATCGCGGATGGACTGGGGCTCCGCTTCACCGATCGAAATGTGGATCGCAACAAGACCTACATGTATCGTATCTACTCCCTCGCCTCCAACCCCGATGAACCGATCGACACGGCGTTTGTCTTCGTTACCGGAAGCGAGATGACGAAGCCGGCCAGCGTGCGCGATCTGAAGGCAGCCGAAGGGGAGAAGGAAGTGGTGCTGAAATGGAACAGGTTCGAGGTGAACCCTCCGCTCACCGGTTACTTCATCGAGCGGTCGGAGGATGGCGGGAAGAGCTTCCGCAGACTCAACTCCACCCCCTACATCCCGGCCGAAGGGGACGACCTGACGTTTACCGACGAGACGGCGCGCGGCGCGGCGTCGTACAAGATCACGCTCGAGGAGAACTATCGTCCCATGCAGTACCGGGTG
This sequence comes from uncultured bacterium, assembly GCA_966250335.1. Classification (GTDB taxonomy): domain Bacteria; phylum Bacteroidota; class Ignavibacteria; order OLB7; family OLB7; genus OLB7. Next base: position 5,504 of record CBINGZ010000043.1, on the reverse strand, counting down.
GTCGGGTTCGATGCGTTCGGCGAGCTGTCGCCGGAGAGCAGCGTGATCACCGCGATGGGACGCGACAGGACGGCGCCGGTCCAGCCGAGGATAGGAGAGCCCCGGGTCGTGAACGGGAGATCGCTCACCCTCACCTGGCGTCTCGATTCGGTCGTGACCGATCTGAAAGGGTTCTCGGTGGCGAAGAGCCGTGATGTGGAAGGCCCGTTCGAGCCGATCGGCGAACTGCTGCCGAAGGAGGCGCGGGAGTTCACCGACATCAACGTCGGCGATCTTCCGCAGCATTACTACACGGTCGCCGCCGTCGACACCGCGGGGAACATGCGGAGCTCGGTCCCCGTCCTCGGCATCTTCCCCGACTCGACGGCCCCCGATATGCCGCGCGGTCTCGCCGGAACCATCGACAGCAACGGCGTCGTCACCCTCAGCTGGGCCGCCGGCGGCGAGCGCGATCTCCTCGGCTATCGCGTCTTCTTCGCCAACCAGGAAGACCACGAGTTCCAGCAGCTTACCACCGAGATCTCCGACGACACGCTCTTCGTCGACTCGGTGACCCTCACCACTCTGAGCGAAGAGGTCTACTACCGGGTCACGGCGCTCGACCGGAACTACAACCACTCCCCCTTCACCGAAACACTCCGTCTGCAGAAGCCCGATATCGTCCCCCCCGCTCCCCCGATGATCGCCGATGTGATGCCGGGCGAACGGAATATCGCACTACGTCTGCACCGCAGCCCCAGCGACGACGTCCGCGCCCACCTGCTGCTCCGAAGGATCGAGGGGACGGAGAAGTGGGAGGAGATCGCATCGATCAACGATACGTCGACGACGGTGAACGACACCTCCGCCGCGCAGGGAACGCTCTACGAATACACGTCGATCAGCGTGGATGATGTGGGACGCAGATCGCGCTATTCCAACAGCGTGGCCGCGCGCCGCCTGGTCTCCGGAGTCGCCGCCGGCGTGGATGAACTCCGGTACGAAATCGACAAACAGAATCGACGGATCGTTCTCCGATGGAACGGACATCCCCCGGCGGGCGCCGAATACTATATCTATCGCGGCATGGACGGCAGCTCCCCCTCCCTCATCCGCTCGCTCCCGGCCGCCTCCACCGAGTTCGTCGATCGCGAGGTCGCCGCGGGGGGGAGATACAGCTACGGGATCAAGGTCGTGGCGGCGGAGGGAGAATCGACCATGACCGTCACGGAATCGATCGCCTATGAATGAGCCCCCGGCGGCAGTCGCGTCGGAGAGAAATATGTCGCGAACGGGAGAGTCCCCCTCCCGCGCCGCAGCCTCGGATCGATCGGCATGCGTCCTTCACGGAACGACCGTGCTGAACGACGCGGCGGAACTGCTGAAGCGGGATGATGTCACCGAAGGAATGGACCGACTGGTGCATGGACTCGCCGATCTCCGGAACCGATATTCCGAGGGGGCCTGGAGAGGATTCGCGAGAGAAGAAGCGGCCCGGCATCCCATCATGGAGCTGCTCCGTCATGATCCCCTCACCTGCCGGTCGCTCCTGAAGCCGCGCGGATATGCGGGGGATGCGGGTCTCCTCGATTTCCTCCATTACCCCGATCGCCTCCCCCCCGGAACCAGCGAGCTGGGACGCACGATCTTCGCCTATACCACCGACGGACCCGCCTCCCGGGGCGTCAGGGAACGGTCGGCGACCATCGCCCGCGCCATCGACGGAGCCGCCGGACGACGTCCGGTGCGCGTGCTGGCGGTGATGGGGGGACATCTGTGGGAGGCGGAGCTCTCCGGGGCGGTCGGGGGCGGCGGAGTCGAAACGTTCCTGGCGTTCGATCAGGATGCGAGGAATCTGGCGACCGTGGAGGGACGGTACGGCAGCAGGATCACGACATATCAGGGGACGATCCGATCGCTGGTGCGGGGGAAGTCGGTCTTCAGGAACTATGATCTCATTTACTCGGGGCTGTGCGATAATCTGCACGATGGGGCGGCGGAACGATTCACGGGGGCGTTGTTTGAGGCGCTTGCGCCGGGGGGGAAGTTGCTGCTCTTCAACTTCGGGCCGGAGCTGGTGAATGCGGGGTATATGGAGGCGTGTATGGGGTGGTATCTGGTGTATCGGGATGAGGGGAAGGTGATGGGGATGACGAAGGGGTTGCCGGAGGGGGAGATTGAGGGGAGGAGGGTGTGGGGGGGTGGTGCGGGGAGCATGGTGGGGGTGGAGGTGGTGAAGGAAAAGAGATGAAGAGAAATAAACAGGGAGTCACAGAGGACACAGAGGTAGGAAAGAAGAGAGGGAAGAGAGGAGAAGGGGTGTTAAATTCCGGGGAGGGTTGTAACGATCGGGTGGGGTTGTGGGTCGTAAATTGAGACGGTATCCCCATCGGTGTTCTCCTTCCAATATGTCGTGATCCCCCGCGACGATACTGTGGCCTGACCGGCATGAAGCGGGTCGGGGCGCAGCATCATCAACCTCATTGATCATGACTTCTCGTACCCGTTATCGTTATATCGGCCTCGGCATCGTTCTGGTCGTCCTCGTCGGTATGCAGTTCCGGACGGCCGATCGGAGCAATCCGGTGACCTCCAGGGAGCAGGATATCTCTTCGCAGAGCACGATTCCGCACACGGTCAGGGATGTGCTGGTCCGCGGATGCATGGACTGCCATTCCAACAAGACCGACTGGCCCTGGTTCAGCTACGTCGCCCCCTTCTCCTGGATCGTCTCCGACGGCGTTCATGAAGGACGAAGCCACCTCAACTTCTCCGAATGGACGAACCGCACCCCGCAGGAACAACGCGACCTCCTTCAGCGCATCACCGACGTCGTCCGCTACGACAAGATGCCCCCCACCCCCTATCAGTGGACCCACGCCGGCGCCCGCCTCTCGACATCCGACAGATTCACCCTCTACTTCTGGGCCCGCAACGAACTCTCCCGCCTCTCCCACTAACTCTCTCTTCTCTTACCTCTCCCACTAACTCTCTCTTCTCTTACCTCTGTGTCCTCTGTGACTCCCTGTTTATTTCTCTTCACTCTCTTCACTCTTTTCTCCCTCTTCACTCTCTTCTCCCTCTTGCACCCAGGTGCTTGCCCCCCACCCCTCTCCCCTCGTAGCTTACCCCCATGCTGACGATACTCTTCGTGGAAGACAACCCCAAACTCCGCCCCGCCATGAAATCGGGGCTGGAAGCAACCAACGCCGTCCGCATCGCCCACGACTGCGACACCGGCGAAAAAGCGCTCGACTACTGCCTGGCGCAACCTCCCGACGCCATCCTCATGGATGTCCAGCTCGCCGGCCGCATGAACGGCATCGAGGCCGCCGTGGAGATCCGACGGGAGTTCCCCCGGATGCCCGTCGTCTTCTACTCGATCCAGGACGACGACAACTACTACCGAAGCTTCCGCCGCTCCGGCATCCTGAGCCATTACGCCTACGTGCGGAAGTCCAACTATCTCCTCCCCCAGATGATCATCCCCCTCCTGAAGGATGCCGTCGCCGGCAGGAGCTTCATCGACCCGGAGATCGAGTCACGGGTACATGAGGTGCGTCAGAAGGATGAGCGGTCGCCGATGGCGCTGCTGGAACCGAACGAGCAGGAGGTCGCCCGGATGCTGGCGCTCGGGATGAGCAATGAGCAGATCGCCGCGCGGGTCGGGTTCCGCGACAAGCGGACGATCAGCCGCACCAACGGGCAGATCTACGCGGCATGGGGTCTCAACGAATCGACCACCGACGAGAAGGTGGCCCGCACCCGCGCCGTCATCATCTATCGCAGCGGCCGCCTGCTGATCTGGGACGAGGATGGAACCCCCAGGGCACAGAACGAGCGGGGCGACTGGGTGAAGTGGGAAGGTTAATCGAACCGGAGAGTTCCCCATGTCCACGTCGTTTCTGGTCAACTGGCTGCTGCATGCGCTTTCGTCGTTCAACACCCTCCTCCCTCTCTGGCTGGGACTGACGGTGCTCCTCAACGCTGAACGGCGCGCCTGGGGAGTCTGGCTGGCCGGCGGAAGCCTGGTCGTCACCGGCGTCTTCTTCATCTTCCATTCCGCGCTGCTGCACGGCACCCTGATGCGGGTGCTTCCCGCCATCGGGATATGGTGGTATGTGGGGTGGGCGCCGATCATCTTCCTGCCGTTCGCGTGGTATCTCGCCATGCTCTGGTTCGCCGGGTTCTGGGAGAAGGAACGGGGGAGGGAAGCGCTCGGTCTCCCCAGGTCGAAGGAGGTCATGTTCAACGCCGAGGTGCTCGGTCGTCATCGATACTGGATGCCGCTGGTGGCCGGGCTCGGTTCCCTTGTCCTGCTGCTGGTCTTCATGGCGGAGCGCGGACCTGTGTATTCAAGTTCGAGCACCGTCGATCTGACGACGTCGATCTCCGCCGCCAACTACCCGCATCTTGTCGTGGTCTACCCCGCCTATCTCCTCTGCTGCTTCCTCTTTTCGCTGCTGGCGCTCAGACGGCTGGCTCCCTCGGGACGGGTGATGGGGGATATGGCGCGGCTCCGTGCCCGGCCGTGGCTGGTGGCGACCTCGCTCGTGCAGATCGTCGTAAGTATGCTGGTGGGATGGGCGCTCCTCTGGCTGGTCGGCACACGGGGGGAGCCCCTCTCCCTTTTCAGTCTGGTCTTCACGCTGAACAGGTTCGATCTCTTCATCTCGCTGCTGATCGCCGTTTCGATGTATCTGCTGGGACGGGCGATCATATCGTATGAGATATTCACGGGGAAGACGCTTCCGCGGCAGGGGTTCAGGCGCTACTGGCGGAACGCCCTGATTCTGGCGATCGGCTCCGGAGCGCTTCTCAGTCTGCTTCTCACGCTCCGCCTTCCGGCCGTCTACATCCTCTCCACCGCGACCGTGCTGGTGGCGACTTTCTACTCGCTGCTGACATGGCGTTCCTTCTCCGAGCGGGACAGATATCTGGAGAGGCTCCGTCCCTTCATCGGAAGTCAGCGGCTCTACGAGGGACTCCTTGCCGATCTGGGACGCGAGGAGCGGGAGGGGGTGACGAGCGGACCGTTCGAGGCGCTCTCCACCGATGTGCTCGGCGCGCGGCTCGCCTATCTGGTGCCGCTCGGGGATATGGCGCCGCTGGTCGGCGGCCCCCTCTCCTATCCCCGCCGATCGGCTCTGAACCTGGAACGGCAGGCGGAGCTGACGCAGCTCGGCGGGTCGCCGGAGACCCTCTGTCTTCCGCTCGACCCCTCACGGTTCGATGGAGCGGTCTGGGTTATTCCCCTCTGGAGCGAGCGGGGATTGATCGGGGCGCTGCTGGTCGGCGAGAAGGTGGACGGCGGACTCTACACCCAGGAGGAGATGGAGGTGGCCCGCGCCAGCGGCGAGCGACTGCTCGACATGCAGGCGAGCGCCGAGATGGCGCGCCGTCTGATGGCGATTCAGCGCCAGCGACTGGCGGAGACCCAGATCGTCGACGCCCGGACGCGCCGCGTGCTGCATGACGACGTGCTGCCGCAGCTTCACGCGCTCGTCCTGGAGCTGAGCGCCGCG
>CBINGZ010000042.1:0-51765 GCA_966250335.1 uncultured bacterium | reverse complement strand
CAAGGCTTCGGGCTCGGGATGCGAGCGCTGCGACGCGCCGGCGGGAGGTTCGTGGAGCTCCCCGAATCGGACGTCTGCTGCGGCAGCGCCGGCAGCTACAGCCTGACCGAACCGGAGATGTCGGCACGGCTGCGCGAGCGGAAGATCGCGAACATCCTCACAACCGGGGCGTCGATCGTCGTGACGTCGAACCCCGGCTGTATCCTTCAGATCCGGGCAGGGCTGCTGCGGAAAGGGATCACCGACGTGGAGGTCCTCCATATCGCCGACTACCTTGCCCGGCGGCTCGACGAGCACGTAGGAGCCGCCGGCGACGCCTGAGCCGCTCCTATGCCGGAGCGTTCTCCTTCCTGGGAACGTGCGCCAGGAAATCCTCGGTGAACCGGGGATAATACATCGCAAGAAGCTCCTCGACTCTGGCCGGCTCCCCCGACCGGAGCACGAGCCCCGCGTAGTTCTTCTTCTCCTGAATCCAGGCGACCTCGGGATCGTTGTACCCCGTCATATCGGGATGTTCCTGCCGCGCCAGCGTGAAGATGCCGCCCCCGTACATCTTGTTCCCCTTCGGGAGCTTGTACTTCTCCCCCTTCGCCAGCAGCTCGATCTTCGCCCACTCGTGCCAGAGGCAGATGCCGGTGGCGTGCCAGATGATATCCGGAATCCTTGCTCCCCCCACGCGCGCCCCCGCTTCAAGGAAGTAGAACCGTCCATCCTCGCTCGACTTGATGTATTCGATATGGGTACATCCCCACTTCAACCCGAAGCTCTTGATCACCCGCCTGTTGATCTCCTGCAGCGCCTCCTCATCCTCGCTCCCCTTCTCCAGCATCCGGGTGGTGAAGATCCCTCCCGACGTGTTCAGGTCGAGCATCGGCAGACCGTAGCGCGAGGCGGCGGCGAAGACCACCTTTTTATCCGAGATAAGGGAGTCGACATGATAGACGTCGCCGTGGATGAACTTCTCCAGCAGATAGTTCGCCTGCTTGTCTCCCAGTTCCTCCAGCTTCGGCCAGAGCTCCTCCGGGTTGTAGATCTTCGAGATCTTGGAGGCCGACGCCCCCATTCTCGGCTTCAGCACATACGGCCCCGGCACACTCTCGAAGTAGGCGCGGACCTCGTCGTAGTTCAGGATACGGGTGAATTCGGGGACGAGGATCCCCTCCTCCTGCGCCTTCATCCGCATCGCCAGCTTGTCGCGGAAATATCGCGCCGTGGTCTCTCCCATTCCCGGAATCCGCGTATGCTCACGCAGCGCCGCGGCCACCTCGATGTCGAACTCGCCGAGCCCGACGATCTTGTCGAACTTCCTGGTCCGCATCAGATAGCAGACCACGTTGCGGACCACCGTCTCGTCGTACAGATCGGGGACGGCGAAGACGTCGTCGATATATTCGCGGGGCCACGACTCCTTCAGGTAGCGTTCCTCGGTCAGAAGAAAGACGTTCCAGCCGAGGCGCTTGGCCGCGATAAGAAACGGGCGGCCGAAGAGCGCGCCGACGATGCAGAGTACCGACGGACGATTATCCATGATGATACCTTCCAGTGCCGCGCCCCGATCGTGACGCGGCCGTTGTTCCGGGTTGCTGAGTTGTTGTTTCCGACGGGAGATGAAAAGGCCCGCGGGGCCTCATGAGGCCGAGGCCCGCAGATCGTTCCAGGCGAAGACCGCCTCGGCCAGATTGGAGCGCCAGTTGCCCCAGGTGTGCCCCTGCTGGTATTCGAAATATCGCACTGCGGCGCCGCGCTCCTGAAGTCTGCCGTACATGATCCTCGTAAGCTCGCGGGCGTCGCAGATGGTGCCGGTCTGGAGCACCACACGCACGTCCCCGGCGCGCTTCAGGGACTTCCCCTGAAATATCGCCCCCTTGTTCACCCAGTAGGCGGGGGACTGCGCGATCACGGCGCCGATCACCTCCGGCGCGGCAAGCGACATCTCGGTGGCAAGCAGCCCCCCGAGCGACGCGCCGAGCACGCACCTGTCGTGCGGCGCCGGGGAGATCTCGATCCCCTGCGCCTTCCATGTTTCTATCGCAAAGGGAATCGCTTCCTCAATGCAGTAACGGGCATAGAGTCTGTTCGACGCGTATTCGGCGTTCCGGAACCTCGGAGGGAGAAAGAGCGCGCAGCACGGCTCGATCGACGCCATCGACGTCAGGTTGTCGAGAATCGTCGGGAACCTGCCGATCCGTATCGCCTCCTCGCCGTCGTGGACGATCAGGAGCGGAAACCCGTCGGCGGGAGCGGCTCCGGAGGGAGTATAAAGGAAGAACGCACGCGTCTCGCCGAGCAGTTCGCTCTCGATACGATACTCTTTGATCGTGCCGCGTGATGCGGCCCCCGGCTTCGGCGTCAGATAGGAGACGTCGCGGTAGCCCGACATCCAGAACTCGGAGTTGACGCCGAAGCCCTCCTCGGCGTACCTCTCGTTGTGCGGATCGAGTATCCACCGTCCGTCGACCACCAGCTTGTACTGGAGCCGCGCAGTCTCCGGAAACTCCAGGACCGTATGGAAGAGATCGGTCCCCTCCACCCTGGCGAAGGGAGAGGCGACCTGCCAGAAGGTCCAGTCGCCCGCCAGCGCCACCTCCCCGGCGTTGCCGTGATAGAGGAAGTAGGCCCGGTCGCCGACGACGAACGGGAGCCCCGTCGTTCCCCGCATCTCCCGAAGCAGTTCTTCGGCGCGCGCGTTCCGCTCCTCCGGATCGATCTCGGTCAGACGGAGAAGACGTTTTTCCAGCTCTGTCGTGTTAGGATTCATCTGAAATCTGCTCGTGACGGGTCTGCGCGCTACGAGAGGAGCCGCGCGTAGACCGATATATACTTCCGCACCTGTGCCTCCCAGGAGAAGTTCATGCTCATCGCGTTCAGCATGATCCGGCGCCATACCTGTCTATTCCGATATGTATGGAGCGCGAACTCGATCGCCCAGTACATCTCCTGCTTCGTAAAACGCTCAAAAACAAACCCGGTCCCCCTTCCGGTTCCCACGTCGAACTGCTCGACGGTGTCGGCCAGTCCCCCCGTTCTACGGACGATCGGGACCGTCCCGTACTTCAGACTGTAGATCTGGTTCAGGCCGCACGGCTCGTAGAGCGAGGGCATCAGAAAGATGTCGCTCCCCGCCTCGATCAGATGCGCCAGTTCCGTGCTGAACCCCCGGTAGAAGCAGACCCGCCCCGGATACCGTCCCTGCAGTTCGGCGAAGAACCGTTCGTACTTCTCCTCGCCGCTCCCAAGGATCGCGAACCGGGCGTTCCTTCTGCTCAGAACCAGATCGAGCGTGTCGAAACAGAGATCGAACCCCTTCTGCCCCGTCAGCCGTGACACGATCCCGACCAGCGGCGCCGACGGATCGTAGACCAGGTTCAGCCGCTCATGCAGATTGACCTTGTCCAGCTCCTTTCCTGAAAGATCGCCCGATGAGTATCGGAACGGGATATGAGAATCCTTCTCGGGACTCCACTCGTTGTAATCGACGCCGTTGACGATCCCGACCAGCGATCCGGCGCGCGCGCGCAGATATCCCTCCAGTCCCGCTCCCCCGTCGCTCGTCTGAATCTCCCGCGCGTACGTTTCACTGACGGTCGTGACAAGGTCGGCATGGATGATCCCGGTCTTGAGGGCGTTCACGATCCCGCGCCGCAGGTCCTCCCCCTCCACCATATCCTTCGCCCCATCCAGGCCGATATCGCGAAGCGCCGAGGAGGGGAAGATCCCCTGGTATCCGATATTATGGATCGTGAGAACGGTCCGCGTGGGGGCGAAGAGGCGATCCCAGTTGTAGACACGCTTCAGATAGAGAGGGATAAGGGAGGATTGCCAGTCGTTGCAGTGCATGACGTCCGGCGACCATCCCATCCGCTGACAGCTTTCGATGACGGCGCGGGAGAAGACGGCGAAGCGAAGGTGTTCGTCGCGGTCATCGGTGTAGATCGATCCGCGATGGAACATCGACGGCGCGTCGATGAAGTAGACGGCGGCGTTCGAATGGGGAAGATCGGCCGTGAGGACGGAGAAGGTCAGGTCGCGGGTGCCGAAGCGGATCGAGATGTTCTGGAGGAAGTCGACGCGATATGCGGTATATCGCGAGAGATCGATACTGGAATAGAGCGGCATGAAGACGCGGACCTCGCATCCGTTTGCCGCCAGGTACTTCGGAAGCGCGCCCGATACGTCGGCCAGTCCTCCCGTCTTTGCGAACGGAACGACCTCCGACGACACGAAGCAGACTCTGACATCGCGCATGTGATTGCAGATCGACTGTGAACGAGGGGCGCCGGGTCCTGCTACCTCTATCCCCCGGCGGCATCAGTATACTAAAATCCGTCGATCCGAAAAGCCCCCGCCCGCCCGCTTCGTAAAACGCTCCGCGGAAGGTCCGTCGGCCCGTGATCCGGGTCCGTTCATCGGGGCGTTCCCCTCCGGCGCTCCCTGCCGGGTATGGGGATGAAGGAGGGGATCAAAAAAATCGTCGCGCCGGCTCCCGGACCCGCCGCCGAACCGTGACGGAGCTTCCCCGCGCGATCGGTTTCCTTCCCGGAAAAACCGCGTTCGTGCTCCCTCATCACGGGGAACGTGAACGAAGATCACGGCGATCCTTCCGAAAGGAATTTCATCGAAAATATGATTTCAAAATTTTCATTTGAATTTCGCGCGGGATTTTTGTTCTTTTGCGCCTCACGAATTCACGCGCACTATCAACCTGAAACCGGAGCACGCATCATGTTAATCGCAACACGCCTTATCCTTACCGGTCTCGACGGAAAGTTTATCGTCGTCGCAGGGTACCCGTCAGCTCGCGTTTGAATTCCTGATTATCTCCAACGTAATCAAGATTGAACGAGCTGTGGGTTACTCACCGCATGCCACGGCTTGTTCACTGCCTTCTCCAAACGGGAAGGGATATCAGCAGAAGAACACGCCGTGGAAACCGAAAGGGTCCGCGGCTTTTTCGTAACCGCGCAGGGCTGTAGCCTCCACCCTTTCAGCACGATTTTCCATCGGATTCTTTTGCCGTGGCGCATGTCGCACACGGAGGTCGCCGTCGTATCTCGTCCATGAATACAGGCGGAGTCGCCGCGCGTTTATCGTGTCCGTGATTCCCGAGGAGAATATTTACCACATGAAGGTCCCGTTACGCAGATACGGGACATTGCTGACGACCTATCTCCGTCCGCAATGGCCCAAAGTGATGCTGCTGACGGCGCTGCTGTTCGGAAGCATTGCGCTTCAGCTTGTCAACCCGCAGATACTCCGCGGGTTCATAGATCTGGCGCTCGCCGGAGGGGAAGGGGGCTCGCTGCTGAGCTCGGCGTTTCTCTTTCTGGGAGCCAGTCTTGCCAATCAGTTGCTCTCCGCCGGCGCCACGTACGTCGGCGCCGATATCGGATGGCGCGCGACGAACGCCATCCGCCACGATCTGGCCGATCACTGCCTGACGCTCGATATGTCGTTCCACAACGAACGGACGCCGGGAATAATGATTGAACGGATCGACGGCGACGTCACCGCGCTCGCCAACTTCTTCTCCACGTTCATGGTGAATATCGTGGGGAGCGCCTTCGTGATGACCGGCGCCCTCGTCATCCTCCTCGGCGAGGACTGGCGCGTGGGACTCGTCCTCTCCCTCTTCGCCCTTCTCTCCTTTCTCATACTGAACCGCCTGCGGCATCATGCGGTGGAGTCGACGACCGAGGAGCGTGAGGCGAGCGCCTCCATGTACGGATTTCTGGAGGAGAGGCTGGTGGGGCTGGACGATATCCGCGCCAACGGCGGCGGCGGCTACACGATGCGCCGGTTCTATCAGGTGATGAGAGATCACTACCGCACCGGCCGCCGCGCCTGGATCATGCGCTCCACGATATGGATCTGGATCATGACCCTCTTCGCCGTCGGCGACGCGCTGGCGCTCGGCATGGGGATCTACCTCTTCCAGGCCGGACTGGTGACGATCGGCACCGTCTACCTCTTCTTCCAGTACACGGAGATCCTCCAGCACCCGCTGGAGCAGATCACCCAGCAGATGCAGGAACTGCAGAAGGCGAGCGCCAGCATCGGCCGCGTGGAAGCTCTGCTGCGCGAGAAGAGTTCGATGGTCGACGGCCCCGGAGCCGACATCCCCTCCGGTCCCCTCGGCGTCGACTTCGACGAGGTCACGTTCGCCTACGGCGCCAAGGGAACGGTGCTGCGCGAACTCTCCTTCTCGATCGCGCCCGGAACCGTGCTGGGACTGCTCGGCAGGACCGGAAGCGGCAAGTCGACGATGACCCGGCTCCTCTTCCGGCTCTACGATCCCAGCCACGGCTCGGTTCGCGTGGGGAATATCGACACGCGACAGATGAAGATGTCGGAACTTCGCAGACATATCGGAATGGTGACACAGGAGGTGCAGCTGTTTCACGCATCGCTGCGCGATAATCTCACCTTCTTCGACCGCTCCATTCCGGACGAAAGGATCATGGCGGTGATCGACGAGCTCGGGGTCCGCGAGTGGTACGAGTCGATGCCGAACGGCCTCGATACCGAGTTCGGCGCCGGTGGCGGAGGGCTCTCCGCCGGAGAGGCGCAGCTCCTGGCGTTCACACGGGTCTTCCTGAAGAACCCCGGGCTCATCATCCTGGACGAACCGTCGTCCCGTATGGATCGCGCCACGGAACGATTGCTGGAACAGGCGGTCGACAGACTGCTGCGGGGCAGAACAGCCATCATCATCGCCCACCGCCTCTCGACGGTGGCGCGCGCCGACGAGATCATGATCCTGGATCATGGTACGATACGTGAGCACGGCGACAGAGAGATGCTGGAGAACGATACGTCGTCACGATTCTACGAACTGCTCCAGACCGGTCTGGAGAAGGAGCTGGCATGAAAACGTTCCATTATATCGCAAGACTGATCCGGTATCGTCCCGGCCTCTTCGCTCTCAACTGCGCGGCGTGGGGGATGTTCCACAGCATCCCGGTCCTGCTGGGGCTGATCATGCGGGAGATCTTCAACACCCTCTCCGACGGCGCGCAGGCGGGACTGAACGAGTGGACGCTGCTGGCGTTCCTCCTGGCGACCACCGGCGGCCGGATGTTCATCTTCGCCGGCGGCGTCCGGGCGTGGACGAGATTTCTCTTCACGCTGGAATGCCTGCTCCGGAGGAACATGCTGGAGTGGCTGGTGGGGGGACCGGGGCACCGGACCCTGCCGGATACCACCGGCGAGGCGGTGAACCGCTTCCGCGACGACGTGGATGACCTGCTTCAGTTCATCGAGTCGTGCACCGATTTCACCGGCTTCGCGCTCTATGCGCTGATCGCCCTGATTATCATGGCGGGGATCGATCCCCTCATCACGGCCGTCGTCTTCCTCCCCCTGGTCGCGATATCGTTCACGACCTACAAGATGGGGGCAAGGATCAGGAAATATCGGAGAGCGAGCCGCGAGGCGACCGGGAAGGTGACCTCGTTCATCGGCGAGATGTTCGGCTCCGTGCAGGCGGTGAAGGTCGCCTCGGCCGAACAGGATGTGCTGCGGCAGTTCGGAACGCTCAACGAGACACGGCGCGTGGCGGGGCTGAAGGATACCCTCTTCCGGGAACTCCTCAGGTCGATCAGCGCCAACATGGTGAATGTGGGAACCGGCATCATCCTGCTGATGGCCGCAACCTCGATCGGAGAGGGGAATTTCAACATCGGCGACTTCGCGATGTTCATCTTCTTCCTGCAGCGGATCACCCGCAGCATGAGCTTCTTCGGCACCATGCTGGCGGAATATCGTCGCGCGAGCGTTTCGGTGGAGCGGATGGCGGGGCTGCTGAACGGAGCCCCGGAGGGAGCGCTGGTGCAGCACGCGCCGGTCTACACCGAGGGGGATCTCCCCGAGGTCCCGAAGATCACCCGAGGCACCCTGCACAGGTTTACCGCGCTGGAGGTGGAGGGTCTGACCTATCACTATCCGACCACCGGACGCGGTATCGACGAGATCGACTTCCGGCTGAAGAAGGGGTCGTTCACGGTGATCACCGGACGTATCGGATCGGGGAAATCGACCCTGCTCCGTGTGCTGCTGGGACTGCTGCCGAAGGATGCCGGAGAGATCCGCTGGAACAGCAGGCCGGTCACCGACCCCGCGTCGTATCTGGTCCCCCCAAGGACCGCCTACACGCCGCAGGTCCCCCGGCTCTTCAGCGATTCACTGCGCGACAACGTGGTGATGGGGCAGTCGGTGGGGGAACCGGAACTCCACAACGCGATACGGCTCGCGGTCCTCGATCGCGATATATCGGCCCTGGAGTCGGGGATGGAAACGATGGTCGGCCCGCGCGGCGTGAAGCTCTCCGGCGGCCAGATGCAGCGGACCGCCGCGGCCCGCATGTTCGTTCACGACCCCGAGCTCCTCATCTTCGACGACCTCTCCAGCGCGCTCGATGTGGAGACCGAGAAACGCCTGTGGGAACAGCTGTTCGAACGGCGCGGCGCCACCTGCCTGGTCGTCTCGCACCGCCGCGCCGCGCTTCAGCGCGCCGATCATATCATCGTCCTCAAGGAGGGGAGGGTCGACTCCGAGGGGACGCTCGATGAACTGCTCGCCGGTTCCGAGGAGATGCAGCGGCTGTGGCACGGTGAACTGTCGGAGGAAGAAGAGACATAAGCCTGAGAGATGACGACGTCGGAGAGAGGCGTCGAGCGATACCATATCCACCACATGAGAGGCAAAGACGGCGGCGGCCCACCAACGCCGCCGCCGTCGACTTATTTCGCGGGACCCCGGGCTAGGGTCATCGTGATCGTCACCGGGGTGCCGTCGGCCGGGAGAAGCTCCTTCCTCACCGTGAACTTCGCCCTGCCGTTGTAGAGATCGCGCATGGTGTAGGCTGCGTTGCTGATCCGTCCGCCGGGACAGCTTTCCAGACAGACCACGCAACCCGATCGCCACGTTGCGATATGACGCTCGTGTCCCCCGAGCCGGAAGCGGAATCCCTTCCCCCCCTTGTCGACAAGTATATCGGAAGCCCCCACCGGCGCATGTCCGCCCCATGCGACCCGCACGTCGATCCCGCTCCCCTTCACCGCCAGGTCAGGATCGCGATGCGAGAGATCGGCCCGTTTCTCCCAGGTGTCGAGCGTCAGGTTCTCCCCGGCGACGGCGCCGAGCGACTGGAGCGCCCGCTGCACGTCGAGATCGTTGGCGTCGGAGAGGATGAGAGCGTTCCCGGCGGCCCCTCCCTTCCTCCAGACGATGAAGTGATGATCGTTCAGCGAGGAGTTCGCCCCGTTGAACCGTCCCGGATGGATCGTCCCGCTGAAGGTGACGCTCCGGGCGGCGGTGTCGATCGTGATCCCCTTCTGCTGCGCCGACGCAACCGCCGAAAGCGCCAGAAGAAGCGGAACGACCGCATAGAGCCTCCTCCCCTTCCATGCCCTGGAGAGGGGATAGAGCTGCTGTCCGACGAACGAGCGGGGGTACTCCTCCTGCTCCTCGAACCCGAGCGACTCCGGCTGCTCCGGCTCCCCCTTCGCGGGGTAGTAGGCGGTTCGGAAGATCCAGTCCCAGAGGCTCAGGCCGATGGCGAAGTTCCGGCCGAGCGGTCCCGGCCCGGTCCTGGCATGGTGCCAGACGTGCATGCGGGGCGAATTGAACACATATCGCAGACGGCCCAGATCGACATCGATGTTCGAGTGGTTGAAGTGGCCGATGACGGTATTGATGATTCCGATATAGAGGTGGAGCGAGGAGTCGGCCCCCAGCACGGTGATCGGCACGAAGAGGACGAGCTGGTAGACGATGATCTCCCCCCAGTGATAGCGCATGTTCCCGATCCAGTCCATATCCTCGATCGAGTGATGGACCTTGTGGATCGACCAGAGGAAGGGGATTCTGTGGAGCAGGTTGTGGGTGACCCACATCATGAGGTCCTGCGCAAGGAAGAGGACGGGGAACTGCAGCGCCATCGGCTGCCCGGTCAGCAGCCGCGTATCGAGAAACGCGGCTGCCCCGGTCCCCCGGATCAGATCGGTGAACCCGGCGGAGATCTGCGCCACGACGACGGCATATCCCAGATAGAAGAGATAGCCGTTGAAGAGAAAGTGCAGAACGTCGTTGAACGATCCTCTGCGAAGAAGCGTCTGTTCGGAACGCCACGGCATCAGCCGCTCGGCGATCAGAAAGAGCAGGGAGATCAGAAGAAGCTGCATGACGGACGTCGTTCGATAGTCTGAATGCTCCGGCCGGAAAAGGGGACGGAGAGATGACGGATGAGCGCGTTCCGTATGGGATGGAAAATACGGACCGGACGCCGATCGGCGTCCCGACCCCGGGAAAACTTTCCGGGAAGCGACTGCAACTCATTTCATAATCTTGCGTTGAACCTGACGGCTTCGCCGTCTCCGGCTCCCGAAGAGAGCAGCGTCCCCCCTGCAATCTTCATACGGGCCGGGCCGTCGCATTCGTTCAGCGTCAAAACCTCAGCAGAGATCCTTATTACAGATCACATGAAAAGAACGCCTATCTCCCTCGCATTCGTCCTCCTGATGGCGGTTCCGCAGCTCAATGCGAACACGCCGAAGGCAGGGGACGTGACATCCCGCGACGGCAGATACACCTACAGGGTCGTCCAGGGGGACGACATGGGGACCCGTATCTACACCCTCAAGAACGGCCTGACGGTCATGATGTCGGTCAACAAGGCGGAACCGCGCCTTCAGACGCTGATCGCGGTCAAGGCGGGGAGCAAGATGGACCCCGCCGACAACACCGGTCTCGCCCACTATCTGGAGCATATGCTCTTCAAGGGGACCGACCGCTTCGGCACCAGGGACTGGCCCCGTGAAAAGGCGGCGCTGGATGTCATCGAGCTTCTGTACGAAGAGTACAACCAGACGACCGACCCGACCCTGCGGCGGAGCATCTACAAATCGATCGACTCGGCGTCATCGGTGGCGGCGACCTTCGCCATCGCCAACGAGTACGACAAGCTGATGAGCGTCATCGGCGCCAAGGGGACCAACGCCTTCACCTCGTCCGAACAGACGGTCTACGTCAACGACATCCCCTCCAACCAGCTCAACCGCTGGCTCGAGGTGGAGGCCGAGCGCTTCCGCAATCCGGTCCTCAGGCTCTTCCATACGGAGCTGGAGGCGGTCTACGAGGAGAAGAATATCTCGCTGGATAACGATGACGAGAAGGTCTTCGAAAAGCTCTTCGGCGATCTCTTCCGGAACCACGCCTACGGCACCCAGACCACGATCGGGACGGTCGAGCATCTGAAGAACCCGTCGCTGAAGAAGATCCGCGACTACTACAACACCTACTACGTCCCGAACAACATGGCGATCGTGATCGCCGGCGACTTCGATCCCGATCAGGCGATCGTCTGGATCGACGAGAAGTTCGGCGGCATGGAGCCGCGCCCCGTCCCCACCTACACCTTCCAGCAGGAAGCACGGCGGAGCAGACCGCTGGTAAGCACGGTTCTCGGCCCCGATCCGGAAAGCATCACGATCGGATATCGTTTCCCCGGCGCCGGAACCCGCGAGGCCGACCTGCTGACGGTGACCGACGCGCTTCTCTCCTACAAGTCCGCCGGACTGATCGACCTCAATCTGGTGCAGGGACAGAAGGCGCTGGAAGCCTTCAGCCACTTCGAGGTCATGAAGGACTACAGCTTCGGCATCCTCAGCGGCAAACCGATGGAGGGGCAGAAGCTGGAGGAGCTGGAGAAGCTGCTGCTGAACCAGGTCAAGGCGGTCAAGGCGGGCCAGTTCGAGGAGAGCACGCTGCAGGCGATCGTCAGGAATCTGAGAAAGGATCTCACGAAGCGATATGAATCCAACAACGGCCGCGCCTTCACCATGCTCGGCTCGTTCGTCTTCGGAATCGACTGGGAACAGGAGGTCGGGCAGCTCGACAGGCTGGCGAAGATCACCAAGAAGGAGATCATCGATTTCGCGAACCGATATTACGGCGAAGACCGCGTCGTGGTCTACAAGCGGATCGGCAAGGACCCGAAGACCGTGAAGGTGGAGAAGCCGGAGATCACCCCGGTGGCGGTCAACCGCGACGCGGAGTCGGAGTTCGTCACCCGGATCATGGCGGAGAAGGTCGCCCCGGTCAGCCCCGCGTTCCTCGACTACTCGAAGGATATATCGCGCCTGACCACGGCCGGCGGTCTCCCCGTCTCCTATCTCCCCAACACCGAGAACAAGCTCTACTCCCTCTACTATGTCTTCGACATGGGGAGCCGCAACGACAAGAAACTTGCCTTTGCGATAGATTATCTGGAATATCTCGGAACGGCCAAATATAACGCGGAGCAGATCCGGAAGGAGTTCTTCAAGCTCGCCGGCGAGTTCAGCGTCTCCTCCGAGGAGGATCAGGTCTACGTCACCCTCTCCGGTCTCGACGAGAACTTCGATGACGCGGTGAAGCTCTTCGAGGAATTCCTGACCAACGTCCGGCCGGACCAGGAGGCGCTCGACCTGATGGTGGCCGGCGTCCTCAAGGAACGCGCCGACGCGAAGCTCGACAAATCGCAGGTGCTCTGGGAGGGGCTGGTGAACTATGCGATGTACGGGAAGAAGAACCCCTTCACCGATCAGCTCTCGGAAGCCGAACTGAAGTCGCTGAAGGCCGAGGATCTGGTGAAGATCCTCCGTTCCCTCACGACCTATCAGCACAAGGTCTACTACTACGGCCCGGCCTCCAGGGAGAACGTGGTCGCCGTCATCGATCGGCATCATCGCGTGCCGGCGGCGCTGAAGCCTGTCCCCGCGGCGAATGAGTACGCCCGCAGGGATATCGGCGAGAACGTCGTCTACTTCGTCGATATGGATATGGTGCAGGCGGAGATCGTCTGGATCGCCAGGTCGGAGCAGTTCGATCCCGATCTCCTCCCCTCCACCTATCTCTTCAACGAGTATTACGGCGGGGGGATGTCGTCGGTGATCTTCCAGACGATCCGCGAGTCGAAGGCGCTCGCCTACTCGACCTTCTCACAGTACGCGGTGCCCGATAAGAAGACCGATCCCTACTATGTCCTCGCCTACATCGGCACGCAGGCGGACAAGCTGCCGCAGGCGATGACGGCGATGAACGAACTGCTGACCGATATGCCGAAGACCGAACAGGCGTTCACGACGGCGAAGACGGCGCTCCGGAACAAGCTGGAGACCGAGAGGATCAGGAAGACGAGGATCTTCTTCAACCAGGAGTCGGCGCAGAAGCTCGGGCTCGATCATGATCTGCGGCGGGATGTGTACGAGAATCTCGACAATATCACGTTGAACGATCTATCGAAGTTCCATGAGAGTCATTTCAGGAACAAGCCGTTCGCGTATTGCGTGATGGGATCGAAGGAGAAGATCGATCTCAAGGAGCTGGGGAAGCATGGGAAGGTGGTGGAGGTTTCGCGGGAGGAGATCTTCGGGTATTGAGGTTTCGCGGGAGAGACGTTGTTTGGGCCCGGTCGCGCTTGTCGACCGGGCTTTTCTTTTTTCATGAACAGGGAGTCACAGAGGGCACAGAGTTAAGAAAGAAGAGAGTTAAGAAAGAAGAGAGTTAAGAAAGAAGAGAGTTAAGGCAGAGACGCCAGGGGAGTGTAGATGGTCGGAAACATGTTCTCGATCCGGGCTCCCGAAGGGAGCACCCATTTGTAGGCCGACGCGATACATTTATCTTTAAGCGCCGAAGGTGCGTACCATTCTTCTTCACAGCATGGAAGAGAAGAATGGTACGCACCTTCGGCGCTTTCTATCTGAATGGGAGACCCCACTGCTACAAATGGTCCGCCCCGTCGGGGCTGGAAGAGAACGAAGCGGTACCTCCCTTCGAAGCCGGCAGAGAAGCCAGAGGAGTTTTCAGGCGGATTTCGAAGAGGCGGGGCCAGCGTTTGCCGGTGATGTAGAGGTGCTTTCCCCTGGCGTCGTAGGCGATGCCGTTCAGGACGCCGTCGGGGTGGTGCTCCATGACGGGGAGGATTCCCTTCAGGTTGATCCAGCCGATCACCCTGCCGCTGGCGGGGTCGATGCGGACGATCAGCGTCGTCTGGTAGACGTTGGCGTAGATCTCGCCGTCGATGTATTCGAGCTCGTTGAGCTGGTCGACCGGGCGGATTCCGTCGAACACGGAGATGCGGCCGATCTCGGCCTGCGTGGCGGTGTCGAGGAATCGGATGACGTTCGTGCCGTCGCTCATGATCAGGCGTTGCCCGTCGTTCGTCAATCCCCATCCCTGCCCCTGATAGCCGAAGGTGTCGATGCGGCTGAACGTCGTGGGATTGTAGACGAATCCGACACGATTCTGCCAGGTGAGCTGAAAGAGCTTTCCGCCGTGGATCGTCATCCCCTCGGCGAAATACTGGCTGTCGATCCCGATCTTCCGGAGCACACGCCCCGTCTTCAGATCGACCTGCCGCAGCGACGATCCGCCGAAGAGTCCAGTGCTCTCATACAGAGCGCCGTCGTGGATCTCGAGTCCCTGCGTGTAGGCCGTGGTGTCGTGCGGGTACTCCGCGATCACCTCCCACCCGAAGACCGGCGTTGAAGGTGGAGGAGGGGTCGCGGTCGTCTCGGGCCGCGGATGCGTCTCCTCCGGGGGCGGCTCCTTGCAGCCGGTCCAGAGCAGGGTCAGCAGGGCCCCAAGCAGAAGGGGAAGATAGCGATATGATGAATCGCGCCGTGTCGTCATCGTGTATGGAACTATCGTGATTCGAGAAATCGTCCCTCTCCCCCGACGCCCTCATGATCGATTCCGATCGTGTCGGTCGGCCGGGAATGGCGCTACAACTGCTCCACGCGGTATCC
The DNA here is from genome assembly GCA_966250335.1 of uncultured bacterium. GTDB lineage: Bacteria > Bacteroidota > Ignavibacteria > OLB7 > OLB7 > OLB7. Next base: position 36,979 of record CBINGZ010000042.1, on the reverse strand, counting down.
TTTCCGCTCCAGCATCCGGATCACTCCTCCCTCTCCGACCAGATGGCCGGCGCCGACCACGATCATGTGGCGTTCCCTCCCCTTGAGCTTCTCCTCGATATAGGGCATCCAGTTCAGGTTTCGCTCGGTGATCGCCTTGCGATAGAATTCGCCGTCGGTCGCCATCTCCTTCGTCAGAATGGAGGCGAGCCCCTCGGCGTCTCCCCGCTCCCAGGCGTCGATCATGGCGTCGAGCTCTCCGGTCCCTTCTCCCCCCTCGGCGAGCGACTGACGGAGGAAGGTGATCTGCGCGTCGAGCGAGAGCCCGGCGAAGAGGCCGATCTGGAACTGCGCCGACTCCAGCGACGCGATCGGCTTCGCCGTCTCGGCCGCGCGTTCCCCGACGTACGCCTCGATGCCGAGTCCCGCCTCCAGCTCCCCTTCCTGCAGCTCGAGTCCCATCAGGATCATGGCGGTCACCCACGGTCTCGCGCTCTCGAAGAGCCTGATATCCATGCCGGCGGTTTTCAGGCGGCCGGCCGTGCTGTCGTAGAGTCCCTTCGGGAGCACCATCGAGAGGGTCGTATCCCCGGTGAACATCCCCCTCATGAACATCTCTCCCATGACGGCATCGGCCGAGTTCAGCATCGAATCGAGGTTCGTCTCGAAGGTAAACGCCTCGGCATCCGATATGGCCGACTCGATCGCCGGGGCCAGCGGGTAGCTCTCCGGGCCCAGGACGTGAACCGAGCCGAGCTCATAGATGAAGTTCCCGTCGGAATGGACCTTCCAGAGCATGCTGGTCGGTTCCGGCTTCTTCGGCGCGGGGGCCTTCTTCCGTTTCTGGGCGTAGGCGGGCATGGCAAGGGCAAGCCCGCAGATCAGCGCGATCGCCCCCAGGAGCCGTTGCCGTCGGTTGTGTCGTATCATGCTCATGTTCATATCAGTTCGACGTATATGCATCGGCCGTAAGCGCATCGACCGATTCCGGCGTCACGCCCCGCCATTCCGCGATCTGTTCGATGATCATCCGCCGCACGCGGTCGCGCAGCGCCGGAAGATCGGCGACGGTCATCCCCGCCGTCTCGATCGGAGGGAAGACCCTGACGTTGATGTCGTGCGGCTCGCCGAACCTCCAGGAGCGTTTCGGCAGGCAGTCGAACGAACCGTCGATCGCCATCGGCAGCACCGGCACCTGCGCCCGTATCGCAAGATGAAACGCCCCGTCGGAGAAGCCGTGGACCCGCGCATCCCTGCTCCGCGTCCCCTCCGGGAAGATGATCACCGGGCAGTGATTCTGGAGATAATGGTTCGCGCGGATCAGGGCCTGCGCCGCCTTTCGCTTGTCCCCCCGCTCCACGGGAATATCCTCGCCGAGTTTCATCAGCCAGCCGAGCACCGGGATCTTGAAGAGCTCCGCCTTCGCGAACCACTTCATATCCCACGGAACCGTGGAGAGGAATGGAATATCGACATGCGATTGATGATTCGAGACCGCCAGGTAGGGACGCCTGGGGTTCTCGATCCGGACCGAGGTGAGCCTGAGCTTCCAGAGCGGATTGATCGCGATCAGAAGCGGCGCCAGGCGTCGCAGGATCCTTCCGGTATTATACCGGGCCGGATCGCGGTCGAAGAGCCTGACGATCGCCACCGGTATCAGCCAGAGGATGAAGAGGAGCCCTGACGTTCCCCAGATCCATATCGAGCGAAGCGTGGAGATCATCCCAAGTCCCGGGTTGCGAGCCTGTATCGTGTTCGTGAGCCCGTCCCGACGCCGGGAAACCGGGCCCACGAAATTAGCGACATCTTTCCGACTTCATCACGGACAAACGCCCGCCCCTTATCCCCTCGCCATCCGCTTGTACTTGATCCGGTGCGGCCTGTCGGCGTCGATGCCGAGCTGCTGACGGCGATACTCCTCGTACTGCGAGTAGTTGCCGTCGAACCAGACCACCTCGCTGTCCCCTTCGAACGCAAGGATATGAGTCGCAACGCGATCCAGGAACCAGCGATCGTGGGAGATCACCACGGCGCACCCGGCGAAGTCCTGCAGGGCCTCCTCCAGCGCGCGGAGCGTGTTGACGTCGAGATCGTTCGTCGGCTCGTCCAGCAGGAGGACGTTCGCCCCTTCGCGGAGCGCCTTCGCCAGGTGGACGCGGTTCCGCTCACCGCCGGAGAGCATGGAGATCCGCTTCTGCTGATCGCTTCCGCTGAAGTTGAACCAGGAGACGTAGGAGCGGGAGTTGACCTCGCGGTTCCCGAGCCTGATGATATCCTCGCCCTCCGATATTTCCTCCCAGATCGTCCTGTCGTCCCCCAGCGGCCTGTTCTGGTTGACGTAGCCGAGCTTCACCGTCTCCCCTATCGAGATCGCTCCCTCGTCCGGGGTCAGCTCGCCGGTGATCATCTTGAAGAGCGTGGTCTTTCCGGCGCCGTTCGGTCCGATGACGCCGATGATCCCTCCGGGGGGAAGCGAGAAGGTGAGTCCTTCGTAGAGAAGACGGTCGCCGAACCCTTTGGCGACTCCCGTCGCGTTGATCACGACGTCGCCGAGACGCGGGCCCGGGGGGATGACGATCTCGATATCCTCGTTCCGTTTCTGCGACTGCTCGGAGACCATCTTCTCGTAGGCGGCGATACGCGCCTTGCTCTTGGCGTGGCGTCCCTTCGGGCTTGTCCGCACCCACTCCAGCTCCTCGGCCAGCGCTTTCTGCCGCTTCGATTCCTGGCGCTCCTCCACCTCCAGTCGGCGGCGCTTCTGATCGAGCCAGCTCGAGTAGTTCCCCTCGAACGGAATCCCCTGGCCGCGGTCGAGCTCCAGAATCCAGCCGGCGACGTTGTCCAGGAAGTAGCGATCATGCGTCACGGCGATCACCGTTCCCTTGTACTGCGACAGATGATGCTCCAGCCACGCCACCGACTCGGCGTCGAGGTGGTTGGTCGGCTCGTCCAGCAGAAGAACATCCGGGGACTGGAGAAGAAGGCGGCAGAGGGCAACGCGGCGGCGCTCGCCTCCGGAGAGAACGGAGACGGGAGTATCGGGCTCGGGGCAGCGGAGCGCGTCCATCGCCATCTCCAGCTTGCTGTCCAGATCCCAGGCGTCGAGCTGGTCGATCTTCTCCTGAAGCTTCCCCTGCTTCTCCAGAAGCGTGTCGAAGTCGGCGTCGGGCTCGGCGAACTGCGCGTTGATCGCCTCGTACTCGCGCAGCAGGGCAACCGTTTCGGCGGCTCCCTCCTCCACGATCTCACGCACGGTCTTGGCCGGATCGAGTTCCGGCTCCTGGGGGAGATAGCCGAAGGTAATACCCTTCTGCGATGTAATCTGCCCCACGTAATCGGTGTCAAGCCCCGCGATGATCCGCAGGAGCGTGCTCTTGCCGGCCCCGTTCAGACCGAGCACGCCGATCTTGGCGCCGTAGAAGAAGGAGAGGTAGATATCCTTGAGAACCTGCTTGTTCGGCTTGTGGATCTTCCCCACACCGATCATCGAAAAGATGATTTTATGATCGCTCATGATAAGATGTTCATTGCTGTTGCCGTGATCCGTATCCCGGCGATAATACGCCTTTGCGCGGGAATCGGGTGTAAAAGGTTTTGCCGTTGACGTCGTCACGCGATCCGACATACCTTCCGATAGATCTATTTGTCTATTTTGCCCCCCCGGCCCCGCTCAGTATTCGGCGGGACCGGAAGGGTCGGAAGCACATTCGCCGCAGTTTTATGCAGCAAACACGGACCCTGGAGGAGTTCCTGCTGAACGGCACGCTGCCGTGTGTCGGCCGGGACGAGGAACTGCACAGGTTGTCGGGCCACTGGGGGGCCACCGTAAACGCGCAGTCGTTGCGCGCCGTCGATCTGATGGGGGAGGAAGGTGCAGGTAAGAGCAGGCTTGTTCAGGAGCTCTCTCCGCTCGTGCGTTCACGCGGAGGGCTGATCCTGCAGGCCCGCTTTCAGTCCGGCATGCGCGTACCTCTTTCCCACCTCCTCACCGCGTCGATCTGGTCGGCCGGAGAGAGCAGACGGCTGCTGACCTCCGAACCGGACGGAAGCCTTCCGTCGCTTGCCGCCGCGCTCAGACGGATCTGCCGGCTCCGCCCGACATTGATCGCACTCGACGACGTCCATCTGATAACCTCCGATCTGGTCGGCGAACTCGGAGCGCTCCTCGATACGCTCGCCGATGAACCGCTCGCTCTTCTCACCCTCTCCCGCCCCACCCAGGCCTTCGCCCGCGACGTCGCGGCCCCTTTCGTCGTCGATCGGTTCGAACTGAAGGGACTCCCCTCCGCGGCGATCGTGGAGCTGTGGCTCCGCCTCTTCGCCGAGGCGCCGGAGACCGAGGTTCTCGAGGCGCTGGAGAGATGCACGGCGGGAAATCCTCTCGCGGTCCGATCCGCTCTCCGCGCCGTGACCCGTGTCGTGGCCGGGGGCCGGCGCGAGGGAGACACCGAGGCGATGACGGAACGGGCCGTGGAGGAGATCACGCGGAACGTTCATCTCCTGATCGAAGGGATGACCGCCTACCTGACGGAGCGGGAACTGAACGACGCCCGCTCCCTTGCGCTCCTGGGAACCACCTTTTCGCTGGAAGCCGCCGTCGCCATGCTCGGGGGAGTGGAGGACTCGCTGGAACCTCTCTTTACTAAGGGAATCCTTGCCCGATCCCCCCGCCTCCGTACCCCTCTCTTCGGGCCGGCCAGCATCCACGAACCGCTCATCTTCGCCAGCGGTCTTCTGCACGGCCACCTGGCCGATACCTCACAGTTCGATGTGAATCGCCTGGCGGAGACGATCGCCGCCGAGCTCCCCCTCTATTCGGTTCTTCCCTTCACCCTGCTTCGGCGTCTTGCATCGCAGATCGATCTTCCGCTGGAGTCGATCGGCCGGCTGATACGGCGCGGCCTCGCCATCGCGAACCATCTCGATCTGACGTCGGAGTGGACGACGGAGGAACGATTATGGAACGACACGATGGGATTGTTCGAGCGGTTCGAGGAGCGCTGGGAGCCGACCGAACGACGTCTGCTCCTGGCCGATCTGCTGAACGTCCGCCTCTCGATGCTCCGCCGCTCCGACTTCAACGAGGATTACGCCCGGATGGCCCGGACCCTGCTCGACGTCGTCGGCGATCCCCCCGATCCTCTCTTTGCCGCCTACAGGCTTCTCGGCCTGGCACACCTCCACCGCTACCACTGGCGCAAGAACTACGAGGCATGCGCCGGCATCTGGGAGGAGGTGCAGCGGATCGTCCGCGAACATCCGGAGATCAGGCTGACCCGCGAGTTCTTCTTCTACCTCGACAGCGCCGCCAGCAGCGCCGTCACCCACGACGACGGAGAACGTCTGGTGGCGATCGAGCGGCAGACGGAGGAGATCCTGGCGCTGCCGGAGGTCGACGACGAGTTCCGCAGAATGGCGCGACATATGGTATCGCGACATTTTCTTCTCCTCTTCCAGACGCCCGAGGAACTCCGCACCCGCCTTCTTCTGCTGGAGGAGCTGGAGGACCCGCCGGAGAAGGCCGATTACGGCACGGCGGTCACCAAGATCCTTCTCTTCGAGGCGATGGGGGATGTCGACAGACTGCTGGAGATCTCTGCCCGCTACCTGCCGAAGTTCAGGGAGAACGGGCTCTTCCGGAGCTACTACAACTGCGCGATCCTCGAGCTCTGCGCCTTCGGCGCCGTGGGGAGCGATCTGGGGGAGATCTTCGACAGGGCCGAATCGCTCTGCCGTGAGGCGCCCCCCGCGGTACAGCCTCGGCTGCGCAGAAACACCGCCATCAACCTGGCGACCACCGGCGTGCTCCGGGGGGAGAACTCATGGGCGTGGTCGGCCGTGCGACGGTTTCAGGGAGCCCCGTCCGAGCTTCCGCCGGAGGTCATGGTGCTCCTCGACCATGCGATCGAGCCGACGACGACCGAAGACCTGGAAGACGATATCCGGACTCCGCTGATCATCCGGCTGGCGCTGGCGCTCCGGAAGGGGCGACTGGAGGATCAGCTCTACGCCGACCTGCGCGAGAGGCTCGAACGCCCCGTCGTCCGCCTGCCGGACGTCACCTTCAGGCTCGCCTGCGCACGGCTCTTCGCGGGACGCAGACCGGCTCAGTATCCCCCCGGCTGGACCCCGACCGCGGCGCTGGGACGGGCGATCCCCGACGCGCTTCAATGGCTGGCCGAACGGAGGCTGAGCGGATATATGAAAGGGCTGCTCGATCAGGCATCCCCCTATCTCTCCCGGACCGAGCTTCGCCCGTGGCGGACCGAGCTCGACAGGATCGCGGCGGAACGGTCGCGCGAGACACGGACCATGCCGGGGGAGTTCACCGCCCGCATCTCCATGTTCGGACGGATCACGGTGTCGACGGGAGGCGACGAGACCACGGTGGTACGGGGGAACCGCCTCCGCACACTCCTCGGACTGATGGTCGCCGCCGAACTTCCCGGCGTGAAGCTCTCGTCGGGGGAGTTTCAGGCGATCTGCGCCGGGGACGGGAATCACCCCCGCCGGGCCCGGATCACGACGCATATGGCGGTGCGCGCGCTGCGCGGGGTTCTGGGACAGGAGGCGGTGATCACCGCCCGTTCCGCCATCCCCCGTCTCGATCGCGCCCGCTGCCGGGTCGATCTGCTGGAGGTCCGCGAGTCGCTCGATCTGATCGACCTCTCGCTCCGGGAGGGACACATCCTCAGGGCATACCATCTGATAGAACGCGCGATAGATCTCTCCAGAGGAGAAGTCCCCTTCCCGGCTCTCTACGACTCCCTCTTCGAAACGCTCCGCGAGGATATGGAGAACCGCCTCCGGCGCGGCATCATCACCGTCTCCGCCGCGTCGACCGCCGAAGGTGATCCCTCCCGCGCCGAAACGCTTCTGCGCAGGGGGCTTGAGATCATGCCGGAGGATGAGGAGATCCTGCACCGGCTCTGCGAGACGCTGATGCTGCTGGACAAACGGATAGAGGCCGAGCGCCTGCGACTGGCCGAGGATGAGCGGTAGGATCATCCCCTCGAACCTTTCCCCGGCCGGTGAAGAAAGGAATGAAGATCCCCCCTCCCCCAACAACGAAGAAGGCGACCGCTGATGCGATCGCCTTCCGTTCGTACGGAATATTTCCGGAGGGTTACTTGCGTCCCTCGTTCACTTTCGTGTGCTCGTGAATCTGCACCTGCGGGTTCAGATCGAGTCCTCCGCTCGCCTTCTGGGTCGACGGAGCGGTGGAAGGCTTCGCGGTGCTCCTTGCCGGACGGTTGACCGCGGCGGGCTTCCGCTCGGTCGCCGTCTGCTTGGTCTCCGCCGCCTGCGGTCTGACGGCAGGGGTTTCCGCGGGGGTCGGAAGCGCCGGGCTCTCGATCGCCGGGACCTGACGGACGGCCGGAGGGTTGTTCGCGGGGAGAACGTGGTCGGTCTCCGACGAGGTCGCCATGAAGACCGAGACACCCCCTACGATGAGCGCGGAGATACCGGCGGCGATCTTTGCGCCGCTCCAGAATCCTGCTCCCCCGCCGACGACCTCGGTTGCCGTTCCGAGGGCCGCGCCGATGACGGCGGCATCGAGGGCGGACGACGGGGCCAGATCTGCGGCCTCCCTCATCATCATCGAATCGATGCTGCGGTGCTGGTCGAAGAGCGCGCGGGCGTCCGGGGACTCCTGCATGAGTCCGGAGAGTTCGGCTGCCTCATCACGTGAGAGCGTCTTCTCGAAATGGCCGATGATTAACTCTTGAGTCGTCATAGTTTGTCCGCGAAATAAGGAGCCAGCATTTCCTGCAGCTTCTGTTTGGCACGGAAGATCCGGACCTTCACCGTCGCGAGTTTCGTGTCGGTGATCTCCGCGATCTCGTTATAACTGAATCCGTTGTAGACCCTGAGAATCAGGACTTCACGGAGATCCGCCGGGAGCTGTTCCACGGCGGCCCGAAGGACTTCGTAACTTTGATCGTACTCGTCCTCCGACGGCGTCGTATGCAACGACTCCTGGACGTCCTCCAGGGGGACGTGTGCTACGGAGTCGCGTAAAGCGTTCAGACAAAGGTTTCGGGCAATCGCGAAGAGCCAGGCTGCGAAGTTTCCGCTCTTGAAGCTCTCCCGTTTTCTCGAGACCCGGATGAAGACCTCCTGAAAGACGTCCTCGGCCAGTTCTCGGGCGCTCATCATCTTGACGCAGTATGCGTACACCCGACGATTATAGCGCTTGTAGAGCTCGACGAAGGCCTGTTGCTCCCCCGCCTTGAAACGCTCCATCAGATCTTCGTCGCTTGCCTGCGAATTGAGCGCGCGTTCAGGCATTTGCTCCAGGAACACCGACTTCGGGTAAATGTTTCACGGATTTTTTTCGAAGTTACGAAAAGCACCGACCTCACCCCCAAAGTTCCCAGGCCCCCATCCCCCTGTGCCTCTACAGCTCACTCGGATCTTGCTCCGATACGTCATTCCGATACGTCATTACGACGGCGGGAGATGCCCGCCGCTCTATATTTAGTCGTATATTTTGTGATTGTAACGTTACGACTCCGGGTCACCCCGGGAACCCGCCGGACACCCGAATGTTCCAGCGGTGACGCACGTTCCGATATCAACAGCACGCCATACAGATGATAGAGTGAAGATGGAACAACAAGGATATTATCGATTCCCCGCCATCAACGGGGAAACGGTTGTCTTCACGAGCGAGGATGACCTCTGGTCGGTTCCGGCCGCCGGAGGGGTCGCGATGCGACTGACATCCAGTCTCAGCGAAGCCGGCCGCCCGGCGATCTCCCCCGCAGGGGACTGGATCGCCTTCACAGCCCGCGAGGAAGGGCATTACGAACTCTATTCGATGCCCGCCTCCGGAGGAACGGCCCGCCGCCTCACCTTCTACGGCGCCAACACCAGACCGGTGGGATGGACGCCCGACGGAAGGGAGATCCTCTTCGTCACCAACCATGCCCAGCCCTTCCCCAACGTCATGTGCGTCTATGCGATCTCTCCCGATGGAGGGCCCATACGCCTTGTAAACGTGGGACCGGCATTGAACATCTCGTTCGGTCCCGACGGAGGGGTCGTTATCGGACGGAACACCACCGATCCGGCCCGCTGGAAGCGCTACCGCGGCGGAACCGCCGGAGACCTCTGGATCGATCCGAGCGGCGCGGGCTCCTTCAACCGTCTGATCTCCCTCAAGGGAAATCTCGCCTCCCCCATGTGGGTCGGCGAACGGATCTATTTCATCAGCGACCATGAGGGCTTCGGCAACATCTACAGCTGCACCCCCGATGGCGCCGACCTGATCCGCCATACCGATCACGCCGACTACTTCGCGCGCAACGCGACCACCGACGGACGGAGGATCGTCTATCATGCCGGCGGCGAGATCTATCTCTTCGACCCGATATCGGACGAGGTGACGGGGATCAACGTGGTCTACCACTCCCCCCGTACCCAGCGGAACCGGAAGTTCGTCAACGGCGCCGACTACCTTCAGAGCTACGCGCTCCATCCGAAGGGACATTCCCTCTCCCTGGTCGTGCGCGGCAAGCCGATCACAATGGGGAACTTCGCGGGACCGGCGATCCAGCACGGCGAACAGGAGAGCGTCCGCTACCGCCTGGCGCAGTACCTGAACGACGGTCAGAGGATCGTCGCCGTCAGCGACAAGGGGGGGGAGGAGGCGATCGTGCTCCTGAGCGGCGACGGAGCCGAGCAGGAGGATCGTTTCGAGGGGCTCGACGTCGGCCGTCCCATCGAGCTGATCGTCTCCCCAAAGAAAGATCGTGTAGCGATATCGAACCATCGTAACGAGGTCGTGGTCGTCGACCTGGAGTCGCGCGAGGTGAAGGTGATCGACCGGAGCCTGACGATGCACGACACGGCGCTCGCCTGGTCGCCCGACGGCGTCTGGCTGGCGTTCAACCACGCCGACACGCCGGAGACGTCGTTCCTGATGATCGGAAACGTGGAGACCGGCGAGAAGCACCAGGTGACCGACCCGCTGCTGCAGGATATCGCCCCGGCGTTCGACCCGGATGGGAAGTATCTCTATTTTCTATCGTATCGCGAGTTCGACCCGGTCTACGACAACCTCCACTTCGACCTCAGCTTCCCCCGCGGCGTGCGTCCCTACCTGATCACGCTCCGGAAGGATATCCCCAACCCCTTCATCCAGAAGCCGAAACCGCCGATCTCGACGAAGACGCTGCTGGAACGGATGGCCGACGAGGATGGACAGAAGGAGGATGTGGAGATCGAGGTGAAGATCGATTTCGACGGCATCACCCGCAGGATCATCCCCTTCCCCATCCGCGAGGGGAAGTACACGCAGGTGGCGGGGATCAGGGGGAAGGCGATCTTCGTCAACAACCCGATCGAGGGGAGCCTCAGCCGGAACATCTACGCCGAGCCGACGCCGGCCGGCACGCTGGAGAGCTACGATTTCGAATCGCAGAAATGCGAGACGATGACGACGGGGATCAACGACTTCGCCATCTCCAGCAACGGCTCGGCCCTTGTCTACCGCGCCGGCAAGCGCCTGCGGGTGATCTCCCCGGCCGTGAAGCCGGAGCAGAACGGATCGGACGCGCCGGGGAAGGAGAGCGGATGGATCGATCTCAGCCGCCCCCGCATCTCGATCCTCCCCGCCGCCGAGTGGAAGCAGATGTATCGTGAAGCGTGGCGGTTGCAGCGCGACCATTTCTGGGCGGAAGGTCTCCTTGGGATCGACTGGGAGAAAGTCTACGGTCTCTACGCCTCCCTTCTGGATCGCATCGGAACACGATCCGAATTCAGCGACCTGATCTGGGAGCTGCAGGGGGAGCTGGGAACATCGCACGCGTACGAGATGGGGGGCGACTACCGGAAGTCCCCGACCTACGCCCAGGGGTTCCTCGGCGCCGATTTCGAATACGACGAGATGCGCGACGGATGGGTCGTAAAGAAGATCGTGCGGGGAGATGTCTGGAGCGAGCAGTACGGCTCGCCGCTGGAGGCGGCGGGCGTTAATATCGAGGAAGGAGATATCATCACCTCCATCAACGGCCGCAGAGTCACGCGCGACAACCCGCCGCACGCGCAGCTCGTGAACACGGCCACGATGGAAGTCTCGATCTCCTACATCGGAAAGGGAACCGACGAGGCGAAGATCGTGACGGTCCGCACGCTCCACGACGAGACCCCGGTCCGCTACCGCCAGTGGGTGAACGAGAACAGGCGGAAGGTACACGAGGCGACCGACGGCAAGGTCGGCTACGTCCATGTCCCGAACATGGGCCCGCGCGGCTACAGCGAGTTCCACCGCGGGTTCCTCTCGGAGGTCGGGCGCGGTTCGCTGATCGTCGACGTCAGGTTCAACGGAGGGGGGCATGTATCGCAGCTCATCCTGGAGAAGCTCGCCAGGAAGACGATAGGATACCGCCTTGCGCGCTACGGTCTGCCGGGACCCTACCCCAACTATTCTGTCCGCGGCCCGATCGTGGCGATCACGAACGAGAACGCAGGATCGGACGGCGATATCTTCTCCCACGGCTTCAAGCTCATGAAGCTCGGCCCGCTGATCGGCAAGAGGACATGGGGAGGGGTCGTGGGGATCTGGCCGCGCAACCAGCTCGTGGACGGATCGATCACCACGCAGCCCGAGTTCTCGACCTGGTTCGAGGATGTGCAGTGGGGACTGGAGAACTACGGCACCGACCCCGATATCGACATCGACATCAGGCCGCAGGACTACGTGGTCGGCAACGACCCGCAGCTCGACAGGGCGATCACCGAGGCGCTGCGTCTTCTTGAGGAGCAGCCGTTCACCATGCCCGACTTCAGCAACCGTCCGGTGCTGGCCCCGCATCCGCTCCCGGCACGGACCGCGGCCGAGGTGGACACCGAGGCATAAGGATCGGAGAGGGATATTCCCCTTCGACATCGACACGATGCCGTCACGACAGATGGAAGGGCCGCTCCACACCGAATGGAGCGGCCCTTCTCCGTTTTCCGCACCCCGGGCATCCGGCCGTCACACGCGGACGCAGCTCCCCGGCACCACGATATATCGTCCGGGGCCGACCATCCGGACCGTGCATCGCACCCGGTCGCCGGGGTCGTATCCCGCATCGCTCTCCTCGTCGTGGAGATGCATATCGATCTGTTTTCCTTCGGTATCCCTCAACAGATTGGCATACTTCTCCACACTCCGCACGCTCGTTATGCGCACACGGAGAATCGACTCCCCTTTTGCATCGTTCCGGGAAATATCTTCGATCTCGGCTTCAACCACTGAACGGTTGTCGATCGCGTGTACCATGCTCCTGATATCCGATTGAATGATCTATCGCAATATACCGTAGCGGCCCGCTTCCGACACGAAGCCGTGCAAGGTTTCGTGTCGGAAGCCCGGCCTTATCCGCTCCTCGATCTCTCGACGTCAAGTCTCGTAGTCCGACGGCGCGACATCCGCACGGGTGTCGACCCCGCGGCTCTCGAAATGCGCGGCCGTGGTGATCGCTCCCTCGATCGCGAAGAGCCTCCGTTCGATCTCCTCTCTCCATCCCTCCTCCCCCGTCCCGGCGCCGCGACCTGAACCTCCGGCGGCCAGGCCGAGGCCGAGCGCATAGAAGAGACGTTCGGCGTCCCCGATCGAACCGGCCTTTGCCGTCTCCGCCTCACCGTCGCGGGAGAGAGGCTTCCCTTCCGCGATATTTCCGGCGCCCAGGCCCAGAAGCCCGGGGAGCGAGAAATGGAAGGGGAAGTCGAACGGGAAGGGCCACGGAAGCGCCCGCCGTCCCGCCGGCGCCTCTACCTTCACCGTCACCTTCGCCGTCATCACCGGTCCGGAATTACTTATCTCGGTGAGCGAGACGTTCGTACTTACATCGCCGTACGACTTGGAGTGCGGCGTGCTTGTCGCGTTCCAGGTCCGGTTCTTCGACCGGCCCGGATAGCAGTCGCCGTCGTCGCCGCGATCGGTTCCGTTCGTCAGGTCGTTGCTGCCGTCGGCCTGAAGCAGCCGCACCTTCGGATGACGCTCGTCACCGTTGGTGGCGATGGAGTCGTCGATATGATAGATCAGCAGCCCGCTGCCGGGGATGAGCCTGTCGTAGAGCCGCTGCTGACGGTTCTCCACCAGGAAGTATTCGTTGCCGCGCCCCCCCTCCTTCCAGAGACGATGTATCGTATGCTTGTCGGTCACGGCCGCCACCGAGAGGCTGCCGTTGGTCGTCTGATTGACCACCGTGACCCACCCCTGCTGCGCCTTGCACCAGGCCGAGGGATGGGCGGGAACATCTCCTCCCCCGTTCCAGCTTCCCCCCGCCATCAGACACCAGTTCCCGAGCCCTTCGGACGAACCGTCGATGTCGTAGAGATCGGGCCATCCGAAGAGAAGATGCCCCAGCTCATGGCAGCAGACGCCGATCCGCGCATCCTCCGGGACGGTGAGATAGGCGTAGACCTTCGTGCCGTCCGCGTTGAACTCGCCGCCGGAGAGGACCCACTTGTGCGACCAGATATCTCCCGCGCGACCGGTGACCTCCGCTCCCTCCCCCGCATGGATCACGATGAACGCATCGACGAACCCGTTGCCGTCGTTGTCGTACGGTTTGAAGTCGACGTTCACGTTCGCGGCCTCGGCGGCATGGCGGGCCATGGTGCGCGCGTTCGGCTGCGCGTTGCCGGTGCCGGAGTCGCCGTTGGCGTACTGGGCCAGCGTCTTCGGGAGCGTGTACGGTCCCACCACTTCGCCGACGATATCGACGGCGCCGTTGCTCACCTCATGGAAGTAGTCGCGGACGCTTCCGCCCGGGAGGGTACGGTTGGAGAAGAAGAGATCGGTGAAATGCCGACGGTCGTGCGCGGGGTCCATCCGGTGGTCGGTGAAATCGACGAGGACCACCACCACACGGACCGAGCCGCGCAGCGGAGCGCGCTCCACGGCCGCATGACGGACCATTTCGAGCGAGGTCCCAAGAGGGAAGTAATTGCCGGGTATGGTCAGTCCGTCGTTGAATCCCGGCTTGTCCCCTTCACCGAACCGGATCTTCGACCCGATCAGTTCGTTCTCGGCGCGGATTCTGGAAAGGCGCTCCCTGATCCGGTCGCGCAGTTCGGGGCTCGGCGGGATGAGACAACGGTCATGCTGATGTCGACACATCGTGGTGTTCTCCTGTATGGTATCGTGAAACGAGGCTCCTTTGTCGGTACGCCTCAACCTGTCGGGTGATACACGAAGACGATGGTGCCGCGATTACGCGGTCGCCTGAACAGCGGAGAAGATCGATCCCCGATGTTCCGTCCGGCTCTTCTCTGCCGGGGTCGTTCTCGATCGCCTCTCTCCGGTGCGTCAGGCACGATCCGGGATTCCCGGCAGCAGGCAACCGTTCAGGGGAACCGGTCGCGCGCGGAAACTATCGGCGGAACATACAACCGTGATGTGATTATTCAAACGGGTTCAATCCGATTCCGAGCCGTGTTCAGGATGGGGGAACTCGAATGAAGGGAAGGGAGGAACGATCATGTCGCGGATCGGAAGATCCTGCACGGCGTCCGTTCCGCCACGGAACGGTAAGACACACGAATGGTGATGTTGTATGAATGCAGGCGCCTCTCCTCCATGAATATCTCACGACCGAACCGCTGGGAACATTGGGCAGAGTACGATACGATGCTGCCGACGACCTCGCGATCGGAACATCTGTATGGTGGGATCAGGAACGAGGCGCGGGAGTAACGATGATCCGCCGTTAAAGACGGCGCGAGGGCATCTATCGATCAATGATATTATCACATCTCGATAGATGCCCTGCAATAACGGTCAACGATGATTGATGTTATCGCGATTCCCTCATACCTCCACACCTGCGCCGACGCCGACGGCCGAAGCCGCCGTCGAGCGGGACGGCTCATCTCCACGCACCAGCAGCACCGAGGGGACACGGTCGGGGTCGTGCAGCCGCAGGTAGTAGTATCCGATCCCCGACAGGCCGAGCATCAGGTTCGGAGACTCCCCGGCGTTCTGGATGCCGCAGGGCCAGGGCATATCGTTTCGCTCCACATTCTCGATGCCGCGGTCGCCGACGGTCCGGGCGATCGTACGGAGCTCGGGGCGGTTGAGAACGGGGGCGGCCTCGATCAGCAGTTCGGCGTTGCCGAACGTGCCGTGGCAGAGGGAGTAGTTCCCCTGGCCCGGCATCACGGGGTAGACCACCTGCGAGCTCGTCGTCGAGACCGCGACGTTGATCTCCTCCATCACCTTTCCGTCGTCCTCCATCAGCTCGCGCACCCGCAGACGCGAGAGGCCGATGCCGGGCGCGCCGTGGCACCAGGCCATCACGTAGCTCGGAGGCTGCGGGACCGAGGGGTCCATGCGGCGGAAGTCGGGCCAGTTGGCGTGCTCGGCGCTGAAGTGATACCGCTCATAATCGAGGCCGTTGAGCGCCGCCTCCTTGAACCGCCTGTCGCCGGTGGCAGTGTACAGCTCAAGGAACGCCGTCACGATCCCCGCCACGCCGTGCGAATGTCCCGTCAGGTTTCCCTGTTCGGGGACTCCCATCGTATCCCACGACCATCCCTCGTTCGTCTTCACGGCGAGCTTCAGCAGATGTTTGCCGTGGGTCACGGCGATCTCCGTCAGGTCGTCCCGCTTATATCGCTTTGCGGTCTGAAGCAGAGCAGGGATTGCACCGGCGCTTCCTCCGATCACGTCGACGAAGCGGTCATCCAGGGGGACGTCGCGAAGGCCGGCCATCTCCTCCACTCCCCTCTTCACCAGACGATCGTGCTCCAGAATCTCACCGACCCGCATCATCGCGTAGGCGATCCCGGTGAGCCCCGAATAGAAGCCGATTCTGTAGGTAGGATCGAGAGATCCGATTGCGTCGAGCGACTGGTTCATCGCCCCTTCGAGCGTGGCCCGCTGTATCGGGTCGCGAGTGTAATCGTAGAGCTGCCCCAGAAAAAGGGCGATCCCCGAAGTGCCGCTGTAGAGTTCGGCGCTGAAGGAACGATACGCGGGAATCCAGGCCCCTCCGATCGGCTCCATCGACCAGCCGAGCCAGTTGCACCGGCTTCCCGACCAGATCGCATCACGACAGATACGACCGGCGATCCTGCCGGCGGTATCGAGATAGGGTGTGCTGCTCACAGATCGATCCCTCCTGCGACGGGAAGCTCGTAGAGATCCTTCGATCCCATGTTCAGATGCGGGCTCTCCAGACTCATTCCGTTCATCGTAAAGCGATTATGTACGGCGGCCATCCGCGCGTCCGGGTTATGATTGTTCGATCTCCAGGAGTCGACGATCCCCTCGGCAACGAGCCGGCAGCGATGCATGCCGAAGCTCTCGCCGTTGCCGGGGTCCTCCGCCAGTCCCACTCCCGGCCGCAGCGCCTTGCTGAAGAGAGGCACCTGCGGGCGCAGCTCCGAGGTCACGGCATCGGGAAGCACGGCAACCAGCGCGGCGGTGATCCTGTAATATCTTCTGGCGATATAGAGAACCGCCGCGTCGGTACGGGTATAGTGGGTGGGATCGGCGAGGGTCTTGAATCGGAACGGGATCTGAAATCTGTTCAGCTCCGTCGACAACGCCTCCACCAGACGATCGGCCCCGGCGCCCGTCGTGTTGAAGTAGAACCGGATCGTGTTGAAGTCGTCGAACTGATCCGGCACGGTCTCCCCGAAGACATAGTAGAAACCGGGCTGCATCTGGAACGACTCGCGCAGCGACTGGATCGAGACGGTCATGCCGACCTGCGGCGCCATCCCCGGACCGCTTTCGACCGCGTACTCTCCCGGCATGGCGGGACGGCAGCGCTCCCCCTTCTGCACATAGATCTGTCCCGCCGTCCCGAGCTGATAGATCCTCCATCCCGGGTCCCATCTGTTGCGGCTCCGGTTGGCCTGCGACAGACGCATGGGGAAGTTCGGATCGGGAGGGGCGGAAGATTCCGCGGAGAAATCGACGCCGTTCCCGTTGAAGGGGCGGGTGTAGCACAAGGCGTAGAGGGTGCTCTGAATGCTCTGCACCATCGGATCGTCCGGCAGCGGATGGCTGGCCGGGACCCGGTCACGGATGCCGGCGGGGTTCACCTCCACCGGAGGGCCGCCGGCGAACGAGTACGACGTGGGAGTATGGATCGTGACGGCCGCGAGGATCTTCGCGATCTCGTCTGAGGGATTGGAGATCATAAGGATATATCGCTACAGGCCGAGCAGATCGCCGGCGGCCTCTTTCGGATTCTTGAGGATGTTGAGACTGACCTGAAGGAGAATGATCGCATAGCCGGTAAGCTGCGACGCGTAGTAGAGGTACTCGAACGCCGTCTGCACCATGCGCGCCGCGCCGTAGCGGACGCAGCGCTCGAGTATCGGCCCGGCGGAGGCGGGATCTATCCCTCGTACACGGATATATGAGGCCCAGAACTCGCGGATCGCGGGCTGCATATCCTCCAGTCTGTAGGCTGCCTTGTCGATGAACTGTTCCGGCGGCACGCCCGGCGTGATCGGCATCGAGAGGATCCAGAAGGTGAGATAGGCCTGAAGGATCGCGCCGACATCCCAGCAGGCGTCGCCGACATCGGCGAGCTCCCAGTCGACGATCCGGAAATCGAATCCCCCCGCCTCGTTCCGGAACACAAGGCAGTTGTCCCATTTCATGTCGCCGTGGATAAGGCTGTCGTACTGCCAGTCGTTGCGCACCTGGTCGAGCAGCGCCTGATAGTCGGGGTATCGTCTAAGAAGAGCGACGAGCTGGGTGTTGCCGGTGCTGAGCTCGCTGAACATCGCGTCGCCGCTGTTATGGAGCGAGAGAATCCACGGCACCTGGCGCGGGAAGAGGGAGAAATCGGCCCCGGCGCCGAAGAGACGTCCCACTTCGGACTGATAGGCTCCCAGTCCCTCCCCCAGCATCCTGCCGACCTCGACCGGAAACGACCGGAGCTTCTGATGATGCTCGGTAAGGTTCTCCCCGCCGTTCACCAGTTCCAGGATCAGAGCATATCGTGATGGATCATAATCGACGAACCGCGGCATCAGCCCGGCAAGTGTGGAATAGCGCGCATCGGACTGCGCGATACGATAGCAGGCCGCCTCGCGCTGGAGGGTGAAGATCGCCTGCTGATCGAACGTCTTGATCTGCTTGACGAACAGACCGGGAGATTTTCTGCGGATGACCTTGAAGTTGCGGTTGCGGCGGCCGGCCTCGGCGACGATGAAATCGCCGTCGACCACCGAATCGGCGGAAATCGTGCCTCGCGACACGAGGTAGTGTACCAGATTCGACGCTGTTATGAACATGTGGTCCTGCTGAGACAGTGTGTTGTCCGGGAAACGGCCCCTCCGGAGCCGTGATCGCCCCGGGCGGATCGTTCGGAAGAATCGCGTGCCGCGGCCCGGTTCCTTCTCGTACTCGTATCGCGTGGAGATCGAAACTTAGTGAATCCCGTCGGGACGGCAGCGCCGACCGGCGCGCCCTCCCGCATTTCCGCGGGAGGGCGTCCGAATCGTTCGTCGCTATCTGTTTACTGTGGGCACGTCGGTGTCATCACCGGCCCGACCGTCATAGGAAAGCAGGTGCCTCCGAGGCAGCAACCGTGCCAGCCTGTGTGACCGATCGGGCCCTGGCCTGCCGCGCCGGCCTCATTGCCGCCGCAACCGTACCAACCCGTCGGGCCGATCACGCAACCCGGCCACGCGGTGTTACCGCAATACTGCGGGGCCGCCGTGCAGTGCTGGACTCCCGTCGGGCCGATCAGGCCCTGCGCTTCGGCACCCGGCGCATTGCCGCAACCCTGCCAGCCCGTCGGACCGATCACGCAACCCGGCCATGCGGTGTTACCGCAATACTGCGGGGCCGCCGTGCAGTGCTGAACTCCCGTCGGACCGATCGGACCCTGGCCTGCCGCGCCGGCCTCATTGCCGCCGCAACCCTGCCAGCCCGTCGGGCCGATCACGCAACCCGGCCATGCGGTGTTGCCGCAATACTGCGGAGCGGCCGTGCAGTGCTGAACTCCCGTCGGGCCGATCACTGTCGCCGCCTCGGCTCCGCCGCGCGGGCAGCAGAGGGTGGCAGGATGCGATACGCACGGACCGCAGACCGACGGTCCCGTGCAACCCGGGGTCTGGATCGGGCAGTTCGGACCCGGCGTGTGGCAGCCGATAAGCTGCGTGCAGACCGTCGCTGCCGTCGCCGGAGCAGGAGCGCCCTGCGGCGGTGCAGCCATTCCCATCAGCGGCTGCGGCATTCCGCCTTCCGGCCGTTCGAATCCGCAGATAAAGCTCGTCTCCCGACAGTTAGGCTGCCGTGTAACGACGATCGTGCCCGGACCACAAATCGTGGCCGGCCTCGTCACGCACGGACCACAGACCGAGATCGGACCACAGAGCGTAACCGGCCTCGTCACACACGGACCGCAGACCGAGATCGGCTGCGTGCAGACCGTCGCCATCGTCCCGGGACCCGGGCAGATGTGGGTGCAGCCCGGCGTCTGGATCGGGCAGTTCGGGCCCGGCGTATGGCAGCCGATAAGCTGCGTGCAGACCGTCGCCGCGCCCGACGGGGCGGGGCAGATCTGCGTGCAACCCGGCGTCTGGATCGGGCAGTTCGGGCCCGGCGTATGGCAGCCGATCAACTGCGTGCAGATCGTCGCTGCGCCCGACGGTACCGGGGCAGGAGCCGGGGCGCCCTGCGGCGGCGCCGCCATCGCCATCATCGCCTGCGGATGCTCGATCGGGCAACCGGCGATCGTCTGGTGGCACTGAACCGGATGCGAGGCGATCGTGCAGATGTTATGGTGTGCCGTCACACACGGACCGCAGACCGAAATCGGCTGCGTGCAGACCGTCGCCATCGTCCCGGGACCCGGGCAGATGTGGGTGCAGCCCGGCGTCTGGATCGGGCAGTTCGGACCCGGCGTGTGGCAACCGATCAACTGCGTGCAGACCGTCGCGGCACCGGAGGGGCCGACATGGCACGGCGGGCAGAGAGTGAACGGCTGTGTCCAGGTCGTGGCGCAGATGTGGACGGAATTCATGTTCGCCTGGTTCCCCTGTGCCGGGGCGGCCATCGCCATCGCCTGCGGAGGCGGGCAGATGGTGAACGGCTGTGTCCAGGTTGTGGCACAGACATGAACGGAATTCACGTTACCCTGATCGGCCGGTGCCGCCATCGCCTGCGGAGGGGGGCAGATGGTGAACGGCTGCGTCCAGGTCGTGGCACACATATGGACGGAATTCACGTTACCCTGACCGGCCGGCGCGGCCATCGCCTGCGGAGCCGGGCAGAGGGTCGTCGGCTGCGGGCAGACGGTCGCCGGCGGGCAGCTCGTCTGCATGACGTGCGTGTGGCACGGAGACCACACCGTCGGACAGAGCGTCGCCGCGCCCGACGGAACTGCTCCCTGTGCAGCGCAGGTCGGGGTCGGCGGAGCCATCATGTTTGCATTCTGAAGCGGGGGGCAGATGAAGCAGTGGGTGGCCGGTGTCGGGGTCGGGTACATCGCATTCGCCTGCGGCTGTGCGCAGACGATATGGGTACACGGCTGGAAGGTCGGACACGGCTCAATCGGCGTACAGTGCAGCGAAGCCGGTATGCACTGCGGCATTTGAGTGTTCATGAAAACCTCGATGGTGAAATTGTAAGTGTGCTCGCGTCGGCTCGGATATCCCTGCCGCGCCGTATCGTCCTGCGACAATACGGCGCGGCAGTTCTCGATTCCCGTAGGTCCCCCCTTACGACTGGCCGCCGGTGCCGCAGCCCTGCCAGCCCGTCGGGCCGACGATGCAGCCCTGCCATGCGGTGTTACCGCAATACTGAGGCGCTGCCGTGCAGTGCTGGACTCCCGTCGGACCAACCGCTCCCTGGGCTTCGGCACCCGGTGCGTTGCCGCAACCCTGCCAACCGGTCTGACCGATCATGCACCCCTGCCATGCGGTGTTGCCGCAGTACTCAGGTGCTGCCGTGCAATGCTGCACTCCCGTCGGACCGACCATTCCCTGCGCTTCGGCGCCCGGCGCGTTGCCGCACCCCAGCCAGCCCGTTTGACCGATCGCGCAACCTTTCCATGCCGTGTTGCCGCAGTACTGCGGAGCGGCGGTGCAATGCTGAACTCCCGTCGGGCCGATCGGGCCCTGGCCTGCCGCGCCGGCCTCATTGCCGCCGCAACCGAGCCATCCCGTCTGGCCGATCATGCAGCCCTGCCACGCGGTGTTGCCGCAATACTGCGGAGCGGCGGTACAGTGCTGAACTCCCGTCGGGCCGACCCGGCCCTGATCGGCCGCACCGGCCTCGTTGCCGCCGCAGCCCTGCCAGCCCGTCGGGCCGATGATGCAACCCTGCCATGCCGTGTTGCCGCAATACTGCGGCGCTGCCGTGCAGTGCTGGACTCCCGTCGGGCCGACCTGACCCGGAGCCGCAGCGCCCGGAGCACCGCAACCGAGCCAGCCCGTCGGACCGATCACACAACCTTTCCATGCGGTGTTGCCGCAATACTGCGGAGCGGATGTGCAGTTCTGGACCCCCGTCTGGCCGATCGGACAACCCTTCCATGCCGTGTTGCCGCAATACTGCGGGGCCGACGTGCAATGCTGAACTCCCGTCGGACCGATCGGACCCGGAGCCTGGGCGCCGAGCATGTTGCCGCAACCGAGCCAGCCGGTCTGGCCGATCATGCATCCCTTCCATGCCGTGTTGCCGCAATACTGCGGGGCCGACGTGCAGTTCTGGACTCCCGTCGGGCCGACCTGACCCTGATCAGCAGCACCGGCCTCATTACCGCCGCAGCCCTGCCAGCCGGTCTGGCCGATGATGCAACCCTGCCATGCCGTGTTGCCGCAATACTGTGGAGCCGACGTACAGTTCTGGACTCCCGTCGGGCCGACGGCTCCCTCATCCTGTGCAGCTCCCGCGTCGCAGCCCTTCCACGCCGTGTTGCCGCAGAGAGGAGGCGCCATCGTGCAATGGTGGATCCCTGTCGGACCCGGCGGACATCCTTTGGCCGTGCAGTCGCGCCACTGTGTGTCGCCGCAATACTGCGGGGCGGCGGTGCAGTTAAGGATACCCGTGGGGCCCGGCGGGCATCCCTTCCATAAGGTGTTGCCGCACTTCATCGGCACGCTCGTGCAGTCCTGCACGCCCGTGGGACCAGCGACTTCTCCCCCGAGATAATCCGCCTGAATAGCGCCGGAGAAGAACTTGGACTTTACATCGGCATGGGTGCGTGACTTACGGAGCAGGTCCACGTCGTTGTTGACCCAGATGAAGGCGCCGCCGCTCGGTCCGCTCCCGGCCGGGGCATCTTCGCGATATACTATAGCATCGTTGGGGATCTCGTAGTACTCGCCGAGATCAGGTCTGGTGTAGAGTCTGAGAGTGTTTTCCTCCGACGAGCTGCCGGGATAGCCGAAGACAAACCCCACGTTCGGCACATTCGCCGGATCGGTGACAATGTTCGCAACGAACCCGACAGGCGGTTTCGCTGCGCCGCTCTTTTCTGCCATGGGCCTTCTCCTGAATGAATGCGAGAGTGTATTGATTGATAACCCGCACGACACATCTGCGCCGCGCGAGCCGTAGTGACCGCGTTACGATGGGAGGATGGAATCATACGTCAAGGTGGGGGCGGATCGACACCGCATCGGGTTATGATAAGCCTCTCTACGTTACTCCGCGTGATAATCCGGCGCGATATATATAGTGGACATCGACCGTCGAGGGTCAAGGGCAGGCATGGAGCCGCCCCGACCTTCAGGGCAAACCGACGGTGCCCCTCGGCCGATGAGACAAGGGAACGATTCGGAGCAGGCAGTGTACGGCCTACCCCTCTCCGGGGTGAGCGAATCGATCGAGCATCAGGCGTGGCAATGGATGACGGCGCGGTTGAGTATCAGAAGTTCGGTCAGAATGGCCGTTGATCACCTATCAACGCAGTACACAGGCCGGCTCCAGCGGTCACGGCAACCTACATCGCTTCAGGCGGCGCGGAAACATCACTTCACGCCAAGAAGTGACATGGGTTTTCAGGCCCAATCCGATGCCGCGGGATGACCCTATCGGAAGGAATGGTGCTTTGCACGAGAATTTCGGGCATTTCCTCCCGCTCGGGATGTTAGAATACGATACAAAGGTAAGAGTATTATTACATCGGAACAAGTCAAGTTTTCACAATAGCGATACAATTGCAGGAGATGCCCCGGTCAGGACCGATCATACTCCCACCAGGAAGGTCGTCAGGCTCACGTCGGAGGGAAGGGTGAGTTTCCGGCGGATGTTGTACTTGTGCGCATGGATCGTCCGCACCGACGCGAAGAGGAGGTTGGCGATATCCTTCGCCTGAAGGTCGAGCCTGGTAAGCGAACAGACTTTCAGTTCGGCCGGCGTCAGCGTGGTATATCGTTCGGAGAGGCGACGGATGAAATCCTGATGGAGGTTGTCGAGCTGCTGTTCGAACGCCTTCCATTCGCCGTCGGAGCTTTTGTTCGAGCGGATCTGCCGGAGGATATGATCCACATCGACCTGCCCGCTCCCCCCCTGCGGCGCGCCGGCCCGTCGCAGGCTTTCGACGTTCGATTCCAGCTCCTCGAGCAGTTCCTTCTTCTGCACCAGATTGAGCGCCAGCGCCGTCAGTTCGTTCTGCTTCAGCCGGACTTCGGTCTCGAGGTGTTGTACCCTGAGACGATAGATCTCCCGCTCGCGCTCCGCCCGCTCAAGCTCATATCGCACTACCTGTTCGGCCATTTCCTTCTGCCGTTCCAGCCCGATCATGCTCTCCCGCAACGCCGTGTACCGCTTGAAGTGCTCCAGCGCCTTGGCCGGGCGTTCCAGCTTTTCATAGACATCGGAGATGGCACGATGGAACTCGTACTGCATGCGGGGATCGTCCCGATCGCGAGCCATGCCGAGCGCCTGCTTGAAGACGAACATCGCCTCCTGCAGGGCTCCACCGGCAGCGTTCAATCTGCCGATCGCCAGAAGAAGCTCAAGGGCAAGGCCGTCCTCCTCGCCGGGAGAGAGAAGCTCGTACGCCTTCATCTGCGCGTCGAGCGCCTCATCCATCCTTCCGCTCCGCTCATGAATTCCGCCGACCATGGAGAGCGCCCGCGCAAGGTTGAGCCGGTCGCCGAGCGATTCGTAGATGGCGATGGAAGTGAGCGAGCGGTCGAGGGCGGCGACAAGCTCCCCCCGGTCGAAATGGAGCTGCCCCAGATGCATGAGGGCGGTCACCTCGCGGTAGCGGTCACCGCTACCGCGGAATGAACCGAGAGCCGCCGTAAAGCGGTCGAACGCGGAGCCGAGATTGCCGGTAAGCGTATCGACGACACCGATCGCCATCAGGACCCGACCGGCTCCGCCGGCATCGGCCCCAGCCTCCCGTACGGCAAGAGATTCAAAGTAGTGGCCGAGGGCCTTCGCGTACTCGCCGAGGTTCGTGCGGAGTCCGCCGAGCGATTCCAGCGCATCGGCCCTGATGCCCGGCATGTCGTGACGGCCGCAGAGGTCGAGCACGGCGGCAAAGCGGTCGATCGCGTTCCGATGGTCGCCCAGATCGGCATACGATCTGCCGAGCGCCAGCGCCGTTCGTGCAGCCGGTTCGTGCAGTTCCAGATCGTGCGCCAGGGCAAACGACTCCGAGAGGTCACGGATCGCCGCATCGTAGTTCGATAAGCCGTACTGGGCCACCCCCCGCAGATGCAGGAACTCGGCCGCGGCGTCGAACTCACGCGCCTTGGTCGCTTCATGATATCCTTCCCCCGCAACCCGCAGCACGTACTCCGGATCGCGTATGCCGTCGGCGGCAAGCTCCCGCAGCACCGCTATCCGACCTGAGCCGTTATGGGCATGTCGGAGCTTCCGCTCGATCGAATCGATCCGACCGCGATTCATGTCGACCACTTCGCTGGACATTGCCATACCATGACATTGGTTGCCGCCGGTCGTCCCGGTCTCCCGGCACGCCTCACCGAACCCGCCTCGACCCACTATCGACTATATCCGTTGAGAAGAGATGTGGCTCCCGTACCCCCCTCCGAAACATATCGTGAAGGTACGAACCGAAGCCGCCGGAAGCAACCGGTCGGGATGAAGAATACCGGGCGGCAAGGCATCTAGGTACTTTCTAAGTAACCTCCTCCGATATGATGCCCGGCATATTTGCAGCGGGAAATCGAACGGATCGCAGTACGACTACGAATCATAATCACTGCGACAGGCAGTGCAACATACATGTGCCGAGGCACACTACATTTCTGAGGAGGTATTCATGGCCGGTATCAAGATCGCTCTGAGAGCGGACAGCGGAAAGTACGCAGCACGATGCAACAGCTGCATTCCCGACGGAGCCTATCCCGACAGCGTCTTCGTCCATGTCGCGGATCTGGCGGGATCTCCGTGGGCGCAGTGGGAGCTCCAGCATCTGGACAACGGCAAGTATGCTCTCAAGGGAGACAATGGAAAGTACATGGCCCGATGCAACAACTGCATTCCCGGCGGGGCCTATCCCGACAGCGTCTTCGTCCATGTCACCGATGTGAATTCATCCCCCTGGGCACAGTGGGAGATCGCACAGCTGGGCAACGGGAAATATACCCTGAAGGCCGACAGCGGAAAGTACGCGGCACGATGCAACGAATGCGTTCCGGGCGGGGCCTATCCCGACAACGTGATGGTGCATGTCGCCGATCCGAACGACGCGCCCTGGGCACAGTGGGATATCATTTTCCTGCCGTAAAGGACTCGAACGTACCGAAACAGCGCGGAGCCGGGCTCCGCGCTGTTTTCCCCGACGTCCGGAGCGCGCCGGATCATCGTCCGGCCGGAATTGCGACGTTCAACGGTTCATCTCACATCAACATCAATACACGATATGAGCAGCTCGATCACATCCGCCGCCGACACGCAATCGCCCGAAGTTCCGGCAGAGGAACCTGTCATGGGTACCGACTTCCCTTATTCCTTCGACCTGCCGCGTGAATTCTACGGTATCGTTTCGGTCGAATTTTACGGTTCGCTGCAGACATCGGTGCGGCTTTCCGTCAACGGCCAGTCTCTTGATGAACGGAACACGAACCAGAGCCCGGATCTGCAGCGCAGTTTTATGAAGGTCCCCCTGAACAGGAGCTTACTTCCCCAGCCCTGTACCGTCGCCGTTGCGTACCCGAACAGTTTCCCGACACTTGTGACGGCTCCCCAGATCGATGCGGCCAACCAGGTCAACCAGTGCAGAGTCATCAGGTATGCGGTAATCGCATATACATCGAACACCCATGTACCGGAACAGGTAATATTCATCACGATCGTTCTGCAGGCCGATCTCGGATTTATTCATCATCTCCGATGATCCTCATGAAGTATCGCGATCAGCTCTTCTCACCCTCCCCTCTCATCTCTTCCAGTCGACTGCGGATGGTGGGGACGGGATACGCTTCGCCATATAATTGTACGGCGCCCGGCAACGCCCGCTCGAAGATATCGATCGCTTCGCTCAACTTGCCCCGCTGCCGCAAAAGGGAACCGAGCCGGATCAGGCTGTTCACCAGTTCTTCACTGGAAGAGTCGAGCGCGCGATCTCGAAGGGCCAGCGCGCGCCGGTACAACGGCTCGGCCGCCTCGAAATTCTCCCGGACACGAAGAAGCGAACCGAGATTCGTCAGAAGCACGGCCAGTTCCGGATGTGCGGGGCCGAGAAGGCGTTCGTTGATATCGAGAGCGCGCCGGTAGAGGGTCTCGGCACGATCTATATCGCCGGAACGTTCCATGGCAAACGCAAGATTGGTCAGGTTCGACGCGACCTCCGGATGATCCGGCCCATACACTCGTTCATTGAGCCGGCAGGCATGCTCGAAATGTGCGATCGCCCGCTCCGGCTCCCCGGCCGACTGCCGCAGCGCGCCAAGGTTGTTGACCGCCTTGGCAAGCACCGGCAGCGCCGACTCCCCCAGTCCCTCGCAGATTCTCACGGCTTCCAGGAATCGCTCCGATGCCGCTTTCGGGAGCTTCGCCGTGAAATAGAGCGCGCCGAGGCTGACCAGCCCCCTTGCGACATCGATATGGTCGGGCCCGAGCGCGACGACGCTCGACACCACCGATCTGGTCGCGATTGCGATCGCTTCATCGAATCGCCCCGTTCGATAGAGAAGCGTCGCCAGTGTATCGAGGCTCGATATACGACCGTGCCGTTCCGTCTCCAGACGGCCGTGAAGGTCTACTGCACGACGGCAGATTGTCTCAGCCGCCCCGTAGATGCCGAAGTCCGCAAGAAACGCGCCGACCTGATCGAGCGTCGCGGCAAGCTCCGCGTCGTTGCGCGGCCGCCATGCATCGAGGCTCGCCAGGTACGCCGATCCCGGATCGGCGCCGTCGCCGACCGCAAGCCAGTAGCCGATCAACTGATGCGGCGCCCGCTCGCTGTAGAGGAGCCGGAACATGTCGAGATCGGCAAGGCACGCCCCAAGAGCATCGCCTGCCGAGGCTTTCATAAGCTGCCACGGCTCCTCCTCGGCACGGCGCGGCCCGTACGGCAACCTGCCGAAATATCGCGCCAGTCTGGTGTGCGGTTCCTCACCTTCCAGGGCCTGATGCCCCGTGTAGCGTGCGGCGATCGCCCGACGCAGATGGTCGTGACCAAGCCCGAGCTTCCCTTCCCGGCTCATCAGATGGAATTGAAGCGTACGGACAAGCCGCTCGACCTCACCACGATCGATATCGATGATCTCCGCCAGTTCCGCGACCGCCAGACCGGAGCGCGAGGCCGCGATCAGCGTCAGGGTCTCGCAGACAAGCCCGGCGCGATGTTCCCGCTCCATTGCGGCCAGAACACGGTCGAAGAGGTTATCGAGATCATCCGCGCCGAGGAAGTACTCGATTCGCTCGTTCAGTTCCCCCCCTTCGGCGGCCCGGCTCAGCTCCTCCAGCCGCGTGCGGAGCACAAGCGGATTGGCGCTCGACGCATGATCCGATACGCGGCCGAACCGCCCCTCCCCCATGCCGTGGCCGAAGACTTCGAGAAATCGACGCGTCATCTCCCGCCGTTCCCGGCGGCCGAGCGGTTCCACCCCAAGAGTCTCCCAGCCCCGTCCGGCAAGCCGGTCGGTGAGCTCCCCCGGCGCCGACGAGACCACGAGACGAACATTCGGCGGCAGATGGTCGGGAAGCCAGGCCGGGGTCTCCGACGGCGCATCGAACTGATTGATCGCGTCGATCACCAGAATCAGCCGTTCACGCTGAACGTGACCGAGCCAGAGGGGAAGCGCCGACTCCAGCTCGGCTGGGGACGTGGGAACCGGGTCATCGATACGATACCGCTCGCGGATCTCATAAAAGAGGCGGTAGAGAAACGCATGATGATCCCCCGCCGCGGCCGTGACGCCGACGTGATGGATCAGCAGGAACCTGTCGGGATGCTGGCGGCCGAAACGATCGGCCCACCATGCCAGAAGCGCGCTCTTGCCGGCCCCCGATTCCCCCGTGACGACCAGCGGCGGCCCGTCGCCGCCGGCATGACGGTCGAGCCGATCGAGATACTCCGGCATCTCCACATAGACCCGCCGCCGGGTCCGGCCGAACTCTTCCTGTGAACGGCGCTCGGCCGCGAGCATTCCGGCAACCGCATCGTCCGGAACGAGTCGATCGAGGATCGCCCCCAGATCGTTTTCGACCCGGGAGGCAAGGTCGTCGATATCATGGTGATCGGGCCGGAAGGTCCCCCCCAGCGACGCAACCGTCTCGGCCAGCTCCCGGATGCGCGCGTGCCGGCCGACGGTCCCGCGAGCCGGCGCATAGAGGACGCAGCGGCTGCCGATCAGCGGATGGGTCACGAGACGTTCGAGCGCGGCCAGTTCCACGAGACTCAGACGGAGGTCCGCCGCGCCCCCCGGACGGGGATCGGGAACCGTCGCCTCCACGGCGGCCGGAGCGTCGTCGATCCAATCGCAGTCCGATCCAAGTACGACGACGAGCGCCGTGAGCGAGAGGCTCGTCACGATATCATCGACGATACGCGCCCCCTCGGCGATCTCGCTCCTCAGATCTATATCGATCACGCGGCATCCGCGCATCGAGTATTTCCGCGCAACAGTCGAACGTATACGCCCCGGAAGAAGCTCGCGCTCCGATCGGTTCTCCGGAAACGGGCAGGAGACGATCACACGAACCTCGGCAGGATGATGCGTGCTCACGATACTCTTACTCCATACCATACTATAATTCAGATCAGGTCGCGGATGAAGAATCGACGGAGCGGGCCGTCCCTGCCCCATGACCGATATCGGCGTCGTACCGTCGGATGCGGGTAAGGGATATTCTCGGTGTCGAAGTAGGAGAAGAGGAGGGTGCCGACACTTCAAGGCGGATATTCATATCGCAGAAATATCGAATGCAAATATACTGTTTTCCCGGTACTGCAACCGATATCATCAACGCCCCGGACCCTGTCCCTCCGCAGCCCCTCTGTTACTGTTTGATATACCCCCACCGCTTGCCGGGTTTATCCTCACCCTCTACTTTTGTGTGGACACAGTCTGAATAAGAACTACGGACACGACACCTGTGCGACTGCTTCTGAGAAACCTTATGCTCGTCGGAATCCCGGCGCTGGCGGCCGCCACCGTGCTGACGTCGTGCGAGGATGATCCGATCCTCTCGCCGCAGTCCGGCTCCAAGCCGGCAAACGGCAGCTACGGCAATATCTCCGTGTCCCCTCCTGTCGACTCGACGGCCAACAATGCCGACGGCGTCCTTCCCACCGTCGAGAGCAATCCCGAAGTCAATTGATCCACGTGAACCTCAATCCCCGGTTCCTCCTTCTCTTCGTCGCCGTACTTGGATTTGGTCTCAGTAAGAGCACGGCGCTCGCCCAGCAGGAAACGGTCGCGACCATTGCCGGACGCGTCGTCGATTCGACGAGCGGCGAGCCGGTGATCGGCGCGGCCGTCTACGTCCGTACCGGACAGGGACAGATCGGCACCCTCAGCGGCCGCGACGGCAGGTTCCGACTGGAGAAGGTTCCGGCCGGAACAGTGACGTTGCGCGCGCGACTCTTCGGATATCGGGAGCAGCAGATGGAGGTGCGCGTGGCCGCGGGGGAAACGGCACAGATCACGATACAGCTTCCGCAGGGAGACTTCCTGATGCGACCTATCGAGGTCATCGGCGAGTCGCCCGAGGTCTACAGCAGGATGCCCGGCACCGCGACACGGATCGATGCGCAGCAACTGGCGGCGATCGCGCCGATCGGGACGCAGGATGCCGTCCGCTACATCCCCGGGGTCAACATCGCCTCCGACGACGGCATCGGAAACTCACGGATCAGCGTCGGCATCCGCGGCCTCTCCCCGCGTCGCAGCTCGCGCGTCCTGATTCTCGAGGATGGCGTTCCGGTGGCTCCGGCCGTGTACATCTACCCGAACATGTACTACAACCCGCCGGCCGAGCGGATCGAGGGGATCGAGGTGATCAAGGGGAGCGCGGCGATCCGCTACGGTCCGCAGACGATGGGGGGTGTCATCAACTATATCACCCGTCGTCCAAGGTCGACGCCGGGGGGTCTGGGACAGCTCACGGTCGGCACCAACGGCTATGTGGCGGCGCTTGCCGAGGTCGGAGGCTGGGGGGGTGATGTCGTGCAGCCCGAACTGCAGCTTCTCTACAAGCGCGGCGACGGCTTCCGTCAGAACAACGCCTTCGAACAGTACAACGCGACAGCCAAGGTCAACATCGTTCCCGACGAGGATCAGGTCGTCTATATCAAAGGGAACATCAACTACGAGAACTCGAACGCGACCTACACCGGACTGACCGAATATTCGTTCGCGACCGACCCGACCTTCAACCCGAAGGAGCACGACAACTTCGAGGTGCTGCGCGGCTCGCTCGACGTTCTCTACACGAACCGTCTGAACGACGTGCTCGGGAGCACGACCAAGGTCTACGCGAACTACTTCGATCGCCAGTGGTGGCGCGAGAACGACATCTTCGTCCGCCCCGATGCGCTTGCCGGCGGTGAGCGCACGGCGGTCCCCTACTACGAGCCGGGGAACCTCGTCAGGGTCGGAAACGGCCGCGACAACTTCGGCAACCTTCGCACCTTCTATGTCGCAGGGGTCGAGCAGTCGTACGATCTCGACCATTCGTTCCTGGCGCCCGAATCACATCTGGAGATCGGCGGCAGGCTCCACTTCGACCGTTTCCTGGACCGGCGCGCCATCGGCGATGCGCCCGACGCCCGTTCCGGGATCTACTATCAACGCGACACCGAGGATACGACGAAGGTCACGATCCTCGGTCTCTCCAACAATTACGAGACGACGGCGCTTGCGCTCTTCGCCTCCAACCGCTTCACGTTCGGCGGGTTGACGGTGACCCCCGGAGTGCGCTTCGAACTCTTCGAGCAGCAGATGGTCGACCGGCTGCAGGGAGCGACCTATCAGGATCGCACGAGCCATGTGGTGCTGCCGGGGATCGGCGCAAACCTGGCGCTCGGCGACTGGAACATTTTCGGTGGAATCCACCGCGGCTACACCCCGCCGTCGAGCGCTACCCTTGCGATCGTCAACTGGGGAGCAAACGTGGCGAACGGCGGACTCGACCTGGAGTCGGAGAAGAGCTGGAACGCCGAACTCGGCGCCCGCGCGGCGCTCGACTGGGCACAGCTCGAACTCGCCGGCTTCCACATGTCGATCGAGGATCTCGTCGCGGCCGGCATCGGCTCCACCTTCAAGAATCTCGGCCGCGCGCAGACCTACGGCGTCGAGTTCGAAACCCACGTTCACGGCTCGCACTGGTCGGAGCTGCTCCCCGATCTCGCCGTCGTCTACACCTTCCTTCAGACCGAGGTGATCGAGGGACGGATGAAGTCGGCGGTGATCGCGGGGAACGTCGACGTCGATCTCGCCGGGAAGGAGCTGCCGTACGCGCCGCATCACACGGTTGTCGTCGGGCTGTCGAAGGAGCTTCCCTTCGGGCTGACGATCAACGGTGACGTGCAGTACGTCAGCAAGGCGTACACGGACTTCGAGAATATCGAAACGGTCTACAACCGCGGCGACACAGGTCCGATACCCTCATACTCGATCGTCAACGCCGGCGCGGCCTGGCAGGCGACGCCGGAGCTGAACCTGTCGATCTCCGCGAAGAATCTTCTCGACCGTATCTACATCGGCTCGCGTCTCCACTCGCATCCGGGAATGCCGGAAGCGAGCCAGAGCTCCGGCATCCTGCCGGGGGCGCGCCGCCAGATCAACCTGACAGCACGATATACAATCGGTCGATAGCGATATCGATTCGCGCTTCGTCATAATTACTTCAGACCAATGATCAATCGTCTTACCACTTCCAGGGCTGTCCTTGCGGCGGCCGTCGTTCTCGCCGGCGGGCTCAGCGCCTGTAGCGAGGATCCCGTGCAGCCCGAGCAGCCGAAGGAGATCGTCGTCCCGGCGACCTACACGTTCCAGAGCCGTTTCGACGCCTCGAAGAGCAGCATCGACTACGGCGGCCAGGTCGTGCGCAACCTTTTGATCCAGGATCTGATCTCGACCCTGTCGGGGATCTCGAAGGCGGGGGCGACGGCGGTCACCGAGGCCGATCTTCTGGCCCTCTACGAGCATAGCGACGCCGCGAATCTGACAACGAAGATCGCGATCAGCGGCAAGACGCTCCTCGAGACGCAGTACAACAAGATCGCGACGAACAAGAAGCTCTCCGACAAGATCTCGCCGGCGACCGTCGTCGGCACCGGCACGACGGCCGACGCCCTTATCCGCGCCTGGCTCCGCAGAGCGGCCGAGAACTCGCAGGATCCGATGAAGCTCGGCACCCCCGAGGCGCTCTTCGACGAGAACGGCCTCGACATTCCGGAGATGGTCGGCAAGGTCCTCTTCGGCTCGGTCTCCTACTACCAGGCGACATCGGTCTATCTTGCCAACGTCATGACCAAGGACAACTCGGTCGCCGCCGACGACGGCAAGGGAGGGAAGCTCGCATACACGGTGATGGAGCACAACTGGGATGAGGCGTTCGGCTACCTCGGCGCCGCGCGCAACTACGCCGACTTCACCGACGATCAGCTTACCACCGGCACCGAGTACGTCCGCGACGTCAACGGCGACGGAAAGATCGATCTCTCCTCGGAGTTCAACTACACGATCGCCCGCTACGCCGCGCGCCGCGACAAGGGAGCGGCAGGGACCGACTTCACCAAGGAGATCTTCGACGCCTTCCTGAAGGGACGCGCGACGATCAGCGGACTCGGCAGCGCCCAGGAGGTCGAGGCCCAGCTCCGCAAGGTCTCGACGACGTGGGAGAAGATCATGGCCGCCTCGGCCGTCCATTATCTCAACGCCGTCAAGAAGGCGCTTCCTTCGATGGGAGGGGATAACTTCAACCTGGTCGGCTACCGCCACGAGTGGTCGGAGCTGAAGGGCTTCCTCATCGCACTCCAGTACAACTCGGCCAAGATGATCACCGACGCCCAGCTCACGCAGCTCCACACCCTGGTCGGCTCGGCCCCCACGGTCAACGCCGCAGGGACGAGCGAGCACACCGCGTATGTGACGGCCATCGACTCCGCGGCCGCGATCCTCAAGAGCGCGTACGGCTTCACCGACGCGCAGATGAGTGGATGGTAGGTTCCGGGAAATTGCGATCACGCTCCACCGAGCCGCCGCGGGATTCGACCCGCGGCGGCTCGATGCGTTCGGAGCCCGACGGCGGCAACCCCGCCCGACGGCCCGGCGCGATCGATCGACGGGAATGGAACGTCATTATCGTCATCGCCGCCACGGCGATCGCAACCCGTCTTCTCACCACGATCTATTACGTCGAAGATCCCGACAGCCTCCACTTCGCGCTCTCGATGGTCGACTTCGACATCGCGCGCCTGCAACCCCACTTCCCCGGCTACCTCGTCTTCGTCGGGCTCGCCCGACTCTTCACGGCGATCACCGGGAGCTTCGCCGTCGGGTTCTCCCTTGTCGGCGCGCTGGCCACCGTTCTGCTCCTGCTCGGAGTGCGCGCGCTGGCGGGCATCAGGCTCGCATCGCGATCCGGTCTCATCCTGGCGGTCGCCACGCTGGGGAACGGGATGCTCTGGGTCTATGCCAATCGCTACATGCCCGACCTTCTCGGCACCGCCCTGCTCGTCTGGACGCTGCACGACCTGACGAGCGAACGGGAAGGGAGAAGAATCCGCGGCGCCTTCACGGCGGCGCTTCTGGCCGGAACACGGCTCTCGTACATCCCCTTCCTCCTCCCTGTCGCACTCTACGCGCTGACATGGCGCGGCGCCCGACTGCGCGCCGCGACGCTCTTCGTCGCCGGCATTCTTCTATGGGCCGTTCCGCTCCTCATCACGACCGGCTGGCCGGAGATCCTCACCATCGCCGCCAACCAGACCACGGGACATTTCGATGAGTTCGGCGGAACGATCCGCACCGAACCGAACATCGTACTGCGACTCGCCCGGATGCTCGAAGGGATATGGAGCGACGCTCTGACCGGCTACTGGCGCGGGCGCGATCCCCTTACCGTGGTCGCGGGACTCGGGGCACTCGTCGCGATCGGCGCCGCCCTGAGCCCCGCTCGCACGGCGCTCCGAAGCCGGCGATGGCAGCTCATTGCCGCGGCGATCGCGAGCTATCTCGTCTGGATCTTTCTCTACCAGAACGTCATTTATCACAGCCGTCATCTGCTGCCGCTCGTGCCGTTTCTTCTGCTCGGCGTCACGGTGGGGCTGGAGCGAATCCTTCGCCGCGGGATGCTCGGCACGGCGGTCGTGCTCGTCACTCTCGGCGCGGCGACAGTCGTCGGGGTCGGTCTGGCGTGGCAGCACAAACGACCGAGCGCGATAGCGCAGGCGGGAGAGGAACTGCGTCGCAGCGGCCGGCCGCTCACGGTCGTCTCGACGAGACTGGTCAACGACTACCTTGCAGCGACAGGGGTACAGGCGCGTTTTCTCGCGGTCGATAGCGAGGGGATCGACGACTCGCTGCGGCTGCGGCCGGCAGCCGGACGCGTTGTCAGCGTCGGCGATTATCGCGACAGCATCCCCTTCCCTGCGGCCGGGGTTCGGCGCTTCTACCACAATCCGTACGTGAACCGGATCTGGCCGCAGATCGAGCTGTACGACTATGCGGTCGGGGGGAGCCGATGAGGGGGCCGAGGCCTCGCGTCGCCGTGCTCGGCGGGGGGCCTGCGGGGCTTGCCGCCGCATATCATGCGCGTCGACGCGGGTTCGACTGGCAGCTCTACGAAGCAGCCCCGAGCGCCGGGGGGAACTGCCGCACGCTCCGCTTCGGCGACTTCCTCGTCGACACCGGCGCCCATCGTCTGCACGATCGTGACGAAGAAACGACGGCGATCGCACGGGAGCTTCTCGGCGACGATCTGCTCCATGTCGACGCTCCGAGCAGGCTCCACCACGACGGCCGTCTTCTCGACTTTCCGCTGGCGCCGCTCGATCTGCTCCGCCGCCTGCCGTTCGGAACCCTCGCCTCGATAGCGCGGGAAAATATCGCATTGCGGACCAGCGGTTCGCGGCCCGGCGGGGAGAGTTTCGGTGACGTCGCCCGCTCGACCTACGGCGAGACCCTGGCATCGCTGGCGCTCCTGAACTACTCGCGGAAGCTCTGGGGCCGCGATCCCGACGAACTCGTCCCCGCGATCGCCGGTTCACGCCTGGCGCGGCTCGACCTCCGTACGTTTCTCGTCGAGTCGTTTCGCGGGCGCTCCTCGGCGCGGCGCCACCTCGACGGATCGTTTCTCTATCCCCGACACGGAATCGGCGAGCTCTTCGAGCGGATGACCGATTCGCTCGGCGACGGCGTCCGGACGGGAGCGGCGGTTCATCGCATCGTGCGCGATCGGCTGCGGGTAACAGGTGTGGAGGTCGAGGGGATCGGCCTTGTCGAGCCGGCGACGGTGATCAATACGCTGCCGCTCGGCCTCACGGCGCGGCTTCTCACTCCCGCTCCTCCGGAGGAGATCCTGGAATCGGTCGAGGCGATCACGTTCCGCCAGTTGCGTCTCTGCGTCATCACGCTCGGCCGCGACCGCTTCTCGCCGAACGCCTCGATCTACTTCCCCGATCCCGACATCCCCTTCACACGCCTCTACGAACCGAAGAACCGCAGCGCCGCGATGGCTCCCAAGGGAGCAACGTCGATCGTCCTCGAAACGCCGTGCGAGCGGGGCGATCGCCTCTGGAACCTCGACTCGGATCGGTTCCGGGGCGAGATGGTAGGAGCCTTGAGAGAGGTGATGAACCTGCCGACGGAGGAGATCATCGCAACGCACGACGTGGCGATCCCGAACGCATACCCGGTCCTCTCGATCGCCGCCGCGGCAAGCGCCGCCGGGCTTCTCGCATACTTCGATCGTTTCGAGAACATGAAGCTGGTGGGGCGCAACGCCCGCTTCGTTTATTCATCTATTCACGATATGTTCGTCATGGCGCGGCGGGCGGTGCAGGGGTTGTAGGGGTAGGACGGGTGGTCGATGGGTTCCCGGTCGAGAGTAATATCGATGTCGGTACTGCCGATATGTTCAGCACCAAACAGCAGAAACGGCACCCATCCGCCCACGAGTACCATCTGCTCGCGATACTCACCGAGGATCTGCATCAGCTCCACCAGCACCTGGCGCGCTGCGATTACTTCTGCCGGCTCGTACTGGCTTCGCGTTCCCATGTGGGTTGAATGACGTGTTGTACGTCCCCTCTTTTGCACCTGCATCAAGTGGAGCCGGAGATCGATTCCTCTCATGGCCCGGTCCGACCGAATCGAAAGATTCGGAACCTGACACAGAATTCTCCTAAGGTTGCTCTCGATTGCAGGCTGGAGGTTGTGTTCGATGGAATGAAGACTGTTTACTATAGTGAACCGTTTACTGATCGGTAAACGCGGCAATACAGTGAACGGCATCTTGAGATTGCTACTGCCGACAGATGTTGAGCATCACGATCCGATGTAGACATCTACGATATCATGGTACTACACACTTGTTTGGTCCCGCGATATAGTGGTATATTATACCGGAATATACGGAGAGACAAGC
>CBINGZ010000041.1:0-53667 GCA_966250335.1 uncultured bacterium | reverse complement strand
AAAGAGAAAGAGGAAGAGAAATAAACAGGGAGTCACAGAGGACACAGAGGGAAGAGAAGAAAGAGAGAGGTCTCTACGACTTTTTTCGTTTGGGGACGAACTTTTTTCGTTGATTGTCGCTTCCTCAGTAAGAGCGCCCTGAACGGGGCGGGATTATCCTCCCTTATCAATCCGAGCTCAATGGACTGGATTTCCGATCTGCTTCATACGTTCACGACCGCCGATGGGTTGAGCGCGTTCGTCCGTTCCGGGGAAGTTGTCGCATATATCGTACTCTTCTGCATCATCTTTGCGGAGACCGGTCTGCTGGTCGGGTTCTTCCTTCCGGGCGACTCTCTTCTGGTGATCGCGGGACTGCTCGCCGCCAACGGCGATCTCGATATCGTCCTGCTGAACACGTTGCTGATCCCGGCGGCGATCATCGGGGACGCGGTGGGCTATAATATCGGGCTGCGAAGCGGGAAACGCCTGATGAGCCGGCCGAACAGCAGGCTCTTCAAACATGAGCATCTGGTCAAGACGCAGGAGTTCTACGAGAAGCACGGCGGCAAGACGATCGTGATCGCTCGCTTCATTCCGGTCATCAGGACGTTCGCGCCGGTGGTGGCCGGGATCGCGCAGATGCCGTACCGCCGCTTCGGCGTCTACAACATCAGCGGCGGCATCCTCTGGATCGCTTCCACCACCCTGCTCGGATATTTTCTCGGCAGAACGATCCCCGATATCGAAAGCTACCTGCACTACGTGATCGGGGTCGTGATCTTTCTCTCCATCCTCCCTCCCGCCATCGAAATAATGAAGGCGCGGAAGCGGAAGAAGGTGGAGGCCGAGGTATAACCCGGCCCCGCTCCCCCCTCAGTTCCTCCTCATGCTGCGCAGATCGCCGTAGCTCCGGATCACCCGTATCACCTGGTTCCGGTTCCCCATCGGAAGCTCCGGGACATCCTCCTCCCTGAGCTTCGGATCGAACTCCAGCGCGTAGTCGACACAACGGCTCGCCAGCGAATCATGGCCGTGCAGCGCCTCGTAGTCGCCGCGGCGGATCAGGCTGAGCGTGTAGTGCTCATAGACGTTCACCGCGTCGACATCGGCCCGCCCCTCCCAGAACCTGAAGTTCCTGTAGCGGACGAACGGCTGGGGGACGTAGGAGGAATCGGCCCTGAGCAGATAGGCCAGATGATAGGGAACCCTGGTCAGCCCCTTCCCTATCGCCGGATCGACCTCGCCGGTCACCAGCACGGGACGGCGCCTCCAGACCCCCCGGATCATATCGTTGACCATGTTGGCGTAGGCGGCGCGGTAGGGGATCGCAAGCCGCTCACGTTCCGCCCGA
Organism: uncultured bacterium; assembly: GCA_966250335.1. Lineage (GTDB taxonomy): Bacteria > Bacteroidota > Ignavibacteria > OLB7 > OLB7 > OLB7. Next base: position 52,334 of record CBINGZ010000041.1, on the reverse strand, counting down.
TCCGACGTCCCCTCGAACTCCTCCGCAACCCGATAGAACGCCTCCAGCCTGGCTCCCGCCGCCGCGACAAGCGAGGGCTCGCGCTCGGCCAGACTTTCGATGAAGGCGCGGCTTCTGAGCAGGTTCGGGTTGATCACCAGAACGTCGGGACGGACGTTCTCGACGGCCTGAAGGTAGTAGCTGCCGGCGACCCAGAAATCCCATCGCGTCGAGAAGATGAGGGCGTTGCGGGGAAGCGTTCCCAGCATATCGCCGGCGAGACCTTCCACCAGCACGTTCTCCCGCTCGTCGGCGGCGGCGTAATTGAAGAAGGCGGCCAGAGAGACCAGGGCCGCGCCGAGCGCGAGCGTCCCCTTCCGTCCGATCGCGTCGCGTAGATGGAGGAGACCGGCCAGCAGCCAGATCCCGAGCACGAAAATCGCATTAAGATAGAACGGAGCGATCTCCTTGATGGCGAACTGTCCGGCGTAGACGATCGCGGCCAGGAACATGAGGAGGCTCGCCGTCCCCAGTCGTTCGTCGGAACGGAAGAGTCTGTAGAGCCCGACCAGGATGACCGGAATCCCGAGGTACGCAAGCTCGCGCGGAAGGCCGCCGAGGAAGAACGCCGTCTGATCGCGGAAGACCTTCATCCCGCTGAACATCCATCCCTGAAACTGCGCTCCCGAGATGTAGTCGATCAGACGTCCCGCCGAATCGATCTTCCCCATGCTGATGCGCGGTTCGGTGGAGGAGAGAATCGGCAGCAGGAGATACGGCAGCAGCCCCGCGACGAACGCCGGAGCAAGATAGATCCACCGCAGGAACGCCCGCCGGTTCAACCCCAGCCGCCGGAAATAGTAGTAGAAAAAGCCGGGCGCCAGCAGGACCGTCATCAGATGCGCGTTGAACGAGATCCCGAGGATGAAGGCGAAGAGCGTTCCGGTCCGACTCCATCCCACCCTCTCTCCCCTCTCTCCCGACCCGACCTCCCGATCGACATATCGCAGGAAGAGAAGCACGACGAGCGGCAGCGTCAGCACGTAGAGGGAGTACGCCTCGAACGCGTTCGACTGGTTCCACCAGGTGGCGGTGAGCGCCGTGAAGAGGGCGGCAAGCCCGGCCGTGAGGAGCCGCGCGGGTGATTCGTCGTGGTCGTCGATCTCATCGCGAGGAGGAGCTATCCGCGAGGAGAGATCGACGAACAGGAAGGTGAGCACGGCGGCGGACGCTGCCGTGAGAAGGGCCGCCAGGATGTTCAGCGCCAGCACGTCACGGAGCGGCACGATCGCCGTCCAGACATATCCCAGAACGACAAGAAGAGGGTAGCCGGTGGGATGTGGAATTCCGAGCGTGGCGGCGGCGGCGGCCATCTCCCCTTCATCCACGAAACCGAACGTCCGGTTCATGGTGCCGAGATAGAGGAGGAGAGAGAGGAACGCGACGACCGATGCGACGCGGGACGTCGTGACGGCTGGCGACCGGCGTTGCGCGGTCGCGACGGCGGAACGGATCATAGGGAACCGAACGGAGAGGAGCGGACGTGATGCGGGCGAAACGGCCGTGACGATCGGCCTGCCCCCGATGGAGCGCCAATATACGGAGCCCCCCTCCTGATCACCGAACGTGAAGGGAGGATAACAGGCTCCCGACGACCTGACGGAGAAAAAAGGGAACTCCGGCGGAGATCATGACGATCTCCGCCGTCCGTCCGCGGGGGTTACGGCTGTACCGTAAGGTTGTTCTTGACCGACTTGACGCCGGCCGTCCCCTCGGCCGTGGTCTGCGCCTCGGTCTTCTCGGCCTCGGTGGCGACGGTCCCGTTCAGGATGATGACGCCGTCCGCCTCGGACTCGACGGTAACGCCGCCGAAGCCCGGCTTCACGACCAGCGCGGCCTCCACCGCCTTCTCGACCGTCTCGTCGGAAACTTCCTGTCCGGCGCTCTGCACCGCCTCGCCGGTCCGGCTGGCCGCCGTGTCGAGCGTGGCGCCCACGTCGGTTGTATCGTTATCGTCCATGTCGTTCTGGCCGTCGCCGCAGCCGGCGAGTGCAACCATGATGGCCACGGTCGCCGCCCATGTGTACATCGTCTTCATGATATGTTCCCTTGGTTGAAGATTGTTCCGGTCATGTCCGGATCAACTTTTGCGTACTTTCGTCCGCTGTCCGGTTGTTCCGTGCAAACATGGAGATGGATATAATAGTGCCCCGGACGGATCGTATGCATGATATGGTCATGAGGTTCAGCAAGAGCAGCGCCAACATCTACGATCGCCCCTTCACGGCGGAGGGGATCGAGGTTCGGCCGCTTCGTCCCGGCGTCCGACCGGAACGTGTGGTCGTGGCGCGGTTCCAGGCGTTCGGCGACACGGTGATATCGCTTCCGGCGCTCGCGGGGGTCCGCCGCGCCCTCCCCGATGCGGTGATCGAGTTCGTGACGTCGGCCCCCTACACCGGGCTTCTGGAGGCGACGGGCCTTGTCGACGCCGTATGGTCCTTCACCGAGAGCATCGGAAAAGCAGGTCGTATCGCAAGCGCCGCCTCGCTCGCGGCCCGCATGACGAGCCCCGATCTTTTCATCGACCTTCAGCGTTCCGGCGCCTCCAGGCTGCTGCGCCGCATGCTGCGTCCCCCCGCATGGGTCTCGTTCGACAGGTACGCGCCCGCCGCCGCGCTCGACCGCTACATGCAGGCCGTGCACGCCGTCGGTCTGGGAGATGTCTCGCCGGAGTATACGCTGGATCTGGTCGGGCCCGCCCGTGACCGGGCCGGCGAACTGCTGCGGGAGGCGGTCCGGAACGTAGATGCGCCCGCCGCCCCGCCGCTCGTCTGTCTGAACCCGGCCGGCGGATGGGGAACCAAGAACTGGCCGGTCGAGCATTATATCGAACTCGGAGAGATGCTGGTCGATCGGTGGGGGGCCCGCATCGTTCTGCTCGGCACCGAACATGTCCGGCGCGGCGCCCGCGCCATCGCCGACGCGCTCGGGAACGCGACGATCGATCTGACGGGGCGGACATCGGTCGTCGAGGCGCTGGCGATCGTGAAGCGGCTTCGCCTGATGGTCAGCGACGACTCCGGCCTGATGCATCTCGCCTGGACGGCGGGAGTTCCGACGATCGGGATCATGGGTGCAACTCGCAGCGTCTGGAGCCGTCCCTGTGGTTCGCATTCGTTCTGCTTCGGCAGCGAGGATCTCCCCTGCGGAGCGTGCCTCAATCCCGTCTGCTCGCGCGGCGATCTTCATTGCCTCACGCGTGTCGGGCCGGCCGAGGTCTACCGCCGGTGCGGAGAACTCCTGCCGGAACTTCCCCCGCTCGACCGACCGGTCGCAATCCGGCGAACCGGTTCGTCGTGATCTCCGCCGCGGCGGACGAACTCAGGATGGCGGCGGAGTGTTAGCATCATGTACTAAAGATCCGGGCATTCTCAACCATGCAGCAGAAAGACTACTATAAGGTTCTCGGGATCAGTGAGAACGCTACCGAGGAAGAGGTCAAGAAAGCGTATCGCGAGATCGCGAAGAAGTACCATCCCGACAAGAATCCCGGCGACAAGGCGGCCGAGGAGAAATTCAAGGAGGCGAGCGAAGCCTACGAGACGATCTCCGACAAGGAGAAGCGCGCCAAGTACGACAACATCAGGAAGTACGGCGGCGGGGGCGGCTTCGGGTTCGGCGGCGGCGGCGCACAGGAAGGGGGGATGAGCTACGAGGAGTTCATGCGCCAGTACGGCGGCCCCTCGCAACAGGGACGCGGCGCGGGACGACGTACGGGAGGCTCCTTCGGCTTCGGCGACACCTCGATGGAGGAACTCTTCGGCGGACTCTTCGGCGGGAAGACGACCCGCAAGTCGCGTCGCGCCGAGGAGGGGGGGACGGAGTCGGGCGAACCGCAGCCGACCGATGATCCCTTCTTCAAGCGGAAGGGGAACGACGCCTACGTCGATCTCACGATCAATCTTGCGCAGGCGCTCCTCGGCAGCAAGGTGCGGGTCAGGACCCCCTCCGACAAACGGGTCACCCTCCGCATCCCCGCCGGGACCGATCCGGAAAAGACGCTCCGTATCCCGAACATGGGGTATCAGTCGGGAGAGGGAACGGGGGATCTCTACATCAGAATCCATCTCGCGCTCCCCAAGAACCTGACCGACGAACAGAAGGAGCTTGTGAAGGAGATGGCCGAGAAGCTCGGCCTGCGATACTGATCCGGCGCCGCGAACGCGTCCGGACCGATGTTCAGGATTATCGATAAAAGATATATCAGGGAGGATGGATCGATGGAACTTCCGAAATCATTCAACGATCTCATAGAGCAGTCGGAGCTCCCCGTGCTCGTCGACTTCTGGGCCGAATGGTGCGGTCCCTGCCGCGCCGTGGCCCCCACGATCGCACAGATCGCACGGGAGTACAAGGGAAGGATGCTGGTGGTGAAGATCAATATCGACGAGAAGCCGTACGTGGCGAACAAATTCGGCGTGCGGAGCATTCCGGCGATCATGCTCTTCCACAAGGGGAAGGCGATCATGCAGGAGGTCGGGGCGCTCCCCTACGATACCCTCAAACGAAAGATCGATCACGCCATGCTGCAGGCGGCATAACGATTGCGGGGGATGACCGTTCAGGCATCCCCCGCGCTCTTTTCACCACGACACGATCAAATCGTGGAGCGATTCGATTACCCCTCGACTTCTTCCGTCGCCGGCTGGACGCTCCCCTTCAGCGGAAGCTTCGCGACGATTTCCCTCCACTGCTCGGCCTCCGGGATCCCCGGCTTCCTCTTTCCGAAGAAGATCGCAATGTTGCCGCCGTCGGCATCGAACACCTCCAGCGAGGTGACGACGCCGTCGCGGGTCGGCTTACGGACGACCCAGGCCGAGGCGAACGAGTCCTCGCGGAGATGGAGGTTGAAGCGGGGATCGAGCACGTTCAGCCAGATACCTGTCACCACGATATTCTCCACCGGACCGGTGTGGATCTGGATGACACCGGGGCTGCCGACGAAGACCATGATCGGCGCCTGCTCTGCGGCCGCCGTCTCCAGCATGGTGCGGACCGCGGAGACCTCCACCTCGAACGCCAGATCGGGATCGGCGTGACGGAGGGCCTGGGTGCGGGAGACGTTGTACTGGCGGAGCAGGCCGTGGAACTCGTGCGTATCCTGGAGCCCGCGCCATCCCTCGTAGAAGCCGGCGAAATCGATATCCTCGTCCGGAGTCTCCTTCTTCCCTTCGGCGGCGGGCTCGACGCTGAGGAGCGTTGAGGTATCCTCCGACCTGTATCGATCGACCAGCGCCTGATATTCCTCCAGGTTGCTCTCCTTCAGCAGGTAGATCTTGTGGACGGCGACGCCGTGCGGATCGAAGAACTGGAGCGACCGGCGGAGATCCCCGCGGGACTCCTCCTCGACGGCGAAGCCCGACTTCCAGTTCGCGAAGAAGACGCGCAGGTCGATCTCCTCGTCCAGCACCAGTCCGGTCTTGCCGTTAACCGTCACATTGCGATATGTTCCCTTCCTCTCGTGGACCGCATGGTCGCCGCGGGTGAGCGCCATGACGTCTCCCAGCGCCGGGATCTCCTTCATCAGCTCTCCCCAGTCCCCTTCCAGCCTCGTCACGTTCTCGCCGCAGCCGGTGGCCACCAGCTCCCCCTCGCTGACGCCCAGACGGCGCGCCGCGTCGCGGATACGGAGCTTCGGTTCCTCTTCCTTCAGGCGGCTCCATGCCTGGCGCAGATCGAGAGCAGGCGTGTCGTTTGCGGGAGCCGTGTCGACGGTGTCTGTGGTTGCCATAATGCGATATGTCTATGTGAATGATTGATGAACGTTCAAACGTCAGTTGATCAGCTCGGCCGGCCAGAATCCCCCTTCGGGGGGGGAGCCCCATGCAGCGGCGAAGAGGCGGCTCATCCGCTCCAGCTCGTCGACGGTCAGACGCACGCGGGCGCCGGCGCTCGGGAGCACCAGTCTGACCGACCGATCGCGTCCCGAGCCGCCGCGCACGTCGATCCGGACCGTCTCCAGGGCCTGCCGGAGCAGATCGGAGAGGAGGATGAACTCCGCCCACCGCATCTGCACGCTCACGGCGCCGAACTCCAGAAGAATCGAATCGCAACACGAGCAACGGGCGATATGATCCCCCTCCTCGGCTGCGATCACAAGCCAGCGCGATCGATGTTTCGGCTTCATGTTGTTCGTTGATGTAGGGAAAGTTCCATCGGGAAGACGCCGGCCGCGCGACGCGGGCTTTCCCGCTCGGCGGAGGCCGCCGCCGGTCCCGTCGGAATATAGTCGATGGTCACGATCAGCGGCCGGTCGTGCGTCGGATGCGGCTGCACGACGGCACGGACCCCGAACGCGAGTTCTATCGTTTCGGGAGTCAATGCCCCGGCGGGCTCGCCGTATGCCACGATCCGTCCGTTCTTCATCACCACGATATGATCGGCATGCTGCGCCGCCAGGTTCAGATCGTGCAGAATCGCCAGCACCCCGCCCCCCTGGTCGGCGAACCGGCGAACCGATTCCAGGGCGAGATACTGGTGGGCCAGATCGAGGCTGGAGGTCGGCTCGTCCAGAAGAAGGTACGACGCCTCCGCTCCCGGCGTCCCGACCTGCGCCAGCACGCGCGCAAGGTGCACGCGCTGCCGTTCGCCGCCGGAGAGGGTGGGATATCGCCTCTCGGCGAGATGCGCCACGTTCGCGGTGCGGGACGTTTCCATCGCGATACGTCTGTCCACGGCGGAGGGGGCCGCCCGGAAGTAGGGTGTACGTCCGAGCAGCACCACCTCCATCGCCGTGAAATCCGCGGAGAGGGAGGAATCCTGGCGGAGCACCGCGCGGCGCCGTGCCACAGCCTCCGTGGCGTGGCCGGTGATCGCGGTTCCGTCCAGGGTCACCTCGCCGGCGGCGGGGATGATCTCGCCCGCCAGCGTCTTCAGCAGCGTCGATTTCCCGGCGCCGTTCGCGCCGAGTACCGCCGTCAGCGTGCCGGGCCGGATCTCGATCGTCGCGGAGTCGAGCAGCGTCCTGCTCCCGACCTTCACCGTCAGTCCGTTTCCTTTCAGCATAGCGCTCCCCCCTCGGCCGACCGTGTCCGGATCAGCAGCCAGATGAAGACGGGCGACCCGATCAGCGCCGTGATGATGCCGATCGGAAGCTCGGCCGGGATCACGACGGTGCGCGCCACCAGATCGGCGGCGGGCATCATCGCGGCCCCCAGCAGGATCGAGCAGGGGATCACCGTCCGGTGGTCGGGCCCGACGATCTGACGGATGATGTGCGGGGCGATAAGCCCCACGAAGCCGATCACCCCCGTCACCGCCACCGAGGCGCCGACGGCAAGCGAGCTCAGGATGATCGTCATCCTGATAAGCTTGTCGACCCCGATGCCGAGATGGCGCGCCTCCGCCTCACCGAGCGAGAGAGCGTTCAGACGACGCGCGAGAAGCGTGGCCCCCACCACGGTCACGGCGATCAGCGGCGCCGTGACTGAGAGCCATCCCCACGTGGCGGGAGCCAGGCTTCCCATGCTCCAGAACGTAATCGATCGGAGCTGCGCATCGTCTGCGAGATAGACGAAAAGTCCCACGGCGGCGCCCGCCAGGGCGTTGACGGCGATCCCCATCAGCAGCATGGAGGCGGCCGAGACGGGGCGACTCAGAGTCGCAATACGATAGACCAGCGACGTTGCCGCGAAGCCGCCGACGAACGCGGCTGCGGGGACGGCCGCGGCCCCCAGAAGTTCGGGGATCGCATCGAGCAGCGAGCTCCCCAGCACGATCATCGCCACGGCTCCCAGCGACGCCCCGCCGGACGTTCCCACGAGCGAGGGATCGGCCAGCGGGTTCCTGAAGAGCCCCTGCATCAGACAGCCGGAGACCGCCAGACCGCCGCCGACCACCGCCCCGAGAAGCACCCTCGGCAGCCTGATCGCCAGCAGCACATGCTCCTGCCGCGCGTCGAACGCCCACGGAAGCGAGAGCCCCACACGCTCGGCAATGATCGCGATGAACTGGCCCGGCGATATCGAGACCGCCCCGATCCCCGCTGAAAGCATCACGACCACCAGCAACCCCACCGTCAGCCCCGCAAGCAGCAGCGAATCGCGACGCGATGCGCGAATGAGCGGGATGCGCCCGGTAAGGCTATTGAGCATGAGAGCCCCCCGCCGCCAGCTCCGGATGAATCTGACGAGCCAGATCCATAAGCGCCCTCCCGGTCCGCGGTCCGAACCCGAGCAGGTAGAGGTCGTCCATCGCCACCACGCGGCGGGCACGCCCGGCGGGGGTCCCCGCCAGACCGTTCTGCGACAGCAGCGCGTCCAGGCCGCCCGCCATCTGCAGGCCGCGGCTCGGGAGGAGGATCACATCGGGCGCCGCGGCCACGGCGGCCTCGGCCGACAACGGCTTATACCCATCGTATCCCGATACGGCGTTCACTCCCCCGGCCAGCTTGATCGCCGCATCGGCCGCCGTCCCCTCTCCGGAAACATGCAGGCCGCCGGCGCCGCCACGGGAGTAGAGGAAGAGGACCTTCGGCTTCGACCTGGTCGTGGCCAGAAGCGCCGTCAGCTCCTTCTCGCTACGATCGAGCGAATCGATCAGCGCATCGGCCGAACCGCCGACGGCCGAGGCCACGGCGCGGATCTTGGCGCGGGCTCCCTCGATCGAGTACTCCTTGGAGGGGATGAGGATCAGGGGAACGCCCGAGCCCTTCAACTGTTCTATCGCGGCGGGAGGTCCAGACTCGTCGGTGGCGACGATCGTGCTCGGGTTCAGCGAGAGGACCCCTTCGGCCGTGAGGGTCCGCTGGTAGCCGACCTGCGGCAGCTTCTGTATCTGCTCGGGATATGTGCTCGACTGGTCGACCGCGACGATGCGATCGGTGCGGCCGAGCATGTGGACGATCTCCGTCACCGATCCGCCGATCGTCACCAGGCGGTCCGCTCCCGCGCTCTTCGCCGTCCGGGTCACGGCCGTCTTCGCCGAATCGACCGTGAGCTCGGCGACCTTTTCCGTGTCGGAGCATCCCTGCAGCGCTGCCGTCGCCAGAAGGGCGGCCAGGGCTCCACGGAACAGATTCCCGCTCCGTACCGGGCCGATCCGCGGACGGCTTCCGTTCGATGCTTCCGTTACGTCGTTCATGATTGTCATAGTCCGATCCTGTCGCTTGCTGATATATGAATGGCTCTAGTTGGTAAGTGCTCGTGATCCGTCGGCCTGGTAGAAGTACTTGAACGTATAGTACCGGCTCGGCTCGGTTCCGCTCGCGCCGCTGTTCGTGATGATCGCCGTCGAGTTGAAGCCGATATCCCACTTCCCGGTCGCCGAGTCCGCCAGCGGCACGATGCTGCTGTCGCTCATGGGGAAGAAGGTGTAATGGCCGGTCTTTCCGGTGTCGGCCGGGAAGTCCCGGACCGTGGTCGTCGGCAGGGGATCCCTGGCGGGCGGTTCCACGATCGCCTCCGAGCAGGAAGCGAGCGTGCCGTAGCCCGCACGAGCCACGCCACGGAACGCCGTGTCCGGAACGCGGGTGATCACATTGATCACTCCGGCAAGGGCATCGCTGCCGTAAAGCGACGACGTCGGCCCCCTCACGATCTCGACCTTCTCCACATTGTCCATCATGATCCGATCCAGATCGACCGTGCCGGCCGTCCGGCCGATGACCGGGTTGCCGTCGATCAGAATAAGCGTGTACTGCGGATCGAGCCCCTGCACCTGGATCCCCGTGCCGTGATCGTCGATGATCGAGAGACCGACCCGCTCGGAGAGGAGATCCCCAAGGTAGCGGGGGCGTGTGTTCTCGATCTCCCGGTTCGCGATCACCTCCACGGCGGCGGCCGAGTTCTCCACGCCGCGCAGCGACCTGCTGGCGGTCACGGTGATCTCCGAGGTCTTCACAGGCATCTCGGCAAGCGATATTTCCATCTCGACGTTCGCGTCCCGGACCTCGATCCGCTGCCGATGCTCGCTATAGCGGACGCATCTGGCGGTCAGCATGTACTCCCCCGCGCGGATCGCATGGAAGGCGAAGGCCCCATCCTGCCTCGTCGTCGTCACGTACCGTCCCACTCCCTCCAGAACGACGGTGATCCCCCCATCGGGGCCCCTCCCGACGTCGTTACCCTCCCCTTCACGGCGACCCCTTCGGCCCGGACCGCCGCCGGAAGGCAGAGTCCCAGAGAGAGGATCGCGCCACAGAGCAGAAGCCTGCCGATTCCCCGATCGGTATGTTTCGTCGTCATCAAACGATGCGTCAGGAGTGATCCTTATTTAAACTAAATCTAAATACAATATAGGGACCTATTTGGATTGAATCCAAACAGCCAATTGTGAAAAGGAGGATTACATATTTAAGGGGCGGACCATCCTTCCGCGGAGAAGAAGAATGGTGCGCCCCTTCAGGGCTTACGAAAGATTATAGGGGAATAGCGCGGCTACAAACGGTTCGCCCCTTCGGGGCTGGAAAAGGTGGAGACCGGATTATCGATGCGTCAGTCGATCGGTGTACTTCTTCCCGCCATCATTACCATCCTATCGCAATTCGACTTTTTTCTCGAAGCCTCCGGCCATCGGGCCGGCGACCTTCACGGTCACGGTTCCGGTTCCCTGGATCAGCCAGGAGAGCCTGGTGACGCCCCCCGATCCCTCGATCGGGCCGAGCAGCTGCACGCGTCGGCCGGCGGCGATGTTCTGTCCCTTCTCCGTGATCACCTCCGCCTTGACGTCGAGCGGCACGTTGCTCCGTCCCCCCATTGCGGAAAGGGTCGGGAGGAAGCCGGTGTTGACAACCTCCAGCGAGAGTCGGGTGACGCCCCCCGCGAGCTTTTCGCTCTTCAGCTCCACCCCTTCGATATGGGGGAGGAGCGATCCGAGCATCCGGAGGAACCGGCTCTGCGCGGCGCCGAGCGAATCGAGGCTCGCGGCCGGAGGGTTGCTCCTGACGAACGGCGCGAAGCCGCCGATCTCGACCTCCCTGCCGGGGAAATCGGGATGCTCCGTGCGGGCCCACGGCACGAACGCTCCTGGCACTCCGTTCGCCTCCATCCAGGCGAGCGCATCGACCCCGGCGTCGTTCTTCGACGCCTCCCCCTTCTTCGCGGCGCCCCCCTTCGGCGAACTCCCCTTCGATGTATCGGCCTTCGACGTATCCGGGCGCTCCGGCGCCTTCGGGGTCCACCAGCCGTTCGCCCCGAAGCTCCATCGTCCGAAATGATAATAGCCCCACTCCACGAACGAGCCCTCCCCCTCCGCATACTCCGGCGCATCCCTGACGGCGGTGATCTCGCCGTAGAGATCGGCGATCCGTTTCATGTACGGGCTGTCCTCATCGCGCACCGTGGTGATCTTCCGTCCTTTCTCTCCCGGCTTCGGCGTCCAGGGGTTCAGGAGGTTGTTCTGCGGTGAGAAGGCGAAGACGACCGCGATGTTCGGATGATCGTAGCAGAAATCGGCGACGGCCTTCGTCTCGATCTCGGAGATCTGATGCGCCCCGGCTCCCGTCCTGAAGTATGGATAGTTGTAGGGGAAGTTCATGTTGAACTCCACCCCTCCCTTCGGGTCCTCGTTGTAGCGTTCGTCGCCGTCGTCGTCCCTCCCCTCGGGATAGAGTTCATGCGTCCCCCGTTCGCCGCGCGCTCCGTCGGCGGGGCGCATGACGCGGGGGTCGGCGGGATCGGCGATGTAGCGTCCCGATGCGCTCTTCACCCGCATCATGGTGATCATCCCGTCGCCGTTCAGATCGTCGTAGCCGTCCTCGTCGGAGACGCCGTCGCGATCGTCGTCGAAGGGGGTGCCGTTGGCGTCGCTCTCACGACGGAGGGGAGCGAAGTAGCTCTCGACGGCATCGGGAGAAGCTCGCGGCACGACGTAGAACGTCGTCCGTTCCAGAAGCTGCTTCACGGAGTCGGAGCGATCCTCCAGCAGATCCCGGACGAACCGGAGGGCCAGTTCGCTCTCCACGATCCTCGTCCCTCCCATCCCCCCCAGCACAAGGAGGGCCGGCTTCGAGTTCCTCTCGCCCGATCCTATCGTAACCGCCCATATATCGCGTCCCCCCGTCGTCCGCCCCAGCGAGCCGATCGCGGCGCGGTCGGGATGCGCCCTCACCAGCTCGTTCAGGCGGGCGGTGAACCGTTCGTAGGGATGATAGAGGGACTGCGCCGGCGCGACGGCGGGAAAGCAGAGGAGCAGAAGGATGACCGCTCCGGCGGCTGCCGGCAGCGACGCCTGGAACCTGACGGGGAATCGCATCGTGATGTGTCCTTTCGGGATATGTCCTCTTCCGAGGAAATCGCCGCGACGGAAGGCAACGGCGGGGAGAGAATATATCTCCTTTCTTGCTCTCTTGCCCCGTTCATGCTTCAGGTGCTCCAATTCTTGTAACTTGGCCGGGCTATGGCGTTGACGGCGGAGAATATCACCTTTTCCTACGGCCCCCGGTTCAGAATCGACAACGTTTCGCTGAAGGGCGCAAGGGGTGAGCTGACGGGACTGATCGGAGGGAACGGGTCGGGGAAATCGACCCTCCTCAGGATCATGTCGGGTCTGCTTGCCCCGCAGTCGGGGCGTGTCCTGCTTCTGGGCGAACCGATCATATCGTATTCGCCGAACCGCCGCGCCCGGCGCCTTGCCTATGTCCCCCAGAACTACCACCCGGTATTCGAGTTCACCGTGGAACAGACGGTCCTCCTCGGCAGGATGCCGTATCAGACAGCCTCCGGGGGCTTTGAAGGTGAGAAGGATGTCGCCGTCGCCGACGAGGTCATCTCCCTTCTCGATCTGGAACCGTTGCGGCATGAGCCGGTCACCGACCTCTCCGGCGGCGAGCTTCAGCGTGTGCTGATCGCCAAGGCGCTGGCGCAGGAGACGGAGGTCGTCGTTCTCGACGAGCCGAACGCCCATCTCGATCCGGCGCATCAGGAGAGCGTCCTCTCGGTCATCAGGAACCGGGTGGACGAACGGGGGATCTGCGCCGTCGCATCGATCCACGATCTGAATCTCGCCTCCGGCTTCTGCGACAGACTTGTTCTGATATCGGGGGGAAGAATCGTTCACTCCGGAACGCCCGCCGAGGTGCTGACGCCGGAGATCCTTCACCGGGCGTTCGGCGTCGAGCTGGAGGTGGAGCCGAACGTCTTCGGCGCCGCCCCGGCCGTCCGCCAGCGGTTCCGCCGCCGGGAGGGACGCCATGTCGGCTGACCGGGTCCTGGCACTCTTCCCCGCGCGCGACGGAGCGGCGGAGGCTCCCCAGTGGAATCCCCCCTGGGTCGCCCCCTTCCTCTTCGTGGTCGCGGCGATCGCGGAGTTCATGTCGGTGCTCCTGATGACGATGCTCCGCTACGGCAACCAGCGGCTGGAGCCGAGGCTCTTCGATCTCTCGCAGAGCGCCGATCTCTTCGGGTTCCTTCTCTCCCTTCCGTTCATCCTCCTCTTCCTCACGATGGCGGTGGTCGGCAGGCTCCACCGGGTGCGGCTGGCGGTGACGGCGGTGACCGTCTCGTGCGCCGGCGTCGTGGCGCTCACGCTGGTACCTCTCCTCTCCGCCGAAAGCCGCCTGAACATCTATATAGGATATCTCGCGGTGAAGGCGGTGGAGTTCGCCCTCTTCACCGTGCTCCTGATCTGGGGGAGCAAGGCTCTCTGGAAGAAGATCACGGCGATCGGGCTCCTTTCGATCACCCTGGCGACCGCCGTGCTCGTGGTGGTCGTGGCGACGGTGCTGGTGACGCCGATCGGGGCACAGATCGAGGAGCTTCCCAGGCGGCAGTACGACGCGGCGGTGATTCTGGGGGCCGCCGTCTGGAGCGGCAACAGGCCGAGCCCGGTCCTGCGCGAGAGGATCAACAGGGGGTTCGATCTTCTGAAGGATGAGCTGGTACAGTTCATCGTGGTCACCGGAGGGAACGCCCCGAGCGAGCTGCCGGAGGCGGAGGTGGCGCGGCTGGAGCTGATCAAGCTGGGAGCCGACCCCACCAGGATCGTGGAGGAGACCTCGACCAACTCCACGGTGGAGCAGGTGATCTACATCCGCGAACAGCTGATTCAGAAGCAGAAGTGGGATTCCTTCATCATCGTCTCCGACCAGTTTCATCTGAAAAGGGCGCTGGAGATCTGCAGCTTCAACGGCATCGACGCGCGGGGAATCAGTTCGGAATCCCCCCTGGGGGCGCAGAACCTGGCGTTCTACCATCTGCGGGAGAGCGCTGCATTAATACTTTACTGGATGTTCGGCGCGTAACCCCTATTTTATCCGATCTACCGGAGGGGCCCAGGCTCTCCGGAACCGTCCCCCGGTCGGCACACTCATATCCAATCGACACTCGAGCTCCCGCGGCTCTAACCAAACGAACAATCAATGGCGCTATTCGACTCCATGATTCAGCATGGCCACGAGCAGGTCGTGTTCTGTTCAGATCCCCAGTCAGGCCTGCGGGCCATCATTGCGATCCACAACACGACGCTTGGTCCCGCCCTCGGAGGGTTGCGCATGTGGCCCTACAAATCCGATAACGCAGCCAAGGAGGACGTTCTCCGGCTCTCCCACGGCATGACCTACAAGGCGGCGATCTCCGGCCTGAATCTGGGGGGAGGAAAGGCGGTCATCATCGGAGACCCGCGCCGGATGAAGTCGGAGGCACTCTTCCGCTCCTTCGGACGTTTTGTGGAAGGTCTTGCCGGACGGTATATCACGGCCGAGGATGTCGGGACATCGGTGGCCGACATGGAATGGGTACGCCAGGAGACGAAGTACGTCGCCGGTCTCGACTCCGGCAACGGCGGGGGCGACCCCTCTCCCCTGACCGCCCACGGCGTCTACCACGGGATGAAGGCGGCGGCCAAGAAGGTCTTCGGGACCGACTCGCTCCATCGTCGCCGTATCGCCGTGCAGGGGGCCGGGAACGTGGCGAGCCATCTGGTCGGCCATCTGGTCGAGGAAGGGGCGAAGGTCTACGTGACCGACATCTACGAAGAGAAGGTGAAGCACCTGACGGCCCTTCACGGAAGCCATGTCAAGGGCGTCGATCCGGAAGCGATTTTTGACGTCGACTGCGATATATTTGCGCCGTCGGCGCTCGGCGGCTCGATCAACGACGAGACGATACCGAGACTGAAGGCGAAGATCGTGGCGGGTCCGGCGAACAATCAGCTTCACGACCCCTCGCGCCATGCGGCGGAGCTGGAGGCGCTGGGGATCCTGTACGTGCCGGACTACGTGATCAACGCCGGGGGCCTGATCAACGTGGCGCTGGAACTGGGGGGATACTCGCGGGAGCGGGCACTGACGCAGACACAGAATATCTATTCGATCGTCGAACGGATTCTCAACGTCGCCGAGCAGGAGAAGATCCTGACGGTGGAGGCCTCGGACAAGATCGCCGAGGAGAGAATCAGGACGATCGGCCATATCAAGCGGCGCTTCGTCGGCGAATCGACGATGAAGCAGCAATGGTAGCCTCATGACTCCTCCAGAAAAGAACAACTCCATCGACGAAGATATCGAGCGCCCGATGCCCTCCCGCCGCCTTGTGCGGGAGCGTGCCATGCAGGGGCTCTACGCACATGAGATCGGGCACAACGCGGGCGGCGAGTCGATCGACTTTCTTGCCTCGCAGCTGATCTTTCCCGAGTTCCGGAGCTATCCGGAACTCCTCGAGTTCGCCCAGAGCCTCCTGCGGCGCGTGTTCAACAACATGCAGGAGATCGACGACATCATCAGGTCGCTGGCCGAGAACTGGGAGTTCCACAGGATCGCGGCGATCGACAAGGTGCTGCTCAGGATCGGGATCGCGGAGATCCTCTACTTCCCGGAGATCCCGACCAAGGTGACGATCAACGAAGCGATCGAGATCGCCAAGCGCTACTCGACCGACAAATCGGGGATCTTCTTGAACGGCGTGCTCGATGCCGCGCTGGTGAAGCTGAAGAAGGAAGGGCGGTTCACCAAGTCCGGTCGCGGACTCATGGGGGAATCCGAGTAGAGGGCGCGGGGATCGCGCGCGTTCATCCGGCCATGAAGTCATCTACGTTCATACTCCTTGCGGTGATCGCGGCGGCCTCCCTTGCCTCCTGCGACGACGACCGTTCCATCCGCCCGGCCTCACCGGCCGACAGCGCGGCGCGTGTCTTCCTGAAGGTGCTGCAATCGGGGGATCTGGAAGCGATCCGGCGCCCCCTCAGCCCCCGCGGCAAGGAGTCGGTCACCGCCGAGAAGCTGGCGCCGACGTTGAGCTGTTTCGAGTCGGGGGCGCCTGTCGCCGCCACGCTCGTCAGCTCGGAGGTCGCCACCAGCGAGGCCCCCACGCCGGCCGAACGTCACCGCCTGATCTACCGCCTGGACTTCCCGAACGAACGGCAGTACTACTACCATTTCGAGATGACCGTGGAATCGGGGGATACCAGCGTGACCGGCTTCCAGATAGAGCCGGCGCACTGATCCCCCTGCTCCCCCCGAATGCAACTTCGGGCCCGACCTGCGTACGCGGACGGGAACAGAGCCGGACCGTTCCGGGTTCTGATCCGTGCGGGCTCTGTTGTACCCGCTCCAGAACGGACCGCCAATCGAACTCTGCACAACGGGATGCTGACACCGAACGCCGATGAACGCCGCCGGGCCCTGCGGCGCATGAAGATGATCGCCACCGGAGCCTTCGTCCTGATGACCCTCATCTTCTTCGCCACCGAGCCGCTCGGCACCGGAACGATCTTCTGGGTCATACGCTGGGACCACCTCAACGCCTTCGCCGAAGCCTCCATGGTCGGCGCCCTGGCCGACTGGTTCGCCGTCGTCGCCCTCTTCCGCCATCCCCTCGGCATCCCGATATGGCATACCGCCATCATTCCCAGAAAGAAGAACGAGATCGGGAAGAACCTGGGGAACTTCGTGGAGAACCGCATCCTCTCGGTCGATAATCTCTCCTCGGAGATCGGCAGGTTCTCCGCCTCGCGCGTGGCCGTCAATTATCTTGCGGCCGAGGCGAACCGGGAACGGACCTCCGAGATCCTGGCCGAAGCGATCGGCGCCGTGGTTCACCAGCTCGACGACGAGCAGATCGAACGGACGATCAGCGTCCTCGCCTCGGAGAAGCTGAAGGAGCTCAACGCCTCCGAGCTGCTCGGCGGAGGACTCGAACTCATCGTCGGCAGCGGCAGGCATCATCATCTCATCGATCAGGCCCTCGTCTATCTGGCCGAATGGGCTCCCTCCCGTCGCGATATGATCCGCGAGTTCATCGAACGCTCGCTGGAGCGGATGCTGAAATGGGGGAAGAAACTGATCCCCGACTCCGTGGTGGAGAAGGCGACCGACCAGGTGCTGACCGCGCTGATCGAGGTGCTGCAGGAGGCGGCCGTCGATCCCCTCCACCCGATGCGCCACGAACTGAACGCAAAGGCGCGGGAGTGGGTGATGAAACTGAAGGAAGATCCAGAATGGCAGGGGCAGATCAACTCGTGGAAGGATGAACTGATCGACAACCCGAAGGTCAGGGGGGTCATCTCCAATCTCTGGGGAGAGGCCAAGAAGTGGATTCTGGCCGATGTCGCCTCCCCCGACTCGACGATCCGGGAGTACACCCGCCGCGCGCTGGTCTCGATCCACGGTCGACTGGAACGGGACGAGGTGCTGCGCGACACGCTCGACGAGCGGCTGCGGTCGGCCGTCATAACGCTCGTCAGCAACCATCATTCGGCGATCAGCGGGGTGATCCAGCGGGTGGTCGACTCGTGGGACAGCGACCGGCTCTCCAGCGAGCTCGAGCTGAATCTGGGGAAGGATCTACAGTATATCAGGTTGAACGGAACGTTCATCGGGGGAATCGTGGGGCTGCTGATTCATATCATACGGTGAGAGGCTCATCGCATCGCCATACGATAAGGTAACGTCCCGCCCGCCGAAGAGTTTACAGGATACCGTTCCGTCGATCGAAGAAGAGCTCCGCACGATCATACGACCATGAGAAACCTTCTGCGCGTCCTGCTGCTCGTTACGATATTGTTGGCCTCCTCCTGCGGCGGTTCGCGGGATGAGTCGATCAGGCTGCTCGGGGAAGGGGCGAAGGTGCTCCGTGAAGTCTCGCAGCTCCGAACGACCGACGGGCGCACGGTCGGCGGCCGGAGGATGCTGAAGCTGGACGCCGCGAAGGTAGGCTCGATGAAGGAACTGCGGAGCCGTTTCGAGCCGGTCTTCACCGCGGCCGCAAGCGACACGCTGATCGCGATGCTCGGCATCAGGGCCGACGGAGGTCATCTCTGGATGCCCGAGGGGGACGCCGGGGACATTCTCGTCTACGACGACGCGGAGATCGTGGAATCGGAGGAGGCCGAGGGAGAGACCCGACTGATCGTGGAGATCCCGCTCGGCGATTCCGGACAGACCGAGCTTCGGACCCTCAGGCTGAAGCATGTCGGCGAGGAGTGGCGGATCGACAACAACCCGTACGACCCCGCATCCGCCCCCGCCGACGAGGGTGGAGCAGATGAAGGAGCGGAGACCGACGCGGAGTAGAATCCCACCGCGTCGGCGCCCACATATATCGCGATTCTCTATTTCCTGATGCCGCGGAAGATCATGCCGACGACAAGCAGAATCACCACCACGATGATGACCCCGATCCAGACGCCCGCCTTGAAGATCCCCTTGACCACCCCGCATCCCGTCACCGTCATGGCAAACATGATCGCGGTGGTTATCAGGCCATAGTTCACATAATTCCTGTTCATACCCCTTTCTCCTGTTGATTCACCTTGCGGCACCGGGCCGCCGTCTCTTCAATTCAACGATCGAAGCGGGGTGATCTGTTCCCGGAGGGGGCCGGCTTCCCTTCACGATATAATTTCAGCCCGGTATCGTCCCCTCTCCTCACCTCCTTCCTCCCCCCCTCTCCCCCACCCACAACGACCCCACCACCACGACCAGCGACACCCCGGTCAGCATCAGCGACATCGTCAGCGCCGCCTCGTCGTCCCCGAGCGTAAACGCGTCGTAGATCGCCAGCGGCATCGTCTGGGTCCGCCCCGGAATATTGCCGGCGAGCATGAGCGTTGCGCCGAACTCTCCGACGGCGCGGGCGAACGTGAGCGCCACTCCCCCCATCAGCCCGTTGCGGGCAAGGGGGAGCGCTATGCGGAAGAAGGTATCGGCACGGCCGGCGCCGTCCAGGGCCGCGCAATCCTCAAGGTCGCGGTCGACCGCCTGGAACGCTATGCGGGCGGCGCGCACCATCAGCGGGAAGGCCACGACCGCGCCGGCGAGCGCGGCCCCGCTCCAGTGGAAGATGAATTCGATTCCGATAGATTCCAGGAACCCGCCGAGGGCCCCGCGGCGCCCGACGAGCAGGGTGAGATAATAACCGAGGACGGTGGGGGGAAGAAAGAGGGGGAGCGATGTGACGGCATCCAGAAGCTCCTTCCCCCGGTATCGCCGCCGCGCCAGATGCCGGCCGACGAACGTTCCGATGACGGCGACAAAGAATGTCGCAACCAGAGCAACCTTCAGCGACAACCACAGGGCGTTCCAGACGGGACTCATCGGCACGACCGGTTGAACGTCCCGGCCCCGCGCCGCACGGCCCGCGAGCTACGAAGGATATGAAGGAAACGGCGGCTCACTTCTTCCAGGAGAGTCCTATGGAAAAACTCCCCGCGTCGAGCGTGTTCCGCCCCGAAACGACATCTCCGAAACCGATATTGATATCGAGGAGGTCGGTCGCTGCGTAGATGAAGGCGACGTTCCAGCGGAGGAAGCTCTGGTCGGCGATGAACTGCATCGGGGCGCTCCCGCTCTGGCCGTCGACGGCGACGGCATCGAGGTCGGAGGTGGTGCCGACCCCATCCACGATCCCCTGGAGCATGATCGTCGACGCAAGGTTGATCCCCGCCTCCACCTGATAGGTCACCTCGTCGCCGGCGTCGCGCCGCAGACGGTAGCCGCCGCCGATCTGCGCGTACCCGGAGGTGGGGCCCACCGGGAACCCCCGGCCGAAGGCGAGGCCTGCCTCGTAATCGACCAGCCCCGTGCCGAGCGGTATCTCCTGACGCGCCGACCCTGTCGGGATCTTCACGCCGAGCGTCACCGCCCCCGCCACGCCGAACTCATCGGGGAAGAGTTTTACCCGCGCGCTCACCCAGGTGTCGCCGAGCCCGCTGGAGGATTGCGATGTATCCCGCCCGTTGAGCTGCTTCGCCTCACGCACCGCAACCATGTACTGGGTGGAGAGCACCCCCGTGAGCCAGTCGTTCAACCCGAGCTCGCCGTAGAAGACGAAGTTCGTGACGCCGAACGAGCCCTCCCTGAACCGCGCCGGATCGTTGAAGATCGTTCTCGGCTCTCCCCATATATCGTATTCGCGATCCGCCGTGATAAAGACGGGCCCGACCTTCAGGTAATATCCGTCGCTCTTCCTGTTCCATGCGCCGCCTGCGACGGCCTCGGTGGAGAGCGTCGCAAGAAGCAGAGCGACCGGAAGGGAGAGGGATCGAATCGTCATACGACAGAGTAGGATTGCGGGATGCCGGGGGGGACCGGGACGCCGGCTCCCCTCTACGGCTGCACCGTCACCGTATATATCCGCTGGGCAAGCCGCGTGACGACGACCTTCCTTCCCTTGTAGGTGTGGTTGTCGTTCCTGAACCGGGTCAGGACGAACCGTCCGCGGCCGGCGAGTTTCTTCAAGGTCGAGGCGGGAACGACGAAGAGGCCGTTGTCCTGGACGAACTCCGAATATGTCGTGCCGGGAACAGTCCATGTGATCAGCACTCCGCCGCTCGAGACGGTCGGCGGCTTCCAGATGAGTCGGAGCGCCGTGTCGCCGCGGATCAGCTTCCCGGCCGTGAAGGGGGAGACCGAATCGACGGCGTCCAGCCTGATCGCCGGAAACTTCGTCGTATCCCCCGTGGAATCGACCAGCGCCCAGAGGTTGTCGCCGAAGACGTTGTTCTCCGCGCTCTCCAGACGGAGCGTATCGGTCTCCTTGTACCGCGAGAGCGGGTTGCCGTTCAGAAGCACGCGGGCGGGGAGCGGCATGCCGACAGCGGGAGCGAACTGCGCGTAGTAGGAACGCGCCGGCGCCTCGAAGGTGCTGTCGGCGGTCCCGCTCAGCATCGTCTCGATGCTGATCCCGCCGATCGCGTTGTAGTCCCCCCTGGGAATGTTGCCCGGAACGAGCAGATCGAACGGAATGTCGCCGGGCTCGCCCCCCGGCACCGCCGGATGCGAACAGCCGGAGACAACGAGGGCCACGATCGGAACCAGAGCCGCCGCGAACCTGCGGAGCCCCTTCTCTCCCGACCATCCCTTGCGAAGTGCCGCACGGAGGGCGGCTGAATACCTGTTGTCACGCATGATGCCGAAAATACGCCCAATGAACGAATGCCCCATCATACACAATAACCCCGATCGACAAAAGAGAAACGCCCGTCCCCCGGCCTTCTCCTCGATCGGCCCGACGAACCATCTCCCCGCCCCTCCTGTTCCTGTTGAGGGGTGACGAGAAATCGGATGAACACCATTCCGGCCGTCACGGGTCGTGCGGAGCGGAGAGTGGAAAACTTGTGGACGACGCGGTGGAGAACTCGCGGTCGCCGTGGGATAACTCCTGAAATACGGTGGATAACCGGGTGGATAAGTCGTTGAAAGAAAATCCTTGGCCGCTCTTTTCAAAGCGCGTAAGATTGTCGCGCAGGGTCAGGGACGGGAAGAATCCGGAGGGGAAGGGGCCTTCCGGAACATAGGGCATCGAGAAATCTCAGGGAGACATTTTGAACGAGGGCGCGGCGGATTATCCGCTTCAGACGATGATCAACGGCGGGCGCGGTCGGCAGAAGATCGTTCCGCTGGAGTCATCGCCGGATCGAGTTCCTCCACACTCCAACGAGGCGGAGATGGCTGTACTGGGGGCCATGATGCTGGAGAAGGAGGCGGCCGGCCGCGCCATGCAGATCTTGAAGCCCGATCACTTTTACCGTGATACCCACAAGATCATCTACCAGGCAATGATCTCGCTGGCCGACCGGAACCAGCCGATCGACATCATTACCTTGAACGATGAGCTTCGGAAGCTGGGAAAGCATTCGGACATCGGCGGCTCCCACTACCTCTCCGAGCTCAACCGTCGCGTCCCTACCGCCGCCAATATAGAGCATCATGCGCGCATCGTGTTCGAGCGCGCGCTGAAAAGGATACTCATCACGGCCGCGCAGGAGACGATCCAGAACTGCTACTCGGAATCGACCGATGCATTCGAGGAGCTCGACCATTCCGAGCAGAAGATCTTCGAGATAAGCGAGGGGACAAGCAGAGGAAGCTACAGCGCGATGAAACAGCTCGCGATGAAGGCCCTTACCCATCTGGAAGTGGTCCATCAGCGATACAAGGAAGGGGGGGGCGCGGTAGGAGTTCCCACGGGAATCGTCAAGCTCGATCTCCAGACCGGCGGGTTTCAGAAATCGGATCTTATCATCATTGCGGCGCGTCCAAGTATGGGGAAAACCGGTCTCGGTCTCTCCATTGTCAGAAACGCCGCCATCGACTATAAGAAGGCTGTTGCCTTCTTTTCGCTGGAAATGTCGGCACAACAGCTTGTTCTCCGTCTGATTTCAGCCGAGGCGAAAGTCGATGCCCACAGACTCCGTACAGGCGACATAAAGGATGGGGACTGGCAGCGGATCGCCTCCACCATGCATCATCTGACGGAAGCGCCGATCTACATCGACGACTCCCCCGCGCTCGGCATCATGGAGCTGCGCGCCCGCTGCCGCCTGATGAAGCGGGAGCACAACATCGAAATGGTGGTGATCGACTACCTCCAGCTGATGCACGCGGCCAAGGCGGAGAGCCGCGAACGGGAAATCTCCATGATCTCCCGCGGCCTGAAGCAGCTTGCCAAGGAGCTCGATATCCCGGTGGTCGCGCTGGCGCAGCTCAACCGTTCGGTCGAATCGCGAAGCGATAAACGTCCCATGCTGAGCGATCTTCGCGAATCGGGCTCGATCGAGCAGGACGCCGACGTCGTCATGTTCGTCCACCGGCCGGAGTACTACGGCATCACGGTCGACACCGAGGATAACATGCCGACCGCCGGCATCGCCGAGCTGATCATCGGCAAGCAGCGTAACGGACCGACGGGGACCGTCAAGACCGCGTTCGTCAAGGAGTATGCGCGCTTCGAAAACCTGGCGATCCAGTACGACAACGCGCCGCAGTATCTTCCTCCTTCCAATCCCGACGAGGCGCCGTTCTAACCGGAGCGGCGCCGGAACGTCGCTCCGGCGGTCCCATGGCGGCCGCCCGGCCGGAACATCGACATGGATCTTTCTCCCGATACCGAAAACGTTCTCAACTACCTGGACCAGGTCTCCGGTGGGGGACTCAGGAAACGGAACGACGTCGGAACACTCCTGGAGCTTGCCGCGGCGCGCGGCGCGCACAAGGAGATGAACGACCTGATATTTCACGGTCGCCACCTCTTCAATCTCTACACCACTCTCCGGAAAAGCTCCGCCGGCGCCGAAGGATACCGCGTGCTGGAACGGGAGTTCACGACGGCGATCGAAACGGTCCGGTCGCTCCTGGCGCAGCTCCTGATCGAGGCCGACGAGGAGCAGATCACGCGGTTCAACGAGACCTACTACTCGATGACCCAGGGAGGCGTCAGGAACGTGCTCGATCTGGCCCACGATCTCGGGGTCTTCAAGGCCGTTCAGAACGAGCGGAAGTACGGCGGTCCGGCCGACGAGCCGGAAGAGGATGACCCGGGGCAAGGGGATTTGTAAATCGACCGATTACATGCAAATTGGTCGTGCTGGCGAACCTGTTCGGAGTGGAGTAGGAGGAACGCCGGATAATCCGCGGAGAGGGCCGTTCGCATGCGCTGCAAGGCGCGGGTCGCACCGTGGTCCCGATTTCACATGATTCCCGATCCTGCATGATTCTCGATCTCAGTGGAGTTCGCGCGCTCGTCACGGGCGGGACGCGCGGAATCGGTCGCGCAATCAGCTACGCAGTGGCGGCCAGCGGCGCCCGCGTGGCTGTCAACTACCGGAACAACAACGATGCCGCCGAGGCGCTCGGACTCGAACTGGGCGCCCGGCATTTCGAACACATGCTCCTGCGGGCCGACGTCACACAGGAACGTGCCGTCGGCACTATGATGAAAAGGATCGAGGAGTCGTGGGGAGGGCTCGATCTCCTGGTCCTCAACGCCGGCATCTGGGTGCCGGGGGAGCTCGGCAAGATGTCCCTGGCCGACTGGCGGGAGACCCTCACGACCAACCTGACCGGCGCCTTCATCGTCGCCAACGAGGCGATCAGGCTGATGACGGCGACCGACGGGGGGAACCCGAAACGGATCATCTTCATCTCCTCCACCTCCGGTCTCCGGGGGGAGGCGGGCTACTCACACTACGCGGCGAGCAAGGGGGGGATGATCTCACTGGCGAAATCACTCGCCGTGGAGCTTGCGCCGAACGGGATCACCGTCAACTGTGTCGCCCCCGGCTGGGTCCGCACCGAGATGACGGCGGAGGCGCTGGCCGACGCGGCGACCCGCAAGGCGGTCAACAAATCGATCCCGCTGGGACGCGTCGGCGAACCGGAGGATGTGGCGGCGGCCGTCGTCTTCCTCGCCTCCCGCCAGGCGTCGTTCATCACCGGGGAGACGATCAACGTCAACGGCGGGGCCGTTCTGGTCGGCGGCTGACCGGCGCTGAAGAACGATCCCGATGACTTCTGCGAAGGACGGCGATAATCTGTTCATGACTGAATCGTCACTGCTCGGGAACGGAAAGAGCCCGTTCGGACATTCCATAGAGAACAGCAACATCCTATATCAAGAATCAGGAGAAGAGTCCCAATGGCAGGTGTACAAGAATTCACCGACGGCAACTTCCAGGACGCAGTGCTCGGGTCGACCGAGCCGGTGCTCGTCGATTTCTGGGCGGTCTGGTGCGGCCCGTGCCGTCTGATTGCGCCCCTGATCGAAGAGCTTGCGCCGGAGTACGAAGGGAAGGTCAAGATCGGCAAGCTCGATGTCGACAACAACCAGGGAGCCGCCATGACCTACGGCGTCTCGTCGATCCCTACACTCCTGATGTTCAAGGAGGGCAAGGTCGTCGATCGGCTCATCGGCGCGGTCCCCAGGGCGGCGCTCGTCAAGTTCATCGATAGTCACGCCTCGGCCTCCACGACCGCATAATCGACGGATCCGTCGAATCCGTTACGAGAACGCCCCCGGCTCACCGCGAGCCGGGGGCGTTTCATTTCCGTCGCTACGGATCGATCTCAGCGGACAACGGCGACCCGGCATGAACCGGAGGGGATCCCCCCGATCGTGACCGTCGCGACGTAGACGCCGGCGGGGATGGTCCCCGCATCGACCACGGCGCCGTCGATCGAGGTCTCCACGTCGGCGACGACACGACCGAGAAGATCGTAGAGGATGATCCTTCCCTCCTTCTCCCTGACCTCCTCGGGGAGCGTGAACCGGAGCGTTTCACCCCCCCTGTCGTAGCCCCCCGTGATCCGGATCTCCCCCGACTTCCCGTCGGGAACCGACGACACCCCGCTGATCAGGTTCCCGGCCGCCGCCACGAGCTGTCCGCGCGCCTCGCCGTTGACGAACGCTCCCGTATGGAAGTTCACATACATCCCCGCGTTGTTGAGGATCGCGAGGGAGTCGAGGGAGATCGGCGTCTGTTCGAGGGCGAGGAACTCCGTCCCGTTCGGGAACGGCATAAGGGTCCGGACGATCGGCCCGTTCTCCCCGACGGGACCGCCGTGGATATGGGCGCCGACGATCGGCCCCGTTGTTCCCTCCACGATGAAATCGCCGGACATCAGGAACCCGAGCGGCGTCACCAGAGAGCTCAGGACCCCCGTCCCCGCCGCGTTCGCCCCGGCTGTGATCGGGGGGACTTCGTTCAGGCTCGACACCGACGCCATGAAGACGTTCATGGCGAAGACCTGCCCCCGGATCTCTCCGTTGGGGTTGTCCACCGTATGGATGTTCACGTACATCCCTCCGGTCGCCAGTGCCGTCAGATCCTCGGTCGAGACGTTCTCCCAGACGCCGGTCGCCGAGGTCGAGTTCGCCTCGACCTGGATGGTATGGACCGGCGAGCCGACGGCCCCGAACTCCGCCTTGTGGAAATGCGCGGCGGTCACGTCGCTCGTCATCTCCTGCCAGGAGATCTCGTAGCTGACGCGACGGCTGACCGGATCGATCCAGATCGTCCCTTCTCCCGTGGCGTTGCTCCCGACGACCGGCGGCACCTCGAACGCCGGCGACATGGTGGGGGCCGCGGCGTTCGGAATAAGGATGACCTGCCCCCGGATCTCTCCGCCGCTGTTGGCGGCCGTATGGACGTTGAGGTAGATATCGCCGTCGATCAGCATCTGGAGATCGTTCAGATCCCCCACGGTCCAGACTCCGACCGCCGTCTTGTTCTCCTGATTGAACGTGATCGTATGGATCGGGGAGCCGGTGACGCCGGGCTCGCCGCGGTGGAAATGAGCGGCGGTGATCGGTCCCGAAAGTCCGGTGACGGTGATCCTGTACTGCAGCGTCCCTGCCGTCGGATCGAGCATCATCATCGCGATCCCCTCGGCAGTGGTCTCCACGGAGGGGACCTCCGATTCTCCATCCAGGAACGCGTAGTGGGTCGCCTGAAATCCTTCCTGCGCCGTCACCGTGGCCGTGGCGGCCAGGAGCGCGAGGGTGAGCTGCACGATCCCCACAAGGAGCCGTGCGCGGGTACGAATTCGCAGATCTGTCATTGAGTCTTTCTCCGGTAATGAAAATGCCTGGGCGTGGACCCTCTCCTGGCCGCCGTCGTGCGGTCGTGCGGTCGTGCGGAAATATCGGCGGGCAGGGAGCGTTCCCCCCGTCCATATATAGTCGAAATCGGGGCGGAGAAGTTCCTGAAGCGGGTGGAAAAAGGTGCGTGGAGAGGTTCGGCGGGGGGGAAACGAAGGCCGCCCCGACCGTCTGAGCGGCGGGGCGGCAGGAGTTTCTTTTCTCTTCCTGAAGATGTCTTGAATGTCCCGAACGACATCTCCCGGATGGACCCGGCGTCAGTGGAGCTGGAGTCCGGAGAGGCCGATGCGGTGCTCCTTGGCTTCCGCATTGTAGGTGACCGTGTACTTGGTCGGGTAGTAGCCCGCCTTCTGGTACTTGGCCGGGACCGGGATATCGGTCGTGGAGTTCGGCTTGCTGAGGATGTAATCCCAGGTGATCATCGGCTCGATGAAGATCACCTTGCCGTTGTAGAAGCCGTAGATGAAGGTCTTGTCGAACACGTGGCCGCTATGCTCGTGCGAGGTCGGGTCGATCAGATGGCTTCCCATCTGCGGCACCGTCTCCGAGCCCGGAGGGAAGATATACTTGGGGGGAAGGAAGTCCCCTTCCGGCAGCTTGGCTCCCTTCGTCGCGAACTCCGGATCGGAGGGAAGGATGGCGTTCTGCTCCGCCTCCGAGATCAGGTAGAAATGGACATCCCAGTGCGGCAGGGTGTAGGTCCCCATCGGCGGGTGGCCGGCCGGGTTCCAGTCGAGCGAGACGTGATCGATCGGGCTGTTGGTGAGCGCGCCCGGCATCGAAAGCTTCACGAAGTTCCCGGGATTGAAGGCGTCGGCCGAATCGAACGAGAGGCCGGCCGTTGCCGAATCGCTCAGTGCGACACCGATCTCGATCGGCTTCCCGGCATCGTCGAGGATCGTGTACGTGCGTGCCGTTCCCTTCCCCACCACTGCCGTCGTCCCGTAGAACGTGCCGGCCTTTGACGGCTCGTTTGTCTCTTCGCTGCAGCCGACGACGCCGACGGTAAGAACCGCGGCAAGAGCCAGCGAGAGACGAAGTACGTTGGATTGAGTCACTGCGGTATGCTCCGGAAAAGTGTAATGAGACAATGAGACCGCATGCACATTGCGGTCGGGAGCAAACATAAGAAGAGAAGAGGGAGTGACGGTCATCCGAAAGGATGAGAGGGAGGGGTGATTTTCCCCCCGAGAGCCATACGGATGGTTCGGGGGGATTGCCCACCGGGGACGGGCGCGCCGAGCGTCGTTATGTTGAAGAGTGGGATGCCAGGCCCGTCCCGTTCCGTGCTCCGCCGCGGCTCCGGAGAGCCCTCTTGAGCCGGACGACGATGGCCGTGATCCAGAATCGACCGAGCAGTTCGCCCATGCCGTTCCGTAGAGCGGCGACCACCGAGGCGGTCGCCTTCACCTTCTCCTCCGGGAGCGCACCGAGCGAATCGGGAGGATCGAACGTGGCCCAGACCTCCGAGCCGATCTTCTCCAGCCGGGCATAGCGTATCTCGTCGGACGTCGCCGACTGCCGGCTGTATATCACCGGAACGAGTTCCGGCACTTCCACATCTATATTCTTAGTCACATGGACTTTGCAGCGTACTGTTGACACAGCGATTCTCCCCCTCAGAGGACGAGGTCGTGCCTCCAAATTTCAGTTGATGATACATGTACACGTCAATTCTGTTCCGAGCGGTGAACCCCTCCAGGGGAAGCTCCCCCGGAGAGACCACCATGTGAACACTCCTGCAATTATTATATCGGTCGGTCGCTTCTCCTCAACACATCGCACTATTTCCATCTCTCGTTTCAGCGACCGCTTTCGTTGTTACCAGAGTCGTTTGACGGAAATCGATATAATCGAATATCCGTCTCGTTCCCCGCGCGAGCCTACCTCTGCTGTGACCTCCACCTGATTATTATCATCTATCCCGAGGTTGCTCGGCACATGGAACGTTGCCCATATTCCACCATCGTCTACTTCAAGTTCCGCCTCCGGAAGCTCCCGAACCGCTTCTCCATCTCCATCGACATGCGATTGAAGCATCGTCCGTACACGTTCGGGAATATCCGTGATGGTTATACCCTCTGCTACTCTAACCTTGCAATGAATCGTTTCCATTTAACCTCCAACGACTGCACAGGAGGTCACACTAAAAAAAACAACAGGGAGTGGTCGGGAATTCCCGCGATATAAAAATTACTACAGAATGAGTGCGGCGGTAGAGGCCGGCGCATCCGCACGGGATGCCGGCTGAGATTCCGAAGGAATGACCGGGAAGAGCAGGTCTAGATCCCCGCCCGCACGGCGAGCTTCACGCTGAGGAACTGGTTTTCGATGGCGCCGTCGGAGGCAAGCTGGTAGCCGGCCTCGATCCCTGAACGGAGGGTCCAGAAGAGCGGGAGATCGATGCCGACTGTCCCGTGGCAGTATTCGTTGATGATCGAGGTGGTCGGCGCCGTGGAGTTATATCCGAACACGCTGTAGACGGCCTCCTGCCGCAGCACGCTCGCCACGCCGAACGCCAGGTTCATATACATGGCGGCATCCTCGAAATGAAGGAACTCCGCCCTGACGAAGAACCCGGTCGAGGTCGACGACTTGTCCCCTCCCTCGATGCATCGCATCTCCTGATTCCTCAACTGGAAGGGACGCCCGGTGTGCGCGAATCTGCTGTGCTCCAGGAAGGCGCCGGCGGTGAAGGTGGAGACGACGTTGTACCCGAGGGTCGCCCCAAGGGTGAGACCCGACTCGTAGACATCGGAGAACTTGTCGGGCGCCACGGGATACGCCCAGCCGCCGGCAACCCCCAGCGACCATTGCGCTCCCTCGATCGCCTCCTCCCCGATCGTCCAGATATCTTCTTCAGGTTCCGGGTCCGGCCCCGGACTCTGGGCCGCCGCATAGGAGATCGTCAAGAGAAACAGCATCAGCAGTGAAGGAACAAGCTTCATGTCACTCAAGGGGATTTGAAGTGATACCACCGCCCGGGAATTCAGGAATACCGATTCCGGACGGCAAGAGCCGTGCCATGCGTGTGCGGGACGCCGGACGTATTCAGTAGAGACCGGCGTCGTGATCGATGGTCACAACTCCGTGAAAAAAAGTATCAAGGAGATGTCGTCTAAACACACGGCAGGGCATTTTGTTAGGAGGGATGCAACGATTCATCCCCCTGCGCCGCTCCCTTCCGGAGCTCTTCGATCAGCAGGCGCATATCCTCCGGCAGCTCGGAATCGAACTCCATGAACTGCCGGGTGGCGGGATGGATGAACCCGAGCGTCTTGGCGTGCAGCGCCTGCCTGCCGATCCCCTTCAGCAGATTGGCGACATGCGCCTTGTGCCGCGCGCCGCTCCCCGGATAGACGACCTGGGCTCCGCCGTATGTCGTGTCGCCGAAGAGGGGGTGGCCGATATGGGCGCAGTGGACCCGGATCTGATGCGTCCGTCCGGTGGCGAGCCGAAGCGAGAGGAGCGTAGCGAAATCGTAGCGTTCCAGCACCCGGTAGCGTGTGAGGGCATACTTGCCGTCGCGCCTGGCGACGGTGAACTTCTTCCTGTCGCGCGGGTCCCGTCCGATCGGAGCCTCCACCTCCCCTTCCCCCACCCAGACCCCTCCCCAGGCGACCGCCCAGTATTCACGCCGCACGGTCCGGTCGGCGAACTGCCTGGCGAGAACGGAAAGGGCGTGCTGGTTCTTGGCGACCACCATCAGACCGCTTGTCTCCTTGTCGAGACGGTGGACGATGCCGGGACGGGGGGGAAGGGAATCGTCGTCGGGTTCATCCTCTTCCCCGGAGGGATCGAGGAGAGAATCGCTGTTCGATATATCTTCCTCCTGCTCCTCCGGCCCCGCCTCGTCGAACGGCTCGAACTCATCGGAGGGGGCCGCCGTGAGGAGGGAGGCGCCGACATGATGGAGCACCGCGTTGACCAGCGTGCCGTCGCGGTTGCCGTAGGCGGGATGGGTGACCATGCCGGCCGGCTTGTTGACCACCAGGAGGTGATCATCCTCGTAGACGATGTTCAGCGGAATGTCCTGGGGGATCAGTTCGATCGGCGGGGGCTTCATCAGCGTGATCTCGATCAGATCCCCCGGCCGCACCTTGTAGTTCGATCTGGTCCCCCGGCTGTTGACCAGCACGGCGCCGGCGGCGATCGCCTCCTGCACCTTGTTTCTGGTGGCTCTGAGCACTGCGTGCGTCAGATAGACGTCGATCCGTTCGGGCGCCTGGCCGGGGGGAACGACGATCGATCGATGCTGCGGAATTCGTTCGGCGTCACGCTCATCCATGCCGCCCCACCGAGAGGTCGGAGAAATAGGGCGCCAGGATCCTGCGGAGCGTATCGAGCGCCCGCGAGCGATGACTGACGGCGTTCTTCTCCTCCGGGTCCATCTCCGCGAAGGTTTTATCGCTCCCCTCGGGAAGGAAGAGCGGGTCGTAGCCGAAGCCTCCCTCTCCCCGCATCTCCTCCAGGATGCGCCCCTCCACGACCCCTTCGGCGAACTGGGTCACGGTCCCGTCGGTGTAGCAGACGACGGTCCTGAACCGCGCTCTGCGGGCGTCGCCGGAAGCGGAGCCGAGTTCGTCGAGGAGTTTGCGGCAGTTGTCGGCGTAGGTCGCCCCCTCCCCCGCGTAACGCGCCGAGCGGACGCCGGGAGCGCCGCCGAGCCCCTCGACCTCCAGCCCGGTGTCGTCGGCGATGGTGGGGACCCCGGTGGCGGCGAAGATTTCGCTCGCCTTGATATATGCGTTGGCCTCCAGCGAGTCGCCGTCCTCGACCGGCTCCGGGGGTCGGCGAGGAAGATCGCCGAGCGTCATGATCCCGAGTCCGGGAATATTGCTCAGAATCGCGGAAAGTTCTTCGGCTTTATGCCGATTGTTCGTGGCGAGCAGGATGTTCATAACGGGATAATAACAACGATTTGGGCAACCGACCAATCTCTGCGTGCCGGTCGGACTCCGTAATTTGCATTCGCCGACCGACACCGGGAGGCACAACAACCACTTCTTGACAGATGAGCATCTCGACACCATCCCAGCGTCCCCGTCCCATCCACCTTCTCTCCGTCATCCCCCTCCTCATAATTCTCCTCTCCCTTCCGCTGGCGGCACAGACCGGATCGCTTCGTTCAGGTCCCATGGTCTGCGCTTCGGAGATGACCGAGGTGAAACTCTGGGTCCAGACCACCGCCGCCGCGCGCGTGAAGTTCCGCTACCGCCTGGAGGGAACCGGGGGGACGTGGGGAGAGACCGAAGAGATAACGACGAACGCCCGAAATGCGTTCACGGCGCAGCCTGTCGCCGAGCGGCTCGAGCCGGGCAGGGTCTACGAATACGAGCTCTGGATCGACGCACGGAAGGTGAGCCGCCCCTATCCCCTCCGCTTCCGGACGCAACGGTTCTGGCAGTGGCGGGAGGAGCCGCCGACCTTCACGATCGCCCTGGGAAGCTGCACCTACATCAACGAGCCGCCGTTCGACAGACCGGGGGAGCCGTACGGAGGGGAGTACGAGATCTTCACCTCGATCGCCGCCAGGCATCCCGACGTCATGCTCTGGCTGGGGGACAACACCTATCTGCGCGAGGTCGACTGGGGAAGCCGTTCCGGCATCCTCCACCGCTACACCCACTCCAGGGCGCTCCCCGAACTTCAGCCGCTCCTCGGCTCCACGCACCACTACGCGATCTGGGATGATCACGACTACGGGCCGAACGACGCCGACCGGGGCTTCCGGATGAAGGAGGAGACGCTGGAGGCGTTCAAGCTCTTCTGGGGAAACCCGAGCTACGGCACCGACCGCCTCCCCGGCATCACCACATCGTTCGAGTGGGCCGACGTCGAGTTCTTCCTCCTCGACAACCGCTACCACCGCTCCCCGAACACCAGGGAGACGGGAGAGCGGCAGATTCTGGGAGACGAGCAGATCGAGCTGCTGATCGACAGGCTCGCCTCCAGCCGCGCAACCTTCAAGATCGTGGCGGTGGGAGGACAGGTGCTCAACCCTGTCGCCCGCTTCGAGAACCACGCCACCTACCCGAAGGAACGGGAGAAGCTTCTGGCGGCGATCGCCGCGGAGAAGATCCCCGGCGTCCTCTTCGTCGACGGCGACAGGCATCATTCGGAGCTGACCAAAATGGATCGCGACGGGACCTACCCGTTGTACGATCTCACAGTCTCCCCCCTCACCTCCCGTCCCTACAGCGACACGACCGAGGCGAACACGCTGAGGGTGGAGGGGACGTATGTGGGAGAACGGAACTTCGCGATTCTGGAGTTCTCCGGTCCCTACAAGGAACGGAGGATGAAAATCTCATTGTTCAATGTCGCGGGGAGGGAGCTATGGTCGAGAACGATCGGAATCACCGAGCTGCAATAAACCGTTCGGGACGATAGTCGATAGTCATACTCAGTTTTCGAGAGAGGGCGTCCCCGTGAACTACTATCTCTATCTTCTTTGCGTCATCCTCACCGTCGTACCGTGGGGGATCTCGCTTCTGCTCCTCTGGGGCCTGCATCGTCAATGGTGGTCGATCCCGCCGGTACGCAGGCTCTTCTGGCGCGTTCCGCTTGTCGGGCTCGGCTTCGTCGCTCTCTGGTTCGGCGCCGAGCTGCTCGACTGGGAGTGGATCGCCGTCCCTCTGTCGGTCGTCGCGATGATCGTCGTCGTGGCCGGCATGGGGCTTCTGATCACGCTCCCGATCACCGGGCTGCTCCTGACGGGTGAACGTCTGGGAAGATGGGCGACATGGAAATTCTCCGGCGGGAGGAAGGGGTCATCGACAGAGCGCGCGGCCGTCGGATCGGTCCCCGCGCCGGTTCAGCAGCAGGCTGCCGAATCGGTCTCCGCGCCGCTCCCGCAGCAGGTTGCCGCGCCGCATATCATCGTCGATCACCGTCACCATCCGCATCATCCGGTCAAACCGATCGTGCAGCACTCATGGCGGGAGGCGCCTGTGGATCAGGGACGCCGGTCGCTGCTGACGAAGGGAGCGGCGGCGCTCCCGGCGGCGACGATCGCGATGGCGGGCTGGGGAGTGATATCCTCGTACAACGATACGACGATCCCGGTGGTGCCGCTCCGCTACGCCGGGCTCCCCGCCGGACTGGAGGGGCTGCGGATCCTTCATCTGAGCGACATTCATATCGGACTCTTTTTCTTCCTGGAAGATCTCGAGCGGACGATGGAGATCGCGGCGCGACATAAACCGGATATCGTGCTCGTTACCGGCGACGTCTCCGACGAGATCCACCGCCTCCCCGACGCGCTTCGGATCATCCACGCCCTCCGTCCCCGCTACGGCACCTATGCCGCGCTCGGCAACCATGAGTATTACCGGGGGATCGAGAGCGTGCAGCGGCATTTCGACGCCGGACCGATCCCGCTGCTGCGGGAGGCGGGGAGGGCGATCCGGATCAACGGAAGCGATCTCTTCATCGGCGGCACCGACGACCCGGCCCGCAGGGGGAGCGAACGGAACAAGCACGCCTTCCTCCGGACCACGGTCGACGCCACGCTCGACGGCGCCCCCTCCGACGCGTTCCATATCGTGATGAGTCATCGTCCGGAGGGATGGGACGAGGCGGCGCGCAACGGCATCGAGCTGACCCTTTCCGGACATTACCACGGCGGCATCCAGTGGGGGTTCAACGGCCGGGGGATCATCGAGAGCATGACGCCGAACAACTATATCTGGGGACATTACAGGCGCGGGGAGTCGCAGTTGTACACTTCGGCGGGGGTCGGGCACTGGTTCCCGTTCCGGCTCGGCTGCCCGGCGGAGGCGCCGCTCTACGTTCTCACCGGGGCCTGACCCGCTTCGGCTGCAACATACCGACAAGAAAAAGGGCGACTCCTCAACCGGGGAATCGGTAATTTCGGCTCCTTCCCGCCGACCGATAGTCCGCACGACACGGCCCGCATAGACCGGATCGAGGCCGGCCGGCCCGGAACAGACGTATCTCATACGGATCTTATCTCATATCCACCTGGAGAGTACATGAGCAACCATGTTCGCGTCGCCGTGACGGGAGCCGCAGGTCAGATCGGCTACGCACTGCTGTTTCGTATCGCATCCGGACAGATGTTCGGTCCTGACACCGAAGTCTCG
Source organism: uncultured bacterium (assembly GCA_966250335.1). Lineage (GTDB taxonomy): Bacteria > Bacteroidota > Ignavibacteria > OLB7 > OLB7 > OLB7. Next base: position 17,437 of record CBINGZ010000041.1, on the reverse strand, counting down.
CTCAACCTGATCGAGCTGCCGCAGACGATGAACGCCCTTGGAGGGGTGGTGATGGAGCTGGACGACTGTGCGTTCCCGCTGGTGCGTGAGATCAAGCAGACCTCGTCGATCGACGAAGGGTTCAAGGATGTGAACTGGGCGCTTCTGGTCGGCTCCGTGCCGCGCAAGGCGGGGATGGAGCGGAACGACCTGCTGAACATCAACGGCGGCATCTTCACCGGGCAGGGACGCGCCATCAACGACAACGCGGCCTCCGACGTCCGCGTGCTGGTGGTCGGCAACCCGTGCAACACCAACGCGCTGATCGCCATGAACAGCGCGCCGGACGTGCCGGACAACAGGTTCTTCGCCATGACCCGCCTGGACCAGAACCGCGCCATGTCGCAGCTCGCCGCCAGGTCGGGGGCTCCCGTGCGCGAGGTCTCGAACATGACGATCTGGGGGAATCACTCCTCCACCCAGTACCCCGACTTCTACAACGCGAAGATCGGCGGACGCCCGGCCACGGAGGTCATCACCGACCACGACTGGCTCAAGGGAGAGTTCATCTCCACGGTGCAGAAGCGCGGCGCGGCGATCATCGAGGCGCGCGGCGCCAGCTCGGCCGCCTCGGCCGCCAATGCCGTCGTCGACACGGTCGTTTCGCTTACCACGCCGACCCGCGAGGGTGACTGGCATTCGGTGGCGGTCGTCTCGAACGGCGAGTACGACGCCCCGGAAGGGCTGATCGTCGGCTATCCGATCCGCACGGCCGCCGACGGCTCCTGGAGCATCGTGGAGGGTGTCGAGCTCAACGAGTTCGGCCGCGAGAAGTTCACGACGTCGCTCCGCGAGCTCGAAGAGGAGCGCGAGGCGGTCAGCGGCCTGATGACCGCATAAGTCGCCGGAACGATTCTTTCCGCATGAGAACTCGGGGGGCCGGCGACGGTCCCCCGTTCTCGTTTTCCCACCGATATGTCTCTTCCCCCCTCCTTCATCGAAACCGTTCTCCGGGAGCTGTCGCATCCCGGCATCATCGGGGTCTCCCTGGTCGGCAGCCACGCGCGCGGCGACGCAGGCCCCTTCAGCGACGTCGATCTCGATCTCTTCGTCCCGACCGAGCCGGCCGATCGCGCCGGGCGTTACCGCCTGCGATATATCGAGGATCGCCTGGTAAGCATCAAGACGACCACGACGGAAACGCTTCGCGATATGCTCCGCCGGCCGGAGAAGGCGATATGGGCCGCCCCCGGCCTCTCTCAGATGACGATACTTCTGGACCGGGACGGATCGGTGGAGCAACTGAAACGTGATGCGATAGAATTTCGGTGGGAGGATCTTCAGGAGGAGGCGAACGGATACGCGAGCTATCAACTGATGCACGTCGCCGAGGAATGCCACAAGATCCTGGGCGCACTCGTATCGCGGGACGAATCGACGATCCTCTACGCCCTTGCCGGACTCCACCTTGGCCTGACCGACGCCGTGGCGGTCGGGCTCGGCCTCATGATCCGGAGCGAGAACGGCCTCTTCCGCCAGGTCCAGGAGGCGGCCGGCGTCGACTCCGCCTGGAGCCATGCCCACCGCATCGCAGCCGGATACGAAACGATTCCGGACGCCCCGCACACTCCCTGGCAGCGGGGAAGGGGGGCGCTCGACCTCTACCGCGAAACCGCGCGGCTGATGGAGGGGATCATCGCCGAGGAACACCGCGACGTGGTGAAGGGAGTGCTGGCGCGGATCGAGGGGGAGATCGAACATGGGCGCGGGAGAGGAGCCGATCATCACAACGAAACGCGCCGACCACCGGAGGGGGATCGACGCGTGTAGAGATCTGCCATGAAGAGATCTCTTCTACTTCCTCAGAATCATCCTCCCCGTCTTACTCCACACTCCCGAGCTCACCCGGTAGTAATAGAGCCCCGAAGGATGGCCGCTCGCATCCCAGGTGATCGAATATTCGCCCGGCTGCAGGTATTGATCGACCAGCTTCGCGACCTCGCGCCCCTGGGCGTCGTGGATGGTGAGGATGGTCCAGCCGTCGAGACCGAGCGAGAAGGCGAGCTGCGTGGTCGGGTTGAAGGGGTTGGGGTTGTTCTGCGCGAGCGAGTACTCGGCCAGCCCTCCCACGATCAGCCGCTGGTTCAGCCCGCAGACCGAATCGATCCGCGCGAGCCCCGGCGAGGTGATCACCCGCGTGCAGCCGGCCGAGACCAGATCGATCGTGAACGGCAGCTCCGATGTAATGCTTCCTCCCAGAAAGCTCCTGAAGCTCAGCAGCAGCAGTTTTCCGGCCCCTTCCATGAATTTCCCCGGCGGCGCCTTCAGGCGCACCCGGTAGCTGCCGTTGCTCGAATCGAGCACGGTCGAGGTCCATCCCCCCAGAAGCGTCACCCGTGTCAGCGACCCGACGCTGTCGGCCGATGTGCCGTTGAGCAGGCGGAGCATGCCGGGATCATATCGCAGCGAGAAGACAAGCTCATCCACGCGTGCCAGATCGAGCGGCTCGTCGAGTATCACGGGGACATCGAGTCGGGTGCCGGGGTAGACTCCGTACGATCGCGATATATGCGCCTTGACCTCGCGCGGCGCGGGGTTGACCGTCACCGTCACCGTGTCCTCTCCGGCGCAGCCGTTGGCGTCGAAGACCGTCACGGTGTAGAGGGTCGTTCTGTCGGGGCTCGCGGTCGGCGTCGGGCAGTCGACGCAGCTCAGCCCCTCGGCCGGACTCCAGAGGTATCTGACGCCGCCGGAGGCGTTGAGCACCGCCTTCTCCCCCACGCAGAGCTCGATCGGCGGGCCCGCATCGACCTTCGGAACCGGACGGACGTTGACGGTCACCGAATCGACGGCCGGGCAGCCGTCGCGCGTGATCACCCTGACGGTGTAGACGGTCGTCTCGGAGGGGGTCGCCACGGGATTGCGGCAGTCGGTGCAGCTCAGCCCGTAGGCCGGACTCCAGGAGTAGCTCTGCGCGTCGGCGGCGGCCAGAACCGTGCTGCCGGTCGGGCAGATCGTGACGTCGGGACCGGCGTCGGTCACGGAGGCTGCCCGCACCGTCACGACGACCTCATCGCTGTCGGAGCATCCCGCCGCGTTGGTCACGATCACTCTGTATGTCGTGGTCGTCGTCGGGTTCGCCTTCGGCTCGGCGCAGTCGTAGCAGTCGAGTCCCGACATCGCCTTCCACCTGTAGCTCACCCCTCCGCTCGCGCGGAGCGAGGCGATCCCTCCCGGGCAGATGGTGACGTCGGCTCCCGCATCGGCCTTCGGAGGCTCGTTGACGGTCACGGTCACCTGATCGCTCCCGACGCATCCGAACGAGTTGGTCGCCGTCAGGGTGTAGGTCGTGGTCCTGGAAGGGGTGGCGATCGGGGATTCACAGTCGGTGCAGCTCAGCCCGGTGCTCGGCGACCAGGTGTAGTTCACCCCTCCCTCGCCGCGCAGCACCGCCGAACCGCCGACGCAGATATCGAGGCTCTCGGTGGCCCCTCCGTTGATCGTCGCCGTCGGGAGCGGGTTGACGGTGATCGTCATCCGCGCCGTGTCGTCCCCGTTGACGCTGGAGGCGACCAGGGTGGCGACGTAGGTGCCGGCCATGTTGTATCGTATGCCGGAGGGGTTCCGGTCGGCCGAGGCCGACGGGGTTCCTCCCGGAAAGGACCATTCCCAGCGGGTAGGACGCACCAGGGAGGCATCATGGAAATCGACAGCCTCACCGGCGCAGATCGCCGTTCTGTTCGGCTCGAATATCGCCTGCGGAGGGACCACGCTGGAGTCGATCGCCGTCAGATCGCTCGACATGACGTTGGGAAGTCCCCAGACGGAATATCGCTCTCGACCCTTTTCAATATCGAGGAAGAGACCGCGCTCCACATAATCGCAGGCGCTTCCCTTTACGTTCGGCTTGTTGATGACCCCCAGCCAGTTGCTGTTCCCGCACGCCACGTAGATCTTTCCGTCGGGCCCGAGCTGCAGGTCGCCGAGCTTGTTCGGGAAGGTGCCGACAAGCGTCCGTGACGCGATGATCGCGATCGCGGAGGGAGCGGAAAGATCGAACTGGTAGATATTGCTGCGGCGGTCGCTGGCCGTGGTGATATAGAGTTTCGTGTTGTCGGGGGAGAAGCAGACACCGTATTCCCACACTTCGGAGGGAAGCTGAAGCGGGCTGGAGACGACACCGGTGATATTGTTGAAATCGAACAGCTGCACAAGATTCATCTCGTATCCGGCAAGCGCCAGCTTCCGCCCGTTCGGCGAGACCTTCATCGCCCCGATCCGCCCGAACTCACTCCCCAGATGAGCGGCGCCGACGGCCGATTCAACCGGATCCGATACATGCACTCCCGACCGGGAGACACGGAACGACTTGAACGTGTTGTTCCACCAGCCGTGGACCACGATCCAGTAATCACGTCCGTTGGCATGACGCACGGCAACCATCTTCTCCGTGGTTCCCTCGGCGATCCGGACGTTCTTCCGTACGATCTCCCCAAGGCCGCCGTCGAGCGTCATGTCGACGACCGAGTAATGGATGCCGAGGTTCGGATGCGCCCCGTCGTCGTATTCTCCGGCGCTGGCGGTAAAGATGTAGTAGCGGTTGGAGTCACCCGGCATCGGGATGATCGCGGCGGACTGCGTGGAACTGATATGACCCAGAAGACCGGTCCCGTTCGTCATCGGCACGTGACGGGCGTTCCAGACGGTATCGCCGTCGGTGTAGAAGAGGAGTCTTCCGGTACGGCTGTCGGCTATCGACGCGCAACCTTCCCACTGGTGCATGGCGCCGTCGGCAAGCGCCACGGGGGCGCCGCCGTTGAAATCGATTCCCGCATAGTTGCCGAAATACCAGACGTTCCACTCCTTCTGGGCATACGCCGAGTGGAGCATCGGAACGAGAGATATAAGGACGATGATAAGCGTCCGTAGGGATTCGTAGCGAATTCTCTTCATAGGCAGAAGGCGCTTACGGGTCGACAGTTCGAAACCAGGGGCAGTCGTTCGGGAAAAGCCTGCATCGGTCGAGCCGGAGGGAACGATCCCCCTCCCGAGAGCGTTGTCTGTTCGTGACGGAATCTGTTCAACGAAATTCGAGCTATACGCATCGTGCTGGCGCACATCGGTCGAGGACTGTCGGCATTCGTGCGGGAAGAGCCGTGGTCGCGGATTACGCCGGGGCAATGTTAAGAAGAAATCGACACTAATAAAATGACGGCGGAAGGTTTTCTTGGGGGTGAAACAAAACCCCGGAAAGCCCCCCGGAGGGCCGCGGAACGACCCTCCGAAGGTTCACTTCATCACCGATCCACCCCTACTTCACAAGCAGCAGCGGACGTGTCGCCGTCCATCCCCCTGATCGCATACGGCAGAAATAGAGCCCGGAAGGCTGTTCCGAGGCATCCCACGTGATCCTGTGCTCCCCCGCCGCCAGCACGCCGTCCAGAGGACGGGCGACCTCGCGTCCCCCGACATCATGGATCGTAATTGTCGTGGGACCCTCCAGCCCGACCGAGCAGACGATGCGCGTGGTCGGGTTGAAGGGGTTCGGGCGCGCCTCCTCCAGGGCATATCCCTCCGCGCTCACCGTGATCAGCCGCTGATTCAGCCCGCAGATCGAGTCGATCGAGAGACGGCCGGGGGTCGTCGCTATCGAGATGCAGGGATGCGCCGGAAGCTCGATCGTGAACGGCAGTTCCGCTCCCGTCCGGTCGCCGAGGAAGAGGGTGAGCGAGAGATCGAGCAGCGATCCCCTCCCGCGGACGGTCGACCCGTCGGTGGAATAGAGCCGCACCGTCGTCCTGTCGCGCGCTTCCGTGACCTTCTCGGCCCGCCACGCCCCGCTCAGCATCCGTCCCGGAGAGACCGAGACCAGACGCATCATCACGGGATCATGGTCGATCGCGATCAGCAGCTCGGCGGCGCCGGCGGCGTCGATCGGCTCCTCCAGAGTCACGGGAACCGGAACAGTCCTTCCCGGGAGAGCACTATATCCCCTCTCGATATATGCGCTCGACACGAGACTCCAGCCCGTCCCGGTGATCGTCGCGGCAAGGCTTCCCAGGTCGCTCATTCCGTCGCGGCTGCGCACGGAGAAGCGGGCGGTGGCGCCGAACGTCCCATCGGAGGGGGGGACGAACCGGACGGTCACGCGCAGAGTCTCGCCGGGGGCGACGATCCCTCCGATCGGAGGATCGACGACGGTGAAGGCGGAGTTCGGGTCATCGAGCAGGAAGTCGGAGATCAGAAGATCCTCCGGGCCGTCGTTCAGCAGGGTGAGATCCGCGCTCTCCCCGGCACACCCTGTGGCGGCAGCGAGAGCCGCTCCCCCCGCCGTCGTACGGAACACACGCCCCGTCAGAGTCGCCGTCGAATCATCGCATCGCGAATGATCACCAACGACCTCGATCGAAGCGTTCTTCGCGCCGGGAGTTGTGGGAAGGAACTCCACCCGCGCCCTCACGACCTCCCCCGGCGCAAGGACCCAGGGGGCGGAGGGGGTGGGGAGCGTGTCGAGAAAATCGGGGGCGAATCGGAAGTCGGCCGCATCCCTGCCGACGATCCGCAGCCCGGTCACGGTGAGGGTCGTCGTGGGCTCGGCGGCGACGGGAGCGGTTCCCGATACCGAGGCGGTTGATCCCAGAAGGAGGGGAGCGAAGTCGTATCCGGCGATCGTCACATGGGGCTCCACTCCCGATCCCTCAAGGGAGGACTCGGAGACAAGCCCCTCCTCGGTCGTCAGCTTCACGACACATGTATAGCGCCGCTCGGCGTCGGGACGGAAGAGAACCCTCTGCGCGTGAATCACGCCCTTCCCGCCGTCGGGCTCCACGATCGTGGAGGGCCGAACCGTGCTGGACGGATCAGAGCTGTCCAGGAGAAAATACCCGGCGTCGGCATCGGGCCCCCGAAGCTCGATCGATCTGACGGCAAAGGGACGCGCCCCGATATTCCTGATGAAGATGACGGTATCGTAGAAGGATATTCCGCTCTTGGTGCACGAATCGGCGGTCGTGAGCCGCCGGCTCTTCCAGTCGTGTCCGGTGATCTCCGGATAGGGAACATTCTCCAGCGTGGTCGTCCCGCGCAGCGGAAGATATATCGGGCCGCAATCGGTCTCCACAAGGAGCGAGTCGGTGTAGGTCATCCCCCCTTTCCTGCCGGAAAACGAGATCGTGAACGAACCCGACTCTCCCCCTTCGATCACACCCTTCGGCGGAAGCGTCGTGATACGGAACCCGCCGTTGTTCCCGAAGTCGTGCAGCAGACGAATAGATCGGATTACGACAGGCGAGGTTTTCGTGTTCGTCAGCACGATCCTGGTGGCGGCCGACACATCCTTCGGCACGTCGGTCAGGTTTACGGAGTCCGGCACGATCGCAAGACGCCGTGACGAATAGGTATAGGGGAAGACCCAGCTCGTATCCTTTCCGGTGATCGTCACGCTCGACCGGCCGTCGAGATCGGGGTTCCTCGGAACAAAAGCAATACGATATGAGACGAGCGACTTCCTCAACCCCTGCTCCCGCACGATCGTCACATCGATGTTGTCGGTCGTCGGATCTATCGTCATCGAGAAGGGCCCGTGACGCATGCTGTCCAGATTCCTCGCAACGACCTCGGCGCGGTCGCACCCCTCGCTCCATGTAACGGTGAGAGGGGAACGGACGACCGCCGCGGCAGTATAGGCGTAGGTGATCCCCGGTATCTCGTAATACTGCGACGGATGGAGGAGCTGCGGGCCTTCCCTGCCGTCGCCGAGCTTCGTATGCTCCTCCTGCTTCCGGGTCCGGAGAGGACGGTAGGCATAGGTCCCTGCCGCGTTGCCGTAGACGATCGCCGTGAAGAGCCCCCCCTCCGATTCCAGGGCATGGTCCCCCGGATCGACCTCGACGAGAGCGTGAGCGTACGGACCGGAGGGGAACGGCTTGAGGGTCACCGGCCCGCCGTCGAGACGGAGAAGGGCGCCGCTGTCGGCGACCACCGAGACCCAGTGTCTGAGGAACGAGGGACGAGTCGGGGAATGGAATCTGACGAAGTCGTGCCAGAACTCGTGCGGCACGGCGGTCGACGTCGCCGACGAGAAGGTGACCCGCTCCTGGTACGCGCTCGTCGTGCTTTTCGACTCGCTGTACGGACCGGTCAGCAGCACCGCCTGCACCGGCTTGTCGGCCGTCAGCACCATCGGGGAGCGATATTCCGGCGGCCTGTAGTCGTTCCTTGTCGCCTCGGCCGAATGGAAGTCGGTGAACTCCCCCTGCCTGATATCGACCGACTCTCCGGTGCTCGCCGTCACATGGGTATAGCCTTCCGAGAGGCCGTACACGCGGACGATCTCATCGGAGAGATCGGCCGGAAACCGGGCGACGCGGGAGAGCGCGAAGGTCCGCCCCTGTTGGAGTGTGGGCCAGAGCCATTCGGCCGTCACGTTCTCCAGCGTGTTCATCCAGGGGGCGTTCGGCGTCTTGAAGATCCCGCTCCCCTCCACCGGCGTACGTGTGTTGCCGCTCATCACCCCTATCGGCCTGTTCGCGGTGATCCGCGCCCCACCGAGGTTGGGCTGGGGGTATCCGGGACTGGTGCTGACCTGTTTTGTCTGAATCTGATATGCTTCGCCGGCGTCCAGAAAGAGTATCCGTTCCAGCTCTCCGGTCGCGGAGTTCGGAGCGATCCTCACCTCGGTCCGGTCCTCGGCAGCGATCACGACGACCGAGGCGGGCGCCGTGACGGGACGGACACCTCCCTCTTCATGCGCCTGAAAGATGTCGACATCCCAGACGAACGTCTGGGAAAATGTGGCGGCGAGATATTCCTTCCCCCACCCCTCGACCGGAAGCGGGGTGTACGCCTCGCTCCCGCTGGCCGTGAAGAAATAGACATAGGTTACGACAGGATCATCGGCGATGATCTCGAAGGTCTTCCTCGACACCCTGTCGACCTCGTCCAGAAGGGGGATGCCTCCTTTTACGATATCGCGGATCGACAGAACAGCAGATGAGGAGGGAAGAACACGGACCGTCGCGGTGGCGCCGTCGGCAACGCTTCGCACGGTCACGTCGGTTGTTTCCGACGCAAAGAAGATCAGAAAGGCATCGTCGTCGGGGAACGAGCCGCGCATTGCCGTGGGGGCATAGGTCGCGGTCGTATCGGGGAGGGCGATGATGAACCGTCGTCCCTGTATCGGCGGGGCGACGGACTGGGCTGCAACTCCCGACGCCCCGAGGGACGCCAGAAGGGCTGTAAGAAGCAGGAACTTCATGGGGGGCAATCTCCCTTGGAAGATCGTGACGCATATGAACCTCGTCGGCGGGAACGGCGGAGGGATGTCGCCGTTACTTCAGCAGGAACAGGGAACGCACCCCGCTCCAGCTTTCGGACCTCATCCGGCAGAAATAGAGCCCTGACGGAAACGGCGTCGCGTCCCACACAACGCTGTGCATTCCCGGCTCCCTGAAGCCGTCGGCGGGTCTGGCGACCTCGGCGCCGGCGGCATCATGTATCGTAATCGTAACTCTTCCCTCCAGCCCGACCGAGTAGAGGATCTCGGTGGTCGGGTTGAAGGGGTTCGGCCTCCCCTCCTCAAGCGCCCAGCCCGCGGCGGCGATCATGATGAGCCGCTCGTTGAGCCCGCAGATCGAATCGAGCGCCAGACGCCCCGGCGACGTCATGACCCGCGCGCAGGGATATCCCGGAAGATCGATCGTGAACGGGATCTCCGCGGCGGCCGCATCCCCGAGAAACAGTCGGAAGGTCAGATCGAGAAGCGATCCTCTTCCCTTCAGCTTCGATCCCCCCGCCGAGCCGAGAGCAACCGTGCGATGCCCCGGCGTCTCCTTCAGAACCGTCACGTTCCAGTCTCCGGGAAGCATCGCCCCGGGACCTATATCAGCGAGCAGGGAGATACGGGGATCGTAGCTGAAGGAGATCAGAAGCGTATCGGTTTCGATCTCGTCGATCGGAGTATCGAGAAGGATCGGAACGACGACGGCATCGCCCGTCGCGCCTGAGAACTCCCGGCCGATATGCGCCCCCGCCGTCACGCGCCGGGAGATCCCCTCGATCTTCCCCTCCACGCTTCCCAGCCGGCGGGTCCCGTCACGGTCGGTGAGCGAGAAGAGGAGGCTCGCGCGGTGAACCCCTTCCGTATCGGAGGCGAAGTACACGGCCACCGGGAGCGAATCGCCTCCCGGCACGATCTTTCCGGTCGGCGCCGGTTCGATCCGGAAGACGCCGCCGGGATCGATCAGGGTCAGATCGGAGACCAGGATATCCTCCGTCCACTCGTTTCTCAGCACGATATACGCGGTATCCCCGGAACATCCCGGCGCCGCCAGCGTCACGTCCGTCACCCCCGCCGCCCCGGCGCGGCCTGCCAGCAGGGCCGTCGAATCATCGCACCGCGAATGATCACCCAGGACCTCGATGTAGGCGTTACGGACCCCGAGGTCGATCGGATCGAACTCCAGACGGAGGTCGATACGCTCGCCGGGGATCAGCTTCCACGGGGCTTTCGGTGTGGGAAGCGTATCGATGAAATCCGCCGCGAACCGGAACTCGGCCGCGTCGGGGCCGATGATCCTCAGCCCGGTCACGGTCAGGGGCCGCGACCCTTTCGCGGCAACCACCGCCGTTCCGGCGGCCGGACCGGATCCGGATGCGCCCGGAACGACATATCCGAAATCGTAACCCGATACGACGGTATGGCTCTCTATACCGACCCCGTTGAGCACCGATTCCGCCGTGTCCCCCTCCATCGTCGTAAGCCTGACCGCGCATGTGTAGTTCCGCTCGGCATCCGGACGGAAGAGGATCTTCTGGAGACGGGGAGTCGAATCGGTCGCAGCAGGATCTATCACGCTCCCCGAAGCGACTGTCAGGAGCGGATCGGAATCGTCAAGGGCAAAATGCCCCGCGTCGGCATCGGGGCCGATCAGCTCGATCGACCGCACGGTGAAGGGAACCGTGCCGATGTTCCGCACGGCGATAACGGTATCGTAGGACGATTCTCCGTTCTTCGTGCATCCGTTCATCCGGGTCACCCATCGTTCGCCGGCGTCGAATCCGGTGATCTCGGGATAGGGGGTTCCCGCACGTGCCGTGCGGGCGACCAGGGGAATCCGCATGACCCCGCAGTCGGTCTCGATCACGAGCGAATCGGTGTAGAGGACCTCTTCGGATTTCCCCTGAAAGAAGATGTCGAAGGAGCGGATCGCCCCGCTGTCGAGCTTCCCTTTGAACGGAAGCGAGGTGATCCTGAAACCTCCATCCCCACCGTAATTACGCTGGAGGCGGACGGAATGGATCTCGACCGGATAGGAACGGATATTCGCCGTCGAGACCCGTACCGTGGTCCCCACATCGGGAGGAACGTCCGTCAGTTCGACCGGGTCCGGGGTTATCCGGAGGTAACGGCCGGAGTAGTCGTAGGGGATTACCCATGTCGTATCACGACTTGCAACCCTGACCTCGGCCTTCGCGACCGCGCCGGGATCGACCGGAGTGAACCGCACACGGACGTAGCCGACCCCATGCCCCCCCACATCGGTCGTCCCGACCTCCGCGATCACTTCGACGTTCCCCCCGGCGGAATCGATCTCCAGGTGGAGAGGGAAGTAGAGCCCGCTGTCGAGATCCCCGAGGAACGCCTCCGCTTCTCCGCACAGCTCGCTCCACTGAATTCCCCTCCGGGACGTTCCGACCGCCGGATAGGCGTATGCGATCCCAGGTATCTCGTAATACTGTGAGGGATGGAGCGGCGCCGGAACATCGTCCTTCCCACGAGCGCCGAGCGGACGGAACGCCTGGTACCCTTCGGCGTTTCCGTAGGCGATCGCCGCGAACCGCCCGCCGTCCGCAACCAGATAATGATCTCCCGCCCCGACCTCGACGACCGCATGAGCGTAGGAGGACGGCGGCATCGGGAGAAGGGGAACGGGGACGCCGTCCAGCAGCACCCGCGCCGCGCTCTCCGCCGTGATCGCCACCCGATGTTTCGTGAACTTAGGATCGGCTGGCGAATGGAAGCGCGCCTGCTCGTACCACGATTCTTCGGGAGGAACGATCGAGGCCGCCGTCGGCCCGGTCTTCATCTCCTGGTAGACAGGTCCCAGCGGGATATACTCGGCATACGCTCCCGTCATGACCACGACCTGGGCGGGAGGATCGGTTTCAACGACCATCGGAGAGCGATAGTTCGGCGTCGCCCGCTCCCTGTGCGGGGCCGAGTGGAAGTCGTGATATCCTTCTCTCGGCAGATAGATCGTATCACCAAGACTCGACGTCACTTTCGTGACCCCGCCGGAGGTCCCGTAGACACGAACGATCTCATCGGCATCCCCTTCCGGAAACGGAGCGAGCCGGGTCAGGGGGAAGGTGCGGCCGTGCGCCTCCAGCGGCCAGAGCCATTCCATCGTACAGTTGTTGACGGTGTTCGGCGTCAGCGCGCCGAGTCCGTGAAGCAGGCTCCCCCCTCTGTCTCCCGGCGCCCTCGTGTTCCCGCTGATGACGGCGATCGGCCGGGTCGCCGTGATCCTCGTTCCCGATATATCGTACCGCGCGTAGTCGGCGATGTTCGGCTCGATGGTTCCCGGCCTCGACTGCAACTGGTAGGCCTCCCCCGCCTGCAGCAGCAGGGTCCGCTCGCTCCACGCCGTCGCCGGGCCGGGGGAGATCGTAACCGTCGTGTTGTTCTCCGCGGCGATGATCACCGCCTCCACCGGAGCCCATACGGGCGCAACCTTCTCCTCGTTCGCTCCCTGAATATCGACGTTCCAGACAACGGCCGGCGGAAATGCCGCAACGACATATTCCTTCCCCCATCTCTCGACCGGAATCGGCGTAAAGGCCTCGCTCCCCGCGTCGGTAACGTAGTAGACATAGAGGACCACAGGCTCGTCGGAGGTCAGCTCGAACGTCTCCCCGGAGACCTTTCCGATGTCGTGCATGTAGGGATCGCCTCCCCCGCCGATATCGGAAACCCGCAGCACGGTCGACGAGGCGGGTGAGACGGGAACAGATCGCACACCGAGCTCGGTGTAGATTCCGCCATACCGGAGATTGCGTACGGTGACCGTGGCATCTCGCGACGAGAAGAAGACCATGTACGCCTCCCCGGCCGGAAACCCGCCCCGCATCGCGGTCGGCAGGCGCACCGCCATCGTATCGGGGAAGGCGACGATGAACCGCCGTCCGGGCGCCGGAGCGCCGGGAACCTGGGCGATCGACCGATCAGGGACGAGGAGGAGAACGAAGGAACAGGCGAGGCAGAACCATATCGCGCCGAGGCAGATACGGCCGCCGCGAGACCGAGAGGCAGGGAGTGAGGAATGCTTCATCGACATCTCCTCCGGGGATATGAGGAAAACGGAAGCACGCTCTCCGGAGGAACCGATCCGAAGAGACGCAGGACCCGAATGAACAGAGGGTCCGTTATTTCAGAAGGAGCAGGGGACGCACGGCGCTCCAGCTCCCCGAGCGAATCCGGCAGAAATAGAGTCCGGAAGGGAACCGTGTCGCGTCCCACACGACGCTGTAGGTTCCCGACGAGAGAAGGGCATCGACGGGCCGGGCGACCTCGGCTCCGGCGGCATCATGGATCGTCATCCTCGTGTGAGCCTCCAGACCTATCGAATAGATGATTTCGGTCGAAGGATTGAACGGATTCGGACGCCCGTCGTTCAGAGCGTAGCTGACCGGATCGACCTTGATCAGCCGCTGATCGAGCCCGCAGATCGAGTCGATCCTCATATGCCCCGATACCGCCGTGATGCGGGCGCAGGGATACGCCGGCAGCGTGATCGTGAGCCCGACGTCGGAGCCCGGTATCTCGCCCAGGAAGATATGAAAAGAAAGATCGACAAGCGATCCGGTCCCCTTCACGGTCGATCCGTCGGTCGAGATCATGCGGATCAGCATTCCCGACGGTTCCCCCCCTGTTTCCCCGAGCACCTCCACACGCCATTTGCCTGAGAGGGCCGAGCCGGGGTAGACCCCGGCGACACGCGCTATCCGCCTGTCGTACATGAAGAGGAGGGTGAACTCGGTGACCCCCGCGGTATCGATCTGACTGTCGAGCACCACCGGCACCATGACGACGCTTCCGGGGAAGCCCGAGATGTTCCTGTCGACATGGGCGTTCACGACCAGGGTCCAGGCGGCCCCGGTGATCGTCCCGGCCACGCTCCCGAGCGAGCGCGAACCGTCGGAGCTGGTGAGCGTGAAGATCGTCTTCGCCGTGAAGACGCCGTCCGTGTCGGAGGAGAAGTAGACGGCGACCGGCAGCGAGTCGCCGCCGCGCACGATCCGCCCGGCCGGCGACGGTCCCATGCGGAAGACTCCGGCGGGGTCGAGCAGGGTCATCTCGGTGATCCTGAAGTCCTCCCCCCCGTCGTTTCGCACCATGATATATGCAGTGTCTTCCGGACACCCCGTGGCGACGCTGAGCGCCGCGCCCCGCACATCGGCGTTGCCGGCGCGGCCCGTCAGAAGCCCCGTCGAATCGTCGCAGAAGGCGTGGTCGCCGAAGACCTCAAGGAACGCGCTCCTGACCCCCATGTGGACCGGAACGAATTCGAGTCGCACGGCGATACGATCCCCCGGCTCGAGTATCCACGGGGAGGCCGGTGTCGGAAGCGTGTCGACGAAATCGGGAGCGAACCGGAAACCGGACGCGTCGGGGCCGGAGATCGCCAGGCCGGTCACCGTCAGTCTCCGCGACCGACCGGCGGTCAGAGTCACCGACCCGGTGGCTGTAGCGGAGTTCGACGCATCGAGCACCACCGTGCCGAAATCGTGATCGCTCACGCTTACATGGCTTTCAATTCCCGTGCCGTTGAGGACCGATTCCGCCGTGTCGCCATCCTCCGTCGTCAGGCGGACCACGCAGGTGTAGTTCCGCTCCTCATCGGGACGGAAGAGGATCTTCTGGAGATGAAGGGCCGGATCGCTCATCTCGGGATCTATCACGGTTCCGGCGAAGACGGCCCTGGCCGGGTCGGAATAGTCCAGCCTGAAATATCCCGCGTCGGCATCCGGTCCCACCAGCTCTATCGATCGCACCGTGTATGCTACCGATCCGATATTCCTGACGGCCACGACGGTATCGTAGGCCGGGATACCGCTCTTCGTGCAGGGGCTCGCGTCGGTCACCCACCGCTCCCCGGCGTCGAACCCGCCGATCTCCGGATAGGGAAGGCTCCGGTCGGCCGTGCGGGCCGAGAGGGGAATACGCATGATCCCGCAATCGGTCTCGACCAGCAGCGAATCGGTGTAGAGAGTCGCCTCCTTCAACCCCTTGAAGGTGATCGTGAACGAGCCGACGGCGCCGCTCTCCATCGTCCCCTTCGGGGGAAGCGTGGTGACCCGGAACCCTCCGTCGTCACCGTAATCGCGCATCAGACGAACGGATCGTATAACGATGGGCCTGGGACTGATGTTCCCCAGCGTCATCTTCGTGCTCGTGGTCACGCCGGGAGGGACATCGACAAGCCCGACGGAATCGGGGGTCGCCTGAAGATGTTTCGCCGAGTAGCGGTACGGGATCGTCCACATCGTATCGGGACATATCACGCGGACGTCGGCGCGGGCGTCGGCCTCCGGGTTGATCGGTCTGAACCCGATATGGACGTATGCCGTGGGATACCCCCCCATGATCTCGCTCCGCACCTCCGTCAGGACCTCCACGTTCCCCCCCGCCGAATCGATCTCCATCAGGATCTGCCGGAAGAGGGAGCTGTCCATATCCCACAGGAACGCGTCGGCATCGGTGCATCGCTCGATCATCTCGATCCAGGGACGGATCGTTCCGGCGACCGGATAGGCGTAGGTCAGGCCGGGAGTCTCGTAGTACTGCGAGGGATGGAGCACCCTGGGCCCTCCCCCCGACCCTCTCTGCGGCGCCGAACCGCCGGAGCCCGGCTCCTTCGTCGCCAGCGGCCTGTAGGCCTGGTAGCCGGTGGCCGTTCCGTACGCTATCGCGTTGAACACGCCGTGGTTGGCGACGATGATATGATCCCCCGCCTCCACCTCGATCAGCCCGTGAGCATAGGCTTCCGAAGGGAGCGACGAGAGGGTGATCGGCTCCCCATCCAGCCGGAGCTGCGCCGACTTCTCGGCCGTGATCGCCACCCAGTGCCGCAGGAAATCGGGCTCGCGGGGGGCATGAAAGCGCGCGGTGCTGTACCACAACTCGAACGGCAGCAGCAGCGACGACGCCTGCGAGGTCGTGATGATCTCCGTGAAACCGGGCGCCAGCGGCTTCTGTTCGGCGTACGGCCCGGTCAGCACGACGGCCTGCGCCGGAAGGCTCGACTCGATCGTCATCGGAGCACGATATGTCGAGGGGACGGAGATCCCGTCCAGATAGGGAGATGAGTGGAACTCGTGATATCTCCCCTGGACCACGTCGACCGTATCCTCCCGACTCGTCGTGAACCGGGTGGTGCCGGGGGAGGTGGCGTAGACCCGGATGATCTCGTTCGAGCTGTCGGGATGGAAGCTTGTGATCCGCTCGGTGGAGAAGGTCCGGCCGTGCAGATTCACCGGGAAGATCCACTCCAGCGCCGCATTGTTCAGCGTGTTGGGACGGAGCCAGCCGAGCTCCTTGATCGCGATCCCCCCCCGCTCGCTCGGCGCCCTTGTGTTGCCGGAGATCACGCCGATCGGTTTGGTCGAGGTGATCCTGGTCCCCGAGAGATCGCGGGTCACGTAGTCGACCGCGGCCGGCGGAGTCGTGTAGGGGAGCGGCAGTATCGTATCGGACTGGATCTGGTACGCTTCCCCCGCGTTCAGGATCACGATCCGTTCCTTCCCCGCCGTGCCGGAGTTCGGCGCGATCGTCACCTCCGTGCTGTCTTCCGAGGCGATGACGACGGTTTCGGTCGCCGCCCATATCGGCACGATCGTCTCCTCAAGCTCCTGGTATGGGTCGACATGCCACACCAGCGTCGAGGGGAACGTCGCCACCCTGTACTCGGTCCCCCAGCTCTCCACGGCGAGCGGCGTGAACGCCTCGCTGCCGTAGGGGGTGAAGAAGTACATGTACATGGAGATGGGACGCTCCGACCGTACATCGAACGTTCTGCGGAGCGCCGTGTCGATCCGGTCGAGGAATGGGGTCGTGCGATCCATCATCTCCCCTACCGATAACACCGCCGATTCCGAGGGTGTCACACGGACCGTCTTCACGACCGGGGACCCGCCGCCGGCCCTCACCGTAACGTTCGTGGTATCGGCCGAGACGAAGATCATGAACGCCCCCCCTTCCGGGAACTCGCCCCGCATCGCCGACGGGAGGATATGCGTCGTGGTGTCGGGGAATGCGACGATGAACCTCCGCCCGGTCATGGGGGTGGGAAGGACCTGCGCGAACGACGCGGTCGCGCAGATCATCAGAAGAAGGATGATGTAGATGAGATGCTCTCTCTTCATGCTCTCGTTCCCGGCGGCAGCCGGCCGAACCTTT
>CBINGZ010000040.1:0-56204 GCA_966250335.1 uncultured bacterium | reverse complement strand
CGACGATCTGAGCCGTCGTCACCGAGTTCGGACCCATGTCCGCCACACCGATCGTGCCGTCCTCGATGTCGACCGAAGCGACCGTGTTGTCGAGGATGTCGGCGCCCGCCACCGAGTTGTCGGTGATGTCCGCCGAGGCGATCGAGTTGTCCTGAACGTCGGCGCCCGTCAGCGTGCCGTCCTGGACATCGGCGCCCAGGATCGTCCCGTCGGCGATGTCGCCGGTCAGGATCGTCTCGTCCATGATGTCGGCGCTCGTCACCGAGTTGTCGGTGATGTCCGCCGAGGCGATCGAGTTGTCGAGAACATCGACACCCGAGACACTGTTGTCGGTGATATCGGCCGAGGCGACCGAGCCGTCGACGATCTCCGCGCCGCTGACCGAGTTGTCACCCATGTCCGCCAGCGCGATCGTGTTGTCGACGATCTGAGCCGTCGTCACCGAGTTCGGACCCATGTCCGCCACGCTGATCGTGCCGTCCTCGATGTCGACCGAAGCGACCGTGTTGTCGAGCAGGTCGGCGCCCGTCACCGAGTTGTCGGTGATGTCCGCCGAGGCGATCGAGTTGTCGAGAACATCGACACCCGAGACACTGTTGTCGGTGATATCGGCCGAGGCGACCGAGCCGTCGACGATCTCCGCGCCGCTGACCGAGTTGTCACCCATGTCCGCCAGCGCGATCGTGTTGTCGACGATCTGAGCTGTCGTCACCGAGTTCGGACCCATGTCCGCCACACCGATCGTGCCGTCCTCGATATCGACCGAAGCGACCGAGTTGTCCATGATATCGGCGCCGGCAACCGAGTTGTCGGTGATGTCGGCCGAGGCGATCGAGTTGTCGAGAACATCGGCACCCGAGACGCTGTTGTCGAGAATGTCGACGGAAGCGACCGAGTTGTCGGTGATGTCGATCGAACCGACCGTGCCGTCGAGCAGATCGGCGCCCGTCACCGAGTTATCGGTGATGTCGGCCGAGGCGATCGAGTTGTCGAGAACATCGGCGCCCGAGAGGCTGTTGTCGAGGACGTCAGCCGACTCGACCGAGTTATCCATGATGTCGATCGAGGCAACCGAGTTGTCGGCGATATCGACCGAAGCGACAGTGCCGTCGGTGATGTCGGCGCTGGTCACCGTGTTGTCACGGATGTCGGCGCTGGTGATCGTGTTGTCCTGGATGTCGTCGGTCAGGATCGAGTTGTCGACGAGTTCGGCCGAACCGACCGAGCTGTCACCCATGTCCGCCAGTGCGATCGTGTTGTCGACGATCTGAACCGTCGTCACCGAGTTCGGACCCATGTCCGCCACGCCGATCGTGCCGTCCTGGATATCACCCGACTGGATCGTGTTGTCGGCGATGTCGGCCGAGGCAACAGAGTTGTCGGTGATATCGGCCGAAGCGATCGAGTTGTCCTGAACGTCGGCGCCCGTGAGCGTGCCGTCTGCGACGTCTGCGCTCAGGATCGTGCCGTCCTGGATATCGCCGCTGAGGATCGTCTCGTCGGCGATGTCGGCGCTCGTCACCGAGTTGTCGGTGATGTCCGCCGAGGCGATCGAGTTGTCGAGAACATCGGCGCCCGAGACACTGTTGTCGGTGATGTCGGCCGAAGCGACCGAGCCGTCGACGATCTCCGCGCCGCTGACCGAGTTGTCACCCATGTCCGCCAGCGCGATCGTGTTGTCGACGATCTGAGCCGTCGTCACCGAGTTCGGACCCATGTCCGCCACACCGATCGTACCGTCGGTGATATCGACCGAAGCAACCGTGCCGTCGGCGATATCGGCGCCGGTCACCGTGTTGTCGGTGATGTCGGCGCTGGTCACCGTGTTGTCACGGATGTCGGCGCTGGTGATCGTGTTGTCCTGAATGTCGTCGGTCAGGATCGTCTCGTTCATGATGTCGATCGACTGGATAGTGTTATCCATGATGTCGGCCGACGTGATCGTGTTGTCCTGAATGTCAGCGCTGGTCACCGAGTTGTCGATGATCTCGTTGGAGCCGATAACGTTATCGGCGAGATCGTCGGCGGTGATCGTGTTGTCCATGACATCGATCGACTGGATCGAGTTATCAAGGATGTCCGCGCTTCCCACCGAGTTGTCGATGACCTGATCGGCGCCGATGGAGTTCGTCGCCATATCCTGCTGGCGAATCGTGTTATCCATGATATCCTCGGACATGATCGTGTTGTCCTGGATATCGGCACTCATCAGCGAGTTGTCCATCACATCGGCGGACGTGATCGTCTCGTTGGAGATCTTGGCGCCGGTGATCGTGTTGTCCTGGATATCGGAATTCAGGATCGTGTTGTCCAGAATGTCGATCGAGGCAACCGTGTTGTCCTGCAGGTCGGCGCTGTTCAGCGAGTTGTCGATCACCTCGCTGGAACCGACTGCGTTGTCGCCCATGTCGGCGAGCGCGATCGTGTTGTCCTGGATGTCGGCGCTCGTCAGGGTGTTGTCCTGAACGTCGACCGACTGCAGCGTGTTGTCCAGCACGTCGGCGCTGGTGATCGTGTTGTCCTGGATATCGACCGACTGGATCGTGCCGTCGAGGATATCGAACGTCGTGACGGTGTTGTCCACGATGTTGGCGCTGTTCACGCTGTTCGGACCCATGTCCGCCAGCGCGATCGTGCCGTCGAGGATGTCGACCGAGGCGATCGTGTTGTCCAGGATGTCGATCGACGCGATCGTGTTGTCCAGAATGTCGACCGACGCGACCGTGTTGTCCTGGATGTCGACGCTGGCGATCGTGTTGTTCAGGATGTCGGCCGAGGAGACCGTGTTGTCCTGAATGTCGGCCGACGTGATCGTGTTATCCATGATGTCGTCGCCGGTCACCGAGTTGTCGATGATCTGGACCGTGCCGATCGACAGCGGAGCCATGTCCGCCAGCGTGATCGTCCCGTCCATGATGTCGATCGACTGGATCGAGTTGTCCAGAATCTCCGGCGAGCCGACCGCACCGACACGGATCTCCGGGTTCGGGAACGTTCCGCTCAGGTCACCGCCGGCAGGGCCGCCCGGCGTCGGGTTGCCCCAGATCAGGTTGATCCCGTCGAACACCAGCGTCTGGCCCGTGGCCACGCCCGCCGTGTTGAACTTCTGCGTCGTCAGCGATCCGTCGGCAATCGAGTTGCTGTTGACGGCGCCGGCCGCGATCTGGCTGGTGCCGACAGCGCCGTTGGCGATCTTCGACGTGGTGACAGCACCGTCGGCGATCATCGCCGTGGTGATCCCCTGCTTGTCGACTTCGATCGTCACGTTACCGGTGGTGCCGCCGCCGGAAAGGCCCGGTCCTGCCGTCACACCGGTGATGGTGCCGCCGCCGGCCGTGCTGTTTGCCCAGACCACTGCGTTCCCCGTCGGGTCGACCGTCAGGACCTGTCCTGCGGCGCCGCCGGCCGAGCTGATCTTCCCGAGCGTCACTGCGCCGTCGGCGATCTTCTCGGTGGTCACCTGACCGTCGACGATCTCCTCGACGAACTTCGAACGGAACGAATACGGGGAGGTGACGAGCTCCGTACGGTTGGCCATCGGCGTCCCGTTGACGGCGATCTCCAGGTAGTACGGCTTGTCGAAGGGAACCCCGGTGATCGGGTTGACACTGCCGAGGATGACGCTGAAGAGCCCGCTGCCGCCGCCGGCCGGGGTCAGGGGAACGGCCGTCTGAGTCTCGGTCCAGAGGCTGGCGCCGCCGGTCTGAGCATCATAGATCGTAAACTGGAAGTTTGCCGAGGCGGGATTGCCGGGGACACTCACCAGTCCCTGGAAGGACATCTTCTCCGGTATCTGTGCCAGAGCCGCATTGGACAACAGCAGTGCACCGAGCGCCGCTGCCGATACGGGGAATAACTTTCGTTGCATTCGGTTTTCTCCTTGGTTCTCTACTTGTTGATCTAAATGCAAGTATCGTAATGCCATCAGTTGTGCATGAAGCAGGAACGTGACCGCCGGACGATGGAGACCGGCGGCGTACGCGACTTATCGTACCAGGATCATCCTGCCGTACTGAGTCCCCCCCTTGGCATTGGCGGCCCCATCGGTCGACTGCACGTCCATCTTGTAGACGTAGCTTCCCGATGTCGCCTCCCGGCCGTTGTCGTCGGTGCCGTCCCATACGACCTGGTTGGAACCTGCTTCACGGACCTCGTCGACCAGCTCCTTAATGAGCTGTCCCGACAGATCGTAGACCCGTATGCGTATCTGGCTTCGCTCAGCCACCTGATAGAAGATGGTCGTCGTTGTGTTGAACGGGTTCGGGTAGTTGCGCAGCGTCGCATTGCCGGCGACCGGCTCGGTCGGTGCGTCTGAAGTCCGATTGATTCCGGGAATCCAGAAACCGAGATGGGCGGTCGTCGACCCCCCTTCCACCGTGCCGATTGCCGACTGCCCGATCGTTCCGTACAGCGTGATAGATCCGCCGCTCGTCATCGTTGCGCCGGATCCTACCACGTACCACGGGATCTGTTGAGCACTCGTTTCACCACCGACCACGACCAGCGCGAGCAGCACGAAGATGCCCGTGAGGTACGGTCGATTGAGGATACGTGTCATCGTCTTACCTCGTTAGTTCGTTAGAATAACTGTGTATTGTTTGGCCCTGCTATCGTCGAATTGCGAAGAGTTGGAGTAACTCTGCGTAGAAGTTGAGTGTCTCTCATCAACCATTACCTCAACCGGATGGGGGGCAAATATCTATGATTTTACCATCTCCTGCAACTTTGCACAGGATACGTCGGGATTCTCCCGGCCGTTTTCCTGTGATATCCGCCGCGCCTCCCCGATAGGTTCCATGATGATGCGATTATATATGGTACGCGCCCGATCCCCCGCCCGAACGTCCGTTCACGCCCGGCGGTGAATCCGAAACCTCATGCTCCCGATGAAAACGAGACTGACCGAAGTGAAGTAGCAGTGAGTATATGGTCGCGTGTCAATCGTCCTCCAGTCTGAAATTGCGAAGTAGGTACGTTCGTACGGGAACTTGCCACTCTGGGACTACCAATCCTCATGCCAGCTACGGCAATTCTCAAAAAATCCGCGATTCACCTATCAGGCCGACAGGACCGTGAACGAACGTCACGGCACGTGAAGGATCATCATGCGCCGTGCCCCCACCCTCTCCACCTCCCCCGAAGCCCGCATCGCGCCGGCCCGTTTCATGCGTCGATTCGCGCGTGAACGCTGAAACGAGTGGGAAATCCCGGGATCGACCGGGAACACCCCGGACGCTGCCGACAGGACGAAGGAGGTCTTACAAATCGAGAAGATACGTCACGGTCCCCCGATCCCGCACCGTGCACTCCTCCGACCCGACTTCACCGAAGTCCCATCGCGATACGATCGCCCAAAACTTGGATATCCCCACATTGAAGGGTTGTAGATTTCTTCCACCCTGGCATATTTGTTGTCGACAAGGGCGGCGGTATGGCCGCGGCCCCGTCCGACAGATCGGAAGGGGTCCGGGAGAGGAGGCAGGTCGGCGCACTTGAGGAGGTTCGCCGTATCTAAAGCAGTCGGCTTCCGCGGAACGACAGCACCGCGGGGGATCGTCTGTGCCCGTCGGCCCGCCGGAAGGCGGGCTTCCATCGTTCATGATGGTCCCGGGCTTCCTTCCGTTTCAACATATCCGAAACACATATATCCCGATCGTCCCCGTTCCCGACCGCGCCGGAAGAGTCCGCGCCGCGGGCTCCTCACGGCCGACAGGGGACCGAACGAAGAACGGCCCCGGTTCATTCACGAACCGGGGCCGTTCCATTATTATATCGTCATAATATCTCGAAGCGCCTTATCGCGGGGTCACGACCCGGCTCGAACCACCTGTCGACTCCACCTGGATCGGCGTCGAGATCGTGTTGACCTCCCGCGCCTCCACCGACGGCTTCGCCTCGACCGATGCCCCGGAGACCGAAACCGATGTGGAGGGGTCGGGAAGCCCGCTCTCGCGCGACCGGACCCTCACCGGCTCCACCGAGACCGTCTTCTCCTGCACGGGCGCCGCCGTCACCGCCGTTCCGGACTCCACGACCGCCGGCGACCCGCCGGAGATCCGGGAGCGGGAACCTGAACCCGATCCCTCCATGACCGATACCCGCTCCGACGACGGGGCCACGACCGGCGCGCTCGTCGCCGTGGAGTTCACCGACTCCGATCTGTTCCGTTCCATCGCCACGGAGGACTCCGAGGATGTCCCGGAGTTCGTCGAGGAGGTCTCGACCCTGGGAGCGATCGTCACGCGATCCCCTCTATCGGTCGGGAGCGTCGATGTGGAGGTCGAGAGCCCTCCGCGCTCACCGTTGTTCGTCCGTCTCGGGTTCGCCACGTCGGGCGACTGCGCCGTCACCGGAGCGCGACGCGATGCGCGTTCGGCGTTCTCGTTTTCGGAGGAACGCAGATCCGGGTTGGTACCGGTCGGGCGATCGCCGAAGATGACGGTGGAGCCGGTCGTTCTGGAGCCGGTCACGTCGGTTCCGCGCCCTTCATCGGGAACGGTGGGAATATCGCGTCCTGCGGTAACCGGCGCATTACGATCCGTTCTGGCACGTCCGGCGTCGGCGTCGACATTATCGACCCGACCGGCCGGGGCCGTGATCACGACCGGCGCATTACGATCCGTTCTCTCGCGTCCGGCATCGGCGTCGACATTATCGACGCGATCGGCCGGAGCCGTAATCACGACCGGTCTGCCGTCGTCGGTGCGATCCCCTGCCTCGACCGGCGCCGACGGATCGCGTCGCGTACGTGAGCCCGATGAGTTCGAGCCTCGGCTTCCCCCGGCCACACCCCCTCCGGGCCTTCCCGACCCCGTCACCATGCCGCCGTTTCCGTTACCGTTGTTCGTGCTTCCGCCGTTGGTCGTCCCGCGTCCCGGTTCCGTCGGAACATAGATCACGCGCGGAGGGGGATAGGTGTAGGGGATATCGTTCGCATAGGGAGGAGTGGGAGTATACACGTAGGGAGGATACGTCCCCTGCGTCCGGCGGCCGTAGCCGTACTGATGATCGCACTGCGACACATAGCCCGTTTCCGTCCGTCGATATCCGTCGTTGGAATAACGCGCGCCGTCGCGGCAGCAGTCGCAGACGACGCCCCCCGCAGTTCTCGTCGAGGTCGACGGCGAGGCCGATGCCGCGACCGGACGACCCTGCTCATCATAATAATTGTTCGTGGTCAGCGAGACGCACCCGCCGAGCAATGCGGAACAGCAGATGCTCGACAGAATTGTGGTACGTAGTAGGGACTTGTTCATGACGCTTGCTCCAGGATTGGTTCGGAGCCGCCGTTCCAAAAAGCCGTTCATGCTTCATCGAACGGAGGCCCATTGCTAGCGTCGAAGACAGGGGGTCGCGGGGAATGGTTGAATGAGGTGTGAATTTTTTTTTCAGGCCGGAGATCTTCCTCCGGCCTCCCCCTCGGCGCAGAGCATGTGGATGTATTCCCATGTGTAGATGCCGGTATGGTGCCCGTCGCGCCAGGTGATCTGGATCGCGTAGTTCCCCACCGGTTCCAGCGCGGCCAGTTCGTACATGCCGGGGGTGAACATCGGAAGCGAGAGAGGCTTGTAGACCTTCCCGAGAATATTCTCCCCCTTGCACGAAGCGCACGGGCATTCGTCGCGCAGCAGCCGGAGCGTGAGGGTGCATTCCCGTTCGTCCGGCCAGGTGAAGGTCAGGTCGGCGGGGGTTCTCTGGGTGATTTTCGTCGGCGCCGATTTTCCGGTCTGTGACATTGGGATATATCTGGATTAATCGCTGGAAGATAGATCGCGAACAAGATTCCACGCATCGCGAAGCGATGTTGCGTGGAGATCGGCGGTCGTGGCGTCGTCCCCCTCCATGACGCGCGCGGTGCGGCATCCGGCGGCGGCCCCGGCCTCTATATCGGATTCAGAGTCACCGATCATCCAGGAGGCGGGGATGTCGATGTCGTGCTCGAGCGCCGCGCGCACGATCATGCCGGGGAGCGGCTTGCGGCAGTCGCATCCGGTCGATGAATCGTGCGGACAGTAGTATATCGCATCGAAGCGATGTCCCGTCGCCGAAGCGAGTTCGTTCTGCATCCGCTCATGGATCGCGGCGAGATCCTCTTCCGTCATCAGCCCCCGCGCCACGCCGCGCTGGTTCGTCACCAGCACGGCCGTGTAGCCCGATTCACGGATCTCCGGAAGCACGGAGAATATATCGGAAAGGAACTCGAACGTCGACCAGTCGCGCACGTAGTCCCCCACGATACGCCTGTTCACCACGCCGTCGCGATCGAGGAAGATCGCCCGTGTTCTGGAAGGTTTCATGATGCTCCGGATGGTCAGCGCGCGGCCGGTTCCCTCTTCCACTCCTTCACTTTTCCGATGACCTCACGCCCCCCCATGTACGGGCGGAGAACCTCCGGTATCACGACGGTTCCGTCCTCCTGCTGGAAGTTCTCGATGATCGCCAGGATCGCGCGCGGCACGGCCACGGCCGTTCCGTTGAGCGTGTGGACGAAGCGGGTCGCGTTCTCCTCATCGCGGTAGCGGACCCCCAGGCGGCGCGACTGGTAGTCGGTGCAGTTGCTGGTGCTCGTCACCTCTCCGAAGGCGTTCCGGGAGGGCATCCACGCCTCGAGATCGAACTTCCGGTAGGCGGGTCCGCCAAGGTCGCCGGCGGCCGTGTCGAGCACATGGAAACAGAGCCCGAGCTCCGTGAAGATCTCGATCTCGATCTCCAGCATCTCGCGATGGATCGCGTCGCTCTCCTCCACGGTCGTGAAGGCGAACATCTCCACCTTGCTGAACTGATGAACACGATATAATCCGCGCTGCGCCGCTCCGTGCGCTCCGGCCTCGGTACGGAAGCAGTGGCTGAACCCGGCGAGCCGCAGCGGGAGATCCTCCTTCCTCAGAATCTTCCCCTGCATCAGTCCGCCGAGCGTGATCTCCGCCGTGCCGATCAGACAGAGGTCGGTCCCCTCCACGCTGTAGACCTGCGTCTCCTCTCCCCTGGGGTTGAACCCGATCGCCTCCAGCACCGAAGCGCGCGCAAGGTCGGGGGTGAAGTAGGGAGTGTATCCTCGCGACACGAGCTTGTTCAGCGCGTAGTTGACAAGGGCCAGCTCCAGCAGGGCTCCCTCGTTCATCAGGTAGTAGAACTTCTGGCCGGTGACCGACGCGGCGGTCTCGAAGTCGAACAGTCCCAGCTCGGTTCCAAGAGTGACATGATCCTTCGGCTCGAAGTCGAAGCGGCGGGGCTCGCCGTAGACCTGAAGGATGCGGCCATCCTCCTCACCGCCGGCGGGAACATCGGGATGCGTGAGATTCGGGATATTTCTGGCCGCCGATTCCAGTTCCTCCCCCAGACGGCGCTCATCGGCCTCCAGCTCCGCGATCCGCTCCTTCAGCTCGCGCCCCTTCTCGATGAGCGCGGCGCGCTCCTCCGGCTCCAGTTTTCCCTTCATCCGCTGGGAGGATTCGTTCCGCTCGGCCCGCAGAGCCTCCAGCGACTGAAGCACGGAGACGCGCTGCGCGTAGAGATCGACCACGAGCCCCGGATCGGCGTTCCTCACGCCCCGGCGTTCGACGTTCTCCTTGACGAGATCGAGATTGTCACGGATGAATTTCAGATCCAGCATATCGATGCGCGATAATAAGCGTTGATTGGAATGATCGGCCGCGTCTCCTCCGTCGGAAGGAACCGGGACCGCGAATATAGTCCCTGCGCCGATGGCCGGGAAGCGCCGTCTTGTAAGAGCGCATGACGACCTCGCGGGGAAGGCGACGCTTCACGTCACGATACCCGAAGTATCACGCCGTGCAGGTAGCCGGTCTCCGGCATCGAGGGATGGACCGGATGATCGGGGGACGCTCCCCGTTCCTCCACGATGACCCCTTCCCGCCTCCCCTTTCTCAGAGACTCCCGCACGATCTCCATGAAGGTGTCGCGCGTGATATGATGGGAGCAGGTCGCCAGAAACGCCGTCCCCTCCCGCGCCGTGGCGGCCAGCGAGAGTGAGAAGAGTTCGACGTACTTCTTCCGCGCCGCCGCCACATGTTTCTTCGAACGGGCGAACGGCGGAGGATCGGCGATCACCGCGTCGAAGGTCTCTCCACGCCCCACGCGGTCGTGCAGCTCGGCGAAGACATCGGCGTTCCGGGCCTCGATCGGACCAAGGCCGTTCAGCTCCCGGTTCCGTTCAAGGGCGGCCAGCGCCAGCGACGAACTGTCGACGGCGATCACCTCCCCCGCCCCCGCGTGACGCGCATGGAGAGCGAAGCCGCCGTAGTTGGCGAAGAGGTCGAGAACCCGACCGGTCGCCATGAAGCGACGCATCGCATGGCGATTTTCACGCTGGTCCAGGTAGAAGCCGGTCTTCTGCCCCCCGAGAGGATCGACGTTATATCGCAGAATGCCGTCCGAGATGATCTGCGGATCGGCCGTGCCGCGCGCCACGCCGACCCGTTCCGGCAGCCCTTCCAGAGCGCGCGAGGAGTGGTCGTTCCGTTCCACGATCCCCTCGATCCCCTCCAGTTCCATCAGCGCGTCGTACAACATCTCACGACGATCTTCCATGCCGGCGGCGGCGATCTGCACGGAGAGGACGCGATCGAACCTGTCGACCACGACACCGGGAACGCCGTCGGCCTCGGCATGGATCAGACGGTAGCTCGTGGAGCCTGGGAAGAGCTTCGCGCGGAGCCGGAGCGCACGCGCGATCCTGTCGCGGAACCATGCGGTATCGAACGGTTCCTCTCCTCTGCTCACAAGACGGACGGCGATCAGCGAGTTCGGGTTGTAGATCCCGGAGCCGATCGTGAACCCGCGGCTCGCATGAACGCGCACCAGCGTGCCGCGCTCGGCGTTCCCTTCCACTTTTTCTATCTCGTTGCTGAAGACCCAGAGATGTCCGTTGGTCAGCCGCTTTTCCTCACGGGGTTTCAGCGTGACTGAGGGAGTAATATCATCCATCGATATTCCTGTTCCTGTCGTTGTTCGTTGTGTCGTCGATAGGGAGCGGGGCGGCCGATGCATCGCCGAACGATTCGACGACGGCGGGATCGCTCCTCCCCTCCGGGACCGGCAGGGCTTCCCCCATCCCCGGTTCGACGCCGGATCGCATTCTCATTGCAGATCGCTTCCCGATACTCCTGAGCCAGAGGCACGACCATGCGGTCATGGTCAGTCCGATCGCCGCCAGCAGAAGAAGCGGGACCGGATCGGCCGGAGGAATATCGCTCGAGCGTCGACCGGGCTCGAAGCCGGCCAGCGTGGAGATGATGACGGTGCTGACTCCGTTGTACGCCATGTGCCCGACCATCGAGGGGATGATGCTCCCCGTGACCCGGGCCGCATATCCGAAGTAGAGCCCCAGGGAGGTCAGCGGGACCAGCATCATCGGCTGAAGATGGACGACGCCGAAAAGAAGCGCCGTCAGCGCAATCGCCTTCCATGAGGCCGTGACCCGTTCCAGGTTCGTCTGCACGAATCCCCGGAAGAGAAGCTCCTCCCCTATCCCCGGCGCGACCGCCCCCAGAAGGAGGGCGACGGCAAGTTCTCCTCCGTTATTCGATCTCAGCAGCCCCAGCAGCTTCTCCGTGACCGGCCCGTGGAGACGAAGCAGTTCCCCGGCAAGCCATGTCGGAAGCAGATAATGATGCTGTATCGCGAGATATGCGTTGAGGAGCGGGACAAGGCCCATGACCCCGAAAAGGACCGCGGGGATCGCGGCCGGCGAGACGCCGCGCAGCCGGAGCATGTCGAGCCTCCCGTTCCCGGCGGCACGCGCCAGCACGATCACCGGTCCCCCCATCAGCACCATGTAGAGAACGGCGGCGACGATCCGACGGCTGTACCACTCGTGCGGCATCACTCCCAGGACCAGACTCGATCCCAGGCTCGTCAGACCGAACGAGCAGATCACGGCGATCGCCGCGAGCAGCACCGGGTGGATCTCTCTGCGTCCCTGCATCATCCCGTGAAGATACGTTCTTCGCGCTCCATCCCGCGTAGCGTATCGTGAAGAGGCGGACGAAACAAGAAGCGATGAGGAACGTTTCATCCTCCGCGACGATTTGCACGGTTCGAACCGCCCCCTCATGTTGACGCGTCGCGGCGGCTTCTTATCATTGCCGTGAACCCGCGCCGCGACCGGAGCGGGGAGGATCAAGAGAACGTTTCATCATGAAGCAGACAGTAACCGAACAGGCTCTCGCGCTCGTCGAGAAGCGGCTTCCCACCCTCGGGGGCAAGCTGACGCCGCAGGACGCGGCCACAGCCACCGGCATCACGGTCGGCGAGGCGCGCGACGCGCTGACCCGGCTCATGGAACTCTACGTCACCCGCGTCACGCACGACGACCAGGGGAACATCCTTTTCGCGTTCGAAACCCCGCTGCGACGCCGGGGGACCAAGACCGCCGCCGAGAAATGGGCGGAGGTGAAGGACTCCCTCTGGCGCGGGTTCAAGGTCTTTTTCAAGATCTGGATCGGCCTGATGGTGATCGTCTACTTCGTGGTGATGCTGGTGATCCTGATCGCCTTCATGGTGGCGCAAAGCTCCGGCGACCGCGACAACAGAGACGATCGCCGCGGCCCCGGCAACATGATCGGCGGCCTGCTCCATCTGATGGCCGAGGGACTCCGCTTCGCCTTCTGGTCGAAGGCGATCTCCGGAGGCTACGCCTTCGACGACCACGGTTACCGCTACCGTACGGTCGATACGCCGCGCGGGATGAAGACGAAGGAGAAATCGTTCATCATTGCGATCTATGATCTCGCCCTCGGCCCCGAGCGTTCCCCCTCCGACCCGCTGGAGAACGAGAGGGAGGTGGCGACGTTCCTCCGCTCGGAGCAGGGTATTCTGACGCCGGCGGAGATCGTCGCCCTTTCGGGGGGGACCATGGAGCAGGCGGAGGAGAGGATGGCCGACTACCTCGTCCGCTTCAACGGCGACCCGACCATCACCGACGAAGGGGTGGTGGTGGGAGAGTTCGAGAGCTTCATCGGCGGGAGCGCGGCGAAGGCCGAAGGGCGCGTGATCCCCTACTGGGAGGAGTTCGAGGCGCCGTACGAGCACTCGGGGAACTCCGGGACACGCAACGCGATCATTATCGGCATGGTCCTCTTCACGATGGCGATGGGGGGATTTCTCCTGGCGGCCGGCCTGGAGCGGCTGGCGGAGTTCGCTCCCTTCTTCGGGACCGGCTTCGCGGCGATCCTGCTCGGCTATATCCCGATCATCTTTTCGATCATCTATCTCGGCCTCTCCCTGCTCCGCCTCGGCATCGCGCGGAAGAAGGAGGCGGAACGGCTGGCGCGCAACAGAAAGAAGAAGGTGATGCGGGCGATCTTCCAGCAGGGACTCTGGCACGCCACCGCCTCCCAGATCTATTTCTCGCTGGTCTCCACCGGCGACAAGGAACTGAAACAGGATCAGGTCGCGACAATTCTGGGGGAGCTGGTGCTGGAGCTGCGGGGAAGCGTCGAGCTGAACGAGGAGGGGGAAGGGATCTACAGCTTCGAACGGCTGCACCGCGAGTACGAGGCCGCCGAACGGCTGCGGGGACGCCGTGCGCGACTCTGATCGCGATCCTTCCTGAAAAGAACAGAGGATGAAACGAAACAGCGAAGCCGACATGATCGACTTCGCTGTTTCGTTTTCCCGGTCGATGCCTCGGGGGCCGGGCACCGTCGGAATCATCTATTATGATATATCTTCCTGCTGAAATTCAGTAGAAATCCTGCTCTCGCCGTCAGAACCAGCCGGCCACCGCGATGCTCATCGAGAGTCCCACGATAACCGCGCCGGTGATCCATATCAGTGTTTCACCGGCATCCGATCCATGATGCAGCGAGGCATCCTTGCGGGACAGCAGTATACGACCGTCGCCGCCGCGCGTGAATTCAATCTTGCGTGCCATCGCTCTATCTCCAATTGAATTGCGTTCCTTGCACCGGAACAATTATATCGGAATATAGAGCAGGAGGATTCCCGCCGCCAACTCTCATCTCTCCTTCCACCCGCTCTCATTTCCAGAGAACATACCCCATACGGGGTCGGTTCCGGTGATGCAACTATTGACACTCGCGGCGGCCGAAAGGGTTACGATCCCTGCGATAAGTATCTGTAGGCGACCCACGCCATCAGCGCGCTTCCCACCGGCAGAATGCTCTCGTTGATGGTGAATTTGCCGTTATGGAGCCCGGCGACGCACCCCTGCTCCGGGGTTCCCGCGCCGATCCACCAGAAGCTGCCGGGGACCTTCTCCAGGTAGTAGGCGAAATCCTCCGCCCCCATCATCGGCGGGGCGTCGAACACCGCATGGCCGCCGAGCATCGCCTGCGCCGACTCGCGCGCGAACCCGGTCGCCCAGGGATCGTTGTTGAGCGCCGGATAGCCGAGCCTGATCTCCAGATCGTACTCGCAGCCGCTCCCCATGCAGACCCCCTTGATGATATCCTCGATCCTCGTGTGCGTCGCCCGGCGCCACTCCTCGTCCATTGCGCGGACGGTTCCGAGCAGCTTCACCTCGTCCGGAATGATGTTGGTCGCCGATCCCCCTTCGATCTTCCCGATCGTCAGGACCCCGGGCTTGAAGGGATCGATCGTCCGGCTGATGATCTTCTGCAGAGCGACCACCACCTCGCACGCGGTCAGCACCGGATCGATGGAGATATGGGGCATCGCCGCATGGCCGCTCCTCCCTCTGATCGTAATGTAGATTTCATCGGCGGAGGCCATCATCGCGCCGGGATGGAATCCGACGGCCCCGGCCGGAGCCATCGGGGCGACATGCTGGCCGAAGACGACGTCGACCTTCGGGTCCTCCAGCGCGCCGTCGGCGATCATGACGGAGGCGCCGCCGGGGAGCTTCTCCTCGCTCGGCTGCAGCAGGAACTTGACGGTTCCGGGGATCCTGTCGCGCAGTTCGGCAAGGATCATCGCCGCCCCGAGCGCCATCGTGGTATGGGAGTCGTGGCCGCAGGCGTGCATCTTGCCGGGATTTCTGGAGGCGAAGGGGAGGCCGGTCTCCTCCTGGATCGGGAGCGCGTCCATATCCCCACGGAGCGCCACGCAGCGGGTGGAATCGGTCGCCAGCCCCCCGCGCAGCACCCCGACGACACCGGTCTGCGCCACCCCGGTCCTCGCTTCGATCTCCAGTTCGGCGAGGACCGACTGCACCAGCGCCGAGGTTTCGAACTCCTCGAACGCAAGTTCAGGGTTCGCGTGAAGGGTACGGCGTATCTCGACGAGGCGCTCGGTCCGCCGCCGGGCGGCCGCAAGAAAGTCGGAGGGAGTCAGATCGGACATGGCTTCCGAATGGATTGGTTGTACATGCATTGAGTGAAGCGGGAAGGTACGGATTCGGCGCATGCCGCGCATACCGCGGCATTACCGGCGGGGAAAGAGCGTCTTACCGAGAGATGAAATCGTCGGGAATACGATTCAACTCTTTCACGGTTCCCGGATATTTGTTTTACTTGGCGTACATGCGAACGCAACACGTCCAACCGCGTCCATCCGTTAATGTCCTCTAACCCCCTGCATCGTCAGTTCCGTCATGCGGTCGCCCCCACGGCGCGCCGGAACCGCATGTTCAGGCTCGGCCCGCTTCTTCTCCGCTTCCTGTCGACGGCTCTCGTCTCGGCCGGAATCGTCGTGCCCGCGCACGGGCAGGCGCCGATCTCCCCCGACCAGCTCACCAACCGCCGCTATGCCAGGCTGAACGACGTCACCTCGATCGGATGGAACCCGGCCCTGCTGGGGGTCAGCTCCGAGCTGCGGACGTACGACATGCTGGCCGGGATCGGGTTCGACGGAGAGCTGACGGCCGCGCAGATGCGCTACGCCCTCTTCGCCAAGGTCGGACCGCTGGCGATGGGAACCTCCGGGTTCTTCGACGGAGATTCGACCTCCTATACATCGTACAGAACCGGATACGGCCTGCGGCTCACCGACGGCCTCTGGCTGGGAGCCGCCGCCGCGTTCAGAGACGGCCCCGAGCGGGATGAATTCTTCTCCACCGGCGAGTACACGCTCGGCGCCACAGCCCGCCTGCTGCCGACCCTCTACGCAGGGTTCACCGCCGCCAACATCACGGCGAACAATGGGAATGCCCCCCTCTTCGATCTGAGCGGCGCGGTGCGCGGCACGGGATGGGGAGGGATTCATACGAACATCAGTTACGATAGAAGCCGGGCCGACGGCAGAACCTCCGACGTCGCCTTCTCGATCGGCGCCAGCGCCGACATCCCCAAATGGAACCTTGTCCTCAGCGCCGGCGCCGACTTCCTCAACGGGGTGTACAAGTTCGGCGTCGAACTGATCTACCCGGAAGTGAGCGGCGGAGTCATCGGCGTTTTCGGATCGGAGTTCGATCCTCCCTTCGGCGGCGGCGTCGCCTTCGCGCGCTACTCGTTCGATCCGTCGGACACCGTGAAGCCTGTCGCAGCGCGATATCGTCCCCCCTCGGCGCAGGGATGGGCGCCCGACAGGTCGTACGTGCCGGAGGGACTCGACTACAAGTTCCCGACGCTGGATGCAACCGCGTCGCACGATGCCGTCGTCAAGTCGTGCCTGCCGGGAAGCCCGATGAACTTCGAGAGCGCCCCGGCTCTTGTCGATCTGGTGTACCGGGCCGGGGGGCCGTACCTGCGGCTCTCCCAGAAGCTCGATCAGATCTCCCCCGATCCCGCCGAACTTCTCAAGGAGATCGGACGGCGATATTACTCCCGCTCGGTCCCGAGCCGGGAACTGATCGCCGGCGACTCGCTGGCGATCGTCTCCAGACAGGGATACGGCATCGGGATCAACAGGATCGACAACTCCGGGTTCCCGCTCGTCTCGGTCATCATGCAGGTGACCGACGGCGCGGGACGGTCGGTGCCGGAACTCGGCCGGAACGATTTCTCGTTCCGCGATTCAACGATGGAGATCGTCTCCGTCCGCCCCATCGACGCAACCGCCTCCGTCCCGGTCGATATCGTCCTGCTGATGGACTGCTCGGGGAGCATGGGGGATAAGATCATCTCGGTGCAGAACAACGTCCAGAGCTTCGTGCGGAATATGGAGGAACGGGGGGCCGACTACCGTATCGGCGGCGTCCTCTTCGGATCGATCGTCTATGATACGCTCCATCCCACGGCCGACCTGGAAGAGTTCCGCCGGTTCGTCGCCGGAGCCGCCCCGATCGGGAACGACGAGGTCTCCACCCTTGCCCTGAAGGATGCCGCCGCCATGAACTTCCGTCCCGACGCCCAGCGGGTCTTCATCATGATCACCGACGACTGGGTCGTGCAGGACAACGCCCGGCTGACCGAGACCGACCTGACGGAGATGCTCTGGAGGAGCTCCGCGCGGCTCTACACCATCATGAACCCCTGCCGGAACAACAGCGCCGTGATGACCCGCCTGACCCTCGGGCGCGAGTACAACATCAGCAGCCGGTTCAACACGATCCTCGATGATATCGGCACCGATATCACCACCAGCTACAAGCTGGTCTACAGGTCGCGACTGTCGCGGGCGGAAGCAGGGGTCGCCGAACCGGTGGCGACCCTGCGGGGCGTTGTCCGCGACGCGGCGGGCCGCCCCGTGCGCGCCCAGCTCCTCCTTCGCGACACCCTCGGCAACAGGCTCCGCGACGTGGAGACCGAGGCCGACGGCTCCTTCAGAATAGGGATCGCCGAGGGGATGCGCTACACCGTGCAGATCAACGCCGAACGGTTCAGGCCGAAGTCCGATTCACTCGATCTCAGTTCGATACGAACGGGGGATACCGTCACGCGCGATTTCGTCCTGGAACGGAGCCCCACGACGGTGGCCGGATATGTGCGCGACGAGCTCGACCGGCCCGTGGCGGCGGGGATCGATATCGTCGATGCCTCCACCTCGCAGATCGTCGCCATGATCCGGACCGACCCCTCCGGCTACTACGAAACGACGATCAAGGAGGGGGCCACCTACAGGGTGACCCCGATCGCCCCCGGCTACCGGCCGTTCGTGACGGCGCTCGACGCCCGCGATGTGGAGCCCGGCACAAGAATCCGCCAGGATCTGATCCTGAGCAGCGACCTGGGGGCCCCGATCCCCCCGGTCGAACCGCCGCCGATCGTCACCGCGCCGCCGACGCTCGACACGAGCCTCAGCGCCAGCATCTTCTTCGACAACGACAAATGGAGGATCAGGAAGGAGAGCTGGCCGGTGCTCGACAACGTGGTGGAGTTCGTGAAACGCTACCCGGAGATGCGCGTGGAAATCGGGGCGCATACCGATGCGAACGGGGACGACCGCTACAACATGGGGCTCTCCGAGAAGCGCGCCGACGCGGTGCTGGAGTATTTCGTGTCGAAGGGGATCGACCGCTCCAGGCTGAGCGCGCGCGGATACGGGGAGACCGTGCCGATCGCCCCGAACCGCACCTACGAGGGGCGCGCGCGCAACAGGCGCGTGGAGTTCAGGACGTCGAGATGACCGATTCCGATCGCTCCCCCTCCCCCCACATGTTCTTTCTGAACGGTCCCGCTGCGGACCGTTCGCGTAATGATACAACAGGATGTCAACTGAATGAAGATAGCAGTGCTTCTCGGCGGTACATCATCGGAGCGATATGTTTCGATGGCAAGCGGCAAGGGAATAGCGGAGGCGCTCATCGCGGCCGGACACGATGTATCGATCTACGATATCGCCCTCGGACGTGACTCGCGCATATCGCTCGGCGATCTGGTGCTCCCGACCGAGACGGCCCCCTCTCCGGAGGAACTGGCCGGTTACTCGAACGCCGCGATCGTGCAGGCCGTCGAATCGCTTCCGGATGATCTCGATATCGCGTTTCTGGCGCTCCACGGCGTGCCGGGGGAGGACGGCACGGTGCAGGCGCTGCTGGAGCTGCGGGGGATCCCCTACACCGGCTCCAACGTCCTCGCTTCCGCCCTGGCGATGGACAAGGGGATGTCGAAACGGGTGATGGGAACATACGATATCCCGACGCCGCGCGGCTTCCAGCTCGGCCCCGACGCCACGGAGGCGGAGATCCGCGGCAACGTCGACAACCACGCCTCCTATCCTGTCGTGGTGAAGCCGAACGACGGCGGCTCGACCGTCGGGCTGACGATCGTGGAGCGGGAGGAGGACCTGACGGCCGCCTATGAACTCGCGCTCCGATACTCCTCCTCGGTCCTCTTCGAGGAATATATCGAGGGACGTGAACTGACCGTGGCGATGCTGGGGGAGGAGAGCCTGCCGGTGGTGGAGATCAGGCCGAAGAAGGGGATCTACGACTACCGCAACAAGTACACGGCCGGCATGACCGACTATTTCTGCCCCGCCGACCTGTCGCGCGCGGCCGAGGAGGAGATCCGGGAGCTTGCGCGGCGGGCCCACGTCTCGCTCGGCTGCGGAGGCTACAGCCGCGTCGACTTCCGTCTGGACCCGGACGGCGTCCCCTTCTGTCTGGAGGTGAACACGCTCCCCGGCATGACCGCCACCAGCCTGGTGCCGAAGGCCGCGGCCGCGGCCGGCATCGGATTCGCCGAACTCTGCGAACGGATCGTGGCGCTGGCGCTGGAGAAGAAGAGCGGCGTGGAATCGTGACGGCCTCCCCCGTCGAACATCCCGCAAGGCTCTTGGTCGGTAGCGATGTTTTTCGCACCTTGGGGCCCGGCGTTCGGCGGGGAAATTCCCCGGTCGATTAAACGTCCTGCCGGTAACTGCTTCCAATCCCCCTGAATCGCTTTCGGCGCACTCCGCCGGGAGCTGATCGGCCCCCGTTTCGCGCCTCCCGACGATCGACCCGGATCAATCCGCGTGAAACGTATCCGACATCAACACTGTTGTGATCAGCACTGTCGGCAACATACATCGGGCATGTAACTGCACATAACCTTCGAGGGAACCATGAAACGCTATCTCTTCTCCATTGCAGCCCTCCTCGTTCTGGCAGCCGGAATCACCCACGCACAGGGCGCAAAACCGGTTACCGTTGCCATCTTCCCGTTCAAGAACCTGACCGGTGAAGTCGTGTACGACGATCTTTCGTGGAACTTTGCCGACTCCCTGTACGCCTACTTCCTGCTGAAGCCGGAGTCGGAGACGATCTTTCATGTTGTCCCGATGGATGATGTGCGGGATCAGATGCTGGCGCTGAACGTGGATGTGAAAAGCCCCAGCTACGAGAACGACGTATGGCAGGTGGCCCAGGCTCTCGGAGCCGACAAGATCGTCTGGGGAACGTACTACATGAAGTACGACGTCGCCCAGATCGAAGTGAAGGTGCCGAACGCCAAGACGATGATGCACGACCCGCAGTACATGGTCAAGAATCTCCGCCCCGACTACAAGGACGCCCTGCTGAAGGTGCCGTTCGTCGGCGACAAGATTCTTCCGGCGATGAAGTAAGAGCGAACCAGACGACACAGAGTGAGCCGGTGGAGAAGACGCATCGAGATGCGATTCTCCACCGGCTCTTTTTTTGCATGGTATCGACCCGAACCCGCGCTCCCGATTGCGCCGATCGCTCCGCGACGGTTATTTTCAGGGACACGCAAACACCAGGGAGAACGCATCATGAAACAACCCGCGTCCAAGGGGGCGAACGGCAGCGTCGGGGAACAGACGATCGAATCGATTCTCACCGAAGACCGGATCTTCCCTCCCCCCGAGGATTTCTCGGCCGGAGCGCGGATCGGATCGATGCGGGAATACAAACGCCTCGTCAAGCGGGCCCAGGAAGACCCCGACCGGTTCTGGGGAGATATCGCCGGCGAGCTCCACTGGTACAAGCCGTGGCGCAAGACCCTCCAGTGGAAGGCCCCTTTCGCCAAATGGTTCGTGGGGGGAACGACCAACATGAGCTACAACTGCCTGGACAGACATGTGGAGGGGTGGCGACGGACCAAGGCGGCGATCATCTGGGAAGGGGAACCGGGGGATGTGCGGACACTCACCTACGGACAGCTCCATCGCGAAGTGATGAAATTCGCATCGGTCCTCACCTCGCTCGGGATTCGGAAGGGGGATACCGTCGGGATCTACATGGGGATGGTCCCGGAGGCCGCCGTCGCCATGCTGGCGTGTACACGGATCGGCGCCGCTCATAATGTCGTGTTCGGAGGCTTCAGCGCGGAGGCGCTGCGCGACAGAATGAACGATTCGAAGGCGAAGATCCTCATCACCCAGGATTCCGCATGGCGGCGCGGCTCCGAGGTTCGCCTGAAGGATGCGGCCGACCGCGCCGTGGCCGAATGCCCCACGATCGAACATATGATCGTCTACCACCGGGGCGGCTCGGAGGTCGTCATGCGCCCCGGACGGGACCACTGGTGGCATGAGCTGATGGCGAGCGCCTCGACGAACACCCCCGCCGTCCCGCTCGGGAGCGAGCATCCACTCTACATTCTCTACACCTCCGGCTCCACCGGAAAACCGAAAGGGATCTTCCACACGCTCGGCGGGAACATGGTGTGGTCCTACTACACCTCCCGCATGGTGTTCGACCTGCGCGACGACGACATCTACTGGTGTACGGCCGACATCGGCTGGGTGACCGGCCACGCCTACGTGATCTACGGCCCGCTTCTCAACGGCGTCACGACCTTCATGTACGAGGGGGCCCCGAACTGGCCGGAGGCGGACCGCTTCTGGAGCATCGTGGAGCGACACAGAATCTCCGTCTTCTACACGGCGCCGACGGCGATCAGATCGTTCATGCGGTGGGGTGAACAGCATCCGCGGAAGCACGATCTCACCTCGCTCCGCCTTCTGGGAACGGTCGGCGAGCCGATCAATCCCGAGGCATGGATCTGGTACCGCGCCACGATCGGCGGAAATCGCTGCCCGATCGTCGACACCTGGTGGCAGACCGAGACCGGCGGCATCATGATCGCCCCTCTCCCCGGAGCAACCCCCGCGAAACCGGGCTCCGCCACACTCCCCCTTCCCGGCGTCATGGCGGATGTGGTCCGCAGGGACGGCACGAGCTGCCGGCCGAACGAAGGGGGATATCTCGTCATCAAACATCCCTGGCCCTCGATGCTCCGGACCATCTTCGGCGACGACGAGCGTTTCAGGAAGACCTACTGGAGCGAGTACAAGGGATGGTATTTCACCGGCGACGGCGCCCGCCGCGACAAGGACGGCTACTTCTGGATCATGGGGCGGGTGGACGACGTGGTGAACGTGGCGGGACACCGGCTCGGGACCGCCGAGATCGAGTCATCCCTGGTCTCCCACCCCTTCGTCTCCGAATCGGCCGTCGTGGCCCGTCCCGACCCGATCAAGGGGAACTCGCTGATCGCCTTCGTCACCCTCAAGAGCGGGATAGAGCCGGGACCGAACCTGAAGAACGAACTGCGCGACCACGTGGGGCGTGAGATCGGAC
Organism: uncultured bacterium; assembly: GCA_966250335.1. Lineage (GTDB taxonomy): Bacteria > Bacteroidota > Ignavibacteria > OLB7 > OLB7 > OLB7. The sequence continues at coordinate 33,850 of CBINGZ010000040.1, read as the reverse complement.
ATATCGCAAAACCCGACGATATCCGCTTCACCGACGCGCTTCCGAAGACCCGCTCCGGCAAGATCATGCGGCGCCTGCTGCGTGAGATCGCCGCCACGGGGCAGGTGACCGGAGATATCACCACGCTGGAGGATTTCTCGCTGCTGGAGAAGCTGAGAGAGGAGGATTAGGAGCTTCCTTCAATACGCACCCGATCCCGCGCGTCTCCCATGCGGATCGATATGACGTATATACCCCCCCATCCCCGAAGCATGAGAGGGGCCCGGCGACGAATCGGCGTCGGGCTCATCTCCCTGCTCCTCCTCCTTCTCTGCGACGCGACGGCCCAGCCGCCGGCCGACAGCGTCCGACCCTGGTACGATACGCTTCAGATCACCAAACCGCGCTATGCCCATCAGACCCGCTACGAACGGCTGATGCTCCATGCCTTCACGGCGCTCAGTCTGCCGGTGGGGATGGTGGTAGGTCTGACGACGGTCATTCCGCCGAGCGTCTCGTTTCTTGCGGAGGAGGGGAACGTCTATGCAGGTGTGGCGCTCTCCAGCGGGACGTCGTTCGGCGGCGATCCGACACAGATGTACTATTTCCCCGACGCACGTCTCCAGGGAGAGATCGCCTACTACTTCGAGCGCGAGCAGTCGATCATGCTGCGCGGAAGCGCCCATCTCGACCACAGGTTCGGCGCGATCGACAGCCGGAACTTCTACTGGCTCGGGGTTTCCGGCGGCGCCGGGGTCGCCACCGACTTCAAGGGGATCGCTCCCTACGCCGAGGGATGGTTCGGCGTCATGAACCCTCTCGGCATCAGGTATCTCGGTCTCTTCCCGATGCACCACTACGGCTTCCGGGGTCGCGCCGGGTACGACGTGGTGCAGGGACGCCCCTGGTACGAGTTCTCGTTCACCGCCACCTCCACCTTCGGCAAATAGAGTATCCGATTCCGGGAGCTATCGAACGGAAGGAAGTCATTGCGGGTGCCCGGTCGACGCCGGTAAATAAACCAGGGTTGTATGACAGTGATCGGCACCGGACGCATAAACGGTGTTCGATCGTGGATACAACCCCGGTTGTATGGTAAGTCGCATAGGGGAAGGAGGCCGAAATTACGCCCCGGCGTGCCGAATGTCAAGCGGCTCCGGTTCTTCGATCCTGCTTGGACTAGCGGTCGTCGTCGCGGAATTTCAGGTCGGCCAGCTCGGTGCGGATGTAGTTCGACAGACCGGCCGATCCTTTCCGGAGCTCCGCAAGCCGGGCGTCACGTATCGTGCGATCGTCGAGCTCGTGGAGATAGCTCGCATAGAGATAAAACATGATGAGCCTGTTGTAGTCGTCCAGAGCCGTGTCCTTCATCATCTCCACGATTCGCGATTCGAACTCTTTCCGCTGTTTCGATTCGGAGATCGCTCTTCCCATGCGGCCTATGGAGCCGTGGTAGTGGTTGTTGCTCGGGTTCTCCATCCTGAATGATACCCCGAAGAGGAGATCGAGCACGTTGATGTCGAGACTTTCCAGTTCGCGGATATATGTCTTGCGCTCCTTCCACGCATAGCTTCCGTCGGTCATGCGGGCGAACCGATCGTTCATGATGTTCAGATGCGCGCGCAGGAACACCTCCCACCTGGCGGTCTCGGCCGCAAGGAGAGCAATCTGCTGCGCATGCATTCTCGGCCCGTCATCCATGCTGCAGCTCCCGATCACCTGTCGGCGACGCTTCAGTTCCAGGGCGAGTTCCTTGGAGATGTATTGAGCCACCAGACCCTCCAGATCCCCGTCGCTGCAGCAGTTCCGGATGCCCAGCTCGGCAACGTCGGCCAGCATCTTCAGGAAGGTCCGTCGCTGACGGAGACCGGTATCGGCAAGCGTGTATCTGGCATGCCACCAGTTCACCACGGCGGCCTCATGCTCGTTGCTCGAGGCATAGTCGTACGGTTCCGGCCACGGCACTTCCGCGAGAAACGGACGGAGACGATCGAGCGCGCGCGTGAAATCCCCCTGATCGCTCTCCTCGACCTCGATCATTACCTCCGTCGTCGTATCGACCAGACAGTCGGCATACTGGATAAGTCGGGCATACTTTTCCGGCAGCGGCTTGCGCGTAAAGTCATCGAGGAGATAGTAGGCAGTGATCTGGCGACTTCCATCATCCGGCGGAGTGTAGGCTTCGTAGATCCATCTGCCTGCGACCTTGTTGCCGCTCCTGGATTCATCGGAACAAGGGATATCGATCGTCAAGCCGCGTTGCGACTGAGGAGCGTAGAGCCGTACAACGCTATCCCCTTCATAACTGACCCCCTCCTGCTTGATGATCAGCATATCCTTTCCGGCAAAACTCACCGCACCCGGATATATGGCAAGAACAGCTTCATAGGAAGCGTTCCTGTCCATGGCATCCATGATCCTGTCGAGATCGATCTGGGGATGGCTGAGAGTTATCTGATGTCCGCAGGTCTGATAATGCGAATAGAAGGTCCGGGGCGGATCGCAATACTTGAACTTCAGATGGAGCGAATCGACAATCCTGTGCAGGACGCGAACCGTCGAGGTATCGTAGATGAGGCCGTTGTCGTAGACCGTGAACTCCTGCGCGCGGGCGCCGGCGCAGATGAGCAGAAGAAGAGAAGGAAGAAGATACCGGCGAACCGTGAATGAACCGATGAGAGCTTCCATTGCCGTGCCTCCGAAAGGTCCAACCTGCCGTGAATTGTGGAGGGAGTGTAGAAGATCGGAGGGAATAAATCAATGAGGTTCCCCGACGTCCTCCGACCGGATCTTATGGAGAGACGAGGCCGGTCCGGCGGTGTAACTTCACCGAAACAATCGTGTCGTGAGCCGGGGGGATTGTTATATTCTCCCCTGTCGGAACCGATATCGGCAGGGGCTAACTTTTATCGGGAAACGTCCGTTTCCCGGAAGGGTACAACCCGGTCGATTGCGGCAGCAGCGCCGGATCGCCCATTCTCCGCGCCGCACGCCCCTCTTCCGATCAGCACGTCGGCAACCGCATCGAGCGGACCTCCCTCCTTCACGGAAGGCGGTATCGCGTCATGCGCCTCGTTGTCGCCGGCCCCCACGGGCACGGACCGGAGCCCTCATCCGCGGCATCCCGAAGACAGACGTCGTCGGGATGCTCCACATACGCGAAACGAACGCGAACCTCTCCGGAGGAACCTCCTCTATGAATCGTCGAGACCTTTTCACCCGCTGGCTCCACGCACGCGAGCCGCTGGGCAACGTTTCCCGCGCCCACGATTCCGCATCGAGCGCGCGGGTCGCAACCGGACTGGAACCGTACGTCCCCACCGCCGAGCAGCCGTGGGACGCCGTCCGCGCGGGACACCTTCTCCGCCGCACGACCTTCCTCCCACGCTGGGCCGATATCGGGACGGTGATGACGATGAGCCCGTCGGCCGCCGTCGACGCGCTGCTGGAGAACGTGAGCGCCCCGAACCCGCCCGATATGCAGGACAGCCAGACCGAGAGCCTGGGGGGATTGAGCACCGAGTACCAGAACATCGTCCGCACCCAGTGGAACAACGACGCCAGGAAGCTGCGGGAATGGTACTCCGCGGCGATGCGCGACGCCGGGCTGACCCTTGCCGAGAAGATGACGGCGTTCTGGAGCAACCACTTCACCACGGAGTTCGAGGTCGATCTCGATTACGTGGTGGGACCGCTCCTCTACCGGCAGAACAAGCTCTTCCGTGAAGGAGGGCTCGGCAACTTCCGTCAGCTCGTCTTCAACGTCACGCTCGACGGTGCGATGCTTGTCTACCTGGGAGGAAACCTGAACAGCGCCGGCGCGCCGAACGAGAACTACGCGCGCGAACTGCTGGAGCTCTTCACCACCGGCATCGGCTACTACACCGAGGGGGATATCAAGGAGGCGGCGCGCATCCTGACCGGATGGCGGGTGAACCAGTACTCCGACGAGAAGAACCCGAACGGTCCGTTTGCGACATATTTCGAACCGCCGTTCCACGACACCGGGGCGAAGCAGTTCCTCGGCGTCTCCTTCCCGGCGCGCGACAGCACCACGAACACCGAGTTCAAGGTGCGGCAGGAAGAGGTGCTGAAGCTGATCGAAACGATATTCGAGCGGCGGCCGAACGAGACGGCGCGGTTCATCTGCCGGAAGCTCTACCGCTTCTTCGTCTACAGCAACCCGACGAAATCGGACGACGCGGTCATCAACGCGATGGCGGAGATCTTCATCGCCAGCAACTTCGATATGAAGCCGGTCCTGGCCGCCCTGCTGAAGAGCGCCCACTTCTACGACAACGCAAATATCGGATCGCAGATCAAGACGCCGGCGGAGTTCGAGATCGGCATGGCCCGGCAGCTCGGAGCCTCCCGCAACTTCTTCGAGGATATGTCGGCGATGGGGCAGGCCACGTTCGATCCCCCGAACGTCGGCGGCTGGCCGGGGCACCACGAATGGATCACGACCACCACCTTCCCGATCCGCGCGTCGGTCGCCTCGGCGGTGGTGAACGCCATGGACGACGACCGGACGCTGGCGTTCATCGAGCAGTTCCCGAACAGCACCGACGTCAACGAGCTGGTGAAGAACCTGGCGGCGCTCATGCTCCCGCGTCCCCTCTCCAACGGCAGGAAAACGATCTTCGTGCGGAAGCTCGTCGGCGGGGCGCCCGATTACGAATGGGGGAACATCCTGCAGGACAGCCCCTCCAGCGCCGCGCGGAACATGCGCGATCTGCTGCTGACCCTGGTGGAACTCCCCGACTTCCAGCTCTGCTGAGCCGCCGTTCCCGGCGCCGGATCACACGACGATACGATGTGACGAACGACTCCTCCGATCACGATACATAGACTCCTCGCGATGAAACGACGCACATTTCTCAAGACGGCCGCAGCCGGCGCCGCAGCCGCTCCGATCATGGTGGGCGGACTGCCGCTCCGGGCGAACACCACCCTCGGAGCGCTGGCGCAGCTCCCGACCGACAACGATCGCATCCTTGTCGTGATCCAGCTCTTCGGCGGCAACGACGGGCTGAACATGGTGATCCCGGCGCTCGACGACGAGTACTACAAGCTCCGTCCGAAGATCGCCGTGCAGAAGGAGTACGCCTGGAACAATATCGGAGACATCTTTCTCCACCCGAACTTCGCCAAGGGGGACAAGGGGGGGATGGCGAGGATGCTGGAGATCGGCACCCTCTCGATCGTTCAGGGAGTCGGCTACCCGAACCCGAACCTCTCCCATTTCCGCTCCACCGATATCTGGCTGAGCGGCATCAACAACTCCGATCCGAACACGCGGCTGGAGACGGGATGGATCGGCAGATATCTCGAGAAGAAATATCCCTCCTTCCCCGCATCTCTCCCGGATCATCCTCTTGCGATACAGTTCGGCGGCTTCTCGCTGGCGCTTCTCAGCTCGAAGGGACGGATGGGGATCGAGGTGATCAATCCCGATCAGCTTCAGGGGGTCGCATCGCAGCTCGATGAACTCGATCCAGAGAGCGCGGGGACGGCCTATTACGATGAATACCGGTTCGTCGCGGATATCGCGAACCGATCGAACAAGTACGCCCAGGCGGTCAGGGAGGCCTACAACGCGGGGAAGACGCAGATCCAGGGGAAGTACAACGACGACGTCCTCGCCAAGCAGCTCGGCTCCGTGGCGGCGCTGATCGCCGGCGGACTGACCTCGAAGGTCTATATCGTATCCCTGGGGGGATTCGACACGCACGTGCAGCAGCAGGTCGATATGGGGAACGGCGATTATGTCGGAACCCATCCATATCTGCTTGAACGGATGAGCGACGCCGTCTCGCAGTTCATGTTCGACATGACCCGACTGGGCCAGGCGGACAGGGTGATGGGAATGACGGTCAGCGAGTTCGGACGGCGCCCGCACGAGAACGGCAGCTTCGGCACCGACCACGGCGCCGCCTCGGTTCAGCTCGTCTTCGGAACCCAGGTCAACAGCGGCGTCTTCGGCGATCCCCCCGATCTGAAGAACCTGAACGCCAACGGCGACCTCCAGTTCCAGATCGACTATCGGACGGTCTACGCCGAGGTCCTCACCGACTGGTTCGGCATGCCGCTGAACGAAGCCCGCACCGTGCTTCAGGACGAGACCCTCATACCGCTCGATATCCTGAAGGCGCAGATCTCCGGCTCCGATCGGAACCGGACGACGGAAACGGGAGTCGCGATCCTGGGGAGCTATCCCAATCCCTTCTCTACCTCGACCCTGCTTCGATTCTCGATCGACAGGGAAACCGATGTGCGGCTCGACCTGACGAGCGTCACCGGCGAACGGGTCGCGGCGCTCGTGAACCGGAGGCTTGCCGCCGGAGTCCATGAGATCCCCCTCTCGCTCGATCTCCCCCCCGGCGTCTACCTCTGCGCGCTCCGCGCCGGATCGCGCACGGCCACGTATGCGATACATCGCATGTAACTCCCGATCCGATATTCGCCCGGCATGGTCCCCGTGGATTTCTCCTCAGATCTATGAGACTGTTCTACCTCGTCGCACTCATTGCGTTCGTCTTCCTTTGCGCTCCTCTTACCGGCAGCGCCCAGTTCCCCGCGGGCTGCGACCAGGACAAGTCGTGCGTCGGCAATGCGCTGACCACCCAGATCACCAGCGGCAGGGGGGCGCAGTACGTCGATGTCGACAGCTCGTATCGCGTGCTGAACATCCGCTCGGCGATCACCTTCGAGGCGTGGATCAAACCGCAGCCGCAGCCGGGGATGCGTCAGTTCCTCGGCGGCCTCTGGGGACCGAACAAGGATGACAACGACCAGTGGGTGGTCTACATCGAGGATAACAGAGTCGTCTTCGCCCTGAGCGCCGACGGCACCCGACTGCAGGACGCGGACAACACGATCGCGGCCGTCGATCTCCCCGATCTCTACACCAGGGGATGGGTCCACGTGGCGGCGGTATGGGACGGCGCCTCGACCGCCGCGCGGCTCTATATCGACGGGTTCGAGGCGGCGCGCGCGGTGAACCCGACCTATCCGCTGACCCGCCTGCATCCGGTCGCCAACAAAAACCTGCTGATGCAGATCGGAAGCTGCAACGGGCTCTACGACGACCCGGCCAGGTTCCGGACGTTCCTCGGGCAGATCGACGAGGTGCGGCTCTGGAACCGCGATCTGACGCCGTTCGAGGTCCGCTGCTGGCGGAACCTTTCGCTGCAGGGGAACGAGGCGGGCCTTGTGCTCTACTACCGCTGCAACGAGAACCAGAACGGTCAGACCCTCTGCGACGCCACCGGCAACCGGATCACCGGACGGATGCGGAGCGGAGCCCGCTGCGAGGAGAGCGACAGGACGATCCCGACGACCTACACCGTCACCCCGACCTCCCTCTCCGGCACCCTGGTCTGCACCAGCGATACCTCTTTCAGCTTCACGATCACTGATACATCGTACTGCGGAAGTCAGGTCAGGATCACGGCCGCGGGACGCGACGGAAAGCTCTTCACCCCCTCCCCCGCCCTCCTGAACCTTCAGCAGAACGTCCCGCAGACCTTCACCGTGCAGATGAAGGCGACGATCATCGGGACGATCACGGCGGAGCTTCAGATCGTCAACGTGAACCGCTGCGGGAATATTCTTCGTGTTCCGATCAATTTCACCAGAAGGACCGAACTCGACTACTCGGATGGGCAGATCGAACTCGATACGCTCTACGTCGGCTGCGTCGAACGCCCCTTCGCCGAGAAGCAGCTGACCGTGACGAACAACACGGGACGGAGCATGAAGGTGGACAGCATCGCCTTCACCGACACGATCTTCCACTGGCGCCCCGACCAGCCGTCGAGGACACTCCCGACCGTGCTCAACCCCGGCGAGGCATGGTCGTTCCACGTCCGGATGAACGCCGCCGACACCACGATGACCAGCACCGACACGATCCGGATCTACAGCGACGACCGCTGCCCGGGAAGCGGCGTGATACCGGTGACCGGGAACACGGTGGATGTTCTGCTCCTGCTGAAGGGGGACGGTTCGGAAAGGATCGACTCGATGACGTTCGAGGCGGTCTGCCCGAACCAGATCAGCAACGTGCAGACCTATCAATATCGCAGTGGGGTCAACGAGCCTATCCGGATCGATACGATAGAGTTCGACCAGGGCTTCTTCGGCCGCAGGAGCGTCTTCCCGATCCCCCTGCTTCCGATGACCGCCTACCCGGAGACGTTCGTCAGGTTCAGACCGAACAGGCCGGGACCGTTCACCGGCGAGATGCGGGTGCGGACCTCGTACCGTGGCTGCACGATCGTCAAGAAGATTCATCTGAGCGGCTACGGCATCGACGTGAACTTCGGGTTCGATGCGGCGCTGATCGGTTTCGGCAACGTCACCATCGGCAAACGGAGCACGCAGTCGGTCAACGTCGTCAACAACGGCGATCCCAGAAGACTCTCCGCCTACCTCAAGTACGGCGACGTCTTCAGGATCACCGCCGGTCGGAGCTTCAGTCTGGGGAAAGGAGGCTCGGGAGCGGTGACCGTGGAGTTCAGACCGCGCGAGCCGATTACGTATTACGATACGCTCTGCGTGTTCGACGAGGAGTGTTTCAGCACCATGTGCATCCCGGTGAGCGGGACCGGCGTCTTCGAGGCGCTCTCGTTCGAGCCGCCGTATCTCTCGCTGAGCAACGTCATCGGCTGCCAGTGCAGGAACGATTCGGTGGTGGTGAAGAACATCACGGCGGCGCCGGTCGTCGTCTCGTCGGTCGTCCTGAACGACGCCACCGGGAAGTTCTCGGTCGTATCGCTCTTCACGCCGGGGACGCTGCAGCCGGGCGAGAGCAGGAAATGCATCATACGATATTGTCCCAGCGACCTGACCGACGACAGGGCCGACGTCGCCTACATCGACCTCGATCTCGACGACGGGCAGAAATATCAGATTCTGCTGCGCGGATCGAGCGCCGTTCCCAAGATCTACGTGACGCCGCTGACGACCTACGGCAACGTGGAGATCGGGACGACGAAGACCGACAGGATTCTGATCGAGAACATCAGCACGGTGCCGCTGGAGATCACCAGCATCAACCCGCCGGCGGGCTACACGGTGATCTCCACATCGCGAACCGTTCCGGCCACCCTTCAGCCGCGCGACTCGCTCCTTGTCGACGTGCAGTTCGCGCCGACCCAGGAGACGCTCTACGACGGCTTCCTGAACGTGACGTCGACGACGCCGTGCGGGATCGCCCAGACCGGAAGGCTCACGGGACGAGGTATCATCTACCGGCTCGACGTCCCCCTGAGCTTCATCAACTTCGGACTGATCCGGCCGTGCGACTGCGCCGAACGGGAGATACCCCTCCCCAACGGCAGCTCGTTCAAACCGATCGAGATCGATTCGATCTGGATCGACGGACGGTTCGTGACCAATCCGAACCCGATCGTCTACTCATGGCGCTCCAAGCTGACGGGAGGAAGAACGCTTCCCTACAGCATCCCCCCCGGCGCCACCGACACGCTCGTGATCGGCTTCTGCCCCAATATCCCGGCAGTGGCGGCGAACCTTGTGGCCGACGCCAAGCTCCATATCAGATCGCACACCGTCGACTGGAGCCGTGAGGACACCGTCACCATGAGCGGCAGACGGGAGATGAACTTCCAGCCGAACAGGACGAACGTGAACTTCCCGAACATCAGAGCGGGATTCAGTTCCGGTCCGCAGATCGTGGAGATCACCGTCCCCGACGAGTTCCTCAATCCGAGCGGCGACAGCCTGGTGATCACCGACATCACGTTCAACCCCGACCAGCGCGTCTTCACCGCATCGGCCGTGAACGGGGCGCCCTTCCCGTGGGTCATCAAACGGGGAGACACCTTCAGGATCAGGGTGATCTTCAGTCCGCGCGCTCCCAGGCTTTATATCGCAAGGATGCAGATCCACACCAGCTTCCCCTGCAAGGATATGGATACGACGGTGCTGGTGCGGGGGGAGGGCTTCGCCTTCCCGTACGGCATGAGGATCGCGTTCGATACCTCCAGCAACGGGCTGGACACGTTCGATCTGACGACATGCGATACGCTCCTGCTCCCTATCATAGCGGATCGCGATATGCCGCAGGATAGAATAGATATCCAGTTCCGTGTGGGATACGATTCGACGCTGGCGGAGCTGGTGGATGTGAGCTCCCGCTACAGCACGAACATCACCGTGGTCGATACGGGGGATGGAGGGCGGATCACGCTGCGGGAGGCGTTCGACGTGAAGGCCGACACGATCGCCTGGGTGCGGTTCGCGCCGAAGGTCGGCGATACGATATTGACGGTCTATCTCGACGAGGTCGATTTCGACAGCGACTCCCTTGTCCTCTACAAGATCGTGGTGCCGCCGGACAGCGCGTTCATCATGGTGAGCGAGCCGCGCATCGCCGTCACCTCCATGACCAGATTCGACACGGTCAACATCAGAGACTGTCTTGAGAGAATCGTCGCCGTCAGCAACCCCGGACGTATTCCGGTTTCGTTCGATACGCTGACCCTCCCGCTCGGTCACACGATCGTCGCCTCCAGCATACCGTATCCGACCACCTTGAACCCCGGCGACACGATCCATCTTACCGTGAGATTCTGTCCCTTCAGGGAGGAATTGTACGATACCACGATACTTGCGCATTCCAGTTTCCCCTGTCCCATCGCCGACACCGGGCGGATCTACAGCTTCGGCTACGCTCCCCCCTTCCCCTTCCGTCTTGCGCTCGACCCGAACATCGGGACCGTCGACACGATACGTGGAACGATCGCCGACACCGTGACCGTCACGATCATCTCCGATCGTGATATTCCACAGACTCCGCTCGACGTCGGGTTCACGCTCCAGTACAACCGGCGGGCGCTTCAGTTCCTCGATATCTCGTCGACCTACAGCCCCGGGGCGACGGCCTCCGGCGGAAACGGCGGACTGCGGGTAAGCCTGCCGGGATGCGACAGTATCGCACAGGGAGAGATCGCGCGACTCAGATTCCAGGTGGCCGTTCCCGACTCCATTCTCTCCCCGATGCGGCTCGCCGTGGAGGGGAGCGACTTCACGAGCGACTCCGCCTTCTGGGTGAAGCTGATCCCGCAGGGGGACACCGGCGCCGTGCAGGTCGACTCGCGATGCAATATCACACGGCTCGATTTCGCCGGCGGAGCCAACAAGCTCTCCCCGCCGACTCCGAACCCGACCGGCGGAGTCGTGGTGATCGAGGTCGCATTCTTCGAGGATGCGCGGGCGAAGCTGATCCTCTACAACAGCGCCGGGGTCGAGGTCACCCGACTGCTGGACGGCGGCGAACTCCTCCCCGGAGGAAGATACCGGCTCGAGTTCGACACCTCGGAGCTGCCGACGGGCTCGTACTTCTATGTGCTGGAGGCCGCGCACTTCACGGCGACGGAACGACTGCAGGTGATACGATGACCGATATGATGAAACGAATATCGACGGCAATCGTCGCCGCCCTCGCCGCGTGCGGGTCGATCACGGCGCAGGAGAACCGGACCCCCGAAGGGACGGAAGCTCCGACTCCGATCTTCCGGCTGGGCCTCTACGGCGGGTTCGGCTACAACATGCACGAAACCAACGCCAGCATCTTCTCCGGCGGCGGCGACTGCGGAGCGTTCAGCGACGGGACCGGCAGCGGCCCCGTCTTCGGCCTCTTCGGTGAGTTCCCCCTGCTCGACGGGATGCTCGACCTGACGACGGCGCTCAACTTCGCGCAGCGCGGCGGAGCGTTCGGCGAGGCGTTCACGGCCGGTCTCCCGGTCCTGGACCCGAACTCCAACCAGTACGTTCCGCTGGAGCGACGCCACGACTACACGGCCGATCTGGGGCTTCTGCTGGTCGACTTCGGCGTGCGGGTCTCCCCGATCAAAAACATCCCGATATATCTGCGCGCCGCCGGGAGCGCCGGCTTCCCTCTGACCGAAGCGAGCTATCATCAGACCGAGCAGATCCTCTCCCCCTCCGGCGTCCGTTATCCTGAAACGCGGACGACCGAGCGGGACGTGGCGCAGGGACCGATCAGGGATGTACAGACGCTGGTGGCCGCAACCGGGGCGCTGGGCTATTCGCTTCCGATCGGCCCGCGACTCAGCATCGCCCCTGAAGTATCGTTCTATTATCCCTTCACCGACGTGACCCTCGCCTACAGATGGCGCATCTCGTCGGCGCAGGTTGGGGTAGCAGTGCGATATGGATTTCTCCCCCCTCCCCCTCCCGCTCCCGGCTCCGAACCGGAGTCCGACCCCGAGTCCTCGACGCGCCCGACCCTCGCATCCTCCCCCGAGGCATCCCCGAGCGCCATGCTGGCAACCGCCTCTTCCGAGAAGGTCGAGGTCGTGAGGACGATCGTCACCGAGACGTTCCCCATCCTCCCCTACATCTTCTTCGACAGCGCCGCGACCGACATCCCCACGCGCTACCGCCGCACGACCGGATCGGCGCGCGACTCGTTCGACGAACTGCTGCTGCCGCACCGTTCGCTCGATGCCTATTACGATATTCTCAACATCGTCGGCAACAGACTGGCGAAGCACCCGGACACCCGGATCACGCTCAACGGCACGACCGACGGGCAGGAGGAACCGATCGTCGGCACCGCGAACAATCTGGCCCGCACGCGGGCGCAGTCGGTGAAGGATTATCTGATGCGTGTCTGGGAGATCGACCCCGCCCGCATGACGGTCACCACCAGCACCCGCCCGACCTACCCGTCGAGCATGCAGTACGCGGAAGGAGCGGAGGAGAACAGGCGTGTGGAGATCATATCGAACGACGATGTGATCCTCCAGCCGATCATCCATGAGAAGTTCAACGAATACTCCTACAGGCCGAAGCGGATCGAGTTCAACGCCGAAGCCGCATCGACCTCCCCGGTCGAATCGTGGAAGCTGACGGTGAACGCCGGATCGAAGACGGTCCACCAGCGGAGCGGTCAGGGGAACCCACCCGGCTCGATCACCTGGACGCTGGACGACAACGCAGCCGCCGGCATCGTGGAAAGCCTCCCCTCGACCGAAGGACTCGCCTGCACCCTCGACGTGGTCGACGAACGGGGAAAACGGGGACGGGCCGAGTTCAAGGTTCCGGCCTCGCAGTCGACCCATCCGTTCGAGGTAAGCCGGCTCAGCCTGATCGTGTTCGATTTCGACAAGTCGGCCATATCGCAGCAGAACCGGCGGATGATCACCACGTTCGTCTCCGAGTCGGTCACCCCCTCCTCGACCTCGAAGATCACCGGCTCCACCGACCGCCTGGGCGAACTCGCCCACAACCAGGAGCTCTCGCAGGCACGAGCCGAATCGGTCCGCGACCTCATCATGGGACAACGCCCCGACGCCGTCATCACCGGCACGCAGGGAGTCGGCCCCTCCCGCCTCCTCTACGACAACAACGTCCCCGAGGGACGCTACTACTGCCGCACCGTAACAGTGGAGGTGGAAACCCCGATCGAGGGATCGCACCTGCAATAATGAGAATACGATATATATATAACGCGCATGGGGGCTACGTCTGGTACGCCCCTACAAGGCTTGAAGAATATGACGCAGGTCTGTTACGGCATCTTTCTCGTTTCTTCTTTCTCTCTTCTCTTCACTCTGTGCCCTCTGTGTCTCCCTGTTCATGTTCTTCCTCCCCCTCCTGTGCAGAAGGAAACATACACGCACCGCCAATCCTCAAATAATAGAATTCAATTTTCCAAAAAAGATATTGACTTCGAGATATTCACGCTCTTATATTTGCCGCCCCTGTTTTAATTCGGACAGGATGATTTTTTAGAGAGGGCTCAAATGTTAAAGTTTCTGAAGGCATTGACGACGAAGAATGCCCGGACGGAAAATGGAATGGCCACCCACTCCACTTCAGGAAAAGCAACGCTGGATCTATTTGCCAAGGCGGGAGCCATGCGCGCAGCAGAACCGGATGAGATCATCCGAGTCTTCGCATCCGCATACGGTGAGGATAGATTAACGGCCCTGCGACTCCTCTTCTGGGCAAGGGATATCCGAGGAGGCGCCGGCGAGCGGAAATTCTTCCGTACCGGTCTGCGCCATCTTGCATTCGTTGATCCCGATGTCGTAAAGGCCAATATCGACCTGATTCCCGAGTACGGTCGATGGGATGATCTTTTCTCGCTGTTCGACACCGCTCTCCGGAACGACGCCCTGAAGGTGATCGCCGAAGGATTGCAGGCCGATAACGGATTATGCGCGAAGTGGATGCCCCGTCCGTCCGGATCGGACGTGAACAAGAAGAGGGCGAACATTATCCGGAAATTCCTGGGAGTAACCCCTGCCGACTATCGGAAGCTGCTCGTGGAGCGGACCTCCGTGGTCGAGTCGGACATGTGCGCCCGGACCTGGACGAACATCCGGTACGATCATGTTCCGTCCCTTGCGCTTTCCCGATACGGCAAGGCGTTCGCGAAGCGGGACAGCGATCGATTCCAGGAATTCAAGGATGCGCTGAAGTCGGGAACGGCCACGACGAACGCGGGTGCGATCTATCCGTATGACGTCGTGAAGTCTCTGATGTACAACCCGGAGAATCTTGAGATTGCGCAGGATCAGTGGAAGAGGATTCCGATGCTCTTCGATCCTCGAGAGGAACGAATCCTGGCCGTGTGCGACACATCGGGGTCGATGACAATGAGGGCTCTGGGCACAGGTCTTGTCCCTCTCCATGTCTGCATTGCCCTGGGGATGTTCGTCGCCGAACGGAACATCGGTCCGTTCAAGGATCACTTCCTGACCTTCTCGACCCAACCGCGGTTGCAGAAGCTTTCGGGGAATCTCCTGAATCGAATCGCCCAGGTCAATACCGGAGAGATTGCGAACACGGATCTCCATGCGATGTTCAACCTGATTCTGCATCAGGCGGTACGGCACAAGGTATCGGAGAACGAGATGCCGACGAAGATCCTCATCCTCTCCGACATGGAGTTCGATGCCTGCGTCGAGCATAATGATTCCGCCATCGAGATGATCCGCCGGAAATACAGGGATGCCGGATACACTCTCCCGCAGGTAGTGTTCTGGAATCTCCAGAGCCGGGGGAGCAATATCCCGATCAGGGAGCATGAGACGGGAACGGCACTGGTGAGCGGATTTTCTCCCTCGATTCTGACGGCGGTTCTGGGAGATATCGATCCGATCTCGGTTATGCTCCGGGTGGTGAATTCGGAGCGGTATCAGAGGGTCAATCTACCGGGCGTGAACTGATAATGCCGGGTGTTGAAGATAAGGTCCAGCAAATCATTACGATTTGACTCTTAATCAAACTACGTAAAAGCTTATCTGTACACCCGGTACTCTTCAACTATCGGTGTTGAGCCAGCCGACTGAATATTTCATAAAGACAAGATCCAGCAACAATTTTCCCTGTCAATGGAAACCCAACCTCTTGTCTGGGAATATTCGGTTGCGTGTCGGCGGTTGCGAACTGATATGCCGGGTGTTGAAGATAAGGTTCAGCAACCCATGGTTAATCTTGCTGTCGTGGCAAGGTCTTATCTGTATGCCCGGCATTGTTCGTACGAGGGGAGATACCGCTGTCGAGCCGCCGACGCATCGGCCGATCGTGGGCGGAACCGACCGATCTGTTCGATTTCGATAACCCGCACTTATCGCAGCAGGACCGGGGATGATCACGCCATTCATCTCCCAATCACCCCCCCCTACGTCCGGCACGCCCCTACAGGGCTTGAAGAATGTGGCGCAAGTTTGATGCGGCATCCTTCCATGCGGTACCCTTCCCTCTTCTTCTTTCTCTCTTCTCTTCACTCTGTGCCCTCTGTGACTCCCTGTTCATGTTCTTCCTCCCCCCTCGCAACATCCCCCCCGGGAACCCGTCCCCCCTTCATGTCTCTAACTCCGCACATCGAGGACAACAACCAATCAACAAGCCAACGCATACTATGATGAACAGACGACGCACACTGGCAACAGCCGCCGCGATCCTCGCACTGGCCGCCGGAGCAGCCTCGGCACAGGAGACGAAGCCGCACACCCCCGACCCGCAGCGCACCGCCGCTCTCACCGAACTCTTCGGCACCCTCACCACATGGGCCCGCGCCGAGATCCTCCCCTCTCTCACCGAATGGAAGGGGACGCTCGACCGCGCCATGGAGCCCGCCGACCTCCAGCAGCTGAACGCCCTGAGAACCCGCGCCGCCGCCCTGAAGAAGAGAGCGATGGAGCATGTCCGCGGCATGAGGAAGGCATGGGAGAGCGAGGACTACGACGCCCTGAAAACGCACCGCGAGGCGCTCAAGGGGATGAAGAAGGAGCGCAAGGAGATCTTCGAGGAGCTCGCCCCTCTCGGCCGTAAATATCGTTCAACCCTGGAATCGATCGGCGAGAGCGCCAAACCGAAGGTTCAGGAGTGGAAAACGGAGGGAAAGGAGAAGGTGATGACCTGGCTCGCCGCCAACAGGGAGAAACTTGGAGACTCCCCCGGACGGCTCGGCGGAATGCTCAAGGGGTGGCAGAAGTTCTCCGGATTCAAGGGAGATATGAAGAAGAAGATGGTCGCCGCCAGATTCATGCTCTGGGACGGCAGCGACCTCACCCGCGACTTCGACCCGGCCCACGGCATCACGCCGTTCGACGGAGAGGAGATGGAGCTGAAGTAGAAGGCGGTATCCGACCGATGATGAACGCGGGGGATGGTGAAGAACCATCCCCCGTTTCTTTGTTCCCGGGAAGAGAGGTCAGCGGAGCTTCGCCGAGAAGGTCCCGCCGGTGACGTTGATCTTGCTGTTGGTATCGCGATCGTCGGTCAGGACGGCGCTGAACGTCCCGTCGATGATCTTGCCGTCGCTCGCGGTCAGCGTGAAGGTGCAGTTCTGCTGGAGCGTGGCGCAGAAGGCCATGGTCGTGTCTCCCGGCGACGTCTCCACGTAGGTGATCGAGATCGCCGGGTCCTTGAAGGTCTTCGGGAAGGGGCCCGCCTCGATATCGTAGGCAAAGCTGAAGGTGAGGGCCCGGGCCGGGTTCCCCGCCGTCGTCCCGCCGAAGGTGGCGACCTTGGTCACCGGATCGTAGGAGTTGATGACCGGCTCGACCTTGAACGTCACCTCCGTGCCGTTGATCTTCGCCTCCATCTGGTTGCCGGAGCCCACGCCGGGTCCGACGGAGCTTTCGTCGCAGCCGTTGATTGCGATCGCGATTCCGGCAAGGGCCAGGATCGGTAGAAGTCTCGGTGTTCGCATTGCAGTCCCTGTCGTTGAAGAACAGCCCGTTGAGATCTCTCCGCCGCTCGGGCGGAGAGTCCGGTTCCGTGGGAGATTACCGTAAACGCCTGATTCCGGCGGATCGTGCCGCCCGGAGCGCCCGCGGAAGGGGATGACGCCCCCCGGGTTACCGGATCTGCTCCCACTCGGTAGAGACAGATCTGCGGAGAAACATAACGGAGAGGGCGTTCATGGTCCACTGGAAGAGGACGCGAATATAACCGTAGCGGCGGAAACGGCGGGGGGATTCGTGGACGAGAAGCTCGCTGCTGTGGCCGATCCTGCCGAGCCGGGTAAGGCGGGTGTAGAGATCGAAATCCTCGCCGGCCGCCATGTGATTCCGGTACCCTCCCACCTTCTCGAACGACGCCCGAAGCACCACCTGGCACTCTCCCCGCCCCATCCCGAGCCCGATCCGGTTCAGCAGTCTGACGTAGTTGTTGAAGAAGGTGTGGAAGATCGTGTCGCTGAGCCGCCGCTGTTCCGGCGCTATCGCCACGGGACAGGCGTAGGCGACGATTCCCGTATCGGAGAGGGGAGCGCCGGCAATGCGGGAGAGGCGTTCCATGAAGGCCGCCGGGTCGGTCGGCACCGTGTCGGCGTTGATGAAGCAGAGAAGATCCCCGGTGGCCCGTTCGGCGCCCCGGTTTCTCCCCTCGGCGATCGTCTGGCGACGCGGCTCGGTATGCTCCACGACGATATCGGCATGCCGCCGGGCCAGCTCCACGGTCCGGTCGGTGCTCCCGCCGTCGCTGACGATCAGTTCCGCCCCGAAACGGCGGCGCAGCTCCGGAGGGAAGCAGGCGAGCGTCCCCTCGATCAGCTTCTCCTCGTTGAGCGCCGGCACCACGATGCTGATACGGGGCCGGGCGATATCGCTGAGGGGTGTCTTCTTCACATCAATGCCGTTGGCGGAAACCTCGATCGTCATCACAGCCGGATCGGATATAACAGTTGGAATTGAACGGTCGGATAGATCTGAAGAGCGGGCGCGGGGAGATGGAACGCGTTCAATCCCTGCACGAGCCAGTTCCCGAACGCGCCGAAATCCGGGAGCATTTCCACCAGATCGTAATCGAGCGAGATATATGCGGTGCGATATGCCGTGTAGCCCGTCAGTTCCACATCCTTGGCCCCGTAGCCGACGGCGAGCTGGAGCCATTTCGGCCAGTACTCCTTCATCCTCTCCGGCAGCAGGTTGTGCAGCTTGGCCGAGATCCAGACGTTCTGACGGTCGTAGTCGTCGACGATCAGCCGCGAGCGGATCTGCGACGCCTCCCTGGCCGAATCGCGCCCGGTGGGGCCCACCGACCATTTCACGTCGAAATTCTGGAGCATCGGGACGGTCCGCTGGAGATAGAAGATGCCCGCGCCGATGGTGTTGCCGAGCTGATCGGTCCAGTCGAAGCCGTAGTTCCTGTGGAATCCGTCCTGCACCTCGATGAAGGTCTGGAAGAAGAGCCCTCCGATCGCCCCCCAGAGCGCCGCGTCCTCCTTGGAGAGCCCGGAGGCGATCGCCGCCTCATGACTGCAGTAGGCGGACATCCATCCCCCATACACATGCCCCACCTTGTCGAACTGCCGCGAGTAGCCCCAGTCCACCTTGAAGTTGAAGGGACCCTTGGTGCTGTCCGGGTACCATGCCTGCTGGTACCAGGTGATCCCCGCCGCCAGCCCCACCAGAGCCGAGCCGAACATCGTCAGGGTGCTCGACTGGATGTAGGTCTCGCGGTAGGGCATATCGCCGGTGAGGGTGTAGCGCTGCGACCCGGCGTTGGTATACTCCCACGGCTGCAGCCGTTCGGGCTCCGTCTCCCCGGACGAATCGGAGGCGGCCGGGGAGGTCACCGCCCCTCCACCTTCCACCGACTCGCCGTCGGTTCCGGCGACGGGAAACTCCTCCGTTCCGGTTCGGGTCAGGGAATCGGCGCTCGCGGGGCCTGCCGAAACGAGCGCGACGGGATGAGGAACGGGACCGGTGACCGGATCGTCCGTCTGCCCGGAGGCGCGACGCGGGGCAACCGCCATGCAGAGGAACGCGCAGAGGAGCACGAGGACTGCCTGAATCGAAGAGCCTGTCCGACGGGGATGGATGATCTTCATGAACTAGGAAACCAGACATGGGAACGGTCGCGGGGCCGATCCTGAACGGAACGGCGGCGAAGATAGACGGGAGGTAGAACCGCGCAAATCCGAAAATCTCTGCATACCGCCGTACCGGGCATCCAAGATACCAATAAGAGCGTCGCGAACCGCCCGCGGGGGGATCGTTTCACCCCGGTCGGGGTGTTATTATGCAGTCCGTAACACGGGGCCCCGGACGCATTTCTTTCATTGCTCGTCCTCTGTAATGATTTAGTTTTGCGCATCTTTTTTGGCGGTTCCGCCGGTCGAGACCGACCGGACGGGGTATCACTCTGACGCATATCCTTTCGCACACATACACAGATGAAGCACGAAACCACGGTTGAGCCCCCTGCAGAACTCGCGGACGAGCCCCCTCAGCGGCCGAACTGGTCGATCGAGGATGCAGCCCTCACCTATAACATCGACAAGTGGGGTTACCCGTATTTCAGGATCAACCGTAAGGGTCACGTAGCGATACGCCCGATGTTCGGCGAGAACACCGAGATCGACCTGTTCGACGTGGTACGGGAGATCCGGAACCGTGGGGTGGAGCTGCCGGTACTGGTCCGGTTCCAGGACCTGCTCCGCCGCCGGGTCATCGAGCTGAACGAAAGTTTCCGCCGCGCGATCGAGGAGTTCGAGTACACGAACGTCTACCAGGGGGTCTATCCGATCAAGGTCAACCAGCTTCACGAAGTGGTGCTGGAGATCATGGAGGCGGGCGCCCCGTACAACTTCGGTCTGGAGTGCGGCTCCAAGGCCGAACTCTTCGCCGCCCTGGCCCATCTGGAGCGGGACAACATGCTCCTGATCTGCAACGGCTACAAGGATACCACGATGCTCCGGGCCATCCTCACCGGCCAGCAGCTCGGCAAGAATATCCTGCCGATCGTGGAGAAATATCGTGAGGTCGAGGAGCTTCTGGCCGAGGCGGACAAGATGGGGATCGCCCCGAGCTTCGGCGTCCGGGTGCGCCTTGCCGCCTCCGGCACGGGACGGTGGGCGGAATCGGGGGGGGACGTCTCCAAGTTCGGCGTCTCGATCCCCGATGTTCTCCGCCTGATCAACACCCTGAGGGAACGGGGACAGACCGACGCCTTCAAGCTGGTCCATTTTCATATCGGATCGCAGATCCAGGATATCATGTCGCTGAAGGCGGCGGTCAAGGAGATCAGCCGCGTCTACGCCAAGCTCCATAAGATGGGGCTGGGGGTGAAGTATATCGACGTCGGCGGCGGACTCGGCATCAACTACGATTCGCCGGAGGCGGGGCTGGAGCAGAGCATCAACTACACGCTCCAGGAGTATGTCAACGGCGTGGTCTACACCATCAAGGAGGTGTGCGATATCGAGGAGGTCCCCCACCCGATCATCGTCTCCGAAAGCGGCCGAGCCCTGACCGCGCACCATTCGGTGCTGATCGTCGGCGTCCTCAGCGCCACCAAGAAGAACGTCCCGGACCGTCTTCCCGATGTCTCGGAAACCGATCAACCGGTCGTCCGCGAGCTGCACGACAGCCTGCTGATGCTCTCCGAGAACGGCTCCAGAGGGAAGACCGGCAAGGGACAGCGGAAGGCGCGCTACCTCGAAATCTATCATGACGCGATTGAAAAGCGCCGTGAGGCGGATCTGCTCTTCTCCCTCGGCTATCTCTCGCTGGAGGACAAGGGGAAGACCGAACAGCTCTTCTGGGCGATCATGCAGCACCTGAACAAGGCGATGAACGTCCTGGACCCGGAATCGCTCCCCTCCGATCTCTATCATGTGGAGGAGCTTCTGGTGGATCAGTACCTCTGCGACTTCTCGGTCTTCCAGAGCATGCTCGACCACTGGGCGATCGACCAGCTCTTCCCGATCATGCCGATCCACCGGCTGAACGAGCAGCCGACCCGTCGCGGAACGCTGGTCGATATCACCTGCGATTCCGACGGCAAGGTCGACCAGTTCATCAGCGACGACGGCGAGGTCAGCTACCTTCAGCTCCATCCGGTCGACGGCGAGCAGTATTACCTCGGCGTCTTCCTGACCGGAGCGTACCAGGATATTCTGGGGGATATGCACAACCTCTTCGGGCGGGTCAACGAGGTCCATGTCTACGCCGACGAGGAGGAACCGGGGAACTTCTACATCGAGAAGTATATCCCGGGGACCACGGTGCTGGAGGCGCTCTCGCTGGTCCAGTACTTCCCGAACGACCTCAAGAGCCGGATGGACGCCCTGATCCGCGAGAAGGTCCGCTCCAAGAGCCTTCGCCCCACCCAGGGGGTCGCCTTCGCCGAGCTCTACGCCAAGGGACTGAAGGAGTATACGTACTACAATTTCTGGGAAGCGGCGCCGGACGTGGAGAACGAGGAGAACAAGAGCGAGTAACCATCTCGCAGATCAATACAATCGGAATTCATATCGCAGGCCCTTTCGGATATTTTTCGAAGGGGCCTGCCTCGTTATTCCCGCATGCTCAGCCCTGCGGTCCCAGCGTCGGCGCCTTCAGCGCCCCCCTTCTCCATCCCTGAACGAGGGAATGGGAGAAGGAGCCGGTACACGGCTCCGGAGACCTCAGCCTCGTCAGGTTCCTGATCCGGCGCAGTCTGGAAAGCATTCCCCAGACTGCCCCGTGCAGCCAGCGGGGACCGAGCGAGCCGAGGAGGTGGAGCATGTAATCGTCGCGCAGCCGTGCCGCCGGGGCCGCGAACGGGGTGGCGCCTCCTCTCGCGCCGATACCACCCAGCACGACATAATCGGTATCCGGTTCCAGCGCGAACATATCGAACAGCCTCTCCATCTCCCCTTCCTCCAGCACGATATCCTCATCCAGGATGCAGACCAGCGACTCCTGCGGCAGCGCCAGTCCGATCTTGAGCGCAATCCGATATGTCTCCGCCTCGCCGACACCATGCAGCGGCACCGCCTCGCCGTACGTTGCCATGGTCTCCAATCGTTCGCCGGAGACAAGTCCGTCGCAGATGAAGATCGCCTTGATCTCACCGGTCGCCTGCCGCAACGTGCGCAGCAGGCCCCCCAATGCGGCCCGATTCGCGCCGCCGCGCCCGCCGGAGGAGGAGGAGCGGTGGATGACGTAGAGGAGCGGTGCGTCCGATAAACGACCCTCCGGCGGAGGGGGAAGGGCCGGTCGGCATGCGGAGAGAGGATGGATCGGCATGATGTACCTGCGCGTTCGTGGATAGGGGGAGCGCTTCTCCAGAAGCCGCTTCGCGGTATAGACACAGCATCCCCGGAATATTCTCACCGGCCGACCGGCTCGCCCGTTCCCTCTCTCCCCTCTTTCCCGACCTGATAATCGCCGCAAACCGTACATTTGCCCGATCCGGGCGCCGGGTCCGGCCCCGGCCGGGACGTCATTCAGAAGGAGACAGAACTCATCATGCGCGAAGTCAAATACAGCAAGGAGGAATACCTCCGCAAGAAGATCACTCCCATCTCCCCCAGAGGGGTCACCGGCGTCAACGACCTGCTGGTGAAGCTCGGCGACTGCTCGTTCCAGGGGCGCGCCCTCTCCCGCTGCCTCGACGTGCTGGAGAACATGGTGCGCGACGAGGAGTGCATGATCATCATGACCCTCGCCGGCGCGATGGTGCCGGGGGGAATGGAGGAGGTGGTCACGCAGTTCATCGAACACGGCATCATCGACGCGCTCGTTTCGACCGGCGCCAACATGAGCCACTCGATGGTGAACCACGCCGACCCGGAGAACCAGGGACATTTCGTGGGGGCCGTCTCCGTGGACGACGTGGAACTGCATCACCACTCGATCAATCGCGTCTACGATACGTTTCTCCCGGAGGAGGGATATCACCAGGGAGAGATGCTTCTTGAGATTATCCTGAAGCGATACTTCGAGGAGAACGGAATCGACCCGCTCCAGCCGTGGCTTGTGCGGCCGCAGGAGCTCTTCAGGATCACCGGTCTGGCGCTGGACGCGATGGGGAAGCGGGGAATCCTTGCCGCCGCCGCCCGACATGACGTGCCGATCTACTGCGGCGCCACGAGCGACAGCGAGTACGCGCTGAACCTGGTCAAGTACAACCTGCGGAACGACTGGAAGATCGTGCTCGATGAACTGGCCGACGTGAAGGTCTTCGCCCACAGCCTGCTGGAGAAGGAACGCGGGGGAACGCTGATCGTCGGCGGCGGCGTCCCGCGCAACTGGGCGCAGCAGGCATGGCCTTTGCTGGAGATGACCGGAGCGACCGAACGTCACGGGTACGACCGCACCGTCAGGATCTTCACCGACTCGCCGTCGTGGGGAGGACTGAGCGGATGCACGATCTCCGAATCGGTCTCCTGGGGGAAATACTCGGAGCACGCCGTCGCGGCCGAGGTACAGTGCGACGCCACGATCGCCCTTCCGCTCCTTGCCACAGGGCTCTTCGAGCGGCTCGGCATCGGAAGCTGAGAACTGTGTTGTTCCCCATCGATCAGTGTCGTAATCTCACCGGCGCCGCTCTCCATTCCCCGGCGGGCGGCGTCGGCAACACGTCATATCAGTGGAGGCGTATCATGATATCCCTACTTCGTACGCGCTCTCGTGCCGGACGCCCGAGACGGCGTTCCGTCATCCTGACGATTCTTGCGGCATCCCTCTGCATGACCGCATGCCAGCAGCGCCCCGATGAGCCTGTCGGGGTCCTGGTCCCGGTCGACGGAGCGAAGATCGGCTCGACCGCGCCGACCTTCTCGCTCCCCGATCCGACCGGCAACACGATCGCCCCCGAGCAGTTCCGCGGCAAGGTCGTGGTGCTCGACTTCTGGGCGACCTGGTGTCCCCCCTGCATCGAGGCGCTCCCCGAACTGAAGGCGCTCTGGTCGAAATATCGCAATCAGGAGTTCGCGCTCGTCGGGGTCTCCGCCGACTTCGACGTCAACGCCTGGAAGAACTTCGTCGTGGAGAACGGCATGGACTGGGCCCACGTCCACGACCGTGACGACCAGTATTCGGCCGCCTACCGCTACGGCGTCGTGGCGATTCCGGAAACATTCGTGATCGATCGGAACGGTGTGGTGGTCGCCTACGGTCTGCGCGGCGACGCACTCGACAGGAAAGTGGAGGAGACGCTCCGCAAGTAGCGGAGCGCTCTCCCCTCATCGACGCCGGACGTGAGCACGCCCCCCTGCCGCAAATCGTTTTGTTAATCGCGACGGCAGAGGTAGGTTTGCAGTGATCGACGCCGACGGCGGCCTGCTCACGTTCAGCGGTATTCGCCTATGAAGTTTTTTCTCGCCGTACTTCTCCTCCTCCTTCTTCCCCCCGCGATCTCGACGACCTTCGCTCAGACGCCGGAGAACTGCCGTGAATGCCCTCCGCCTGCCGCACGCGGCACGCGCGACAGCACCATGGATGTGATCTTCCGCGCCGCGCCGCCGCTGCGCCGCTGTCTTTCAGCGAAGCGGACGGTGATCGAGATGTACGGGCGCGAGGAACAGGGACTTGTGCTGACATACCGTACCGAGCGCGGCTGCGCCGACACGACGGTGAGCATCCAGGATGTCGAGGCGTTCAGCATGGCCGGCATCGGCATCGGCGGACAGCCGCTCCTGATCCCGGTCTACCCCGCCAGGGAGTTCTACCTGGAGAGCGGCGTGAAGCCCGTAACACCGGGACTCTTCGAGATCACCGGGCTTGCCGGCTACGGCGGCTCCGACGAGTCGACGCGCGAGATCGGCTTCAACAGCATCTACTACGGCGCTGAGTTGCTTATATCGCCGTTCGATCTTGCCAACAACCTCACGTTCGCCGTCGGGGGGGGCGTCAGCGTCGAGGGAGGGAGAACACGCATCCCCGTTCAGGGACATCTCCGCTGGGATATCGCCGGCGCCGAGCGCGTGGAGACCGCAATGGACTTCATCCCCGGCCCGTGCCGGTTCAGACTCCCCACCGAACCGGCGACGCCGGGACCGGGCGAGGAGTATGTGGAGATGGAAAGCTTCGGGGTGCGCGATTCCACCGTCGATCTGGTCCGCCAGAAACGGATCACCGCCGCGCCCTTCCGTCCCTTCCTCTTCGTCGAAGGGGGAATGATCTTCAGCACCGGGTTCGATGGGGCCGGAAAGAACCCCTCCGTCAATCCCGACGAATACGGCGAGTATTTTCTCGGCGCCGGGGCGGGCCTCCCGCTCACCGATGCGCTGACCCTCAGTCTGGCATATCGCTATCTGAGATTGAATCTCCGCACGCCCTGCCCGACATGCCCTCCCGAGGAAACGAACAATCCCGATAAATTCTTCATACAGAACACGAACAGAGCCCACACGGCGCTCCTGAAGTTCGGGCTCCGGCTCTGGTAGCCGGTCGGCCTATCGAACAATAGCAATAGATCGATACGAGGGGAGGCGTCCGCCGCAGGATCGGGCGCCGACTCCTGAAGAGACGGATACGGCTGAGAGCGTCCATATACACCGACAACATCGATGAAACAGAAGGCACTTCGCTTCATGCGCGGCGCGCTGACGGCCATGCTTGCGCTGATCGGCCTGAGCTGCCAGGAGGCAACCGAACCGACCGACGTCACCGGCGACATGGTCACGACCATCGAGGTCCGCGACGGTGCGCAGAAGGCTGTCCCCGGCGCCTCGGTCCGCTGGGCGCTCTCGCTCAAGGGACAGCCCCTCACGGCGTTCAAGCCGATGGGGGAACAGGGGAACGGCGTCTTTCAGGAGACGATTCCCGTGCCGCTGGCCGTAGACTCCGGGGTGGTGGTCTTCGAGGTCGATCCCCCGGCGACGGCCGAGTTCGCCAACGCCTCCAGAATCGTCGACTCGGTGAAGATCTGCCTCGATACGACGCTGGTCTACAGATTCAACAGGCAGGTGAACGTCAACTGCGGAGCATCGTTCAACGAGACGTTCGATCTCTACTGCGATCTTACCAGGGAGACGACCGTCACCGGCTGCACGCCGGATTACGTGAACAGTGCCGGCGCTCCGCTCAATCTGACTCTCGCCTCCACTCCCGCGCTCCCCGCGAACGCAAGGACCGAGCTCTTCATCGACGGCAACCCCGTTCCGATGAACACACCGGTTCCACCGGGATCGAAGTTCATGACCTGCTTCACCTTCACATTCCCCGCGAACTCGCAGAGCAGCAGGAACAGCTATGATGTGACCCTCTCCGGCACGGCGAACGGACAGCCCTGCTTTACATCGGATATCGAACTGAATGTGGAGGCGGTGGCGGCGCAGCCGTGCGACTGTCCCCCCGCGAACGTGACCCTCGACTATCCCTCGGCGACGACCGAGGATACCGTCTGCGTCAACTCCGTGCAGAACAGGATCTCGATTCCGATCGGCCCGATCAGGAACACCAACGAGTCGTGCAACCTGGTCTTCAGGCTGGTGCCGACGCCGGGCGATCCGGAGTTCTCGGTGGTGTCGCTGGACGGCGGCAGCGCGACGGAACGGACGATTCCGCCGGGAGGCTCGATCAATTCTATCGAAGTGCGATTCGCCCCGAAGAGCCGACAGGTCTACACGCGGGAGATCGCCTACACGATCCACAAGCAGAACCCCGACGGCTCGGTCACCGACTGCCCGACGGGACTCCGCGTGGTCTACCACGGCCGCGGCGGCGAGGGGGTCTGCAACGTGGTCCGCACCCCCGCGAACGACTCGACGCTGGTGACGGTCGACAGCACGTTCGAACAGTGCGTCGATCGGGACGATCCCTCCCGGGCGAAACGCTACTGCGTCATCAACACCGGAGAATGCGACCTGAACGTCACGGCCGCGATCACGGCGAACCCCGACGTGTGGGAGGTCAGCCCCTCCAGCCTGACCGTGGAGCCGGGGGAACGGGCATGCTTCGAGATACGATTCAAACCGCGCTCGGTCGACTACTGGCCGCCGAACGGGAACAGGACGAATCCGGTCAGGAGCAGGTTCACCGGCCAGCTCTCGATAACGGGCCTGCCGTCGTGCAGCCCCTCCACGATCTCGCTCACGGGCGACGCCCTCTTCCCCTGCCTGAACTTCAACGACAACTGCTACAAGCAGTGGGGCTCCAAGGGGGGCGAATACAAGGTGGGAGTCGATCTTCTTCCTGAAGGGTCGCTCGTCTCCCAGCCGAGCGACGCGAAGGAAGCGCTTGCGATCTATGTCGAGAGCTTCAACAACAACGCAGCCCCGACGAGCGTGACCCTCGCCTCCGGCTCCCCGAGCGGCGGCAGCCCTTATGTCCTCTTCAGAAAGATCGACAACATCTCGCTGACGCAGAATGAGAACATCTGCCAGCGGGTAGGGGATTACCAGTCGCAATGCGATGGAAACGGGACAGGGACGATCTCGGGCGTTCAGGAAGGAGATGTGCTCCTGCTGAGCATCGGAGGCGACGGCGCCCGCTTCTGCGCCGTGATGTGGATACGGGCAATCCGGCTGGACAGGACAAACGATCCTGTGAACGCGGTGCCGGAGATCTGCTTCGAGATCTGCTACCCGATATAATCTGAAGGAGCGGCGCGGCCGGTCCCGCACGCATCGCATTAAGAGACGATTTGTACTCGCACAGCATAGAGCAGGAATCATGAGCATTTCATACGGCACGGTATCGCGTAGCGCATCGGTTCGGTCGGGAGGGCGCATCTTCGGTCTTCTGCTGCCGGCAACGGTCGCAGCGCTTCTTGCACTGGTCCAGGGGGTATCCGCCCAGCCGGTTCCGTTTCATGAGCTGAACACGGAGGGGGATGACTACGCGGCCGCCTTCCGGCGCTCGGAGGGGGGACAGGAGCTGTGGTATACCACCTCGAACGGGTTCGCCGAGCTCCGATCCCGCAGGCTCATGCGGGCGGCGATCAACGAGTCGCGACCGACCGCGCTCGATCCGCAGCCGCTCCCCTATCCGGTGAACATCCTCCCCCTGGACAAGAACGCCGTGATCATGGACGGCGTCCCTGCATTCTCGTACTGCGATACGGACAGAGGGATCTTCGTCAGCAACCGCACGGTCGACGGGAAATACTACGAGAACGATCTCTACGAGATGATCGTCGGCCGCGACGGAAACTGGACGGTCAACCGACTGGACGCGCTCGACTCCGCATCGTGGGACGATACGCCGACCCTCTCTCCGGACGGACGACATCTCTACTTCGCTTCCGACCGGAGAATGCCGGGCAGTCTGCTGACCGATATCTTTCTCTCCACAAAGAACGCCGACGGATCGTGGAGCGCTCCGGTCCTGCTGGAAGGGACCTACACCCGCGAGTACGCCGAACAAACCCCCTTCGCGGCGGCCGACGACTATCTCTACTACGCCACCAACCAGACGATCGGCGGCGACTACGATATCTGGCGGATCCGTCGCGACCCGGCGACCGGCTTGACGGTGGGGCGCGCCGAACCTATAAATCTGGCCGGCGTCAACGCCGACGGCTCGGATGAAGGTCATCCCCTCTTCTCGCCGGGAGGAACATGGTTCCTCTTCTCCAGCAACAGAAGCGAGGGAGGAATTAAGGATTACGATATATTCTCCCTCAGAATGCCCGAACAGCAGGACACGCTGCTCCTCAGTGTCCAGCTCCGCACGCGCAAATCGGGAGAGGACCGCACCGATCCGTTCAGCACCACGGTTCATATCACCGATCTCGCCAACGGACAGAAAAGCTCACTTCGATCGGACGGCAGGGGGGAGACGATGATCCCGATCGTGCGCCCCAGGCAGGCCGACCCGTCGTACGACCAGCGATACCGCAGGATGCTCGTCACGGCCGATTCACCCTCGCGCGATTATATCGCATCAACCGACACACTCCTTGTCGATCTCCTCTGCGCCAAGCGCCTGACCCACACACTCTACCTGTGGGACACCGCGGCGCTCCGAACCGACAGCTGCGTTCAGGACTTCCGCATCAAGAACGTCAGGTTCTTCGTGACCGGCTACTGGTGCCCCACCACCTTGCAGTTCGCCGACTACGCTCCCTGCACCTCGGTCTTCCCCGACTCCCTCTGTGCCAGAGTGGACTACAAGGAACCGCAGCTCGCCTGCGAGGAGAACGAGATCTATCGCTATGCGCTGAAGTTCGAGCCGCCGCAGGTAGCGCGCATGCGGCAACCGAACTCCGCCTGCATCGACCTGCGCGAGGTCGCCGACCCGAAGGTCAGGAACTTCCGTGCCCGCGAGGTTGACTCCGCGATCGTGAAGCTGGTGGAGGCGATGCGCTCCGCCCTGGAGTACGACTGCGTGCAGCGTGCGATCCGCGACGGCAAGAACGTGAATGTGGAGGTGGTCGGCTGGACCGATCCCCGTCCCCTGGACAAGACCTGCGCCTACACCGGACCCGATATCGATCTGAACACGAGCTACGTCAAGATGCGCACGGACGACAGCCCCTACATCGTGGACGGCATCCTCAAGGGAGGCACCGGGTTCCGCGAGTCGAAGGCGGGAGGGAATCAGCTTCTCAGTCAGTTGCGGGCCTACTACACGGCGCTCCTCCTCGACAGGGTATGGGAGGAACAGGTGCCCGATTACAGGAGGTTCAAGAACTCCGGACTGCTGAAGGTGGAGGCGATCGGCCGTGCGATCTCGCAGGAAACGGTGGCAATGGAGCAGCAAAGATCGGTGAGCGTGCTGGTGAGCGTGCCGATGGAGAATCTCCCCCCGGTGCAGGCAGGGGCCCTCCCCGAGCCCGGCCGCTTCCGCCAGCTCTGCGACCCTCCCTGCCCCTAACTCTCTTCTCTTATCTCTCTTCTCTTATCTCTGTGTCCTCTGTGGCTCCCTGTTATATTTCTCTTAAGAAAAATGAATAGGGAGTCACAGAGGACACAGAGTTTAAGAAAGAGAGAATCACATACGGACCCCTATCAGGTTGCCGCTCTCGTACTTCTTGAGCCCGAGCCGGAAGACGAAGCTCGCGAGGAGGGGAGAGACGACGGCAAGAGCCGCCAGAAGGAGAAGCATCCACGCATCAGGCTGGAACGCCTGATCCGACTGAATCGAGCCGAGATAGGCCGCCGGCACCACCGTATACAGCACGAACCTCACCCCGAACGAGAAGATCTTCGCCGGCTTCTTCGCAAAGTGGAGAATCACCGAGGTGAGCTTCAGCACCACCACCGAGTTCCCGATCCTGAACGTGAGCGTATGGATCATCACGATCCACGAGGCGAAGATCAGACTCCCCACGACAAGCCCGAACAGGTACATGGCGATACTCCCCAAAGTCGGCGGGACCACAAGGAAATAGACAATCGTCCCGTTGAAGATCTGCACGAGCCCGAACGGATTCGCCCCCGACATGAACAACTGAAACAGCACCGACTTCGGCTGCGCCAGGAAGACATCCAGGTGTCCCGAGATGATGGTGAACGAGGCCTCCCACAGATTCCGTCCCAGCAGCGTCTCCGCCCCTGCGTAGATCACATGGTTGAACGCCACCAGCGCCACAAGCTGCTCATACGTCGCCCCCGGAATCCCCCCCGCCATCGAGAAGAAGAGCTTCCAGTAGAACAGATACATCCCCACCTCGATCGCCGAAAGGAGCAGCTCGAACACGAAGTTGGCCCGATACTCCAGCGAACTACGCCAGTTGACGCGCATGTAGCCGGTGAGGAGGGTGAGGTAGGATTTGAGATGGCTCATGCTCGTAGTGTACGATATCTGTCCACGGCTATATACCTGTCAAGTAGGTCAGCTTTTTTTGGTCCTCTTATCGGATGGCCTCTCGTATGAATCAATATAGAATTGGCAATCCGGCATCAATAACTTCCAATGATTTAATGTATCCTTGTTTTGCAGATTAATAGGATTAAATCTCAACCTTACGGAACGAAGATTCTTCAGTTGTTGGAATGTGGATGGTAATCTACGGATTCGGTTCTCCCCGAGATCAAGCTGCTCTAACGATTGAAGCTTATGGATGTTATCAGGCAAGGTTGTAATCTTACATCCTCTAATATCCAATCGACGGAGCCCTTTCATTTCACCAAGAATGTCGAACAGTTGTTTCAGGTCAATATTAGGATTCTTAGTGATATTCAGTTCTTCCAGATTACTAAGCGCGCTAAAGCCAGCTGGCAGAGTCCGGAGTCGATTTCCCATAACGTCCAGTTCACGGAGACTATGGAGTGCAGCCAGACTATCCGGAAGACTAGACAGCCTGTTACGAAGTATGCGCAACACTTGCAACTGTGTCAACCGCCCGATCTCTTTGGGCAGATGAGTCATTGCGCCATACGATATTTCCACGTGTTTCACATACCGAAGCATTCCTATGCTTGGTGGGAGCTGAGTGAGATGTGGCACAGTCAGGTCAACTTCCTTGAGTTTGCGAAGATCTGCTAATGCAACGAACAGCTCGCTAAAATCGATATTACAATCTCCGTACACATACAATTCCTCCATATTTACGAATCTCGAAAAGACAGTAGGATCTACAGGTTCATCTTTACAATATAGCCGCATAATAACGACCTCATCAGGTTGTTTCAACGCGGCAGCAAGACTATCCGGCTCAGACACCTTAGCATGCACTAAGGTATCTGAGGAAACAGTTGCCTTGGTTTGCTGGATTGGCTTCACACGATCACATGCTAATATGCAGGCGATGAAGAGCACCAACATAGTGCGCACAAGACCACGACCAATTTGTGGTATCGCCTCACATGGGTATCCACGTAGACAACAACTGAGACCAGCAAAGACCGGAACCACGCATCTCATATTATTACTCACAGAATGATATGCATTTGCCGTTACCAGCAGCTTATTGAGCAGTAGGGATCTAACCCGCACTGTGACAAGTATACTTCCGATCACGAAGCAATGCCACACTCACTGGGAGCATCATTACTCCTAATGACCTCGATACAAGTTCATCACTCTATTGCAATGCAGCTCAGCCTTCACAGCCCATATCCCACCTACAAGAAAGACCTAATTGCGCCATTGAAGGCCTTGTTTCTTAAGAAGCTGTACCTTCCGATAGGATATTTCGATTACTTCAAAGGCAGGCTGCGCAAACTGAGATTATGGAGCGGGATACGGCTCATAGTTAAAACGAGCCTCACCTGTTCGCTGAAAATTTACAAATTCCATTTGATTATCGACTATTTTTCCCAGCTCCTTATTATAAGCCGACATAATCTTACTCATGATAATGTCGATATTTTTCTGCTCGACTACGCCGTTCATATCGGCCATAATATTTCCCTCCCAACCTATTTTAGGATCCGTATTGCGCACACCGTCAATGTAGGTCACCTTGTATTTATCAAAAAGGCCTAGCAAGTGACCGAATTCATGAAAGTACTCATCGTACCTTGAATCCCAATTCCCAAGTTGACCAGTTCTATAATCGACGAAGCTGATGGACCCCTCTACAAGATCATCAGGATCATGAGTTAGTTTAATATAGTTAATTACTCCTAAGCTTCCATCCATTGCACGTGTATAGCCTGCGAGAAGGTTTACCGTTGTCTTACCTCCCGCCTGCCCAGTCACATCGGTTGCCGAAGCAGGAGGACCGTACCATACCTTCACCTCTATATCAAACTTAACATTGTACTGATCCGTATATTGCACCATGTTGTTGTCTGTGACTGTATGATTATACGACCAGCCTTTTTCATCTGTAGGATGATTCCAAGCTTTCATAAGATCCTTCTGCATTTCAGCTGCAAGTTCAGCTGTTGCATCTTCACCATAAACTATAATAACAACTTTCACTTTCACGTCATTTCCTTTGATGGTGATCTCAGCATCATTACCAGTTGGATCATTAAAATAAACCGGATTATCCTCAAACGATATATACGGGCTGTGAGACGGATACTTTGACTCACTTGGATCAGTACTCATCCATCGTGCCAGCCTGGGATCATAAATTCTCCCTCCATAGTCCAGACTTCCCCCAGTTCCCACCTCAGAATTAGCTGATCTCTTCCACAGATCATCACTCTCCTTTCCGTTAAAGCCATACCTGTATCCACTGCTCTGCCAACTCCGCCCAGGCTCCAGCATCCCAAACGCATAGTAGTTGTTCACAGCCAACACCTTTGCACTGAATACCGCCATACCGATAGTATTGCTGTTCAGTTTGACATCGCTTACAACCATGCGCACGTTCCCGAGATGATCTTTCAGTTCATACTCTTTCTTGCCCACGAATCTCGTGTACACGTTGTTGATGTACTTCGTAGTATCGCGCAAGGTATCCGCCCGATACACGGCTACTCGTCCCTGACTTCCACTTCCATAAACGTACAACTCTGCCAGCTCCGTCTGCAACGCCGCCCACGGCTCAAGGGTCGGCTGCATCATCGCGGTGTCGCTGGAAGGACACGTTACCTGCATAGGGCACGGATCACAGGCATCGATCAACCCATCCTGGTCGTAGTTCTCCTGCCATGGGTCGTTTACTCCGACGCAACGATCGCAGCCGACGACAGGAGGATCGAGAACACCGTCTCCGTCAGCATCGCCGGGACCGCCCGGTGTCGTCCAGCAGTTCGTTGTGCCGACCCCGGTATAGTGTCCCAATTGCTCGTACACTG
>CBINGZ010000039.1:0-59764 GCA_966250335.1 uncultured bacterium | reverse complement strand
TCTTCTCCCCGCTTAGCAACTCGCTCCGGATGCTCCCGAATAAACTGCTCCCACCCCTTCTTCCCGGCCGCCTGCGGCACAGTGAGCTTGAGACTATGACAGAGAGCCAGAGCCAGCGCATCGGTGGCATCCAGCAACTCATGCTGCTTCTGCATCTTCAACATCGCCATCACCATATACTCCACCTGCTCCTTCGTCGCCGCCCCGCTCCCGGTCACCGCCAGCTTCACCTCACGCGGAGCGTACTCGGCGGTCGGTATGCCCCTGAGCACCGCCGCCAGGATCGAGACGCCGCGGGCATGGCCGAGTTTCAGGGTCGACTGCACGTTCTTGGAGTAGAAGGCCGATTCTATCGCGAACTCGTCGGGGAGTGTGCGGGCGATCACTTCGTCGAGCTGGCGGTAGATCGTTTCCAGACGTTTGGGCATGGTGAACGTCGGCTTCATTCGGATGACGTCGTATTCGACGAGCGTGGTTTTGCCTCCTTCGCAGTCGATGACGCCGAAGCCGGTGATCAGGGTGCCGGGGTCTACTCCCATTATTCGCATAGCGGGTAATATAAGGTGGGGGAGAAGAGGAAGAGAAAAAAACAGGGAGTCACAGAGGAGACAGAGTTTAAGAAAAGAGAGAGAAGAGAGTAATTTGGGCGTGGGCGTTTCTTATCCTTCCTTTGCATGACCTCTTATTCCTTTCGGGTGGCCTCGGCGACGGCCGCTGCTTTCATTGCCGGGCTTCTCTACCTTCTCACGATGAATCTGTCGTTCGGGTTCGTCGACGGGGGGGAGATGGCGGCTGCGGCGGGGCTCCTGGGCGTTCCGCATCCGACCGGGTATCCGACCATCACACTTCTCGGCTTTCTCTTTGCCGGTCTTATGCCGATGCGCACGGTCGTGGCGCTCAACGTTCTCTCGGCGCTTCTTACGGCTGCCTCCGTCGGCGTCTTCACCCTTCTGCTGCATGATCTGCGGCGGCGTACCGGCGCTCTGACGGCGAAGGGGGGGGGCGGTCCGAGTCCTCTTCCGGATGCCCTTGCGGCTCTTGTCGCGGGGCTCTCGTCGTTCTGGTGGAGCCAGGGGACCGGCTTCGAGGTCTACTCGCTCCATCTTCTTCTCATGACGCTTTCGACCCTTCTTTTCGTGAGATATGTCGATGCCGAAGGGGGGCGTACCGAAGGATCGCCGTTCGAGTTTACACGGTCGGGCTCCC
Source organism: uncultured bacterium (assembly GCA_966250335.1). Classification (GTDB taxonomy): domain Bacteria; phylum Bacteroidota; class Ignavibacteria; order OLB7; family OLB7; genus OLB7. Next base: position 58,558 of record CBINGZ010000039.1, on the reverse strand, counting down.
TCTTCGCCTTCATGCTCGGGCTTGCCTTCACCAACCATGTGATGACGGCGCTGCTGGCGCCGGGATTCCTCTGCTATTACTTCTGGCGTCTCCGGAGGAAAGGGGCGCCGATCCTCTTCGGCCGGCTTGTCGCACTGACCCCTCCCTTCCTGCTCGGTCTGCTGCCGTATGCGATTCTGCCGATCAGGGCGGCGGCGCATCCTCCCGTCAACGTCGGCAACGTGGTGACGTGGGAGTATTTCATGAATCATGTCACGGGGCGGATGTTCGGCCGGCTTCTCTTCAGAAACGGCGATGCGTTCGGGGAGCAGACATCGTATTTCTTCTCGCGGCTCCCCTCGGAGCTGGGATACCTGGGAGGGGGTCTGGCGCTTGCGGGGATCGTCGCGCTCTTCCGGCGGAACGTTCCGCTGGCGGTCATGACCGTTCTTCTCTTCGCGGCGGGAGTTGTCTATGCGGGGGGATACGATGTGGTGGATATCGAGCCGTATTATCTGACAGCGATATGCGCGGTCGGGATCTGGGTCGCGTTCGGGCTGGGGCTGCTGGCGGAGATGACGAACGTGAGGATAGCGACCGCCCTGGCCGTGGCGACGGCGGTCGTCGTCGGGATCGTCAACTACGACCGGAACGACAGGAGCGGAGAGCGTATGGCGGAGGATATGGCGACGAACATGCTGACCCAGGCGCCGCCGAACGCCCTTATCATATCGCAGCAGTGGGATTTCTGGCTCTCCGGCAGTTTCTACATGCAGCATGTGGAGGGGATGCGTCCCGATGTCGTCGTTCTCCACAGCGGTTTCCTTGCCTACCGCTGGTATCTCGACGAGCTGCTGACGACCCGTCCTGCGCTGGTGGCGGAAGCTCGCGATGAGATGGAACGGTTCCGCGTCGAAGTGGCGAAGTACGACAGCGGCGAGGAGTACGACAGAAGGGCGCTCGACGGGGCGTATCTGGCGATGGTCAACGCCATCATCGATGCCGCCATCCCTTCACGGCCGGTGCTGGTGACCGGCGAGATCGACCCCAGCATCGGGGCCGCATACAAACGGGTGCCGAACTATCTCGCACTCCGTCTGACGACGGGGGAGGAGTATCTGCCGCAGGAGTTCCCCGCCTACATCTTCCATCGTCCGGAGGGACCGGTCGATCCCTACAGGGCCAAGGCGCATGAGCTCTACGGCCGCAGCCTCTACGCGCGCGGACTCTACGAGCTGGGGCGCGGACGTGATTCTATCGCATTTCAATATTTAACGTATGCTCTCAGCTTCGACCCCGGATACGATACGACCGACATTCCCGATCTCCCGCTGAACAGCGAGGATCAGGTGCTGGAGACCGAACGGTTCTTCGGCGGGCTCCGCGCCTCGCTTCAGGCCGCGGGCGCGCCGGCCCGGTAGCGGAGGCTAGAGCAGATCGGCCTCCTTTGCCCGGGCGAGCGCCTCCACGCGATTCTGGGCGTCGAGCTTCGTGAAGAGATTGGTGATATGCGTCTTCACGGTGTTCACCGACACATAGAGCTTCTCCCCGATCTTTCTATTGGAATATCCCAGTGCGAGAAGTTGCAGGATCTCCATCTCCCGCGCCGTCAACTGGCCGGCGATATCGTATCCGCGGCGCGGTTTCACCTCGACCGTCGCCGGAGCGTCGATGCCGACGGCGGTATAGATCTTTGCGATGTAATCGGCGGGGAGAGGCTCCGGGCGTCCCGCAAGCCGTTTTTTCCGCTCGGCGAAGAGGGGCGTCAGGTCGCAGATGGGGCGGGTGAAGGGACGGATGATCCGTTCGGGGGCGCCAAGGGCGAGAGACTCCTCCAGAATATCGAGTCCCGACGGATCTCCCATCCTCTGGAGCATCAGGGCGCGAAGGGAGCGGGCGCGGAGGAGGAAGGGGAGCGCCTCGGCCCTCCTGTAGTCCCGTTCCAGCTCTGCCGACAGCTCTCCTATCATATCGTATCGTTCCAGCGCCATCATGATCTGGCAGTAGAGGAGATCCTCGTCGCGGCGCATGAAGAAGGTGCGGCGGCGTTGCGATCCGTCGTCGTTCGTCCGGGCCCGCGAGGCTTCGGCCCATTCGAGGGCTTTCGCCGTCTCTCCCGTTCTCAGATGGTACTCGGCGCGCATCGCCTGAAGGAGGGTCTGGAACCGTTCCCAGTAGGAGGAGAGGGAGAACCCTTCCAGGTCGGTCACGATTCTATCCAGCTCCGTCCAGTTCTCCGTCAGCACCGTCAGGTCGAAGCGGACCTTGGCCGACTGGAGCAGGCCTCCCATCCGCCTGATATTGGTCTGCTCCTCGGCCGCCATCGATCGTTCCATTGCCCCTTCTATATCGTGTCGTTCGAAGAGGACCTTGGCGCGCAGGTCGATCTGAAGCGCCACGCGGCGTATCACTCCGCCCGATGAATCGGCCGTCTCGTCGATCTCATCCAGCAGTTCCAGCGCCCGCGTCAGCTCCCCCATCGTGAACGCCTCGCGCGCCAGGTTGACCAGGGCGAGCTGCTTGTTGTAAAGGTCGCCGGTGCTTCTGCCGTAGTAGAGGGAGCGCTCGAACGCGGCGGCGGCCTGTCGGGGGCGTCCTTCGGCGTGGTGCGCATCCCCCAGCAGCGAGAGGATCACCCCATGTGCCGTGATCCATCCGTAGCCCGGTTCACCGCGGCGGCGCTCGGGGATCATCTGGAGCGCGCGTTCGGAGAGCTCGGCCGTCAGGGCCGTATCTCCCATGTCGCGCGCCATGATCGCCCGCATCAGGATGACGTGCCCCTCGATCTCGCGGCGGTCCGGGTCCTCCGGCCGGCGTTCGAAGATCGTGTCGATCTTCTCCAGCAGCGGCGCCACCTCCTCCATCCGGTTGGTGAGCGCGCTGAACCAGGCGCGCTGCACCATGAGGCGGGGATTCTCGCCGAAGCCGTTGCCGATCAGCCGCTCGATCGTGCCGCGAAGGGCTTCCGGCTTGCCGTGCTCGAGCATATCGCGCCAGTATTTATCGAGGATCGATGCGATAAGCGCGTCGTCGCCGGCGGCCTGGGCGTGTGTCAGCGCCCCGAGCACAAGTCTCTCGGACTCCAGCCATCGGCTCGCTCTGCGATGGAGTTCGGGGATGAGATCCTCGTGCTCCTGCTGAAGTCTGTGGAGGAGCAGATCGCCGAAGAGCTTGTGGTAGCGGTACCATTCGCGGCGATTGTCCAGGGAGATGAGGAAGAGGTTCGCGCGTTCCAGATGTTCCAGCAGCGCCCGGCCGTCGGGGCATCCGGTTACCGCCTCGCAGAGCGATCCGTTGAAGCGGTCGAGGATCGCCAGCGAGAACATCACCTGCTGGAACTCCTTCGGCTGGCGGGTGATCACCTCCTCCAGAAGATAATCGAGCACGTAGCGGTCGGCGCCGCTGAACGCGGCGATGAAGTCGCTCATATCGTGCCTTCCCTGCAGCGAGAGGGCGGCCATCTGAAGGCCGGCGATCCACCCCTCCGTCCGCGACTGAAGGGCCGCCAGGTCGCTCTCGGTCAGATCGAAGCGCATCTGTTCGTTGAAGAAGCGCGCGGCCTCCTCCAGGGAGAAGCGGAGGTCGTCGGCGCGGATCTCCACCAGCTCCCGTCGTCCCCGGAACCGGGCAAGGGGGATCGAGGGGTCCATCCGGGTGGTCAGCGCCACGTGGACTCCGGGAGGGGCATGTTCAAGGAAGAAGAGAAGCGCTTCGTCGATGGCGCTGTTCGTGATCACGTGATAATCGTCCAGCACCAGCAGCAGCTCCCCCTCCCGCGTCGCCATGTCGTTGATGATGAGGGTCATCAGCGACTCCGGGGAGGGGAGCTGGGGGAGCTCCAGCGCCTGCGTCACCAGGGCCCCGATCGTCGGGTCGACCGTCCGGAGCGCGGCGTTCAGGTAGGCGAAGAAGCGTTCCGGCGCGTTGTCCCCCTCGTCGAGCGAGACCCATGCGGTCGGGTAGCCGGTCCGCCGCACCCAGTCGCTGATGAGGGTCGTCTTGCCGAACCCGGCGGTGGCGGAGATCAGGGTGAGCTTCCTCCGTGGAATCTGATCCAGGAGCTCCGAGAGCCGCTCGCGCACGACGAGGCGCTCCTGCGGGCGTACCACGAAGAGTTTGGTCTTGAGAAGCGGCGCTATCTGGTGCGACATAACGACTGCGGGTTGGAAACGTCTCTCCGGCGGCTCCGGCGCGACGTGAATGAACACAAAATACGGTCCGGCGCGGTCCGATCCGCGATCCGGCGTTGTGATGCGGGGAAACGGCGAAGGCATCGTCCGTGACGATGCCCGCTGCCGTTCTCAACAGATATCCCTCTCTCGGCGATATCTCTCTCCGGGGGTGAAGTGGTGGTGGTCTGCGGTTCGATTCCATCGTCGCATGCCGCTCTCCGTGGTGAGGAGATCGGCATGTCGACGCTCCTTTCGTTTATCGGATCAATCTTTTCATCCTGCTCGCTCTCGTTCATCGGGATCATCCGATCCCCTCATCCTGCTCGTTGTGGTGGTTTCTCTGCGTGAGCCGTCAGGGTTACTGCTCGCGCCACTTGATGTTGGTGACCTTTCCTTCCGCGATCGTGACCTTCTCGCCGGCGCTGTTCTTGGCAACGAAGGTGAAGGTTGCCGAGATCAGTTTCTTTTCCTCATCGTACTTCGTGACCTCGATGGTCCCCGATCCGCCGGCCGCCGTGGTGAACTCCTTTCCACCCTTCTTGCAGATCGCCAGATGCTGGTTTCCGGAGAAGGAATAGGCGCCGGTCGAGGAGGCCCTGAGATTGATCGAGATATACTCTCCGGTGGTGGTGGAGGTTCCCACGATCGTGATCGCGTTCGGCGGCACGACGCGTGTGGCGCTCGGTGCGGCCGCCGTCCAGGTTGTTCCGTCGATGCTTGCTCCGAACGCGGCTGCCACGTCGTCGCCGTCCACCGGGGCTGTCTCGTCAAGACATCCGCCCAGGAGCGTCGATGCCGCGATCAGTACGAATCCGAATGCTGCTGCTGTCTTCATGATGTTCTCTCTCTTCTCTCGTGTGTTGTTGACTGATGATGTCGTTGATGTTGTAGATACTGTCGTTGCTCTTCGGTGCTGTCGCCCTTCCGGTCCCTTCCCTTGTGCGGGGAGCGGAGGGGGTTGTTTTATCGGTTTCCGGCTTCTCTCGGCTCCACGGTTCTGAGGAAGCGCCAGAGCGCCATGATCTCGTCGTCGGACATCTTCGCCGTGTACTTCCACGGCATGTGGTCGTCGAGCTTCGATCCGTCGGGACGGATTCCGGTGCGGAGGACCTTGAAGAAGTCGGCCTCCTTCCATGCGCCCAGTCCGGTCGCATGCGGCGTCAGGTTGCGTGCGGGGGGCCATTCCGGCGGCGTGCCGGGGATCCGTCCCCCCGAAAGCTGCTGCCCGTGGCAGTTGATGCAGCCTCCCGTGGCCGCCAGATGCTTGCCGTACTCGGCGGTCGGTCCCGGCGGGGGGGCAACGGGGCGTGGGCCGTCGTGATCGATGATCTTCACCGGCAGCATGTCGACCTGCCCCAGGGCGAAGAGGGTGCGGATCAGCGGACCTGCCCAGATCTTCTCGTTCTCGCGGTCGACCGGCTGCTTCGACTTGACGTAGCTGATGATCGCCCCCAGCTCGGCGTCATCGAAGTGCCAGTATTCGTGCGACGGCATGAAGATCAGGGGGCGTCCCTTGGGATCGATTCCGTAGCGGATCGACCGTACCCAGTCCTCATCGGTGTAGTTCGCCGTCACGCTTCCCTTCCCTTTCGTCAGGTTCGGCGCCACCAGGCGTCCCAGCACCGGGTCGTCGACGATCGTGGAGCCGGCGAAGTCCTCCTTATGGCAGTCGACGCATTTCGCCAGATTGGTCGCCAGGTGGTAGCCCCGATCGAGTGTGATCGAGTCGGTCGAAACGATGATCTTGTCGGACTTCAGATCGTAGGTTTCGTTCATCTCCATTTCGGTCCACGCGTAGACGACTCCCAGGCCGACGACCACCAGGCCGATCAGACCGCCGACGATGCGCAGAGTCCATTTCAAAACCTTCTTCATATTCGTTCTCCTCTATGCTCAGTGGGTTGATGCGATCTCAGTCGTGTGCGCCGTACTCTTCGGCTCTCTCCATCCCCGATGGTTCGGCGGCGCGCGGGGGATCGGAAGGGGGGGCCTGATTGATCGCCACAAGCTGAAGTCCCAGACGGCTGATGGTGGCGATGATCCCGTGAAGCGCCGCCTGATCGGCAAGCCTGCCGTTCAGTTCCGTTCCCTCGTCGTCCAGCGTGATCGACATCCCGTTGAACCACTCGGCCCAGCGCTCGTCGATCTTCTCGCGGATCCGAATGATGTAGTGTTGTCCCGATGTCGGTCGTTGCGTCATGTCTGCATCCTTGCCTTGCGATATCCCGCCGCTCCGGTCCTGCCTTCCCGTATGGCTTCGGGGCCGGTAGCGGCGCCGTCCGTCGTCAGTTTCTGATACAAAGCTACCGGTGGGGTGGTATGGGATTCTTCACCCTGTCGGGTGATTCGGGTAGGGTGATTTTCATCCGGCAAATCGGGACGACGGCATCACCTCCGTCGGTTGAACGGGATGAGCGGAGAGGAGAATCGGGGGGATCGATATGCTCGCGGCTGCGCCGGCCGTTCGGCGGAACGGGAACGAATCGTGCGTGGAGGCGAGTTCTCCGGAGGATGAATCCCGGATCACCGATGAAGCCAGTAATATCTCCTCCCGACCTGTACGACGTCGTGATCGTCGGCGGCGGACCCGCCGGGCTGAACGCCGCCCTGGTGCTCGGCCGCTGCCGCCGGACCGTTCTGGTGGTCGATCACGGACGCCCGCGCAACGCGGCGTCGAGCGCCCTTCACGGCTTCCTGACGCGCGACGGCACGCCGCCGTACGAATTCCTCAGGATGGCGCGCGAGGAGCTGCGACCGTATCCTGTTACGATCCGTTCGGACGAGGTCCGTTCAGCCTTCTTCCGGGAGGGTCTTTTCAACGTGGTGATGGGTGATGGAACCACGGCGCGCGGACGGAAGCTGCTTCTTGCCACGGGGGTGCGCGACAAGGTGCCGGAGATTCCGGGGATCGCCGAGCTCTACGGGTGCAGCGTCCACCACTGCCCCTACTGCGACGGCTGGGAGTGGCGCGACGCAAGGATCGCCGTCCACGGCCGGGGGGCGTCGGGGCGCGGCCTCGCCCTCTCCCTCACGACCTGGAGCAGCGATGTGATCCTCTGCACCGACGGCCCTTCCGGACTGAAACCGATCCATCGCGAGCAGCTGGAGCGGCACGGCATACGGGTCCATACCCGCCGGATCGCGCGGCTGAACGGCGAGGGGGGGAAGCTGCGGTCGATCGTTTTCTCGGACGGGAGCGAGGTGGTTCGTGATGCGATGTTCTTCAGCGCCGGGCAGCTCCAGAGCTGCGACCTGGCGGTCGAGCTGGGATGCCGCCTCACGGTCAAGGGAGCCGTCTGGACGAATCACAGGGAGGGGAGCGGCGTTCCGGGGCTCTATGTGGCCGGGGACGCCTCCCGCGACGTGCAGTTCATCGTGACCGCCGCCGCCGAGGGGGCGAAGGCGGCCGTGGCGATCAACACCGAGCTTCAGAGGGAGGAGGAGCTGAGAAGGTCGAGAGGGGATGCCGACCGGGTCATCATCCCTGATCGGGCGACATCCGGCTCAGATGGCTCTCCAGCGCCTGGATCAGACGACGCGCCTCGTTCCGCGATATAAGTACTCCCGCCTGGAACTCCCGTTCGATATCCCCCACCGCGATCGCGTTCACCTCCTCGACCATATTGATCCGTCCCTCGACGTTCACATCGTGAACCGAGTGGCTCGGTTCCACCGGCTTGTCGATGGCGAATTCCAGAAGGATGCTCTCTCCGTTCAGCGTCGTCTTGAAGAGGATCACCGACGAGGCGTAGACCTTGTAGTCGGGATGGCGCTTCCGTACGAAGGTGATCTGGCGTTGATTGTTCTCCACTGCGGGCTCCTGGGTGTGTCGTTGATTCGGGTGGGAAGATAGAGAGACGGAGGCGTACGGCAATCGAGGCGTCGCCGTCGGCCGTAAACGAACGAGGGCGCCCGTTGCGGGGCGCCCTCAGGTTCATTCGATCTCGTCGATCGGCGATTACTTCACCACCGTCATCGTCTGGCTCACCGAGCCCTCTGCCGAGGTCATGCGGTAGATGTAGACGCCGCTCGGCAGATCATCCACCGAGACGTTGATGTGATGAGCGCCCGCGTCGCGGTTCCCCTGCTCCAGCGTCCTGACCAGACGGCCCTCGTTGTCGAAGAGCTCGATCGAGACCTGGCCGGCGCGTGCCAGCGAGTAGCTGATCTCGGCCTGGTGACGGACCGGGTTCGGGGTGCTGCGACCGAGCGTCATGCCGCCGGTCGTCGCGCCGTTCTCCACGCCGCTGACGGCGTTGAGCTTCGTTGCGATACCGCCGAGCGTGGCGGTCTGGGTGCCGTTGGTCGCGTTGCTGGCGACGTTGAGGGCCGCAACCGAGGTACCGGCCGTGACCGGACGGTAGGTGATCTCGAAGTACTCCGTCTGTCCCGGAGCCAGCACAAGGCGCGGCAGCGGGCTGAGGAGGTAGTCGCCGGCGTTGGCGCCGGTGATCGTCGTCGTGCCGAGCTTCACCGGAACCGTGCCGTTGTTGGTGATCATCACGGTCTGGCGCACGGCCTTGCCGACCGGCACCGTCACGCCGTTGAAGAGCGAGGTCGGGTTGAGCACCAGCGTGCGTGCGCCGGCCTGGGCACGGAGCACCACCACCAGCGTATCGCCGTCGGAGGTGAGGAGCCGCAGTTCGGCCTCACGCTCGCCCGGAAGGCTTCCGGCGGTCGGCGTGTGGATCACGGCGAACTGGTTCAGGCTGCCCGGAGCCAGCTCGAACGGAACCGTCGGCCACGGCTTCGCGGGGTCCATCGTGAACTCCGTCTGGTCGGCGCCGATGATCTCCATCTTCACGATCCTGACGCGCTCGCGTGCGCTGTTCTCCACCACGGCCGAAGCCTTTGCGGAGCCCGCGGCCGGATCGTCGATCACCGACGTGCCGACGGAGAGTGCCGTCGCACCGGTGGTTCCCACCGTTCCGACGCCGAAGACATCCCAGTAGAAGGCGCCGCGCTCGGTCAGCCCCGGGATCTGAAGGGTCGAGTCGTTGGTCTGCATCGTGATCGTCGCGCGACGCGATCCGCTGCGGATCGGCGAGAAACGGATCGTGATCGTCGTCGAATCGCCCGGTGCAAGGACGAACGAACCGACCGCCTGATCGGAGGCCATGTTGTTCAGGGCGCTCACGATGCTGAAGTCGGAGATGTCGCCGCTTCCGAGACCGAAGTTGCTCAGGTCGATACGGAGGTTGCAGGCGCCGCTGTTGTAGATCGTGATCGTGGTGTCACGGCTCTCACGAAGCTTCGTCGGCTCGAACGCGATCGGCTTCAGCGTGGCGCCGTCGAGGCTCGTCGAGGGCATCGAACCGATTCCCTTGCCGAAGAGATCGAAGGTGAGGAGGCCGTTCATCTGGGGGCCCCCCTCTCTGTCGTTGCCGTTGAAGTTCATGGCGTTCGTCGTGATGAACGCGCGTCCGTGGCGCTTGCCCGGGATCTGCGGAACGAAGTTGAGGTAGACCGTGCGCGAGGTTCCCGGCTGGAGGACGAGCGGGAACTCGATGCTCGGGTTGGCCTGGGCCGGAGCGACGCCGGGGAATTCCGTCAGGAAGTAGTCGACCGAACGGAGGCGGTTGCCGTGGCGGTCACGGAGAACCGGATAGCCCGGCACGCCCTGGGCGTAGACCGAATCGGCGCGGAAGAACGACGCGCTGCTGATCACGAGCGGCTCGTTGCCGACGCTGCGGATCTCGACCGGAAGGGTGTTGATCCCCTCGCCGGCGCACTCGAACGCCTTCACGAAGAGGGGCGACTCGGCGTCGGCGACCTCGCCGTTGATACGGAACTCGGCGCCGATACCGGTGGAGTAGGCGCGGAGCGTGTAGTTGCGGGTCTCACAGTCGGCGGTAACCCGCAGGTTTGCCGTCTGGAATCCGAAACGGGTCGGGCGGAAGCGGATGACCGGAGTATGCGTTCCGTTCGCCTCGACCGTCCCCGACTTGGAGATCCAGTACTGGCCCGTCGGGTCGGTGAGGGTGTAGGTGATCTTGGCCGGAGCGCTCTCGCCGTTCAGATCCTGGATCGTGAAGGGGGAGAAGTTCGTCTCGGTGCCGTAGCCGATCCGCTGATCCTCAAGGAGGACAGCGCCGTCGTTCACGTTCCCCGGCTTCTCGCCGCCGAAGTTGGCGATCCAGTCGAGGCGCGTGTCGCCCGATGCTCCAACCTGATAGTACGTCTCGAAGCCCCTGTCGCTCCTGACGACGAGGATCGCCGGACGCTCGCCGGTGCAGCCCGGTGCGAAGCCGATCGTCGGCTCGATCGTCTGTCCCGGCTCCATATAGACATTGCTCTCGTTCACCCAGTACTCGCCGGCGAACTCACCTTCGAACCAGAAGGAGAAGGTCTGCGGCTTGCAGTCGTCCCCCGCGGTGAGCTGGAAGGGACGGAACTCGCGGCTGCTGCCGCGCATGGCCGACATGCCGGAGAGAAGAAGATCTCCCTCTGCCATCGCATCGGTGCCACCTTCCTTGGGGTTGCCGGTGATGAAGACACTGCACGAACCGGGGGTGAAGGTGTAGAGCGTGTTCTCGTTGATCAGCCACTCCTGCACGTTGACCGCCATCGTCTCCTTGTAGTTCGGGGTGGGGATACCCTTCTTCCCGTCCATGTAGATGCTGACGAAGTTGTCGCCGCCGCCGGCCATGCCGATTCTGGCGTTCGTCTGGGTGGACTGGGTCATCGGGCCGTACCAGAACTCGATGACGTTCGTTCCCTGGTAGAGGCGGGCCTGGTACGTGTACTGGTTCCCCTTGCTCTGCCCCTCGTTCTGGTTGAAGGTGTTCCACTGGACCACCAGCACGCTTCCCTCCTTCGAGTCCACCGTCTTGAAGCTGATGGAGTTGGTGATGGCGACCTGCGGCTCCAGGAAGGGGGCGATGACCGGATAGGTCTCCTGCTTTTCGAAGATGCCGTCCGGGGCGCTCGAGACGGTGCTCTTGCCCAGGGCCATCATGCCGTTGGAGCTGATGGAGAAGGTGGAGTAGAACGATCCGTCGAACTCGAACTCGAATCCGATGTCGTAGATCTCGGAGGACTGGTTGGTTGTTCCTTCACCAAAAATCGGCTTCGTGTCGGACATGTCGAAGCCTTTGCCTTCGCCGGTTGTGAACTCATAATCCTGCATCGAGCCGAAGGCTGCGACACACGGCATGAGCATCAACACGAACGCGGCAAGCAGTAGCCTGAAGCGTGTTCTCATGGGGGGTGTACTCCTAAGTATTGGGGGGCATACCGCATTCCTGCCGACACGGAATGGGGAACACGCCGGCGAGCATGCGATCGCTTCTTGAATTGTTGTAATTGTCTACCGTGACCCTGAGGATGTGATGCTGTCTGCCGTGTTGAGCGCGGCCCGGAGTCGTTTCAGACCCAGGGGGACACGGCTTGGGGTGATAGAACGCTACGTCCGTTACGTCAACAGTCTATCTGCATCATAATCCATCTCCAACATACCATCTGTCGCGGCGAATAAACGAAATCGGTTATTTACCGCAAAGGCAGAATTCCATCATAAGACACATTAACATGAGAAAACATCACGTATCCGAGTGTAAGGCATTGTGATCCTTCCCTGTTGTTCCACCCGCCCGCCCCTGCCTCATCTTCCCGAAAGAAGATTTCCGACCGTTTAAGAACTCTTTAGGCGCCGCTCATAGGTTGGTATACGTTCACTTGCACGCCGGTCACGGGTGCCTGTGAGCCGAACAGGAAACAGGTCAACCAACTTTCATACCAACAGGAGTCTCATCATGAACGCCAATCGCAATCGCTCGCTCGTCTCCCGTCTGTTCATCGTCATGGTCGCCGCGCTCACCGCCGCCTCGGCCGTCACGACCACCGCCGCCGCATCGACGGCAGGCGCCCGCGCACAGGCCGATTATTATCTGAAGATCGAGGGAACAGGATATTCGAAAACGGTGAAAGTGGACGAGGCGGGCTTCAACGTCACGTTCGACAACCTGGCGGCCGGAGAATACACGCTGACACTGGTGGATAACACCGGGCAGCCGGTCGACGCAACAGGAGTCTTCGAGTGCGTCAGATCCCCCAGGGATGCCGCGTCCGGGCAGGCGACCGGTCGTCGTGCAGCCTCGTCGACCCAGGGAGACCCGGTCCATGGGGTCGATGTGAAGCTCGGCGCGCAGGAAGCTCCTCGAGACGCCGCCAGCGGTCTGGCGACCGGGAAACGTCAGCACGCCCCCGTGACGGTTCGGAACGTCATCACCTCCGGCCGTCCCTTCCAGATGAAGATCGCGATCGACGAGCCGGGCAAGATCCAGGCAAAGGGATCGGGAGTCAAGATCAAGACGAAGAGCAACATCAAGAACGACTGAGTCGGCCCGCACGCGGGATCGATCCGGACGAACGCCCTTCCCCGGCCCTGGAAGGGCGTTCGTGTGTTCTCTTCAGCCCCGAAGGGACAGATCGGTGCTCCCTTCGGGAGCCGAGGCAGGGAATCAGCGTATGGGCGGGAAGGGAATATCGTTTATCGATGCGGTATTGTTCTGTAGAGAATAGAATCGACGCATCCTCGTGACGATCATCCCCGCGCCTTCTTCTGGAGCTTCTCCAGCTCGAGCAGGGCCTGCAGGGGGGAGAGAGAGTTGATGTCGATCTCCTTCAACTCCGTCCTGAGATCCTCGGCGACCTTGTCGCGCTCCGTGACCTCGAAGAGGGAGACCTGCGCGGTCCGCTCCGTGATCGCCCCGCTTCTTGCCTTTCTGACCGAGGGAGCGCCGACCGGCCGCGCCTCCATGGCGAGCGCCTCCTCGGTTCCGCCGATCGGGTTCCCCTCCGACGCGCTTTCGAGCTGCGTCAGGATCTCCTTGGCCCGCGACGTCACCTCCTCCGGCAGCCCCGCCATCTGCGCCACCTGGATGCCGTACGAATGGTCGGCCGTCCCCGGCGTGACCTTCCGCAGGAAGATCACCTGATCGTCGTGCTCCCGCACCTCCACCTTGTAGTTCCCGATCCGCTCGAACCTGTCGGCCAGCGCGTTCAGTTCATGGTAGTGGGTCGCGAAGAGCGTTCTGGCGCCGATCGAGTCGTGCAGATACTCGGTCATCGCCCAGGCGATCGAGATGCCGTCGAACGTGGAGGTGCCGCGCCCCACCTCGTCGAGCAGGATCAGGCTCCGTCCCGTGGCGTTATTGAGGATGTTGGCCGCCTCATGCATCTCCACCAGGAACGTGCTTTCTCCCGCCGCGATATTATCCTGAGCCCCGACCCGTGTGAAGATCTTGTCGACCACGCCGATCCGCGCGCGCTGCGCCGGGACGAACGAGCCGATCTGGGCCAGCAGGACGATCAGACCGGTCTGACGGAGGTAGGAGCTTTTTCCCGCCATGTTCGGGCCGGTGATGATCGCGATCTGTGAGACCTCGGTGTCGAGTCTTGTGTCGTTGGGGACGTACCGCTCGCCGGGGGGGAGAAGCGTCTCGACCACCGGGTGGCGTCCTCCCACGATCTCCAGTTCCGTCGAATCCTCGATCGTCGGCTCCACATACTCCCGCTCCCTCGCCGTTCGGGCGAACCCGACGAAGCAGTCGAGCATCGCCACGAGCTGGGCGTTCCGGAGGATGACGTCGCTCCGCTCGGCGGTGATCGACTGAAGCTCGGTGAAGAGCTCCCGCTCCAGCGTGGCGATCTTCTCCTCGGCGTTGAGGACCTTGTCCTCGTACTCCTTCAGCTCCGGCGTGATGTAGCGTTCGGCGTTGGCGAGCGTCTGCTTCCTGTGGTAGTCGGCCGGGACGCGGTCGCGGTTCGCGTTGGTGATCTCGATGTAATAGCCGAAGACGTTGTTGAAGCCGACCTTCAGCGACGAGATGCCGCTCCGTGTCCGTTCCCGTTCCTGCAGGCTTTCGATATAGCTTTTGCCGCTGGCGCGGAGATCGCGCAGTTCGTCGAGCTCCGGCGAATAGCCGCTTCGGACGGCGCCGCCGTCGGCAAGAGCGGCGGGGGGATCGTCGGTCAGTCCGGCCGTCAGCCGTTCCACCAGATCCTCCGGGTATTGCAGGCTCCGCCCGATGGCGGTGAGGGTCGGCGAGGAGCAGCGGCCGAGCAGATCGATCATCCTGGGGGTCCGCTCCAGCGTGGAGCGGATGAAGCCGAGATCGCGCGGCGTGGCCCGTCCCGTGGCGACGCGGGAGACCATCCGCTCGATGTCGGCGATCGACCGCAGCTCCTTCTCCAGTTCGGCGGCGATCGCCGTGTCCTTGTGGAGGCAGGCGACGGCGCTGAGTCTCTTCTCGATCTGCTCGCGCGACTTGAGGGGGTGGATGATCCATTTCTTCAGAAGGCGTCCCCCCATCGGGGTGCAGGTCTTGTCGATCACCGCCACCAGCGAGCCGTGCCGTCCGCCGTCGTTGGCCGAGAAGACGATCTCCAGGTTCCTCTTGGTTGCGGGGTCGAGTGCGATATAATCGCCGTGGGAATAGCGGGTGATCCGGCGGATATGGGAGAGCCGCGCCCGCTGGGTCTCCATGAGATAATGGAGCACCGCGCCGGCGGCGATCGTCCCCAGCCGCAGGTCGTGCATCCCGAACCCTTTCAGCGACTGCGTGCCGAACTGTTCGCGCAGGCGTTCCTCGGCGTAGTCGGCGTCGAAGATCCACTCCTCGTTCCTGGTGATCCTCGGCTCCGAGCTGATCCGTCGGCCGGCGAAGAGATCCTTCTGTCCCCGGCTGACGAGAATTTCGGAGGGGGAGATCGACTCCAGGATCTCGTTCAGTTCGGCGGCCGACGTCTCCGTGGCGGAGAACTCGCCGGTCGAAATATCGCAGAACGCCACTCCCGCCCGTTCCTTCTCGATGTAGACGGCCGCCAGGTAGTTGTTCCGGCCGGCGTCGAGAAGCTTCTCGCTCATGGCGGTGCCGGGGGTCACGACCTCGATGACGTCGCGCCGGACGATGCCGCGGGCGAGCTTCGGGTCCTCGATCTGTTCGCAGACCGCCACGCGGTACCCGGCCTTCACCAGCTTCGGCAGGTAGTTGTCGAGCTGATGGTGGGGGAAGCCGGCCAGGGGGGTCTCCTCCTCGGTTCCGTTCCCCCGTTTGGTCAGCACGATGCCGCAGACCCTGGCGGTGATCCCCGCGTCCTCCTCGAACGTCTCGTAGAAATCTCCGAGCCTGAAGAGGAGGATGGTATCGGGGTACTTCTCCTTTATCTGATGATACTGCCGCATCAGCGGCGTGCGTTGCTTGCTCATGGAGTGGAATCGGTCCTGTGGCCCAATGTTACGATGTCGATAAAAATACGACGAAGGCGCGGCAGATGAACACCCGCGACCGATCGGGCGGCGAAACGATATGCATCGTGCGGCGACCGGTCGGCGCCGGGCCGGGAGATCATGGACGATCGAACCGAAGAAAAAAGGCCCATCCCGCCGCGACGGGATGGGCCTTCAGATGCCTCCCCTGGAGACCGGGAGGCAACACCGGAGTACACTCAACCTGCAAACGCCGCAAATCTAGATCCGGAAGATCTGCCGGGTGTAATCCCACTGTTAAGAATAGGAATCGCCTTCGCCCCCGGCAGGGAGTGATAACCCACCGGTAACTCCCAGGTAACATCCCCCTAACATGATGCGGCTAGCTTGGCGCCAGTTGCGGGTAACGGATCCCGCAGCGAAACCTCTACCAAAGACATCATGAACAAGTTCTACAATCTCAGCCGCGCCGCTCTCGCCTGCGCGCTCTTCCTCGGGACCGGCGCCGCGACGGAATCGCTGGCCCAGAGGCCGTTTCCGGAGATCGACACCAACTTCGTGACCAATACCGTCGTCGTTCCGACGACGCCGTTCACGTATTCGATTCTCTTCCGCCAGGGGGAGAACATGGTCAGGACGAAGGATGGACAGACGGCGGTTGCCCGCGGCGACAACGACTTCAACGCATATATTCCGATCGAGGGATCGAGCACGCACGGGTATATGCTGGTCAACCACGAGATGCGCGACAGCAGCACCGTGTTCGGCGACGGCGGCGGCATGACCGCCTTCGAGGTGCAGATGGACGGCGGAGAGTGGAAGGTGATCGGGGATTACAGGAACGTCGATTTCACCGGCGTGGGAGGAACCTGGGTCAACTGCGGCGGCGCCCAGACCCCGTACGGCACGGCGCTCACCGCGGAGGAATATCCCCCCGTCCACAACACCGAGCTCTACGGCGGCGGCCGGCAGGTTCGTGATACCAGCGATCGCACGATCACCTTCGACGGTCAGCAGCGCACGATCAGGGCGTTCGAGAACATGGGCTGGATGGTGGAAGTCGATCCGGTGACCGCCACCGCGACCCGCAAGCTCTACAAGATGGGGCGCTTCTCGCACGAGGGGGGCTACTGCATGCCGGACGGCAAGACCGTCTACCTGACCGACGACTTCACCCCCGCCGTCCTCTTCAAGTTCGTGGCGACGGTCGCCAACGATTATTCCGACGGGCAGCTCTATGCCTACAAGCAGTCGGCCGACGCCGAATCCGGCGACTGGATCACCCTCCCGATGGAGCTCGATTCCCTCATCAACATCCGCAACGTGGCGCTCCGTATGGGAGCCACCATGTTCGTGCGCCACGAGTGGGTCACCGAGGCCAACGGCAAGATCTACATCACCGAGACGGGACTCGACGCGTTCCAGCTTGCCAATGAGATGCGGATGGGGGGCACCCCGGCGCGCCATCTCCGTGAATTCTTCTCCACCTCCGATACTTCGTTCGTCGACTACTACGGACGCCTGCTGGAACTGGACCCGGGCACGGGAAAGATCCGGGTGCTGCTCAACGGCGGCAACGGGCAGAAGGATCGCTCCATCAATCTTTCCAACCCGGACGGTCTGGTGACCGGCGTGGTCAAGGGGAAGACCTATCTGGTGGTGAACGAGGATCTGAACGGACGGACGATGGGCCGCGTGAACCTGAACGCCCAGGTCGCGCGGCGGACCGTTCCGGAGATCTACTGGCTCGATCTCGGCATCGAACAGCCGACGACCGACGATCTGATGCGCTTCCTGGTGGGTCCCAACGGTTGCGAGACGACCGGTGGGGTCTTCACCCCGGACCACAAGACCTACTTCGTCAACATCCAGCATCCCAGCAGCAGCAACCCGGAGCCGTTCAACCGCGCGGCCACGATCGCCATCACCGGGTTCGACAACTTCTCCGGGATCACCAACCCCGATGCCGACGACGACGGTTCCTCCTTCCGTATCTACCCGAACCCGGCTTCACGTAACCTGACCTTCAACAGGCAGTCCGACGTCGCCGTGTACGACGCAACCGGCAGGCGCGTGCTGGCCGAGCGGAACACGAACCGCATCGACATCTCCGATCTGACCCCGGGCGTCTACTACGTCCAGACGGTCGACGGGGAGGTCCAGAAGCTCGTCGTCGAGTAAGCCGCCGCCTGACCATACCTGCTCGGGCCGGGAGAGCGTTCCACGAAGGAGCGCTCTCTCTCTTTTTTCCGGCCGACCGGCAGCGGCCGGTCGAAGGCCGTGTGTCCAAGAACAGTCACTACAATCTCTGCAACGATGCATACCATGATCCGCACTCCTCTGACCACCCTCCTGGTCGCCCTTGCCCCCATCCTCTGCGTCATCGTCATGGGGTTCCTCGATCACCCCGGTCGGGAGCCCGCCGAAACCGTACGGCTCGGATATCTTGATGCGATAGATTCGTTCGATGAATCGCTCCGTACCCTGCGCGACAGAGCCGCGACGGGGGACCCGGCGTCGACGCGCGACGCGTTCATCGCCGCGCGCGCCCGCTACAAGCGGATGGAGTTCATGGTCGAGTACCTGGACCACGAGGCGTCATCGCGCCTGAACGGCGTTCCTCTCCCCAAGATCCGTCTGCACGGACGGCAGCGGGTCGTCTATGAGCCGGAAGGGTTCCAGATTCTGGAGGAGATGATCTTCTCGGAGGAGTTCCCCGGCAACCGCGACGAGACGGTCTCGACGATCGACGGGATGCTTGCCGCCGCCCGCCGCATGAAGGTCTTCGGGGAGACGGTCCGTCCCTCCGACCGGCAGCTGTTCGAGGCGATACGGAACGAGATCGTGCGGGTGATGACGCTCGGGATCACCGGCTTCGATTCCCCGGTCGCCCTCAACTCGCTCCCGGAGTCGAAGGCGGCGATGGAAGGGGTCGCGGAGGCGCTGCGGCTCTACCTGCCGGCCCTGGAACGGAGGGCGCCCGATCTGGCGAAGGAGCTGAGGAGCGAGCTGAACGGGGCCCTCTCCTCTCTGGAGTCGGCGGAGAGCTTCGACCTCTTCGACAGGGCCGAGTATATCAGGAACCACGGGAACAGACTCTACTCCCTCACCCTGAGGGCGCATCTGGCGCTCCGGATCGAAACGTATCGTGAGGTGAGTTTCTTCACCGCTCCGGTCAACTACGAGGCGGAGGGACTCTTCGCGGAGAACGCCCTGAACCCGTACTACTATTCGAGCGACGTCCGCGACAGGGAGGACTCGGCGCAGGCGGAGCTGGGACGCCTTCTCTTCTTTGATCCGGTTCTCTCGGGGAACGATATGCGCGCATGCGCCTCGTGCCACGAACCGGAGCGCGCCTTCACCGACGGTCGTCCGAAGAGCGTGGCGTTTCACGGAGGGTCCGTGGAGAGAAACGCTCCCACGCTCGTCAACGCGGCGTTCCAGCGGGGGAATTTTTACGACCAGCGGGTGGAGTTCTTCGAGGATCAGGTGGAGGCGGTGCTGCTGAACGGCCGCGAGATGGGGAGCCAGTACGAGGATCTGATGGAGAAGCTCAACGGCAGCCCCGAGTATGTGGAGCGATTCGCCCGCGCGTTCCGCCGCGACCCGGCGGAGGCGATCACGCCGATGACGATCCGGCGCGCCCTGGCCGGCTACATGCGCTCGCTGGTGGCGCTCGATGCGCCGTTCGACAGATTCATCCGGGGGGAGAGCGAGGAGTACCCGGCGGAGGCGCGACGCGGGTTCAACCTCTTCATGGGGAAGGCGAAGTGCGGCACCTGTCATTTCGCTCCGATCTTCAACGGGACGGTTCCGCCGGGGTATGCCGAGACGGAGGTGGAGATCCTCGGGGTCCCCGCGACCGCGGATACGGCGGCGGCCCGGCTCGATCCCGATCCGGGCCGCTACAGTGTCTATCTTGATACGATTCACATGAACGCCTTCAAGACCCCGACCGTGCGGAACATAGAGCTGACCGCTCCCTACATGCACAACGGGGTCTACGTCACGCTGGAGGAGGTGATCGACTTCTACGATCGCGGCGGCGGCGCCGGGATGGGGATCGACGTTCCGAACCAGACGCTCCCTCCGGACCGGCTCAACCTCTCGGCCGTGGAGAAGGGGGAACTGGTGGCGTTCCTTCGCACGCTGACCGATACGACCGGGACCACCGCCCGGCCGACCTCGCTTCCGGCGTTCCCGCGCAACCCGGCGCTGAACCGGCGGCGGGTTGCCGGGGCCTACTGAGGTTCCGGGTACCATACTCAATTATTCATGGTTGCGTGCCGCGGCATCCGGGCATTATTTTCGGACCGGGTGCTCCCACGTATCGATGACCGATGTACGCTCCGCGATGTATATCGCGGAGCGTACGATTCTCCGATCCGTGTTTCCGTTACGGGGCGATCGCTTCCGGACCGTATAACGTCCAGGAAGATTCGGCCGCCGGCGGTCGATCACCACTTCTTGAACGCAAAGAAGACGGCTCCGATGATAAAGAGAAAGGAGACTATATAATTCCATTTCATCTGTTCGCCCAGATACCATATCGCGAACACGACGAAGACGACGAGTGTGATCACTTCCTGAAGAATCTTCAACTGGAACGGCGAGAAGATCTCCGCGCCGTACCGGTTTGCCGGCACCTGCAGGCAGTATTCGAAGAATGCGATCCCCCAGCTTGCAAGGATTGCCTGCCAGAGCGGGACCTGCCGGTACTTGAGATGTCCGTACCAGGCGAACGTCATGAAAATGTTTGAGAGAACGAGCAGGAGTACGGTCAGCATGCGACGATAAATAAATGAATGCGGAAACGGTATGATGTCCGGTACGACATGTAGTGAAAAATCGTGTAAGAGGAACGGCACGTATTTTTTCACTACATGTCGCCGGCCGATTCGGTGGCGCAAGTTCCGGTTCCGGACGGAGCCGTGCAAACGACAGAGTCGTTGAAAATATTCCGGCGAAATCGACGGCCTTGGACTTTTCGTCCGAAGATTATCGGTTTCGGATATCGGTTCGGGATAAATTTTTTCATGGGACGGCTGGGGTTTGTGCTCGAAGCGATATATTGCGCCCTATATGTCCCCCCACGATTCGCAGCCATCGCGAGGAGTATCATGAATTCGAAGGGTGAAGCCCGAAGCGGCCTCCTGAAACCTGACACATGGTCGATTGTTCCCGGACCGAGGCGCAAGGGCGCAAAACGTACGATTGAACGAAAGGAATGGACAAGGGAGGAGGATGCGGTCCTCAGAAAAAACTACACGAAGCACGGCTCGGTCTATACTGCGCGCCTGCTGGGACGCAACAAGTCGAGCGTGCAGCATCGGGCGCTCCGGCTGGGAATTCCCGGCAAGGGGCAGAAGATGTGGGCCACCAAGGAGATCGTCTACGTCCGCAACAACTATCCCCGTCGCACGGCGATAGAAATCGCCCGGACCCTGCGGCGCACCGAGCAGAGCGTGCGGGCGCAGATCCGGTCGCTCGGGCTGACCGAGCCCGCGTCGCGCGGATGGAACGAGGATGAGATCCATTATCTGCGGAAGCATTACGGCCGCGTGCCGAACGTGACCCTGGCCGAGGAGCTGGGGAGATCGGTCGACGCGGTGGAGATCAAGGCGGGGCGTCTCGGTCTCAGCCGCAAGATCGTCAGGCTCACCTCCGCCCAGATGGCATGGGTGCGGGAGAACGTCGGCAGGATCTCCTACCACAACATGGCAAGAACCCTGGGGGTGAGCGACGCCACGGTCATGGAGATCGCCCACTCCAACGGCTACCGGCCGAAGCTGGACAGCCGGCCGTGGACGGAGATGGAGGATGATCTGCTCCGGCGCAGGTACGGGGAACTCTCCAATCGTGAGATCGCCGCCGAGCTGCAGCGGACCCCGCGCATGGTGAGCACCCGCGCCGTCGAGCTGGGGCTTGCCGCGGCCCGCGTCGGGCGGACCAGACGGGGAGCGTACTCGGCCGAGGAGGACAAGTCGATCCGGGTCATGCTCGCATCTCATTCGCTGGTGGAGATCGCCGAGGCGCTCGGGCGTTCGTACGATTCTATCGCAAAGCGAATCCAGCGGCTCGGGCTTCAGCGGCGGTCGACCGCGGCATAGAAGATTCGGGGTACAGGCGTACGGGAACGAGCGGCGTCGCGGCCCTCAGTCATCGGTCGCGGTCAACCTGGTCACCGTCGTTGCCGTCGTCCCGGGCCGAACGCCGCCGTGGCCCTCATCCGGCCACGGCGGCCCAGGTCCGGCTCGATCTGAGTCGCGGGCGGATATGATATGATCGCAATCGGATCTGTTTCCTTCCCGCCCGTCGATCGTTTCTCAGCAGCAGCTCGAACCCCCATCGGTTCCGGTGCAGCATCCGCTCGCCGCGTTCCTCTCTTCCGAAAGATTATCCTCCAGCACCACGAACGCCTCCCACTCGTTGCCGTCGGGGTCACGGACCCAGCTCTTATCCTGAAGCGCGTAGCAGCAGATCTCCCCTACCTCGTCACGCGGGTCCAGACCCGCCGCGCGCCATCTGTCGCGCAGGGTGAAGACGTCGGCCGACGACCTCATCTGGATGCCGAGGTGGGAGAGCGTCCCTTGCCCGGCGTTCGCCGATCGGTTCAGTGTCAGGTTCAGGGGGGGATCGGCCACGTCGAACTTCGCGTAGCCGTTCCTCACCTTGCTCGGTTCGATGCCGAACATCGCGCGGTAGAAGTCGATGCTCTTCGCCACATCCTTCACGTTCAATGCGATATGTGCCTTCAATGCCTGCGGGGTGTCGGTTGTCGTCGCCATGTCGAACTCCTGATCAGATGATTGTTATATTCGCTTATGCGAATGTGATGTAAATCTACGCCGTTGAATATATCTGTGCAAGCATATATGTGTTCTCGCCTCTACGGCTTCACATCGGGAGAAGGGGGAATCGATCAGATTCCACGAGGGGGGACGAAGGAAGAAAAAAATAAAAGGTGCGGAACGCATTCCGCTGATTGGGGGTTGGGATAGAGGAAGCTGTACGACGGCGCCCGGTCCGCGACGAACAGGGGCCCGAGTCGCTTCCGGTTTCCCGCATCAGTCGAGAGACGTCGGGACGGTCTATCCTCTTCTCCAACCCGCGCCGAGAGACCCGCACACTCCGTGACAGCGCATTGAGACACCAAACAGGCGATTGATGAAGCAAGGCGGCATTCCGGCGGAGGTTGAACAGCTTCTCGCGGATCATATCGACTCGGTTGAGCAACTGGAGACGCTCCTCCTTCTGCTCGGCGGCGGGCGGAGCGACTGGGACGCGGAGAGCGTCAGCGGTGCGCTCTACACGTCGGTGGAGTCGGCGGCCGATCGCCTTGCATCGCTCCATGCCGCGGGAATTCTGGACAAGGACCCCGGTCGTCCGACCTACTGCTACAAGCCGCGCACGACCGCTCTCGACCGCGCCGTCCGCAGTCTTGCTGCGATATATCCGGCGCGGCGTGTGACCATCATCTCCCTT
Source organism: uncultured bacterium (assembly GCA_966250335.1). Taxonomy (GTDB): domain Bacteria; phylum Bacteroidota; class Ignavibacteria; order OLB7; family OLB7; genus OLB7. The sequence goes on along the minus strand of CBINGZ010000039.1, from coordinate 35,710 downwards.
ATCTTCTCCAGGCCGACCGACAAGATCCGCAGCTTCGCCGATGCGTTCAAATTCAAACGGGATGAGGAATAGCAATGTCGTTAGCCGTCTATGTGTTGTGCGCTCTGACCAGCCTTGCCTGCGCCGTGCTGCTGCTGCGGGGCTACCGGCGCGGTCGCGTACGGCTCCTCCTCTGGAGCGGGATCTGCTTCGTGGGGCTCGCCCTGAACAACTTCCTGCTGATCATCGACACGAACGTCATCGCGGAAACCGATCTCTCCATCTTCCGGACCCTCCCCGCCCTGATCGGCGTGGGGTTCCTGATCTACGGTCTGGTGTGGGACAGCAACTGAGAGCAGGCCGCGCCGATGCGGCATCAATCGCGCATTCATGAGTACCAACGAAATCAACAATCTGATCTCCGGGGCGCTGTTCATGGGGTACATGACGGCGGGACTCTTCTTCTTCCGGTTCTGGCATCGGACGCGTGACAGGCTTTTCGTGATGTTCGCGGCGGCGTTCCTCCTGCTGGCGGCGCAACGGCTCGGGCTCGCGCTCTCCACCCTGGAATCGGAGGATCTTACAAGCCATTATATGGTCCGGCTCCTCGCGTTCCTGGTGATCCTGGTGGCGATCATCGACAAGAACCGGGCACGCACCTGACCCCCGCGGGCCCGGCTAGCGGAACTGCCCCGAGAGAAGATACCCGAGCAGGCAGGCGGCGGGGGCGGCGACCAGCGAGGCTCCCATGTAGAGGAGCGCCGTCGATCCCTCCCCCTGTGTCATAAGGGTCACCGCCTCGTAGCTGAACGTGCTGAAGGTGGTGAACGAGCCGCAGAACCCGGTGACGAGCGCTCCCCGCAATCCCTCCCTGCCGGAGACCGCCGGCGAGCCCATGAGAACCCCCATCAGGAACGATCCCGAGACGTTGATCGCCAGCGTGGTCCACGGGCAGCCTGGTCCCCCCACCCCCCGCCGTTCATACCAGACCCCGACCTGATACCGTGCAAGGGCTCCCGCCACGGCGCCGATCGCGATGAAGAGATGTGGCATGTCGCTCGAACCGGAAAGATGAAGAATGGATGGGGGGAAGGTCGGTTTTCCGCTCAGACCACCCCGCGCAGAATGGTCTGCCAGACCCGCGCCACGTTCCGCGCGTCGTCGATTCCGCTGTGAAGACGTCCCTCGAACGACATACCGAGCATCTCGAGCGCCCGCTCAAGGCTCACCCCGCGACCGGAGACGATCTCGCTGAAGATCGGCTTGATGTTGAGGTATTCGTCGTCGAACGGATAGTCGACCCGGTGGAAGCGGCACGCCTGACGGAGGAGGAAGCTGTCGTAGGCTCCCCAGGAGCAGAAGGTGAACTCCTCCGGGCGTCCCATCCACGCCACGAACTCGGCGAGCATCTCGACGAAGGTGGGGGCGATGTCGACATCGTGCTGGGTGATGCCGGTGAGCCGGGTACAGTAGTCGCTCAGGCGCGGGTAGCGGATCGGGCGGACGTAGCTGGAGAACTCGTCGATGATCCTGCGGGTTGTCATTCCCACCTTCACGCACCCGATCTGAATGATCTCCGCGTCCCCTCTTCGTTCCTCCCCCTGCCAGCAGGTCGCTTCGAAGTCGATGACGGCGTAGAATCGCTTGCGGGGCTTTTCAGGGCCGGTATGTAGAGACGATTCGGTCATGATAAGGGGGGAAGATAGAGAATCGATGCCGGATATCGAGGCGGTCGTGGGGGGAGGAACATACAGTCACGGTGACGGGGTGGAGGAAGCCTGGGGCTTTTTTTAAATGATCGCCTTGGAAATAGTCAGGCTGTTGTTGTAGATTCTTTTCACGGAAGTACATGACAACAGGAATGACCAATGGCGATTACATGCTTGGGAACGATGCGTGAGGAGCTTCAGGGGACGTCGGTCGACGCCCTGTTCCAGCGCGGCGAAGCAGAGCGGCTCCTGGCGCGTCCGAGGGCGCAGGAAGATCTGGAAAAGATCACGAAATCCGAACGCGGCGATCACCGGCTCCGTGTACTGGCGCACGAACTTCTCCTGATGACCGGGAAGACCCCCGATCCGAAGATGGTCCGCATCTACTGCGAGGCGATCGACGGCGCGTTCATGCATAACTGGTGGGCTCTGCCGGGGCATCATCTGGGGAAGCTCGGCACCACCATCGTACGCTTCGGGGAGCCGGCTCTCCAGTTTCTGGTCAAGGATCTCGACAACCCGACGGTCCTGACCTGTCTCGGCCCCGACGCACGGCTGAATCGCGAGCACCATTATACGGTTGCCGATCTGGCCGCCTATCTGGTCTGCGAGATCCTGGAGCGTCCCTTCGCCGATGCCAAGGATGCCGACGGCAGACTGGGCCCCAGGCTGAAGCTGCGGAGCGAGCTCAACGAACGGCTGGCGAGCGATCGCCGGAAATAGGAGGGTATCGGGGCCTGCCCCTCGCGGCACGGGGGGAAGGCGCCGGTCGGCGTCCGTGTCGTACGCGATCCGTCCGGGGAATCACCCTTTGTTCCCTTGAATCTTTCAGTCGCCTCACACTTCCAGGCCACCCCTTCCGTCTCTCCCCCGGCGAGACCGCGGCGCTCAGCGGATCGACCCGAATGATCGGTCGTTGAAGAGTACGACCGGATGTCGACACATCTCCTAGTTCGATACATCCCGCATGCGCACACTGTTTCTTGCCCTGCTCACGCTGCTCCCCCTGGCGGCGTTCACGTCGTGCGGTGAATCGCCGACCGAGCCGCCGATCAAGCTTCCCGCCGAGAGCGAGCCCGTCCTTTTCAGCAAGCATATCCAGCCGATCTTCCAGCGTTCCTGTTCCGGGGAGGGATGCCACATGAACGGCCATTCGGGGGGAACCCTGAAGCTCGATACCTGGGACGATGTTGTTGCCGGGTCGAAGACGAGCGGCGCCGTCGTTCCCTTTGCGGGGAGCAAGAGCATGCTCTTCCAGCATATCAACACCGAGGGCTACCTGGGGCCGATCGCGGAGCCGCGCATGCCGGTCAGCCGTGATCCGCTCCCGGTGGAGCAGATCGAGGCGATCAAACGCTGGATCGACGAAGGGGCGAAGAACGACGCGGGAGCGATCCCCTACGACGGCGCCGACCGCCCCAGGATCTTCATCACGGCGCAGGGGGAGGACCAGATCACCGTTCTGGATCGTCAGCGCTCGGTCGTTGCACGATATATCCCCGTCGGCAGCCGTCCCGACAGCAGCACACCCCCGGAGTCCCCCCATAACATCCTTCTCTCTCCCGACGGTCGTTTCCTCTACGTGAACCTGATCGCCGCCGGCATGGTGGAGAAGTTCGACGCCCACACCTTCGCCCGGCTGGGGGAGGTTCGGGTCGGCCGCAACCCCGCCCAGCTCGTCGTGACGGAGGATGGATCGACCCTCTATGTCTCGAACTTCGATCAGGTCCTCTTCGAGCGGTTCATCCTGCGGGTCGACGCAGGATCGATGACCGTCACCGACACCGTCAGCAGCGACACGCTCAAGGCCCCGCACAGCCTGGCGCTCAGCAGGGATGAGAAGAAGCTCTACGTGGCGAACGCCTCCGGGGACAACATATCGGAGATCGATCTGGTGAATCTCCGTGTGGAGCGCACCATCCAGATCTCCCCGGGTCTTGTGCCGATCGGCAAACCCCGCTACGAGCCGTATCATGTTCTCCTCTCGGAGGATGGGAAGCGGCTCTACGTCTCCTGCAGGCTCGCCGGAGATGTGCGTGTGATCGACATCGAGTCGGGTGAGGTGATCGACAGCGTCGCGACGGGGAAGCGCCCCCAGATCATCGCGCTGGAGCCGGGGGGAGGGCGGCTCTGGGTTCCTCATCAGGGGGATAACACCGTGGCGATCGTCGATGTGGAGTCGTGGGAGGTCGAGAGCGTCGTCTCCAAGCTCGTCGAGCAGCCGCATGCGATAGCGTTCAGTCCCGACGGGAGAAAGGCGTACGTGACGTGCGAGAATCAGGGGGGCGCGGGGGGGACGCATCATCCGACCCAGGGGAACGCCGCGATTCCCGGTATCCTCTACATCATCGACGTCAACACGCTCCGGATCGAAAAGAACCTGGACGTCGGCGCGTTCGCCGCAGGGATCGCCGTAGGGGGCTAGAAGCCGCGGCACGGCGTCTCAACGACCAGGGAATCGTGACCATGCTCTTCAGCGAATTCGTACGGACGGCCGAGGCCGCCGACCACGCATCGGATGCGGAGACGAAGATCGGAATCGTCGCCTCCTTCCTGCGGGGTATCGAATCGGATAACGATCTGTATGTCGCGGCCGTCTGGTTCTTCCACGGACCGCTTCCACCCGACGACCCTCGTACCGTCAACATCGGATCGGCCGTGCAGCGCGCGGCCTATGCCCTCCTGGTCGGCGACGCCTCGGCGGAGAACGGCACGCTGGATGCCGGGATCTTCGCCGCGTGCCGCGCCATGGCGGGAAGCATGCCCGAGACGATCAGGCTGCTCCTTGAAGCGCGGCTCCGGAGCGACCGTCCCGATCTGCTCCGATGGGAGGGATTGACGTTCCGGCAGATCGGTGAGATCTACGGCGTGCTGGCGTCGACCCGCCCGACCGCCGCGAAGATCGAACTGCTGCTCGACTGCTGGCGGAGCATGAGTCCTTCAGAGGTCGCTCTCTTCCACCGGATCGCGGGGCGCGGCGAGGCCCGTGTCGGTATCCCCGCCGGGCTCTTCCGGGATGTCGCGGCGCGAGCCTTCGACCGCTCTCCCGACGACGTGCGATATATCGCGATGGTTGAGGGCGATCCCGGCCGCACCCTCCTGCGTCTCCGTGCCGGAGACGTTGAGCGGACGATCGGAGCGGCCGGAACCCCTGTCGGGTTCATGCTCGCCTCCCCTCTGGAACGGGAGATCGACCCGGAGGGCCGGTCGCGGTTCGTGCGGGATGCGCTGATCGATCCGTCGGCGTTCACGGCGGAGGAGATGCTGGTCGGCCTGCGGGTCCAGGCGCATATCTTCATGCGGGAGGGGGAGGTTGCCGTCATGATCTTCTCGCGCGCTCATGAGGAGCTTTCCGCCGTGTTTCCGGAGGTGGCCGAGTTCCTCTCCTACCTTCCCCCCGGAACACTCCTCGACGGCCAGTTGACCGCCGTCGATCCCGCCGGAACCGGCGCCCACGTCGACAACCTCCACAGGCGACTCGCCTCCCCGAAACCGACGCCGAAACTGATCGAGCGCCATCCCGCACGGTTCGTGGCGTACGACCTGCTGGCGGCCGGGGGAGAATCGCTGCTGGATGAAGCGTACGAAGAGCGGAGAAGGCGGCTGGAAGGGCTGGCGCTGGAGTGGGGGATTCCGATCACGGGAGGTCGCATCCCGACCGACTGGGAGGATCTGGAGCGGGAGTTCGAAGCGGCCCTCGCCCGGGGGAGCGGCGGACTCGTGCTGAAGCGGCCGGAGAGCGGCTACGAGCATGGGAGGCGGGGGCGCGCCTGGCTCAAGGTCGGCAGGGAGGTCGATCCGATTCTGGCGGTGATACGCTACGGGACCGTTCCTCCCGGGGGACGCGGTCCCTTCATCGAGTTTACCTTCGGCGTCCGGATCGACGGTCCCGGCGAGCCCCGGTTCGTCAACATCGGCAAGGCTTCCGGAACAGAGGAGGAGACGGCGGAGCTGAACCGGATGCTGGAACCGCTGAAGCGTCAGCGGTTCGGGACCACGTTCGAGCTGGAGCCCGGGGTCGTCTGCGAGCTCCTCTACGACTTCATCAGGCCGAACCCGCGCACGGAGGCGGGCTACACGCTTCATGCGCCCCGTATCCGACAGGTTCGGCCCGATCTGGGACCGGGGGAGATCCACACCCTGGCCGATCTTGAACGGCGCTATCTGGAGGATGTGGAACGGGCCGCCGGGCGTTAGTCGTTCTTTGCTCCGTTTGCGATCCATGTGCGGATTGCCTCGATCGCGTCCGATTCCAGACCTTCGCTGCTCTGCGGCATCAGATCCCCCTCACCCTCACGCGGTCCCGTCAGCTTGATCATCAGGAAACTGTTCTCCGGCTTTCCCGGATCGACCCGCAGCAACCCCTTCGACATCGCCGTCGGGTTGTCGGGGGCGACTCCGACCAGCATGGCGTACGCGTCGTTCTTCTCCAGAATCAGATTCCCCCGTCTGCTCAGCGTGCTGTGGCAGGAGGAGGTAATGCAGTTCTGTGCGAAGATCTTCTCGTAGACGGCGCTGAAATTCGCAGGGTACGCGGGGGGCTCGGTGGTCCCTTCGCATCCGGTCAGGGCAAGAGTCATTGCGGCCGCCGCGGCGGCAAGGGGGGCGTACGGGAATCGAAGCATCGTTAGAATGAATAACCGAGTTGAACGACGACGTCGTGGTGTTCGACCATGCTGTGTCCCCATGCGAGGAACGCATAGCCGGCGCTCAGGTTCACGTTCGGCAGCAGATCGACCCAGACCCCGACCTGCGGCTGGATGAAGCTGGCGTCGTTGAAGTCGAAGAAATGATTGTCGGTCTCCAGAGTGAGCCCGGAGAACCTGTCCTTGGAGGTCGACGGCTCCGGCTCGCCGACACTGAACATGCAGTTGACGCCGATCTTCGCCCCGACCTTCGTGCCGGCGACGGGGAAGCTTCCCCCCGCATCGGACGACAGAAGAATCTGATTCGTCGCCGCCCCCTCCTTGATCCTGAACCCGCTGTTGAACGACGCATAGAAGGTCGGATCGAACGAACGGGAGACCGATGCCCATATCTCGTAGTCGCGCATCATCAGCCCCGGTATCTCGGTCAGAAGGTGACCGTTCCGTGTGCTCGATGCTTCATAGAGATAGGGAAGGCGGACGTTGGCCGAGACCGCCGTGGGGTAGTCGCCCCCCCACAACTGATACTTCAGGCCGACCCACATGTCGCTGGGGCCGTGGTAGTGGCGGGAGGGATCTTCCGAGGTGCTGTCGACCGTTTCGTCGGCCCAGAGATAGGTGACGAGCGCGGAGAGTTCCACTCCCCTGTAGACCCCCACTTCCCCCGACAGATAAAGGAACCTGTAATCCAGGTTCATGCTGGAGAGCGCCTTGTAGAGCTCCCCTTCTATATCGCGGCGCATGGCATCGGACTGGGTCTTCCAGTTGTATCCGATGCGGATGCTTCCCTCGCCCGGCTCCGGCACCCAGCCGCCTCCGGCGGTCGCCGTCCCCGACCATGCGAAAAGCAGCAACGTCACAAGAGCCGGAAGACCCTTGTGACGTTGTGCGCGATATCTGAAGAATGAGAACGGAATCCTCGATCGCATTCTGTTCTAGAGTGAATGGGATTCCATGAGGAAGCCGCCGGTGAAATCGTAGACCGCCTTGCTGTCGACCGGTCCCGGATAGTAGAAGGTGAAGAGGTTCGCATGCTCTTCGTACTCCACGTGGGGACCGAACTTGATATCGGTGGCCGTGCGGTTCTCGTACGTCGTGATGTAGGCGATGCTGTCGCCGGCCTTGATCCGCAGCGGCGTCGGGAACTGCAGGATGGGGGGCTCGCCCCAGCTGGCGCTCTTGTAGATCGTGTCGGTCAGCTTCGTGCCGTCCCAGTGGCCGACCGTGAAGGTCTTGCCGCGGCTGTGGAAGTGGCCGGTCATCAGCAGCAGATCGACGTCGCTCGTGAACGGCTTCATCACCTTGCAGTAGGTCACGCCGGTGAACGCGGGGATCGTGATCGCTCTGTTGTTCGAGAAGACGGCGCCCACGGTCGAGGTCACGTTCGCCTTGTCGGTCGTCCAGAAGTTGACGATCGCCTTGCCGCGTCCGGTCGGGGTCTTCTGCGACGCTCCGTTCACGTAGTGGGTCTGGAAGATCATCTGCTGGCGCTTGTTGAGCTTGATCGCCACACCGGGAGGAAGCGTCCAGGTGAAGTTCCCCTGCTGCGAAGCGGCCACCATGTCCCAGCTCTCCCACTGGAGCGCGCTGAAGGTGTTCTCCACGTGATCGGGAACGTCGGAGTTATCGCTCTTGAAGATATTGAGGTGATGGCTCCCCTCGTTGAACTTGAACTCGACCTTCGTGACGTAGATATCTTCCTCGCTCGGGAGCTTCATGTAGAAATTCTTCTGGACCTCTTCACCGGAGGGGGCCTCGAACGGTCCGATCACCACCTGGATTCCCTGCCCGGTGGGGGGGGCTGCCAGCGTGACGTCCTCCGTGTTCTCCGAAGGGGTCGTGGGATCGTCTTCCGAGCAGCCGCCAAGCAGGGTGGTGCCGAGCAGCAGGCATGAGATGCCGGCAAGGTAACGTAGATTCATGGAATTATCTCCTGTAGATGTACGGATAATGAGATAGATATCGATGAGAAGCTGCCGTGCTTGGATCACCGGGCGTCGGGAACGGGGCTGACGCGGAGGATTGCTCCCTTCGACGCGTATGTCGAACCCCATAGCCGGTGGACGGAAGAGGAGGCCGTCAGATAACGGGAGCAGGTAAGTGTTGAGACATCAATGAAAGGTTACACGGAGCTGTCGAGGCATTGACAAAAGATGATGAGCCGTGCGGAATTGTTTGACGGCGTTACGCAAAGAGTAGTCTGTATCAAAGTGATGCCGTATATTTAGATACAATTGCCCAGCGCCGCTCCCGCCCCCATCGAGCGGCTTGACAATCAACACAGAGGCTCATGAGATCATATCCGCATACTATCGCTAATGGTGCTGGAGAAGAGCTGACGTTTCTTCGGAGGGTGAGCGGTCCCGACGGTGGGGATCGGCTGGAGCTTGAGAATCGTGTGAAACCGGGCTCGGGTCCTCCCATGCATGTGCATTACCGGCAGGAGGAGGGGCTGACCGTGAAGAAAGGAAAGCTCGGCTATCAGTTCCTCGGGGATATCCCCCGGTTCGCCGATGAAGGGGAGACCGTCACCTTCAAGCCGGGCCAGATGCACAGGTTCTGGAACGCCGGGGAGGAAGACCTCTGCTGCTCCGGCTACATCGCGCCGGCCGACAACATCGAGTTCGTTCTCACCGCCATGTTCGACTCCATGAAACGGAACGGCGGGGCCCAGCCCGGCAGGTTCGACGGGGCATATCTCGCTTCTCGATACAAATCCGAGTTCGGCGTGATCGACGTTCCGGAGTTCATGCAGCGCTACATCTTCCCGGTGCAGATCGCCATCGGAACTGTCCTCGGCAGATACAGAAAATACAAGGACGCCCCGGCCCCGATCCCGCGCTGACACAGAGCGACAAAAAAACATCGCCGTCCGATCCGAATCTCCGGGCCGGACGGCGTTGCCATATCCACCGCAACCTCCGGACAACGGCTCCCGCAGGGAGCCCCCCATACGTAGCCCCCGGCGCCCGTCGGGGGATCCGGAGCGTCGACGGTTTGCCGGAATACCGGGGCCGTGTCGGAACGTTGATGTTCCGTCGAACCGCCGGGGTTGTAACGGGTCGTGCCGTCGTGTCACATTTCGGGGGGCGGCCGTGTCTTGGGAACGGATCACCGAACCACAACAATCGAACCCGAGCAATGATGATGAAGACGATCCCTCTATTCCTTTCCCTGCTTCTGATTGTGGGCTGCTCCCACACGAACAATCTGTCGCGAAACGATCTGAACGGCGGGACCGCGATGTACCGGACGCTCGTCTCCGGCGATGCGGCCTCCAGCTCGATATCGGTCGACAACCCCACGAACCACTGGGCCGGCGATATCGCCGCGATGATCGGTTCGGCGGTGCTCAGTTCGGAGGCGAGCTCCAAGCTGGACCGGGCCATCCGCGCCGATTCGATCGCCGTCGCGCTGGCCGCCGGCATGCGGCAGGCGGTCACCGATTATACCGGCCTCAAGACGGCGGCGGGAGCGGCCGAGAACCCGACCTACATCATCGAGGTCGAACTGACCGAATATTCGCTCGTCTCCGGCTCGACCGGGATCTCCGCCAGCGTCTGCGGCACCGCCCGCATCATCGAGCGCGCCGGCGGACGGTTGCTCTGGGAGGACTCCGAGGCGACCACGGTCCCGCTGAGTTCCACGAACTACATTACGACCGGCAGGGAGGAGAACACGGCGCAGGGAGCCACCAACGCGGCGCTGCTGCTCGATATGGAGGAGTCGGAGATCCGCGGCTTCATCGGGGGGGCCGCCGGAGCCACAGGAAGGCTGCTCGGCGATCAGCTCAGGGAGGATCTGGCGGAGCTGCGCCTTCCCGACTGATCGGGCGCGGCTCCGAAGCGTAGACGGTTTGCGCGGCTTTGACTAATTTCGCGTCGATTACACGGAGTAGTATGACCAGAGCCTTTCGTTCCGCAGCGATTCTTCTGTTTCTGTTCCCCCTTGCTCTTGCGGCCCAGGAGCCGCCTGAGCCGCCGGGGCCCCCTTCTGTCCCGCCTGGGGTCTACTTCCCTCCGGACACGGGGCAGGAAGACAGCACATACGAGGAACCGTACTACGAGGAGGAAGATGTTCCCGTGCGTCGTCGTCCTCCCTTCGGCGTCGATATGGGGCTGACGGCGGAGATCATGTCGATGCCGCTCGAGGATCTCGATCCCGGCCTGAAAGGGAATCCCGTCCACTACGGCTTCGAGTGGACGATACTCTTCGGGGAATGGGTGTTTGGAGGCTCCACCGTCGGACTCCACGTCTACGATCTCAGCTCGAACTACGATAGGTTCGACTTCAGCTACGCCGGATTCCTCTTGGGTTACGAGCGGGAACTGGTTCCCGGCGTCAGGCTGCGGCTGGGCTCGGGTCTCGGCGAGGCCTCGGTGGAGATGGTCAAGAAACGTCCCGATCTGAGTGGAAACTCGGACTACGAGCTTCTTGAACTCTACCGGCGTGAAAAATTTCTCTATCTGCGTCCCGGCGCGAGCCTCGGATTCTCCGCGCTCGGGGCCTTCTCGCTGCGGGCCGCCGTCAACTATATGCACACGGTCGGCGGGCGCGGCGCATCCGATTTTAAACATCTCTCGTACGGCCTTCACCTGATGCTCTCGATCAGAGAACCGAATAATTCTCCGAGCTACGAGTGACCCATGAGGGAGCCGACATCCGATTCGAACACATCAAACATATCCCTATCTCTGGAGTATCGTCGTATGACCGTCCGTCGACCTTTTGTTCTGGCATCGCTCTTCGTTCTCTTCACGCTCTCCGCGTTCGCGCAGCCCGATCCGGAGCCGACGGAGGGGGAGTACTCCGTCGATTCCGTCTATACCGATTCGGTCTATTATGATTCGGAGCCGGTCTACGAGGACTCCTACGAGAGCGATCCCTCGTACGACGACTCGTACGGAGGCTACGATACGACGTCGTACGACGACTTCCTGAGGTACGAGGAACCGTTCTTCGACACCAGGAGCGGGTTCTTCATCGGACCGACGATCCAGTTCACCGACCTGAAGCCGGAGACGCTCGATCCCGATCTGAGCGGCGATCTTCTCCTCTTCGGCGGGCAGGCCTATCTGATGTACAACGGATGGCTCTTCGGCGGCGAATGGTCGAGCGCGATGCTCTACGAGCTCACGCCGAAATACGACGAGTTCTCCCTCAGCTACGGCGGCTTCCTGACCGGCTTCGACCAGCAGTTCGCGTACGGATCGTTTTCGATCAGGCCGGCGCTGATGATCGGCGGCGGAGAGATCACGCAGATCAAGCGCCGCTCCGATCTGCGCGACTCGACCGGGAATATGATCCTGGAGCGATATCGTGATGAGAGCTTTTTCCTCATGCGCCCCGGTATCAGCCTCGGCTTCCAGCCGCTGCCGTTCCTGGAGTTCCGTCTCACCGCCGACTATCTCTATCCGTTCGGGGGGAAGGAGATCTCGGATCTGAAGAAGATGACGTACGGTCTGCAGATCCTTTTCGGCGGCGCGCAGTAACCGGCTTCGTTAGGGTTGTGCCGGCTTCCGTGTCGATAGACCCATGTACGCGCGAACGACACGTTTAAACCTTACGCCCCTCCGACACGTTCTCAAACGTGGAAGAGGTCGGGGCAGATGACCCCGAGTCGCGCAGAATGTGCGGCGTGCAGCAATGCGCGCCGCGCGTTCGTCCGGGAATATCCGATACGATCAACATCGACACAGCCATGAAACAGACGATCCCCCTACTCCTCCTTGTCGCCTCGGTGCTGGCGGCCGGATGCGGACATACCAACAATCTGGCCAAGTACGACGTGCAGGGCAAGAAGGCCCTCTTCCGTGTCCATGCCGCCGGGTCGGCGAGCACCTACGCGCATGTGGAGAGCCCCGCGAAGAAGAACACGGTGGTCGATATCATCGCCGCGATCGGCTCCGGCATCGTGAGCGATCAGGGACGGAAGAAGCTGGAGCGCGCCGTCAACGGCGACTCCATATCGCATTCCGTCGCCCTGGGGATGAAGCGGGCGGTCACCGACTACCTGTCGATAACGGCGGTGGACGATATATCGCAGAACCCCGATTTCATCATCGAGAGCGAGGTCACCAGCTACACCTTCGTCTCCGGCTCGTGGGGACTGAGCATGAAGGTGGAGGCGACCTCGCGCATGATCGACAGGAAGACCGGCGGGATCATCTGGGACGACAGCGAATCGCATACCATCCCCCTCTCGCAGACGTTCCTCGCCGCGCTGGGGGGGAAGGCCGCCTCTTCAGGCGCCAGCGTCTACAATGCGATCGAACTGCTGAGCCTTGACGAGGACGATATCCGCCGGGTGGTCGACAGAGCCTCCGAGGAGGCGGGGCGTGAGATAGGGGAGACGCTGCGCGAGGATATCGCCGACATGCACGAGGGGAAATAGATCGCGCCGGGATTCGGCGCCGGTCGGACTCGCCGTTCGCCCCCGGGGGCGCGCGGCAATCACATGAACTTCATGAGCACTATCATAATGCGGTGGATGGAGACGGCTCTCGTCGCTTCGATGTTTCTCGCGGCGGCGGGAGTCTCGTATGCGCAGGGGGATGTGGAGACGGGCGAGCCGGTAACGGTGGGGGACAATTTCTATCGGAATACGTACTTCGCGGTCGGACTCAACGCGGGGCTTCTCTCGGGAGCGGGGATCGGCGCCAGGATGTCGTTTCCGGGAGGGCTCGCCGCCCAGACCTCCTTCTTCGCCACGTCGTTCGGCGACTACTTCCACTTCAACATCGGCGGCGAGGTCCAGTACGCGTTCGACAGAAACGCCGACGGACGTCTCTACTCCCTCCTCGGCGTCGGGTTCTACTCCTCCCGTTCGGATGACGAGACGAAGCCCGGGAACAGGATCGCCAACCCCTTCAGGGCCGGACTCGGTGTCGGCTACGAATGGTTCACGACGCGGTCGCTGGTGGTGTCGATCTCGGGGGCGCTGACCTACTTCCCTTCCACCGGCGAGGTCTATCCTCTGCCGGAACTGGGGATGTACTACTACTTCCGCTGAGGCTGGGCGGCTACTCCGCCGGCTTCTTCTTCGAGCGCCTGGTGGCCGGCTTCTCCTCCTTCGTCGAGGTCTTCGGTTCCTTCAGCGGGCCCAGGCCGACGCCGGAGGCGCGTTTACGGATCGTGGAAGCTCGTCCGCTGATATATTTCGTCGGGGCCGCCGGGCTCCATCTTCTGGGGTTCGGCAGCACGGAGGCGAGGAGCGCCGCCTGACGGGAGTCGAGCCGGGAGGCGGAGACGCCGAAATATTTCCGCGAGGCCGCCTCGACACCGTAGACCCCATCCCCCCACTCGATCACGTTGACGTAGACCTCCAGAATCCGCTTCTTGCTCCAGAAGAACTCCATCAGATAGCTGAAGTAGATCTCCAGTCCCTTTCGGATATAATTCCTTCCCTGCCAGAGAAAGACGTTGCGGGCGCACTGCATGGTGATGGTGCTTCCGCCGTGGACCCGTTTCCCCTTCATCCGTTCGTTGTAGGCGCGGGCGCGCTGCAGCGCCTTGATGTCGACGCCGGCATGCGAGAAGAACTTCCCATCCTCCGCGGCGATCACCGAACGGAGGAGGGCAGGGTTGACGTCGTCGATATCGATCCATTCCTTGTCGATCCCGACGAACCTGCCGCCTGCCAGCCCCTCGACGGGGCGGATCAGCATGAGAGGTGTAAGGGGGGGATCGATGAACCGGTAGATGATCACCAGCGCGATCGAAGCGATCACGAAACCGGCGATCAGCCGGAACACCCACCCGAAAATCCGTTTGATCATCGTAGCGACGATGGCGCCGTCCGACGGGAGTGCGCCTCCCCGGCCGGCGTTTCGTGATGGTCCGGCCCCGCGTGTTCCTCCCCGCGGAGCCCCTTTCGCTCCTCCGCCCGCGCGGCCCTGGCCGGCACGGGAGGAAATCTCTTCATCGATAAGACCGAGCTGCTCTGCGACCGCTCGCCGGCCGCGTGAACGTTTCGCCATTCCCGGAACTAAGTTCGGTGTGAGAGCGATTGCGGAGAGCAAATGTAGCGAGATTTCCCGGAGCGCAAAACGGGGCGCCCGCCGTTCGCGCGCGGGATGGAGAATGGTCCGTAATGCGTAGGTTGCGCTCCCGGTCGACATCCCGACGTCATGAAGATCGTTCGCTCCCTCTTCCGGAGAGCCGGATGAGCGGACCCGGCAGGCGCCGGGCGCCCGGGAGCAGCGGTGCTTCGTCGATCCAATCCCGTATCATCTCATGATTCTGCCATCCCGCGCCCCGGCAGTGCTCTCCCTTCTCTGCCTGTGCCTGATCACCTTCGTGTCGGTTTCAACCCTTCGGGCCCAGTCTCCGGACGCCCACCCGGGCGATACGACCATCGTCGCCTTCGCGGGGGAGCCGGTCGACATCGCCCACCGCCGCGCCTCACGCACCGTTCTGATGCCGGAGGGCTCCCGGCGGTTCCGACAGATTCTGATGACCTATACGATCACATGTCCCCTGGGGGGATGTGATCCGTGGGATCGGATCGCCACGATCGCGATCAGCCGGAAGGATGAGCATGGGGAGGAGATCTACGAGATCGGCCGGATCGCGACGCCGTACGGCCGCGGCGGAACCTGGACGATCGACGTGACCGACTACCGCTCGCTGCTGAGCGATTCGACCACCCTGATCAATCATATTCAGACATATATCGGCGGCGGTCGCGGCTTCCTGGTCTCGGTGGCGTTCAGGTTCATCGCCGGAACGCCCGATCTGGAGGCGTACAAGGTGGAGAACCTCTGGGCCGGGCTCCCGGAGTACGGCAACCCGGAACGTCCTCTGGAGGGGGTGCTCCGTCCGATCGGTCTCAGGATCGATTCCCTGGCCCAGTTCACGAAGATCAGGATCACGACGACCGGTCACGGCGAGGGGAACACGGAGGGGGCTGCGGCCTACTCGCGCAAGCGGCACGACCTGGTGGCCGGCTCCACGACCTTCAGCCACATGCTCTGGCGCGACGACTGCGACCGGACGCCGGGGGGTGAGCAGGAGGGACCGTGGAGAGACCCGCGGGCCGGGTACTGTCCGGGCGCTGCGGTCGTGCCGTGGGACAACGACATCTCGGCGGTCGCGGCGCCGGGAGCGCTTCTGACGCTCGACTACAACGTGGAGCCGTACGAGAACCACTGCCGCCCCGGCGTCCCCTCCTGTCCGTGCGAGGATTGCAGCTACGGCAGCGTGCTCCACTCGATACCCTACTACTGGATCGAGTCGCAGGTGATCTACTATCGCATTCCGATGGAACGCGCGGCGGCCGGTCCGGTACAGGTCGCTGAGGGGAGTGCGAATGGTCTCTTTGCGATACGATTCGACTTCCCCTCTCCCGCGGTCGTCGACCTTTCGGTGGTCGATATCTCCGGTCGCCGGGTCTACCATCATCTGGGACGGCAGGTCACGAACCAGGGGCTCTCGCTCGATCTCTCCTCGACTCCCGGAGTCTACACGCTCAAGGCGTCGGTGGAAGGGGGCTCGGTCTATCAGCGTCGCATCACGGTTCGCTGAACGCCATGTTCAATCCGCCCTGAATTCCTATCGTGCTATGATTCGTTTACTCCCTCTCCTTGCGATCCTCGCTTTCGTGGGTATGGCCCTTCCGGCTTCCGCCGCGGTCGGCGATACCACGATCAGAATATTTGATCGCGAACGGATAGATGCTCATCATCGCGTCGCCGTTGCCCGCGCGGCTGTTCCTCCCATCTCGAAGCAGTATGCGCGGGTGATGATAAGCGTGAAGCTGGAGTGTCCGCGAGGCGGCTGCGACCCGTGGGACCGGGGCGGGCATCTCTGGCTGATCGACCCGGCGGCATCCGTCAGGCCCCTCGACGACTACAAGTACTATTTCTTCACGGCGGAGAAGTATGAGATCGCGCGCTTCATCACGCCGTACGGCAAGGAGACATCCTATACGTTCGATATCAGCGATTACCGCTCCCTGATGCCCGACTCGGTGACCCTCATGGCCTACATCACCGTCTATTCCCCCGAGTACGGCTACCTGATGACGGTCGACGTTACGTTCGAGGAGGGGACACCCGATTTCGAGCCCTACATGGTCCGCAATCTCTGGAACGGCTCACCTCTCTACGGCAACCCGGAGAAACCGATCGAGGAGTTCTTCAAGCCGATCGAACTCGGGGCCGAGCCCGATGTCGAATTCGTCAAGGCGCGGATGATCGTCACGGGGCATGGACAGGGGAACACCGACGGCGCCGGCGAATTCGCGCGGAAGTGGCATGAGCTGGTCGCCGGCGGGAGGACGTTCGGTCACTACCTCTGGCGCGACGACTGCGGTCGCAGCGCCGCCGGAGGGCAGTACGGGACCTGGGAGACGTCGCGCGCCGGCTTCTGTCCCGGCGAGCCGGTCATTCCGTGGGATCTGGATATTACGGCCCAGGCCAGCCCCGGCCGACCGCTGACCCTCGATTACAACGTGGAGCCGTACGAGAACAGATGTCGTCCCGGCGTGGTCCCCTGTCCCTGCGTCAAGTGCGAGTTCGACGGGAAGGGGCACACCCAGCCGATCTTCCATGTGGGGTCGCAGGCGATCTATTACAGGATGGCGCGGGGCGGGGGAAACGGCTTCCCCGACGGTTCCTTCGATGTCGGAAGCGTGGGAGGGGGGAAGATCACCCTCAAGCCGAACCTGCGGACCCCGACCGACCTCGATCTTCAGGTGATCGATGTGACCGGGACCGAGATCTTCAGCCAGCGCCGCAACCGCGTTTCGATCGCGCCGATGGAGATCGATCTGGCGACCTCTCCCGGGGTCTATCTGCTCAAGATCCGGGCCGACGACGGCAGGATCTACCGGAAGCGGATCGACGCCCGCTAGGTCGGAAGCGCCGAGCCACCGACCGGTCATGGCTTCGGGGATCGACTATCCACCGGAAGGTGCAAACGAAGACGCCCCCGTCGTAAGTCGACGGGGGCGTTCTCGTTGTATGAATGTATCGTCGGCCGCCGGGCCGTGTTCGGATCAGAACGACACCCAGCCGCCGTTGGTGTAGATCAGCGTCACCCTGTTTCCGGCGGTGACAAGGGCCGGTCCGGTGATCGGGAAGGCGCTGGCGTTGTTGATGTAGATGATGCGACCGTTGACTCCCGCCGGGAGTGTGTAGGAGAAGCTGGCGGTCGCCGACCCGGTGGTGACGGTGTTGACGGTGGCCGTCAGCGTGACCCCCGCGTTCGATCCCGCGATCGTCGCCTGCGAAAGGTTCGTCAGGCCCCCCACGGTAAGATCGCCGTCCACATTGAAGTTCCGGGTCACGCGGGCGTTGCCGATCACGTAGAGATGGTCGGCATTGCCGGAGCCGTCTCCGTTGATCGTCAGCTGCGTGTTGTCCTGGGAGTTCCCCAGTTCGTTGAAGTCGTCGAGGCCGACGATCCGTCCGTTCACCGTGAGGTCCCCTTCGACGGTGAGATTGCCGCCGACCACCAGGTTGTTGTCGATACGGACGTTATCTCCTCCGTCGAACGCGCCTCCCACGGAGACCCATTCGAGTGCGACGTCGTAGGGGCCCGATCCCGTCACCGATGTGGCCCTCAGCAGATCGCCTGTGTTCGGTTCTGTCGTCGGAAGCGTGTAGTTGATCGTCGCAGCCTGTGCTCCCGCCTTGAAGGAGCTGGCATGGACTCCGGCATAGTTATAGCTCCCCGAGTTCGGCTCGTAGAATCGCAGTTCTCTGGCGGTCCCGTCGACGTTGCCGATCATGAGGTTCACGTTGCCGAAGTAGGCGCTGTAGTTGAAGCCGGTCGTCAGGTCGGTCTGGTTGGTGGAGGGGTCGCCGTTGAACCCGAAGCTGCCGGTTCCAATGCTCAGGCTGCGGCCGCCGGCAATAGCGGAATAGGGGCCGGTGATGACATTGGAGACGCCTCCACTGATGGTCGATCCATTTCCCCCCCCAACCTCGTTGTCGTAGCCTCCGCCGATCGTGCTCCTCGTAGAGGAGGAGCGGATCTTGTTGGAGGTACCGCCGGCGATCGTCGAATACGGGGAAGAGGTCTCGATAGTATCCGTTGTCCCTCCGGAGATGGTGGACTCGAAGGAGGAATTGCCGATGGTATTCTGGTGCCCCCCCTGAATCCCCGAGAACTGCGCCGACGTTCCGATGCTGTTTCCGTTGCCGCCGCCAATCACCGAGGTATGCGACGATAGCGAGTTGTTCGTTCCGCCGCTCATCGTGGCTCCGAACGAGCCGGAGTTGACCCTGTTGTTGAAGCCGCCGGAGATCGTCGCGTGATCGCCGGAGGTGATGACGTTGCCGAGGCCGCCGCCGACGGTGCCGTTGCCGGCGCTTGCGCCGACCTGGTTGGACCGGCCGCCGCCGATGGTGGCGTTGATCGAGGAGGCTCCGATACTGTTGCCGCTGCCGCCGCTGATGGTGCTGGTGTTGGAACTGATGCTGTTGGCGCCTCCGTTGATCCCGCCGCCCGCAATGGTCGCGGCGGTCACGCCGCCGCTGACGGAGTTCCCCTTAAAGCCGCCGATGATGTTGGCGCTGGTCGCGTTCGGCTCGTAGCGCATCACCCGGCCGCGGCCGTCGGTTGCGTTCGAGTTGGCCTCGTCGACATGGATCTCGAACGGCTCGTCATCTGTGGTGCCGATGAAATTGATCCCGGCCGTCGTGCCGGCGTTGCCTGTCATCGACCACGCGCTGGCGCTCCCCACGGCATCCCAGTCAAGCGTCACCTGCGTTCCCGCAACCGACCTGACCGCGAGGACGTCGCCGGCGATCCCTGCCGTATCGGGGAGGATATACTGGATATCGGCCGTCTGCGCCTGCGCCTGGAACGATGTAAAGTTTGTCGTTCCGGGGAAGGCTCCCGTCGTGCTGTTCGCCTCGTAGAAGCGGAGGGCGGAGGCGCCGTTGTCGTTGTTGGCGAGCCACAGATCGGCGTTGCCGAAGGCAACCACATCATTGATCGATACGGTCATGTCGTTCGACCCGCTGTTCGCCGCGAGGAATCCGAGCGATCTCTGGCCGCCGAGCGTCAGCCCCTGGCCCCCCAGAACCGTCGAGTAGCCGCCGTTCACACTGTTGAGTCGGCCGCCGATGACGGCCGACCATTCGTTGCTGACCGTGTTCTCCGATCCGCCGCCGATAAACGAATGCTGTCCGGTACCGGTGATCGAGTTCGTCACACCGCCGGCGATCGTGGACCATGAAGCGCCGGCGGCGATGTTGTTGCCGGTGCCGCCGCCGATCGTCGAGTAGCTCGCAGTGGCGTTGATGTCGTTGGCGTTACCGCCGCCGATCGTCGAGTAGGTCGCGTTGGTGTCGACCGTGTTGTTGCTGCCGCCGCCGATCGTGGCAGCGTACGCGCGTGTTGTGTTCCCCCAGCCGCCGCCGATCGTGGCAGCGCTGCTGGTGTCGGTAATCATGTTGCTGCTGCCGCCGCCGATCGTGGCGTCATCGATGATTCCCGAAATGATCGTGTTGGCGCGGCCGCCGCTGATCGTGTTCGTCATCCCTCCGACGATGGCGTTGGGCGCCCCCACCTCTCCGCCGCCGCTGATCGTGGCGCCGCCGGCGCCGCCGGTCGCGATGTTTTCCTGATAGCCGCCGATGATATTCGGGCTGGCGTTGCCGGGCTCGAAGCGCATGACGCGCCCGCGACCGTCGCTTGCGTTGGTGTTGTCGTTGTCGACATGGATCTGGAATGCCTTGTTGTCACGAGTGCCGATGAAGTGCGTCCCCGCCGTCGTCCCGCTGTTCCCCGTCTTCGACCAGGCGCTGTCGCTGATGTTCCCCCAGGTGGGGTCTCCGGCTCCGCCGGAAACAAGCACCTGGCCGGCAAGGCCCGCCGGGGTGAACAGATAAGCAGTATCGTTGCCGTAGGCTATTCCTCCGGCGGTCGGCGTTGCCGTCGAATTCGTTCCACCGTTCGCAACCGGCAGGATGCCGGCGACCTCTGAATCGAGATCGACTGCGGAGGTCCCGGCGCCGTTGTAGCTGAACTCGTTGGCTTCCACGGTGCCGCCGCTCAGCTCGATCGAAGCCCCGGCGCCGACCTGCATCTGCGCCGCGGTGTTCTCGCCGCTGGCGATCGCGTCGAAGCCGCTCGGAGCTATCATCTCGATCGGACGCTTGACCAGATCACCGTTGGCGTCGGCCACGACAACCCCGTCGTTTCCGCCGCGGGAGAAGGGGGTCGTCACGGGAGTCCCCGAAAGCGATCCCATCCGGACGTTGGCCGTCCCGCCGGTTCCTCCCACATGGAGTGTTCTGCCGGCGGCCGGTGTCGTCGCGACCCCGACCTCGCCCGTGCTCGCCACCCGCATCCGTTCGATGTTGTTCGAGCGGAGGATGACGTCGTAGTTGTTGGTGGAGCCGAGGAACTCGTTGGGCGCCCCGGGGGAGCCGCCGCTCAGCGGGTTCCCCGCGAGCATCCACGCCACCGAGCCGATCGAACCGGGATCATCGGTCACCACCGACACCCAGTTCGGCGCTCCGGGGGAGCCGAAGTTGTAGGCAAGCTCGTTGGTGGAGCTGTTGAACACCATCAACCCGACCGCCGGGTTGACCAGCGCGTCGATCTGTGCCTGCGTCATGCGCGGAAGCAGCAGACCGGCGTTCGTCGACGTCAGATCGAGAATGGCCGACGGGTCCGGCTTCGTGGTGCCGATCCCCATATGTCCGTTGATATCGGAAACCGGCTGTTGAGCCAGGGCGAGGGGAACGCCTGAGATGCAGGCGAGCAGCGTAAGTCCGCGAAGAAGTCGATGTGTGCTCATGCTTAAACGGGGGTTGTACTTCACCAGGAACGCACAATATAAATGTAGCGGAAGAACCGGCGAAATCATTCTTCACAGTGATCGTTTTCCGACTATGGGCTTCTCGCGCTTCGTTCATCCCTTCGGCGTCGGTGTGACCAAGCCTCAATGGGAGTTCGTTCCCGCCGGACCTCGTTGCCCCGCAGCCGTCGATTCCCGATGTTGCGGAGCCGGGAGGCCGCGACGGTCGCGGTTCCGCCGAACGGTCCAATCCGATTTCCGGAGAGTTTCATGAATATCGCGCGCCGATTATCCCGCCGCGCCGCGCCGGGCCTTCTTCTCGCGCTCACACTGCTCCAGACGAGCGGTTCCGACTGGCATGCGGTGCGTGATCTGGTCCGTCACGGAGACGAGCAGACAAGCGAGGAGGCCCAGGCCGAAACCTACAGGAAGGCGTACGCGGTCGCCAGGGCGTCGGTCGTCGCGCGGCCGAAGGTCTCGGCGGAATATCTCTGGGTGGCGAACGCGGCGGGGCGTCTGGCGCTGGTCGCTCCCAACGCCGAGCGGGTCCAGCTCTCCAGAGTGGTGAAGGATAACGCCGAAAAGGCGATAGCGCTCGATCCGAAGAACGGTCAGGCGCACATGACGCTCGGCGGCTGGCATTTCTACATGGCCGATCTGGGGTGGCTGCAGAAGAACGCGGCGAAGGCGCTCTACGGCGGTCTGCCGCCGGCGTCGTTCGAGAAGGCGGTCGAACATCTGGGGCGCGCGCTCGCGCTCGGCGGGGCGGAAAATATCGTGGAGATCTATTATCTGCGCGGCCGCGCCTACGAGGAACTCGATCTGGAAGCCTCCGCCGAGGCGGACTATCGCCGCTGCGTCGTGACCCCGGCGCGCAATGTGCGCGAGAAAGGCTTGCAGGAGGATGCGAAGAAGCGGCTGTGAGAAGCGGGCGGGAGCCGTCGGACTCAGATCGACGGCTCGGCCATCCCCCTGATCCTTTTATACTCCTCCTCGAACCGCCGCGCGACCCCCTGGTCCTTGATGATCAGGACGTTTTCGTCGTTCTGCGTGGCGGCTGAGGCGGAGAAGTTGTAGCTGCCGGTGATCGTCCAGACGCCGTCGATGATGAAGACCTTGTGGTGCATCACGAACCGGTTGCCGTCCTTCCGCACATCGACCCCCGCCGGCTGCAGCCGTACCAGCTCGGAGTGCGCCGAGCCCGCGCCGCGGCTCTCCACCACCCCCTGAACATCGATCCCCTCACGCTTCTTCGCCATGAGGACATCCCCCATCGCGTCGTCGGAGAAACTGAACGCCATGAAGTGGATGCTCTTGCGGGCGGCCTTCAGGTACCTGATGATCTTGGGGGGGACGTCATCCTCCGGAGAGAAGTAGTTGTAGATCTCCGCCTCCCCGATCCTGACGAGGCTGTGGGGGGTGTTACTGGCGGAACGCGGTCCGAACTCCTTCCGGTCGAACATCTCCGCGAACTCGCGGGCGTAGTTCTCCGCCAGCTCGGCCGAGCGTATCTCCACCGCGTTGTTGTTGTTCCGGAAGGCGCAGTTGTCGGTGGCGTTGAAGGAGCCGGTCCAGACCGCGACGCCGTCGACCACCACGAACTTGTTGTGCATGAGGGCGCCGCGCTCGTCGAACACGACCGGAATCCCGGCGGCGATCACCGCTTTCATCTCCTCGTTCCCCTTGTAGTCGGCATCCCCCACGACCCGCACCCGTATGCCGCGGTCATGCGCCCCGATCAGGGCGTCGGCGATCCGCTGCGACTCCAGTTCGTAGAAGGCGCAGTCGAGGCTCTTGCGGGCGCCGGCGATGAACGAGGCAAGGCGGCGGTCGATGTTGGCGGCGTCCGCGGCGCCGACGGAGGGATCGTTCCTGTAGGTGGAACTGAAGAAGACCTCGATTCCGCTCTTCCCGTCGGCCCTGGTCTCCGGCGTGGGACCGTCGGTCTCCTCGTTGTCCGGTTCCCGGTTGGTCGGGAGGTTCGTCACGACGGCGGAATTGAGATCCCTCTCGTCTCCGGCGGGCCTCCTCTTCCTGAACTCCATCACGGCGTAGTACGCCGCGAATCCGAGAAGGAGGATGAGAAGAAGCCGGCCGTTCTTGCTTGATCGCTTGCGAGCCATGCGGAAGTGAGTGTGATCGGGGGAGCGGACTTCGCCTCCCCTGTGTCGGGAGCCGGACGATCCAGCTAGTTGTTGTCCAGCGGGTAGATGTCGTCGAGGAGCGGATCGGCCATCTCCGGCGGCGTTCCGGGAGCGGGATCGTGGGTGCGGGCCAGGCTGTTGGCCCGCATCGCCGTGAAGAGTTCGTCGAACGATTCCCCTTCTCCCACATAATGGTCCAGAAGCCTGATCGATTCGATCAACTGTTGTGCCGCTCCGTCGGAATCGCATTCCATCAACTGCGACTCGGCCCAGCTCAGAAGCCGTTCGGCGTCGTCGTCTTCAAGATTGTCGGTCAGCGACTCGTCGTTGTAGAGGCGGTCGATCCAGGTATCGGAGTTCATCGTGATACGATTAGATGATGCTGTCCGCCGCGAAGATACGTCCATTCGGACGATAGTTCAACGATTCCGGAGGAGAGGCGGTTAGTCGGTGTGCCGTCCGGCCGGAGAAGAAGGGAGATCATTGGACGGCTACCCTTTGTAATTAATAAAATTTAAGCCTTTTTCACTTTTCCGTCTCCTACCATGAAAGTAGATTCGACGACTCGGGACAATTCCGGGTCCGGCAGTACGTTCTACGTGGGTAGCTCCGAATCGAGCCGGTCCCTCCGGAACGGGCGGGGGGCTTGATCGGTTAAGAGCGGTTTCGGCGCCTGCAGAGACTACGTCCATGATGAATATACCGGGGGATCGTCTTCATGAGGGGATGATCGCTTCGGCCGATGCGCGACATTCAGGAATCACGTACGCACACGAAACACGGAACGCATGACAAGAGTTTTTGAGCGGCTTCTGCTCATCTCCACCTTTTCCCTGATATCGGCGACGGTTGCTCCGGCACAGATCCCCGGCCTTTCGGGGCCCGACTCACCGGCCGTGGAGCCTTCAATCGGCGCCGTTTCCCCCTCGCTTCCGGTCGCCGCTCCCAAGAAATTCTCCTCCGCGCTCGACGTCGAACTGCAGACGCTCGGCATGCTGACTTCGGCCTATATCGATCTGATCCCGGGCGAGGAGGTTCACAGGATTCTCCCGTCGACGGGGAGGGAGCCGGTGCTCGCGTCGCCGTTCCAGGTGAAGACATCTCCGGCGAAGGGGCTCGCGGTCCGGACCTCGACGCGCGGTCTGAGCGATCCGACCCTGGCGCGCCAGTTCAGCAGCGACTCGTCGGTGGAGTCGATCGCCGCCTGGTACAGGACCCAGTACGGGTTCGACTTCACGTTCCGGAACATCCCGATCTCCGACCCGGTCGCCGGCGGGACCATGACGGTGGCCCGCGCCGTGAAGAAGATCGACAACACGGTGATCTCCGTGATCATCTGGAACCCGACCATGACCCGCGCCGCGAAGCGCTCCAGAAGCGCCCTCTACGCCCCCGCCACCAGCGTCGCCGTGCAGGAGCGGTCGTTCCGTCCGCGCGATATCCTGGTGCCGGAGGGACCGGACGCCGTGGTGGAGCTGACCTGGAAGGTTCCGTATCGCGAGCTGATCCAGAAGGTCAGCGCCAAGTATCAGATCGATCCGTTTCTGATCGCCGCGCTGGTGCAGCAGGAGTCGGGCTTCAACGCCACGGCGATGTCGGTCGACAGCGCGATGGGGCTGACGCAGATGATTCCGGGAACCGCCGACATGATGGGGGTGAGCGATCCGACCAATCCGAACCAGTCGCTGGATGGAGGGGTGCGCTACCTGAAGCTCATGCTCCAGAAGTTCAACGGCAACGTGATGTTCGCCCTTGCCGCGTACAACGCCGGACCGGGGAACGTGATCAAGTACAAGGGGATTCCGCCGTTCGCGGAGACCAGGGATTACGTCAAGCGGATCATGGCCCGGTATACGGAGAAGGCCGGCGGCGGCCGCATCCTTGCCGGGGCGAAAAGCTGAGGTTTCCCCTTCGTTCCGGTCGATCGATCCTTTCCCGCGCGACGAGCACATACGGCTCGTCGCGCGTTCCCGCTCTAACCTTCCCTCTCTCCGGAGTGTTAGTATTCCGCCCCTCATGAATCCATTCGGCAAACGTTCCATGATGCGACGCATACCTCTCCAGTTTCTTCTCCTTGCTTTTGTTCCCGCTCTCCTCCTCGCCCAGCCCGGGGATCGGAAGCCTCCCGCCGGGGCGGACGCGAAAGGGGCGGTAGCGGTGGTCAACGGCAGACCGATTCCGTTCGAGCGGTACGAGCAGCTGCTGCGCGATCATGTCAGGTTCCAGCGGCAGGCGGGGAGCGCCGAGGAGATCGATCAGACGACGGACGATCAATATTTCCTCGATCTTGTCAACATCGAGCTGACGGCGCAGGAGGCGGAGAAGCGGAACGTGGTGGTCACGCGCCAGCAGGCGGTGGATCGGATACTGGCCAAACCGCCCGATTTCATCCGGCAGGTCTTCACCGACAGCGCCGCGGGGTTTCAGGAGGAGATCTTCCGATCGGTGGTGCTCGACCCCCGGAAGATCACGAAGGTGGTGGAGGGGGCCACGAACGAGGTCGTCGGCCGGTGGACGGAGGATCTGGAGAAGGTGATCCGGTACGTGCGGAACGAGATGCTCCGCGAGGGGCTGGCCGACGCGCTGATGAAGGAGAAGCCGCTGACCGAGGATGATATCCGATATCGATATTATGCCGAGAAGAGCCTGCTGAACGGTTCGCTCGTCTTCGTCTCCCACACATCGATCCCGGACAGCGCGGTGCCGATGACGGCGCAGGAGGCGCGCGACTACTACGAGCGCCACAAGGCCGACTACAACTTCCCGGCGGCGCGCTCGGTCTCCACGTTGATCATTCCGGTCAATCCCAGCCGGGCCGACAGCGCGATGCGCATGACTCTTGTCGACTCGGTCCGTCGGGTGGTGGAGGGGACGCCGGTCGGGTCGCGTCGTTCGCTCGTCGGAAAGATCCAGGGCTCGCTCCCGGCCGACAGGTTCCCGGATGAGCCGGTGTCGCTGGGGCAGTTCCCCCCTGAGTATATCGACTCGCTGAAGCGGTCGAAGCCGGGGAGCATCATCGGACCGTTCTATCGCGATCAGGATGCGATCCTTCTCTTCGTCGAGTCGATGGGGAAGTCTCGCGATACGGTCCTTCGTGCGCGGCATATTCTGATCAAGATCGATTCCTCGGGTGAGAAGACGGCGCTCGATCTTGCCACCGCTCTGAAGGAGCGGGTCACGAGCGATTCGGCGTTCGTGGAGGGGGCGATGTACTTCGGGCAGGATGGAAGCGCGAGCCACGGCGGGGATCTGGGCTACTTCGGGCGGGGGAAGATGTTGAAGGTCTTCGAGGATGCGGCGTTCGCGGCCGACACGGGGGAGGTCGTGGGGCCGGTGAGGACGCCGTTCGGGTACCATCTGATCCGGGTGCAGGAGAAATCGACGATCGGCTACAGAATCCGTGAGATGCGGTTCCCCCTGGCTCCTTCGGGGGAGGCTATCAAGACCGTCATGAACGATGCGGAGGGCTTCGCCGCCGCGCTGAGGGAAGGAAGGCCGATCGACACCATGCTGACCCGGCTCCAGCGGAGCCACCCCGGCATCGTTGCCGACAGCTCCATCATCGAACGTCTGCAGCTCTACGGCGACGTGCTGGTGACGGGGGAGTTCGCCTTCAACGCGGAGGTGGGGGAGGTGGCGGTCTTCACGCTGCCGTTCAACAGGGTCGCCGTGATGCGGGTGCTCGGGGAGCGTCGCGGGGGAATCCCGCCGTTCGATCAGTTCCCGAACTACGTCACCTCGCTCGCCCGGCGCGACAGGCAGATCGAGATGCTGAAGCCGCAGGTGGAGAAGCTCGCCTCCGTGCTGACGCCGGAGATGATGCTCGGCGAGATCCTGGAGATCACGCCGGCCGCCGCCGTGCTGGTGATGCAGAATAGAACGTTCACCCCCCCCCCCGATGAGGACCCGACGCTCCTCGATTCCCTGGTGGCGGTCACCGGGTCCGGCTCCGTCGGCGGTCCGGTGCGGGGAACCCACGGGTATTACTTCCTCCGTCTTATGGAGAAGGCGGGGCCGGGGGAGGAGGAGTTCAGGAAGGAGGGGGAGAGCTACGCCGCCGCCTACCGGGAGCGCTACAGGAGCGATCTGCTCCAGCAGCATCTCGACAAGGCGAGGATCATGGCCGATGTGAAGGATCTGCGTCCCTCCACCCGGATGCTGATGTCCGACCGCCGCTGAGGAGCCGTTCTCCGGCGCGAGCCTGTCATATCGCACTTATCGAACTACGATGATGCCCGGACGCCGAGCGCTCCGGGCATTTTCTATATCGGAAGGGATCATGATCCCTATGTATTCATCATCCGAATGTGGGAATATCGCGCCGGGTAATAAGGATCACCACCCGATTGAACCGCGTGCGTTGCCTCGTAAAATGATTATATCAGAAGCGGAGAGACTTCCGGCCGGGCGATGATGAAAATATGAAACTGCGATACTTGCAGGCAGCGCCGCAAAGCTGTAATATTGCCCCGTTTCCGCGCTGGGGGGCCACATTGGAGGGTATCAGCCACACCATACAGGATCGGCAACACCGTTGAATGCCACGTTCGGCTCTGTCCCGATATTTCTCGGGCGGCAGCCTCCGCGGCGCGTCGATCATGTCACCCCCGCCTTTCGACCATTCCTTTACTCCGCATCGGGTTCTCTCGTACTATAGATCTAACTCCCACGTATTGCAGGGCTCCTATTCATGAAAAAACAGTTGGTCCTTTCATTATTCGGCACGCTTGCCTGTGCCGGAGCGGTCAACGCGCAGCCGTACAAGACCGTGCGCGCCGATGAACTCCTCCTCTCCGGAGGAGGGTCGCCGATCGTACCGCTGACGATTCTGGCGCCGACGCTCTCGGCTCCCTACACGCTGACGTTCCCGGGGAACGACGGCAACGCGAACCAGTTCCTCCAGACCGACGGTTCAGGTAATCTGATCTGGGCCTCGATCGGCGCCTCATCGTTTCCGCTGTCGGCATCGTTGTCGGATGCGGGGATCCTGCTCGATCTCACGAACACCGGCACAGGCGCCGCCGCGCAGTTCGAGATCAGCAACGCCTCGAGCACCGCGAACGCCCTGACCGCGATCACCAACGGCACCGGCCTGGCGTTCCTTGCCAACGGCGGCGTCCAGGTCACCAACGGCAATCTGTCGCTGACGAACACCGGTTCCGCCGGTGAACTCCGGCTTCAGGAAGGGGGCGGGTCGGATTACACAGCGCTGAAGGCGCAGGATCAGTCCGGCAACAACATTACCTACACGCTCCCGGCATCGAACGGCGCCGCCGGTCAGTTCCTTGCGATCGCATCCTCCCCGGCTCCGACCTCCACGGCTGCCACCCTCCAGTGGAGCAGCGTCAGCGGGACGGTCAGCCGGAACAACACGCTGGTCGGCGACGGCAGCTCCGGCAGTCCGCTCGGGATCAACCTGGCCAACAGCAACACCTGGACGGCGAACCAGACGTTCGCCAGCCCGTTCCTGATCACGGCGAACGCCCGCATCGCCATGACCAACAGCGACAACAACGCTCGCGACATCCGCTTCCAGGAGCCGAGCGGCACCGGCAGTCAGTATATCGGCTTCCGTGCGCCGAACGTGACGAGCAACAGCAACTACCTCTTCCCGACATCGGTGGGATCGGCGGGACAGGTGATGACGATCGCGACGTCGAACGGCAATGATTCGGCTTCGCTGCAGTGGACGACCCCGGTCACCGGGCTCACGCTCCCCTACTCGCAGAGCGACGGCAGCGCCTCGACCCTCTTCACGCTGACGAACACCGGCGCGACCAGTGGAGCCGGAGCGTTCGTCATCGACAATGCCGGCAACCCCGGCGCGGCGCTTACGGCGACGACCAACGGCACCGGGCCTGCGATCCAGGCCTCGGGAAATCTGGTCGTCACCGGTTCGAGCGACCTTCAGGGTCAGATCGCCAGCACGACGGGCGATCTCCAGCTCGCCGACAACGTCGACATGACGGGCGATCTTGATATCGGCTCGGGCAACTTCACGGTGGCCGCAGCATCGGGCAACACGAACGTCGGCGGCGCGCTGACCGTTGACGGCGCAACGACGCTGGTCGGCGCGATCGATCCCCAGGGTTCGATCTCGAACTCGGCGGGCGATGTGACGGTCGACGACAACCTGACGCTTGCCGATGCCGGCGAGCTTCGTATGAACGAGCCGAGCGGCGCCGGTAACGACTACACGGCGTTCACGGCGCAGGCGCAGGCGAACAGCATCACCTACACGCTCCCGGCCGCCGGCGGCACCGCCGGTCAGGTTCTCTCGATCGCCGCCTCGCCGGCTCCCAGCTCCTCGTCGGCCACCCTCGAGTGGGCCGCCGCGAGCAGCGGGACGGTCAGCCGGAACAACACGCTGGTCGGCAACGGCAGCTCCGGCAGCCCGCTCGGGATCAACCTGGCCAACAGCAACACCTGGACGGCGAACCAGACGTTCGCCAGCCCGTTCCTGATCACGGCGAACGCCCGCATCGCCATGACCAACAGCGACAACAACGCTCGCGACATCCGCCTGCAGGAGCCGAGCGGCACCGGAAGCCAGTATATCGGCATCCGCGCCCCATCGGTGAGCAACAACGGCAACTACGTCTGGCCGGCAGCGGTCGGATCGGTGGGACAGGTGATGACGGTCACGGGCGGAAACGGCATCGACTCCGCAACCATGGGGTGGACAACCGCGAGTGCGACCGTCTCGACCGACGCCACGCTGAACGGCAACGGCTCGTCGGGATCGCCGCTCGGCCTCGACCTCGGCAACAGCAACACCTGGACGGCCCAGCAGACCTACACCGGCGGGATCGAGTCGAAGAACGGGAACATCACCATCACGAACGACGACAATACGGCCGGGGAGCTCCGCTTCCAGGAGCCGAGCAGCGGCGGCGGCAGCTCCGTCGCACTGAAGGCGCCGGCCCTCTCGGGGGATGTCACCATGACCCTTCCCTCCGACGATGGTGAGGCCGGAGAGATTCTGGTCACCGACGGATCGGGGAATATGTCGTGGGGACTCGGCGTGACGACGGTCTCCGTCACCTCCGGATCGCAGGGGACGATCACGATCGGCAGCAGCAATGTCGTCCGGTTCACCGGCGGCACCGGAGCGTTCACCATCGACGGCTTCACGGGCGGAGTCGATGGTCGCATGATCTACGTGCTCAATGCGAGCACGCACAACATGACGATCAGCTTCAACACCGCCACCACTGCCTCCAACGGTATCAACACGTTGAGCGGCGCCAACTCCTCGACCGTGGGCGAAGGAGCCGCCGTCTTTATCTACGACGCCACGGCAGGTCGGTGGATGCTGCTGACCATCAGACCCTAAGAAGCTCGCGACGCGATTCGACATCAGGTCATGAGAAACAGGGGCGGCGCCGTAACGGCGCCGCCCCGCCTGTTATGCGGTCGCCCGAAACGGATCACGGAGGGATTCACTATTTTTCCTCCCGCTGCATCGCAGTTGTCGGCGACATCTCTGTTCGCCTACGCATCATCTCTCATCACGTCTATCACTTCACTATGGAATCACTTGCCGGTCGGTCATATCTGATTGTGGGAGTCGGGCCCGGAGTCGGCACGGCTCTGGCGGAACGGTTTGCCCGCGAGGGGGCGGCCGTCGGTCTGGCGGCACGGAGCGGAAAGGTGTCGGGTCCCCTGGCGGAGAAGATCAACGTCGAGGGAGGGAAGGCGCATCCGATCACACTCGACGGCCTTGCCGACGGCGCTCTGATCCGGGGGGCGGAGGCTCTGGCCGAGGCGACGGGACGGATCGACGGGGCGGTGGTGGTCGCCAACGCCTTCATGATGAACCCGCTGCCGGGGCTGCGGCTGGAGGAGATGATGAACGTGGTAAAGGTGAAGATGGGATTGACGCTCCACACGGCGCAGGCGCTCGTCGCCTCGCTCGACCGCTTTCCCGATCAGCGGCTCGTCGTCGTCTCCACGGCGGGGGCGTTCGGCGGCTCGGCGCAGATGGCGCCGTTCAACGCGGCTGAATGGGGAGTGCGGGGGCTTGCGGCCTCGATCGAGGCGGAATGGGGGGATCACGGTCTGCGGACGACTCTGCTGGCGGTCATGGGGTCGTTGCGGGAGCATCAGGATGGGTCGGCGAAGGGGTACGAGAACCTGATCTCGGTGGCCGATGTGGCGGACGCCGCCGTCTGGGTTCTCTCACGTCCGGCGTCGCAGCGCTACCCGGAGCTGCATATCCATCCTCCCGCCTGAGCCGGAATCGTTCGGTCGATCCGGTCCCGAAGACAGCGAAGCCCGCGGGGTCGAAACCACGCGGGCTTGGTCGTACGGGAACAGCCGTGTAACCGGTCCCGGGGGCTAGACATTTACATAAGGCCGATCATGTCGGCGCCGATCCAGAGGATGACACCCAGCATCAGGAGCGAGAAGGCTCCAAGGAGCGCGCCGTTGATGACGGCGTAGTGATGAACATCGCCGAGCTCCTCGGCGATCCGGTTGTCGATGATGCAGTCGCCGTACACCTCGGCCTGGCAGGCGAGGCGGACCTTGCCGACGTCGGCGCCGAGCGTGAACTTCTCCTGGGCCGTCGGTTCGTTGAGGGCGTTGGGAGCCTTGGGATCGGGAGTGAAACGGCAGGTGCCGCAGAAGCCGGAGCCGAGGCAGTTGGTGTACTTCGTCACGTCGTAATAGACCTGCGCACCCTGCTCGCGGGCCGCCTCGCGGAGATTTCCGCCATCCACCACGAAGATCGACTTGTTCTGATTCGCGAACGTCACCGTGTGGGTGCCGGGAGGGGCGGTGCCGAGAGGAGAGCCGCTCATGTCGACCTCCAGCTTCGGATGATGGAACCCGTAGACGGCGTGCGCCGCGCCTATGCCTACCACGTACCAGATCACCGCGAAGAGAATCGCAAACCATCCCATCCCCTCCGGGACGACGGCGTGCAGCAGAAGATAGACCACCAGGGCGGTTGCGAATGCCCAGAACGAGAAGCCGGGGATCTTCATTCTTCGAAACTCCTTGCAAGTGTAGGATAACGGCAGGATCCGGACGGGGATCGAATCGAACGGAGACGAACTTACGAAATGTGACGACTACCAGCCAACTGGGGAATAGGAAATAAATTCGGGGAAATGCAGAACGCTCGCTGCAAACCCTCCCCGGGGGGGGAGTCGGCTCAGTGGAGCACCAGCATCGTGGTCGAGAGCGCCTCCTCTCCGTTCAGGACGAGCTGGACCGCATACCAGCCGGAATCGAGCGGCTCGTCGATGTCGAAGCTGTGCTCTCCCTCGCGGAAGATCCCTTCGTGAAGCGCCACCTGCTGCCCCGCCTCGTTGAAGATCTCCAGCCTGACGTTGTGTTCCCCCGGAGGAATTCCCACCACGATCTTTCCGCTCCCGCGCGACGGGTTCGGCGTCACCCGCAGCATGGTCCGGTGGCTTCCCGGGCGCGGCTGCAGTGTGTCGTTCAGGAGGGTCCCGCTCACCTTGAAGTTGTCCAGTCCCGCATAGACGCTCGCGTTCCCGAGCGTGTCGCTGGCGACCACGCGGAACTTCATGGTCGGGGTGACCGCCAGATGGTTCGCCACCCGGATCGTGTCGCGCCGCCAGAGGGGACGGAAGATCGACTCGCCGATGGTCGCCGTGTCGAACCTGACGGTGGTCCAGGTCCGCCCGTCGTCGCTGGAGAGCTGGACCTTCAGGGTATCGATCAGCGAATCCTTTCTGATGTAGGAATACCAGAGATCGTAGGTGATCACCGGATCGGCGAATCTGTGCAGCCGCATCGTCGGCGTCGTCAGGGTCGTCCGTCCCTTGTTGACGTCGTTTTCGTTCGGGTTGGCGTCCCTCGGCGGCACGCCGGTCACCCATGCGTAGCCCCCCCGTCCGTCGGCATCCTTCGCCGGGTGGATCCACTCTGCGTTGGCGTAGCCCATGAAGGGGATGATCCGCACCCAGCGTCCGGTGAGCGCCCTGTCCTGCGGGTCGTCGAGCTTCCATCCCAGATCGAGCGTCGCGTTGTCCTGGTAGCCGGGCTCCAGCCGCGCCGTCACGACCTGTCCCTCCTCCTTCACCGTCACCTCCATCTCCGTCAGCGTATATCCCCACTTGCCGACGGTGAAGGTGAAGGTGCTGTCGACCGGGAGCCGCACCGTGGCGAT
Organism: uncultured bacterium; assembly: GCA_966250335.1. Lineage (GTDB taxonomy): Bacteria > Bacteroidota > Ignavibacteria > OLB7 > OLB7 > OLB7. Next base: position 2,330 of record CBINGZ010000039.1, on the reverse strand, counting down.
CCCGCTCCCGTTATGGGAGACGTTCGCCCTGTAGTACGGCTCCACCGCGTAGGAGAATCCCTCAATGATCTTTTCGTCGGGATCGAGCGCGCGGATCACGAGCTGCCGCAGCTCCAGCGTGTCGAGAAGGATATCCTCCTCCCTGTCGCCGTTCAGCGTGATCGGACGGGTGATCCCCGCGTAACCGATTCTGCTCACCGTCATCGTCCCCGCGGCTCCCTCGACCCCTCCCACGTAGTAGCGTCCCGCGTTGTCGGTCGTGATCGTCGTCTTCAGCTCCGGCACGCTGATCTGCACCCCGGCGATCGGGGTTCCCGTCCCTCTCTGCCGGACGACGCCGGAGAGGGAGGCGCCGGTCTTGAGGTCGACGTTCATCACCCAGAGGCCGGTGTTCCTGTCGCTGGCGATCACCTTGCCGGAGGGGAACCACCCGTAGACCTCCCAGACGCCGGAGTAGCTTCCGCTGAAGCCGGGGAACGTATCGTAGAAGGCGACCTCGCGCGGGTGAAACGGATCGATCATGTCGATGATCCTCACCCCCGCCGTATACCAGGCGACGTAGGCGTAGCGGCCGATGAAGTGGACGTTATGGATGATGTCGATCGGGTTCGGCGAATACTCGGCGACCTTGGTGATATTCCCCAGATCGCGGATATCCCAGATCTTCAACGATTTCGGCGTGAAGTTGATCTCGTCGCTCGTTCCGATGAACCCGCCGTCGCTTGTGATCTCCGCGTTGTGCGTGCCGCTGTAGGGATAGTTGAAGTTGGCGAGCCTGACCGGGGCGGCCGGATTGCTGATATCCCATATATCGCATCCCTGACCGTAGACGGCGGCGCCGATCAGGGTGTCGTTCCTGGCGAAGGAGTCGTGGAAGTAGTAGGGGGTCACCTGCCCCAGACGTTTCGGATGGGTCGGGTCCTCCGTGAGGTCGAGGATGATCGCTCCGCCGTTTGCTCCCCCTTCCGCCTGGGTCCCGTTGGCGAAGAGCCGCCCCTGGCTGATATGGATCGTGTGGGCGCTGATGAACGACGACGAGTCGGTTCTGACGAGCGCGGCCGATCGGGGAAGGTCGGAGAGATCGACGATCTGGAGTCCCGAGCCGGAGTCGTGCGATTCGCAGACGATATAGGCGTACTGCCGGTAGACCTTGATCTCCCGCCACGGGTTCCTCGGCCCCGCGATGAACGCCACCTGTTTGATCGGCTTCTCGGTGATGTCGACGATATGGGTGCCGATCTGGCTGCCGAAGAGAGCGTACTCCCTGCCGTCCGGAGCGGTATATCCCCAGAGCGCGGAATGCGGCCCCACCGAATCGACCGGGTTGAGATAGCCGAAGAGGGTCATGTTCAGGGAATCCTGTGCCTTGACCTGCCCCATGAGGGAGGATGCGGCGGCGAGGAACAGGGTAAGGAGGAGAGATATCTTCATGAATCGTTCGTGACTATGTTCCTTCGGGTCGTTCGGGGGAGGCTCAGCCGGAGACCCTGAGGTCGTCGGGAAGCTCGTTCGTGTCGTCCGGTCTCACGGCGAAGCCGGCCCGTTCAAGCAGCAGGCCGCATTGCTCGATGGCGGAGACGAGGCCGTCGGCGGGGCGCCCGGCGCCGATTGCGTCGACGATCGTCTTCACGACCCCGTCCCATTCGCTCTGCTTCACTTTTTCGTTGATCCCCTTGTCCCCCAGCACGATCACCGACCGTTCGAAGAGGCTCAGGTAGATCAGGATGCCGGTTCTGTCGCGCGTGTTGAAGACCTCCGCCTCGACGAACGCCTCCATGGCGCGTTGCGATGTTCTGTAGTCGAGCATCCGGCGTCCGGCGAGCGTGCGCCGGAGCCAGGGGAGTAACGCGGTCATCAGCCCGCAGATTGCACCGACGACCAGAGGGACCGCGAACGGCTCGAAGATCCCCATCACCGACCAGTAGTCGAGCCTGATCCTGAAGATCGGCCAGAGGAGGAGCGCCAGGATCCCCCCGAGCGCCCCCGCCTGCCAGAGCGTCTCCACATAGGGATCGCTTCGTTCGGCGACGAAGGGGACGATCTCTCCCCGTGTCTTCCGTTCGACCGCGGCGACGGCTCCCCTGACCCGTTCCAGGTCGGACTCCGTGAAGAAGGATGTCACGTTCTGCGACATATCATCCCTGCCGTTTGGAGTGAATGACGGAGCGGGAATCTACGCGCAAAGAGGCTGGCTGGAAAGGCCGTCCGCAATCCGTCGTCATATCGTCTCCTCGTTGACCGTGATCGTGTCGAGCGCCGCCGCCTGGACGCCGAACCGTCGGGCGACGTCGGCGGCGACGAGGTCGGCATGGGGGCCGTGAACCGCCCAG